>NZ_JAUTWR010000004.1:0-249452 GCF_031705515.1 Nesterenkonia sp. CL21
GAGGCTGGCTGGGGAGATCTTCCCGGCCGGGGTGGTCAATGTGGTCCTCGGTGATGGTTCGACCGGGCGGCTGCTCACGGAGCATCGGGCTGCGGCGATGGTCTCGTTGACCGGGTCGGTGCGGGCTGGAGAGGCGGTGGCCGCCTCGGCGGGGTTGAAGCGCACGCATCTGGAGCTCGGAGGGAAGGCTCCGGCGGTGGTCTTCGCGGATGCGGACCTGGCTGCGGTGGCGAAGGCTGTGGTGGAGTCAGGCACGTTCAATGCGGGGCAGGACTGTACGGCGGTGACTCGGGTGTTGGTCGAAGAGGCGGCTCATGATGAGTTGGTGGAGCATCTGGTGGCTGCGGCGGAAGCGACCCGGACCGGCAATGTCGATGATGGGCTCAATGATTATGGGCCGTTGAACAATGCGCGGCATTTCGCGGCGGTGCAGGCCAAGATCGAGGGTCTGCCGGGGCATGCGCGGATCCTCACCGGGGGTCGTCCGGTCCCGGAGAGTCCCGGGTTCTTCTTTGAGCCCACGATCATCACCGGGGTTGAGCAGTCGGATGCGATCGTGCAGGAGGAGGTCTTCGGGCCGGTGCTCACGGTGCAGGCGTTCTCTTCGGAGGATGAGGCGTTGGAGCTGGCCAATGGGGTGGATTATGCGTTGGCTTCGAGTGTGTGGACGGCTGATGGGGCGCGGGCGATGCGGTTCACCCGGGATCTGGACTTCGGGTGTGTGTGGGTCAATACGCATCTGTTGCTGGTCGCGGAGATGCCTCATGGTGGGTTCAAGGCTTCTGGGCATGGGAAGGATCTCTCCGGGTATGCGGTGGAGGAATACACCCGGGTCAAGCACATCATGCACGCGATCGACAGATGAACACGACGAGTCCTTCGCGTTGAGCGCAGGACTGTCCGCCGGATGCCGCAACGCTGCTGGGCGGGCCGCTCACGTGTGGCCCGCCCGCCTCTGAGGAGCCGGTCGCTCAGCGGAAGGCAGCCTCCCCCGTGAGCCGCTGACCGATGATCAGGGTGTGGACCTCGTCAGTGCCCTCATAGGTGCGCACCGACTCCAGGTTGTTGGCATGCCGCAGCGGCGAATGTTCGGCGGTGATGCCGTTGCCGCCCAAGATGGTGCGGGCCTCTCGGCAGATCTCGATGGCGGCCCGACAGTTGTTCAGCTTGCCTACGGAGATCATGTGGTTCTCCAGCGTGCCGGCGTCCTTCGCCCGGCCCAGCTGCAGGGCCAGCAGCTGGCCCTTGGTGAGCTCCAGGGCCATGTCCGTGAGCTTCTTCTGGGTCAGCTGGTAGCCGGAGAGCGGGCGACCGAACTGCTGGCGCTCCGCCGCGTAGTCCAGGGCCGCCTCCAAGGCGTCCCGGGCCGCGCCCATCGCGCCCCAGGCGATGCCGTAGCGGGCCTCCGAGAGGCAGGAGAAGGGGCCGCGCAGGCCCGGGTGCTTCGGCAGGATCGCATCGGCCGGCAGGCGGACGCTGTCCAGGACGATGTCGCACTGCAGCGAGGCCCGCATGGAGAGTTTCCGCTCGATGGCCTCGGCCCGGAACCCGGGGGTGTCGGTGGGCACGATGAAGCCGCGCACCACCTCGCCCGCGTCGTCGGGGCGGGTGCGGTGCTCGCCGTCGACGGCTGCCTCGGACTCCCCGGCCGCGACCTTGGCCCAGATGATCGCCACACCCGCGATGGTGGCCAGGCCGATCCAGCGCTTCGCGCCGTCGAGCACCCACTCGTCGCCCTCGCGGCGGGCGCGGGTGGCCATGCCTCCCGGGTCCGAGCCGGCGGTGGGCTCGGTCAGCCCGAAGCAGCCGATCATCTCCCCGGCGGCCATGCCCGGCAGCCACTGCTGCTTCTGGGCCTCGGAGCCGTGCTTGTGGATGGCCGACATCGCCAGCGAGCCCTGCACGGAGACCACCGTGCGGATCCCCGAGTCCCCGGCCTCCAGCTCCTGCATGGCCAGCCCGTACTCGGTGGCGCTGCGCCCTGCGCAGCCGTAGCCGCTCAGGTGCATGCCGAACAGCCCTAGCTCCGCCATCTCCGGGAACAGCTCCGTGGGCAGGACCGCCTCGTCGTACCAGCGGGCGATGTGCGGACGGATGCGGCGATCCACGAACTCCGCCACTCTGTCCCGAGTGGAGATCTCCTCGGCCGAGAGCTGAGTCTCGATGCCCATCAGGTCGGTACGGCGGAGGGTGGGGCTGCTGGTGGTCATCAAGACTCCTTCGTCGCGTGACGCGGGCGGGCTGCGGGCGGGAGGCGGAAGCGTGAGGACTCCGACGGCCTGCCCCTCACTCTGGCTGACAACACGTAATCAGCGTATGGAGCGTTTGGCAACGTGGACCCTGCGGTCCAGGGGGTCGAAGGCCGCCGGTGGCTGCCGTGCGGGGTTCCGTTCGGGGGAGCGAGGCCCGATCCGGCGCGCTATTCCGCCACAATGCATATTCTGGGGCAGATTGATACGGATTGAGGAAGAATCGTCGGCGACGTCGGCGGCTCACCGGGACGCGGAAGGCGATCGCGGATCGGGGAAGGCGTCCTGCGCGATCTCGATCACCGTGTGCAGGGCGGGATTGTCATCGGTGCGCCGCCAGATCATGCGCACTTCCAGAGGTCTGTCTTCCCCGGCGATGGAGCTGAACAGGACGCCCTCGGAGGAGACGTTGTCTCGGACGGAGTCCAGGCTGAGTCCGCACCCCATCTGTGCGCCGACCAGCACCACCTGGGTCCAGGAGTCCGGGGCCGTCTGCGCGACCCGGGGAACGAAGCCGGATGCCATGGCCAGAGAGTTCAGGCGGTTGGGCAGGGCCGCCCCCAGTCCGCCGGGCAGCGTGATCCACGATTCTTCGGCCAGGTCGGCCATGTCCACGGACGACTGTGAGGCCAGCGGATGAGCGGAGGGGAGGACGACCATGACCTCCTCCAAGGCGATCACCGCGGAGTCCACTTCGGCAGGGAGGAAGTCCCAGCGGCCGATCACCAGGTCCAAGGAGCCGTCCAACACCCGCTCCAGCCCGAGGTGGGAGAACTGGGAGCTGTAGAGCTCGAGCATCAGCCCGGGGCGGGCCGTGCGCACCTGCCGGGCCAGCTCGCCGACCTTCCTGTTGATGGAGGCGCCGGCGAATCCGACGCGCACGCGACCGGTCTCCCCCGTGAGGGTGCTGTGCACTGCCCGCTCCGCCGCCTCGGAGGCTTCGACCAGATGGCGAGCCGGATCCAGAAGGGCCCTTCCTGCCGCGGTGAGCTTCACGTGGCGGGTGCTGCGCTCGAAGAGCGGGGCGCCCAGGGAGCGCTCCAGCTGCTTGATGAGCCGGCTCAAGGGCGGCTGGGCCATGCGGAGGCGGGCCGCCGCTCGCCCGAAGTGCAGCTCCTCGGCCACTGCGATGAAGGCCTGTGCCTGATGAACCTCCACCGAGACCCTGCTTCCTCACCGTCCGGCGATTATTGCTGATGCAGCATCAGCTGTGATGCGAATCTGTCTTAGACAAAGCCTAATCACCGTGGTTGTGTGGTGCCAGACACAGCATCGACGGCGATCGGGGGACAGGATGGCAGGCACTGCGGAGGGGGGCCCCGGCCCGCTGGCTGGCGTCGTCGTCGCGGACTTCTCCCGAGTGCTGGCCGGGCCCTACTGCACCATGCTGCTGGCCGATATGGGAGCCACCGTGATCAAGGTGGAGGGTCCCGGCGGGGATGACACCCGCCAGTGGCTGCCGCCGGAGCGCGACGGAGTGAGTACCTACTATCTCTCGGCGAACCGCAACAAGCAGTCGATCGTCCTGGATCTCAAGGAGCCCGGTGATCTGCAGACCGCCCACGAGCTCCTCGACGTGGCCGACGTCTTCGTGGAGAACTTCAAGCCGGGCGGGCTGGAGAAGTTCGGCCTCGACGCCGCCTCGGTGGCTCGCCGCTGGCCTCAGGTGGTGCATGCCAGCATCACCGGATTCGGCACCGCGGGCGGCCGGACGATGCCCGGATATGATCTGTTGGCCCAGGCGGTCTCCGGCTTCATGTCGGTGACCGGGGATCCGGATGGGGCTCCGCAGCGGGCTGGAGTGGCGATGTTCGACGTCATCACCGGGCTGCACTGCGCCGTGGGGATCCTCGGGGCGCTGCGCGAGCGGGAACGGTCCGGCCAGGGGCAGCGCCTGGAGCTGGATCTGCTCTCCTCGGCACTGTCCGGACTGGTCAACCAGACCTCCGGGTACGTGGCCGCCGGCAACGTGCCGCGCCGGCTGGGGAATGACCATCCCAGCCTGTATCCCTACGGCCCGTTCCCCGCCGCTGACCGTGACCTGGTGATCTGTGTGGGCAATGACCGTCAGTTCCGTCTGCTGATGGGCGTGCTCGGGCTGCCAGAGCTGAGCGAGGACCCACGGTTCGCCACGATGGCGGGACGGAACACGAACCGTGATGAGCTGCGGCCCCTGCTGGTGGACGCGCTGGCCGCAGGATCCGCGGACCACTGGTTCGAAGCGCTGCAGGCTGTCGGGGTCCCATGCTCGCCCATCCTCGGCATCGATGAAGGCGTCGAGTTCGCGGCCTCGTTGGGACTGGCACCCGTGGCGGAGGCCGGGGAGGGCGACGACGCGGTCCCGACCGTCCGGCACCCGGTGACCTACAGCCGGACGCCAGCGACGTATGCGAAGCGCCCGCCGACGCTGGGGGAGGACCAGGAATCCGTGCTCGAGTGGCTGCGGCGGCGCCGGGCGGAGTGAAGCTCGGGCATGACGCACGCGGTGTGTGACCGCACCTCCACGTTGGTGGCGTGGTCACACACTTGGTGCGATTCCGGCGGCGTGAGTTCTGCAGGTGCCGGGCCGGGCCTCCGGTCGCTTGGCTGGCAGCTCTCGACCTCCGCAGAGGTGAGGGTTGTGCCGTGACCGTCCCCGTGGGAGCGCGTGGCGGTGTGCTCTCGGGTGGGTTGGACATCGAGTCGCACGTTGAGCCACCGGCGGAAGAGTCGCCGATGTCGACGACGCTCCCGCCGGTCGACCTCGACCAGCGCGACTCCAACGCGTGCTCTGGTGCGTGACCGCGGAGCACCGATCTGTAGGGCGCGCTGCGGCGGTGGTGGGGAGCGGGCGGCGGGCCACACTCTGACCGTGGTAGTCGACATCGTATGACGGAGCCTTTCCTCTTGGTTAGTGATGTAGACCACATCGTAGCACGGAACCTGTTAATTAAGACAGCACATGTTTGGGTGATATGGAAGGGTGCCCATTGGACCAGCGCGCCGCGGCCATGGGCTGGGCGACGCGCTGACGTTGCGGTCCTCCGGACGGGTGCATCGTCGAGGGAGTGGCTTGCATGTCGGGGGCCATTACTTGGGGTTAATGACCTGGGCGCATTCACTTGTCGGCAGGGGCACGCTGCCCGGACTGGCCGGGCCAGTCCGGACAGCGACTCATCGCCGCGCAGGCGGGGAACACCGGGGCTCGTCCGCCGGCGCCCGTCTGGGCTCGGGCTCATCCCCGCGCAGGCGGGGAACACGTCGGAAGCCCCTTCTCCCCCGCACTCCGGGCGGGCTCATCCCCGCGCAGGCGGGGAACACGGCATGCTGGTCGGCGCAGGCACTTCGCAGATGGGCTCATCCCCGCGCAGGCGGGGAACACCTGACCTTCGCCCGCGTCGCCCACGTGGGGACGGGCTCATCTCCGCGTAGGCGGGGAGCACTTCGGGCCCCGCACCACCCGTGCGCTACAGCGGGGCTCATCCCCGCGTAGGCGGGGAGCACACATCGGTGCGTGCGGCGGCGATGGACTCCGCGGGCTCATCCCCGCGTAGGCGGGGAGCACGCTGATGACGTGGATGGCTCGTGAGGTGGGTCCGGCTCATCCCCGCGTAGGCGGGGAGCACGCATCAGCAACAATGCCCTCACGGGCCACCTTCGGCTCATCCCCGCGTAGGCGGGGAGCACCCCACCACCGGCACACCCGTCCTATTGGGCGAGGGCTCATCCCCGCGTAGGCGGGGAGCACCCGACGTTCTGCATCCGGGTGCCGGTGACCAGGGGCTCATCCCCGCGTAGGCGGGGAGCACGCGGCATTCTCCGCTGTGTAGCCGAGCTGCTGGGGCTCATCCCCGCGTAGGCGGGGAGCACTCGAGGAGGGCGGAGCCGAAGTCGGCGGCCATGGGCTCATCCCCGCGTAGGCGGGGAGCACGTGGCCCTCCGGCGTCCCTTCGCCACGGAGTGGGGCTCATCCCCGCGTAGGCGGGGAGCACTCCATCCCGGAGGACACCACCCCGGCACGCCTGGGCTCATCCCCGCGTAGGCGGGGAGCACAACGGCGACGTGATCGTCATGGAGTCGATCGCGGGCTCATCCCCGCGTAGGCGGGGAGCACGACAGCCTCACGGGGCCAGCGGGGAATACCGGGGGCTCATCCCCGCGTAGGCGGGGAGCACCACATCACAGCGTTGACCCCGGTCGGTGCGACCGGCTCATCCCCGCGTAGGCGGGGAGCACGCAGATTCGCGGAGCCGGTGCAGCTCACTCTCGGGCTCATCCCCGCGTAGGCGGGGAGCACGCCGCCTGCATGGCGTTCCCGCCCGCGGCGATGGGCTCATCCCCGCGTAGGCGGGGAGCACCACGACCTTCGTCCCCACGGGCAGCGCGTCCAGGGCTCATCCCCGCGTAGGCGGGGAGCACACCTGGGCCGAGTGGGGCGAGGGCGGCGACCCGGGCTCATCCCCGCGTAGGCGGGGAGCACGTTAACCAGCTCTGCGTAGTCGTCGTCCGACAGGGCTCATCCCCGCGTAGGCGGGGAGCACTCGTCGATGCCGATCGAGGACAGCGTGCCGTTGGGCTCATCCCCGCGTAGGCGGGGAGCACTTCTGCCACTCCACCGTGGACATGCTGACAACGGGCTCATCCCCGCGTAGGCGGGGAGCACGAGATTGACCCGATCCGTCACACGGTGCGGCTGGGCTCATCCCCGCGTAGGCGGGGAGCACATGACGCAGGGGCGCGCTGACTTTGGGTGCGAGGGCTCATCCCCGCGTAGGCGGGGAGCGCAGGGGCGCGATGAATCGCCGCGTGTCGTACACGGGCTCATCCCCGCGTAGGCGGGGAGCACGAGACTTCCGGAGAACCGGCCGAGTACTCGCTGGGCTCATCCCCGCGTAGGCGGGGAGCACGGGTATGCGCGGATCTCCACCGCGGATCAGCAGGGCTCATCCCCGCGTAGGCGGGGAGCACATCGTGTCGAGAGAGGATGTCGATCCCCGAGTGGGCTCATCCCCGCGTAGGCGGGGAGCACTACATGGTCTTCCCAGATTCGACGCACTGCAGGGGCTCATCCCCGCGTAGGCGGGGAGCACTTGGGGCGCTAAGACTACGAAGCGTCGTCCGGGGGCTCATCCCCGCGTAGGCGGGGAGCACGCCTCATGCTCACTGATCTGCGCCCGCAGATCGGGCTCATCCCCGCGTAGGCGGGGAGCACGACGCCAAGTCGTACGAGCTCAGCTTCAAGGCGGGCTCATCCCCGCGTAGGCGGGGAGCACGTCACGCCGGGCATGAAGAAGGTCAACCGGCTGGGCTCATCCCCGCGTAGGCGGGGAGCACCTCCCGCTGGAGGTTGCCGTCACCGCGCCGGCGGGCTCATCCCCGCGTAGGCGGGGAGCACGGCGGTGCTGAGTACGTTTTCAATCAGTCTCAGGGCTCATCCCCGCGTAGGCGGGGAGCACGGCTCTTTGGCTGGACTTCTATCTGCGGGTGCGGGCTCATCCCCGCGTAGGCGGGGAGCACACTTCCTGACCTGCGGTTTCATCGACGGTCAGGAAGTTTCAGATGTAGTTTCTGCGTTGGAGGGATCATAGCGTCGCATCCACGAGGCGCGTCGACTGCGCACTTGTCCTCGGGCTGCACTCCAGCCGGTCTTTCTCTGCTGCGAACGCTTGTTGGTCGGCCGCTTCATCACGGTGATGCCATCCAGGTCGGTGGGCTCCCAATGATGGTCATGGACGTGAAACTCGAGGCGCTGCTCGTTGCCACTGGAATGGACCATGAGTGCGCGTCCCTCGCGGGCCATGCTGCAGACGCGTTCCCAGAGCTTCTCCCGGACACGTTTGTTCACGTTCCCGACGAAGACCCCGGGGCTGATCTCCAGCAGCCACTTCGTCAGATCTCCACGAAGCCCCGGGGGAGTGGCGGTGAGGACGAGAACGATCACGCTGTGCCCTCCTCGTGGTTCTTCCCTGCGTCGACGCCGCCGTCGGGGTCCCAGAGCTGAAGGTCGTCAGCATCCCGATTCCAGTCGTCTCCAGGATCACGAGAGGTCTCTGCGAGCAGTGATTGAACCTGACGGGCGCAGCGGGCCAGCATGTTCGTCTCCACCACGTAGTCACGAAGACGCCGTCGCACGGCGGAGGTGATCGACTCGGTGTTCTCCACTGCTGCGTCGAAAGCTGCGGGAATCGTAGTCTCAGCCTTGAACAGATCGGCCACATCGTAGACGAATGCGCGGGAGGTGCCCGAGTGGACGAACCCCAGCCCAGGAGAACAGCCGAGAGCGGTGATCACTGAATGCGTCACCCCGTAGAGGGCTGCGTTCCCCGCAGTGAGAGCCTGATTCACCGGATTGCTGGCGTCCAACTCCCCAGGCCGGTAGTACCGACCCGACCAGGGGATGCCCACCCGTTCGGCGTGCTGGCGGTATATCTTGCGAACGCGGGCACCTTCCCGGCCGCGGAGCTGATCCATCGTGAGGGACGACACGTCCTCGCCGGGGAACCTGATCTGATACATCCTGCGCGCCACGCGCAGGCGGCTCCGGGTGTTGGACACCAGAGCCGCCTGACGTTGGAGCAGCGTGGAGTTCCTCGCCGTCGCGGATCCATGGGCATAGAACCTCACTCCTTGTTCACCGCACCAGACGACGCTCACGCCACAGTCGCCGAGCAACGATATCGCTGCATGGGTGATGCGTGTGCCCGGCCCGAGCATGAGACATCCGAGCCCGACGGCAGGAAGGTGGACGGTCCCCTCGCCGTCAGTTGACGTGATCGCGTTCTCCTCGCGATGGATGACCGACCTTTCCAAGTAGACGAACGACAGGCGATCCTCTGCCCGCAACAGCTCAGTGGGCACTGGTGGTGGAACTCCGGGGATGGACATGTCAGATCCTTCTCAGGGTCAGCAGTCCGCAGCCGTAGGCCTTGCCGCGGCCGATGCCACGGACGAGTGAGTGACGCAGCCGATCCACGTCCGTCACCGTCAGCACGCCGTCGAACTGCGCCTGACGCAGAGTCACGCGACCGTACGTGTCCGTTGCGGGGTCTGCACGACGGAATCTGCGGTCACCTCGAGATGTAACGGCAACTTGCGGGCCGTCGCCCCCGGCCCCTTCAGAGCCACTGCCGGGGATCTCGAAACCCCACCGGTCTGATTTCTTCAGCAGCCACGAGATCTGCTGGGGCACCGTGACGTGAGGAATCACCTTGCCACGGGGGCCATCGCTGCGCGGGAGTGCCTTCACCGGGTTCGCACGCAGTCGGAAGCCCCACTGCTGGCCCCGTTTCAGCTGGTTCAGGAATGCCTCATAGTCGGCGGATCGGGCTGGGCTGGTCTCCCAGCCCGCCCGCTCCACGACGTTACTGAGATCAGGCTTCTCCGGAGAGACCATGTAGAGAGTCTGTTGGCCCTCCGCTTCATCGAGTCGCCACAGTACTCGGCCGTCAGCCGAGTCGGTCACGGCGTCGGGAGGGAACGCGCCCATCACTTCGGCGTGCATCGCCTGGGGGCTGCCGAGCAACTGGCGGGTCTTCCGTCGCCGCGGATTCAGTGAGAGTGTGGTGAACCATGTCATGTCGCCTGCACCGCCTCGAAGAATGGATCAGCTGACTCTGAACTGTCTGGATTGTCGAGTTCAACAGCATCGCCGGAGACGACCGTCCGCCAGTCATAGCGGCGATGGGTGGGGTCGTAGCTGACAGGGACATCGCGATGAGCGTCGCCGTCCTCTCCCGCAGCGGCATCGCGCAACACAGGGAGGTGGACGACGCGAGCGCGGGTCTTCCGGTGGGATCGCGAGGCCTGCCAAGGCACAGAGTGCAGTGCCTCCTCCACTCCGCCGGGATGTCGGCCGATCAGGATGTCCGGGTTCGCAGGGCAGGAGCGGCGTCCCAGGTAGAGCGGGAACCGGGGGGCACGCAGTGCCGCCTCGAGGACGTCGAGGAAGTCAGGATCACCGGAGACAGCCGCCACGAATCGGGCATCTGACAGGTAGTGCCTGGATGAGAGCGGCTGAGAGGACCCGTTCCGCCAGTCGATCGCTGTCTGGAAGTCGCGCAGCAGTGATCCGGGCTGATCGATCCGGACCCCGAAGGACAGGGCGGCCAGATCCTCCAGCGAGTCGGAACGACGTCGACCTTGCGCCGCCGCCAGCAGTCCGAGGACGCCGGACTTGGTGGGGGCGCGTTGCGTCTCGCGTGTGGTGTATCGGCTCTCAGAGCCCCAGGACTGCAGGGGTCCGCGAAGCCTCAGGAGCAGGGTTGTCATGCGGGCTCCTCCGTGGCCAGAGCCGACTCGAGCTCGTCCAGCAGCTGCTTCCGGCTCACCTGGGTTCCCACCGCAGACAGAGCTTCCTGCAGCGGAGCGATGGCCATCACCCAGGTCTTCTCAGCCGGCGCGTCATAGATCTCTGCGATCTGTGCGGCCTCTGCGGCGAGCTTCCGGGCTGCCTGACTCCGACGGTTCTCCTCGAGCGAGTCGACGACCGGCTCCTCGAACGCGTTGACCCATGAGACGGGTCGGTCAGACCGGAGTGAGACGACGACGGCCTCCGGCATGGTCCTGTTCGCGAACGCGTTCTGCTTGCCGGTGGGCATCGACGTCACGAAGGCCTGCACGAAGGCCTTCGCCGCTTCGGTCGCGGCTTCTCGAGATGCCAGATTCTTCTCCAGCTGAGCCATGTTGACTGTGGCGTAGCGATAGAGGGTGGACGACATCATCTGCACCGTCCCGATCATCCCCGCCCCGGTCTCATCCGCCTCTTCGACGACGTCGTCGACCGCCGTGTAGTAGTCGAATTCGGGCTCAGCCGCAGAGGTGCCCAGCGCATGTGCGACCTGGACAGCGGCATCGACGTTGTAGTTCGGCGAGTCAGCGACCATCCGTCCGAACATCGCAATGTCGACGCTGTGCTCCTCATCCAACAGCTTCTGCGCGTCCTTCTTGCTGGGCTTGGCCCCGTCGTGTTCGATGACGTGGCGTGCCACACGCTCGATCTGGTGGGTGCTCAGGAACAGCAGATAACTGGTCTCGCCGAGGAGCTCCTTCGGCTCCTCGTCGTCGGCGGGGTCCTGATCCTTCTTGGGCTTCGGACGGCTCGTCGTGATGCGCGCCGCGTCGAACACGGCCTCAACGGCCTCCGCCGCTCGGGCAGTCTCCCAGCTGCCGTCGAGCTCCCGAATCTTCGTGACGGTCTTCTCCACCACCCTTTTTGTGCGGGTCCCCAGCTTGTCCTGTGACAGGTACGTGGGGAAGTCCTTCCGGATGGCTCGCTTCCAGGCCTGGGAGGAGACGCGCTGCCGGGGGACTCCGCCGAAGGTCGCGGTCTTCGGTGCGCCGGTGTCGTCGCGGTTGATGTTGTTGGGAGGAAGCGTGTGTAATGCGTGGACGTCGATGTAGAGGGTCATGGGTCGGCCTTTCGTCGGGATCAGGTTCACAGGGTCAGGTCAGGGCGTCGAAATTGAGGGCGGTCAGCTGTCTGACGGGCCATCTTCTGGCGAGGCGGAGGCTCCCCAGGCATAGCCGCGCCCCCACCGCAGGCTCACGCGTCGGCGCCCTCCGGGGCCGCGAAGGACCGCCAAGTCTTGGGCGAGCAACCCGTAGTCGGTGGGAATCTCCTCTGTGCGGAGCAGCTGCACCATGCTCCGCAAGTGATGGCGCGCGGCGTTGTCTCCTGGGTTCAGAAGAAGCGCGTCGAAGCGGCTCTTGATCGAGGCGCTCCCCCGCCGGCTGGACAGCAGGCCCGCGGCGTAGCCCAGATTCTGGTCCCGGCGTGGGGCGGAGATGTGCATGGGCTTGCTCTGGGACTGCTGGTGCAGGGCCCAGTGGGTGATCGCGGTGTAGGCGGCCCACTCTTGGCGGCTGGGCTCGTCAGTCGGCAGCCAGTACGCGTGAATGTCGGGAACCATCTCCTCTAGGACTAGGGTCCAGGCTCGTGCGTGGTCTCCTGGGGCGAAGCCGGACGCGTTTCGCAGTGTCGCCACCACGGCGCGGGAACTGCCGGACTGCCGCGTTCTGTCGTGCGTCACCTCGCTCTGGAGGCGGTGGACCGCGGCCGATACGGTGCGGGCCAGGTCGGGTGCGACATCTGGTGCTTCGTCGGATGTGGGCGCTGTGTCAGTGGACATCGGTCTTCTCCTGTTCAGCGGGCGGGGGTGTGGCGGGGGTCGACTGGGGAAGGGCAACGGTGAGTCGTCGGAGCAGGCTGCTCCAAGCTGTGGACGCGGAAACCAGGCGCGGTCGCTCGTCGCCAATCAGCCGACCTGTCAGCGCGGCGGGGTTGGCGCCGTCGAGCTGGATCCTCGCGTGGTCGAGCACGATGCCTCGCACGGTGCGGTGCCATCGGGCCTGGTGGGTGTCCCGATCTGTGGAGGGGCCCAGGTGGATCAGCCAGTCCTCGAAGGACTCGGCCAGACTGTGCAGCGCAGCCTGTCGGGAGGCGGCATGGAAGGCGTAGTCTCCACCGGCCGCCTGTCCGAGAGCCCCGACGAACTGGCCGAGAGCCACCGTCGCTTCCAAGGCAGAGGAGACGGCGTCGACGGCTGCCTTGACAAGACCCGAATCTCCGGCAGTCAGGAGGTTCAGCTGAAACGGCACCGTGCTGCTGATGGTGTTCGCATGCGAGGACTGCTGCGCCCCGTAGACAGCGCCCACCAGTTCGGCGTGGACCAGGCGATCCTCGGGAAAGTCATCACGAGATATTCCATGGAGCCATTCCACAGTGGCGGGTTGCTGACCCGGGGGAGTGTTCTCCGCAAGAGTCACCACACCTTCCCGAACCAGGAGGCCAGGGACCCCCCGCCAGACTGTCAGGTCCTCCTGATGCTCTCGAGCCATGAATACGTCCTGCGACTTGGACGACTGATTCCGGCTGTATCGATAGCCGGTCATCGGGTCCTCGAACTGGTTCTTGGTGACGATCTTGTCACCGTTGGAGATCAGGAGGCCTGTGACCAGGTCATCGGTGAGATGCAGTCGAATCCGCCGAGACTGCCACGTCACCGCATCGCAGGGGCCGGTGGGATGCGACGCCTCGATATGCCGCGGCGCCGCGGTGTGAGGCGCTCGTTCCCAGGCCGGGGCGTCTGGTTCGTCGTCGATGCCTCGGCGGATGGTGCTCGGAGTCGTATTGAGCATCAGGGTCTCAGCGAGGGAGCTCCCGTGGAGGATGACGACGCCGGCCTGCCCTGACCATCCCGGTCCGATCGGGTAGCCCTTCCCGTTCTTCACCCGGGGATCGCCCACGGCGCCGGGTTTGATCCCAGAGTAGTCGTAGGCCTGAGCTGTGATGAGCCAGCGCGCGGCTTCGGCCAGGCTCAGAGCGTCCCGTCCTGGGCCTTCCCGCATGGTGAAGTAGTCGGATTCCGCCTCGGGGATCAGCCGCCTGACGTTCAGGATGCTTCCGTCCTGCTTCTGGAGGTCGGCGACCTGCATGAACGGGGCTGACGTGTCGAGGAGATCGAAGCGTCGACGATGCTCCTCCAGGTAATTCAGGACCGGATCATAAAGTTCAGGGCCATCCGGAGCCTCGAAGAGACGCAGCCACCATGCGCTGGCCCGCGTGCGGCGCGATGCGAGCCCACCATGGGTGAGATGGCCTCGCCAGAAAGCGGCGAGAACCACCCGGAGGACCGCAGCCGATTGAAGAGGGCTCTCACCACTAATGCGCGAGATCTCCGGGCTGAGGAGGTACACCTCTCTGAGGGACAGCTCCGTCGTCGATCCGTCGAGCATCAGGCAGCTGATCCAGGGATTGTCCAGCAGGTTGAACTCCTGGGACGTGGTTGTGGGGGCGGGTGTGGATGGAGGTCGGGCGGATGTGGGCATAGTCACTCCTGAGGGTCGTGCGCTGATCGCGCGGCGCTGTCGGTGCGTGAATGGTCGATGAGCCCCAGCTCCGGGTCGTACTCGAGACGTCGGCCAGCGACCATTGCCTGGTTCGATGCGTCGAGGGTCAGCATCAGCTGTCCTTTCAGCGGGTAGGAGTGATGCCACGCCGGATCCGTCTCCTGTTCCAGCTGTTTCAGAGCGGCCTCAAGTCGGTCCGGAAGGGAAAATGCCCTGGGCAGGCGAACCGAGCTGGCTGCGATTCTGTGCGCGTGGTGTTCCTCCGGGACGGCGTTGTGCATGATCTCGACGCTGTCCTCTGAGTTCGAATCATCGGGGTCCAGGATGCGGTAGCCATAGTCTGTGCCGCTGACGAGCAGGACTTCGATGGTCGGATCGGTGTCCCGCACCTGAGCCAACCCGCGTTCTTCGCCCCAGGAATCGCGGTCGATGTCATCAGCAGGGTTCTGGAACAGGTCAGTCAGTGTCTCTGGTGACCATGGGACGGTCAGGCGGAACGTGTCGGCTCGTCGAGACTTCTCCGCCTCGTCCGCTGCGCGGCTGGCCAGGGCCTCCTGGAAGTCGTCCTGCCAAGATTCGGGCACGACGGGATTCTCGTAGGTCTGATCCACCAGCTCGGGGATGTCGTCGGGGATCGTCACTGGCCCGGGTCCGCGCTCCAACTCCAGGGCGGAGGTGCTCGCCAGCAACAGCACCTTCGGGTAGATGAACTCGATAGTGTCGGCGAACTCTGGCGGCCTGGCAGCAGATGGGGGTCGGGTATATCCGCGGATGAGAGTGCGTGGATGCCTGGCCCACTCGGGACGGTCTTGTCGTGGCCGTGTGTGGCGATGGAGGCGCCCCATGCGTTGCAGGATCAGGTCGCTGGGTGCGATGTCGGTGATCAGCAGGTCGAAATCCAGGTCGAGAGACTGTTCGATGACCTGCGTGGCCACGACGATCCGGCGTCGCGGACGCTCACCATCACGCGTGCTCCTAGGGCCGAGCTCGTCAAGTAACTGTGCTTCCATGCGGACTCGCTGGGAGGCCATGAAGCGCGAATGCAGCAGCCGGGCGTCATCACCCGCCTCCTCTCGAGCGATCCGATAGGCGGCCTGGGCTCGATCGACGGTCGAGCAGACGACGGCCACGCATCCTCCCTGCTCCTTGACCGGGTGGAGGGCCTGCCGCAGGGCAGTGTCATCATCGTCGATAAGCTCGATCTCCACATTCTGGGGCGTCGCGCTGCCCTCGGGAGTCACCACTGTCGGCTCCCTCTCCGTCGAGAGCGTGAGCACCGGATAATGGTCCCCCGTGTCCAAGTCGGCGGAGGAGGGGGCGTCAGGGTTCAGGCCCTGGCGATACGCGTCGATGAGTTCGCGTCGCCGGGACGCCGGGAGCGTGGCCGACAGCAGAACGACAGGCGCTCGGTACTCGCCCAGCCAGGTGAGGGCTCTCCGCAGGTACTGCGACATATAGGTGTCGTAGGCATGAACCTCATCGATGATGACCACCTTCTGGGCCAATCCGAGGTGGCGGAGCATCATGTGTCTGCTCAGCAGTGCGGAGAACAGGACTTGGTCGATGGTGCCGACGACGGCATTGGCCAGGATCCCCTTCTTGCGACCTCGCAGCCATTGGTGAGCCAACACTTCACCCCCCGTATCGTCACCGATGCCCCCGAAGCGAGGAAGGCGTTGATACGCGGGGTTCAGGTGGCTCTTCGAATGACCGAGGAACAGTGACGCCGGTGTCTGTGAAGCCATCGCGTCCCGGCACCAGTCCGTGACTCGTCCCAGGAGGCCGTCGGCGGTCGCCATAGTCGGGGCAGCGACCATGATCCCGCCGGCGCCGCTGCGACGAGCGAGCTCTTCAGCCGCGAGGAATGCCGCCTCGGTCTTCCCGTGGCCCATGGGCGCCTCGATCGTCAGCAATGCTCCCTCACCTTCGGGGACTGTGGAGGCCAGTTCGAGGGCGGCGCGCTGTGCGGGGTGAGCGACACGTTCTGCCGGCCAACGGAAGCGAGTCGCAAAGGCCGCCGACGAGTCTCCCTCAGGCGGTTGCGGGGCCCAGGGGAGTCCCGGATCCACGGACTCCAGCGCCCTGAGAGGCCGGTCTGGATCGTCGTCCCGCCCGGAGGGCGTCAACGGGCATGCATCGGCGTTGGAGGCTATCCAGTCGGTCATGATCACTAGGCCTGTCAGGATCATCTGCGTCGACGCAGGCCAGCCGTCGCCGCTCAGCTGCGGCAGGAACTCATCGAATCCGATGTCTCTGCTGAGAGCCTCCAGCAGATCGTGCTGCAGCGCCTGCCAGGCGTCCGGCAGATGCTCGACATGTGCGGTGGCCTGCGACAATGACGTGTTGGCCGGAGGCAGACCATGATGAGCGCCCGCGATGGAGGCGATGCTGTGAGCGAGGGGGCCTCGCATGCCCGCCTTGTTGCGAAGAAACCGCGTGATGGCGACCCAGCTGATGTGTGAGTGGGGAAGCTTCGTCTGGAAGAGCGCCTGCGTGTGCTGGGGGAGCCCTGCCTCATAAGCCTGAGCGGAGAGATGCGCGAACTCCGGTCTGTCGGCCAGGACATCGATGAACAGCGGGTCAGCCTTCCCGATGTCATGGCTCCCGGCGAGCCACATGACCACCTGTCGGGTCTCGTGGCTGGAAGTTCCCAAGGCGCGCTCGGTCCGACGACGACATCCGGGAGCCACCCACTGGTCCCACAGGAGCCCGGCGATACGGGCGCTGTCCTTCATGTGCTGGGGGAGGCTCAGCCAGCCGTGTTCGTCACCGGACTTGGCCCACAGGCGCCACCCGAGGGTGGGCCACTCTGTGTCAGTGGTGCGTGTCATGGTGGAACCGAGCTTCCCGCTTGTCCTGTGATGTAGGTCCTACGGTATCACGGGGCTGATAATTTAAACATCACATGTTCATAAAGGGTTGACGTGCGCCCATGTGGTGGGAATCCCCGCGGAGGCGGGGAGCACTCATAATTGACACACCACATGGGCTCATCCCTGCGGCGGCAGGGCGCGCTCATTATCTCAGGCTCACCTGGATGCTGCTTCGCCGATCGGCTCTTCTTCGGGTAAGCGGGGAGCGCCTGACGTTCCACACCACACCCAGATCACCCCACCACGCGCGCCGGCGCTGACGGCTCCACATGCAGGAACCGCGGAGCGGTGAAACCCTGCTCCTCGCACACTCGGGCCGCAGCTCCGATGACCGCATCCTCGCGGTCGCGGGGCACCAGTGCCAGCACCGAGCCGCCGAATCCGCCGCCGATCAGCCGTGCGCCCAGCGCCCCGGCCCCTGTCGCGGTCTCCACCAGGGCGTCCGCCGCCGGGAAGGAGACCTCGGCGTCGTCGCGCATCGAGGCATGCCCGGCGGTGAGGATCCGGCCCACCTCAACGGCCGCCGTCGTCGGCTCCAGCCCATCACCAGTGAGGATCCGGTCCAGCTGCTCAGATCGCAGCATCTCGGTCAGCGCATGTCGCAGTCGACGTCGGCATGCCGCCGTGCTGCGCCCTTCGAGAGCCTCTGCGTCTCCAGCCAGCCCCGCGCCCCCGGCCAGCTCATCGAATCGTGCGAGCGCGGCGTCGACGTCGCCCGCCTCCGGGCGCTCCGGCAGCAGATCCCGCAGCCGGTCCACACCGAGCATCCGCATCGCCGCCTCCGAGTCGGCGCGACGGTCGTCGAACTGCCCGTCGCCCAGCCAGTGGGCCTGCCGGGTGTCGATCGCCAGGAAGGCGTGCTCGGCAAGCAGCCCGTCCGCTGGCAGGCGCGCCACCGTGAAGTCCCGGCAGTCCAGGGACACCACATGTCCGGCCCGGCCCCGCAGGCTCACCGTCTGGTCCAGACCGCCGGTGCCCGCACCGACCACCTCCACCTCGGCGCGCATGCATGCCGCCGCGAGATGGGCGCGCAGCTCGTCATCCAGCGCCGCGTCCAAAGCGGTTCCAGGATTCGCCGCGCCCAGCGGGGTGGCCAGCGCGACGAACGCCAGCATCGCCGAGCACTCCAGCGCCGCGGAGGAGGACAGCCCGCCGCCGATGGGCAGGGTCGAGCAGATCAGCAGGTCCGCACCGAAGCCCCCCGGCACCGTCAACTCTGGGATGTCCTCGCCCAGCCGAGCCAGCGCCCACAGGGTGCCGGCCACATACCAGGTCCAGCCGGACACCTGGCCGGGCACCAGCGTGTGCACATCGGTGATCACCGGCGCCTCGCCGTCGTCGGCGCCCCCGGCGTCACCCCCGACGACGGCGTCCACCGCCGCGATGCTGAGGGTCTGCACGCCGGCGTCGAGCTCCGGGTCCATGGTGCGCAGCCGCAGCAGGCCGTCCTGCCGCGGGGCGGCGGCCACATAGGTGCCATGTGCCAGCGCCATCGGCAGGCACCGGCCCCCATGGAAGTCCACGTGCTCCCCGTTGAGGTTCGCCCGCCCCGGAGCGAACCAGACGCCGTCGGGATCCCGGCCGAACTCCTCGGCGAACCGGGTGCGGAGCCCCGCGCTGATGCGGTGCGGCTCCCCGGGGGAGAGGCGGGCGGCGTCGTCGGAATGCATGGTTCCCTATTCTGCCTGGCGGACTGCCCGGACACGGCATCGGTGACACGAGCCAGGTTCACCGGCGACGTCCCGCACCCGGGGAGGACTGGTTGAACAGCGCACAGCTCTGAGCGAATACCCGCACGAACCCCTGGTCAAGGCCGGACAGATGTGTTGTTCTGATGCAGGACTGATCGTCGACCGAGAGGAGATCACCATGGAGACCCTGTACACGGCGGAGGCCATCGCGACCGGGGGAGGCCGCAACGGCCACACCCGCACCGACGACGGCCGCGTCGATCTCGACCTGGCCGCCCCGAAGGCCATGGGCGGATCCGGCGAGGGCGCCAACCCGGAGCAGCTCTTCGCCGCCGGCTACGCGGCCTGCTTCCACGGCGCGCTGCAGCTCGTCGCCAGCCAGGAGAACGCCGAGCTGGGCGACTCCTCCGTGGGCGCCAAGGTCGGCATCGGCAAGCTGCCCGAGGGCGGTTTCGGCCTGGAGGTCACCCTCGAGGTGGTCGTGCCGGACCTGCCCCAGGACGAGGCGCAGAAGCTGGCCGACAAGGCCCACGAGGTGTGCCCCTACTCCAACGCCACCCGCGGCAACATCGAGGTCAAGGTCGTCGTCACCGACGACTGATCGACCCGCGAGGAGAAGCGCCCGCGCTTCCTCCGGACACGCTGTCGGCCCGTCTCCCTGATCAGGGAGACGGGCCGACGTCGTCTCAGCGGCGGTGGACCTCCAGTGCGGCCGATCCCTGAGGGATCGGGCACCTCCGCAGAGAGGAGGGGCCCGACCCGAAGACCCGCCAGCACCACTCCTGGTGGGCGGCGGCGACCTGAGGGGCCAGCGTCCAACGGTCCGAGGCGTCTGCGGGGGACGGAGGGGCCGCCTCGGTGCGGCTGATCCTATGCTGGCCGAAGGTCGACGCGACGGTTCCGGCGGGGACGGCCGACGGAACCACGGTCTCCGGGTCGGGGGACTGTGGGGTGATGAAGCTGTGGGGTGGTGCGGCTGTGGGGTGGTGCGGTCCACGAGCGTCGCAGGCCCGGCTTGGATGCGGACCAACCCGAGCGCTTGTGACCACCTGGGCACCAGGATGACCGCTCACTGTGAGAGTCTGATGAGAGAGGCGATGCCGTGGGGCTCTCGCCCTCGCGGTCCTCTCGGATACAGTGGAGATCATCAGATGATTCAAATCTGAATGACCATCGTGGTGGATCGTCGGAGGTGCCAGCATGAGCAACGTCGAGCGCTCCCCGCAGGAGCAGATCTGTGTCAACGGCCCCCAGGGCAGCCGCGGTCTGCGCGACGGCGTCGCCGTGGCCGACTCGGGGATCGAGATCCTCGAACCTCGGGAGGTTCCGCTCGGAGGGCCGCGGGCCATGACCGTCCGCCGGACCCTGCCCCAGCGTGCGCGCTCCCTGGTGGGAGCCTGGTGCTTCCTGGACTTCTACGGTCCCGACGAGGTCTCCGCCTCCACGCCGATGCGGGTGCCCCGCCATCCGCATACCGGGCTGGCCACGGTCTCCTGGCTGTTCTCCGGACGCATCGACCACCTGGACTCCGCCGGACACTGGGCCACCGTCCGCCCCGGGGAGCTGGCGCTGATGAACGCCGGGCGCGGCATCAGCCACTCCGAGTACTCCACGGAGGACACGACCGTGCTGCACGGCGCCCAGCTCTGGTTCGCGTTCCCGCAGGGGCACCGGTCCTCCGAGCCCTCCCTGGCGGCGCACCGCCCCGAGACCGTCTCCGGCCGGGGGTGGGAGGCGAAGGTCTTCCTGGGCGAGCTGCTCGGCAGCAGGTCGCCCGTGCCCACGCCTCTCCCGCTGACCGGCGCCGAGCTGCGCCTGGAGCCCGGTGCGAGCCTGGAGCTCACGATCCCCGCAGACCACGAGCACGGGCTGCTCCCGGTCTCCGGCCAGGTGCGCCTGGACGGCGCGGACGTCCCCGCCGACCATCTGGCCGTGGCCGACGTCGGACGCACCACTCTGCGGATCGAGGCCGGTGAGGAGCCCGTGGTGGCGCTGCTGCTGGGCGGGCGACCCCTGGGGGAGCAGATCGTGATGTGGTGGAACTTCGTGGGACGCAGCCACGAGGACATCGCCGCGTATCGGGCCGCCTACCAGTCAGAGATGGGATTCGAACCACCTCCCGCGGGTTCCCCGCTGCACCGGCACCTGCCCGAAGGTGAGTCGCTCGGAGCGCCGCTGAGCGGGGAGCTGCGCGACGCGCTCACCGGTGAGACCTACGACGACGGCCGCCCCTTCCCACAGTTCGGTGACTTCCCGCCGCACACCGCGCCGCCCCTGCCTGCACCGGCGCTGCCGACCACTCGCATGAAGCCCCGGGGCTGAGCAGTCCTCTGGGGCTGTCCCCGGCGATCGCGTCGTTGAACCTCGCGTCAGTGCGTGGGTTCCGGCCGACGTTCCGGAGGCATCGTGGTGTCCGGGGCGGGGCGTTCCGGCCAGCTGGAACGGGCGCTCGAGATGCGGACGGAATCTGTCCTCATCGCTCCGTAGCGTGAGATTCATGATTACTGCAGCACCCCGCCAGTCACCCCGACAGCCGCCCTCTCCGTCCTCCCCGCCAGCGGCTGCGCCGACAGCCGAAGCTCCTGCGTCTCCGCCGCGGGTTCCCGCGCCCCGGCCGAACGACCCTCCGTCCGAAGGGCCGGACGCTCCGCCCCGTCGGCAGGATCGCGCCGCACGCCGGGAGGCGCGGCGCCGTCGTCGGGCTCTGTCCCGCGAGGTCCGACTCGTCCGCGCTCGCGAGCAGGCCCTGCTGCGACTCGACGCCGAGCGGGCGGCCCGCGGGTGGCGCCTCGGGGGCTCCGGGGACTTCCGCTGGCTCTGAGCAGGGGCGACCGGGGGCCGACTTCGTCCTCGGCGCTCGCCGTCCCGTCACCTCTGCCCGTCACCTCTGCCCGTCTGCGGGGCCAGTCGTGCCAGACTGGCACCGTCGACGACGGGAAAGGAGCGCAGATGGCGCGGATCGGGTACATCGTGGGCAGCCTCGCGGAGGATTCGGTGAATCGGAAGCTCACCGAGGTGCTGGTGGCTCAGGCCCCGGAGCGGGCAGAGCTCACAGAGATCGACATTCGGCCCCTGCCGCTCTATGACCGGCACCTCGACGAGGACTTCCCTGCCGAGATGACTGCCTTCAAGGAGCAGGTCTCGGCCTGCGACGGCCTGCTGCTGGTCAGCCCGGAGCACAACCAGAGCTTCCCCGCTCCGGTGAAGAACGCGATCGACATCCTCACCCGACCCCCGCGGCAGGGCGTGCTGCGCGGCACACCGATGGGTATCGCCGGTGCCTCGCCCAGCAGGTTCGGGACCATCAACTCGCAGACCCAGCTGCGGACCTTCCTGCCGCTGCTCGGAGTCAAGCTCATGGGCACCCCGCTGATGGCGGTGCAGGTCACCGAGGACACCTTCGGCGACGCCGGCCCCGACGAGCAGCTCGCCACGCGCGCCGCGAAGTACATGGAGGCGCTCACCACCTGGGTGGAGCAGCACTCCTGAGCGGTTCACATGAGGTCTGCGCCGCGATGACCCCGCGGTTCGGGCCCTTCTGAGCGCTCAGATCCCCGGATAAGGGCCCGAACCGCAGAGGCACCTCGGCCGGGAGGGTGTTCAACGGCCGTGCGCCAGCAGTCCGCAGGCCTGCGCCGCGGTCTGGGTGATCAGCTCGGGTGCCCGCTCCAGCAGCTGGTCCAGCTCCGCAGCCCCGGGCGCGATGGAGAACGCCCCGGTCAGGCCAGCGTCCCGGCACTCGGCGGCGGTCAGCTTCACGGTGCCGGCGATGACGACGACGGCGGCACCCGCCGGCGCGTTGCGGCGCACCGCCTCCACGACCTTCCCACCCAGCGACTGGGAGTCCAGGGAGCCTTCGCCGGTCAGCACGATGTCGGCTTCGGCCAGTGACTCGGCCAGACCCACGGCCTCGCCCACCATCTGCGAACCCGGCACCACCTCGGCCCCGAGCAGGCTCACCAGTCCCACGGGGATGCCGCCGGCGGCCCCGAACCCGGCGGCCTCCCGATAGTCCTCGGCGGCAGCGCCGGTGTGGGCGGCGAGCACTCCTGCCAGGTGGGAGAGGCCAGCGTCGAGCGCAGCGACGTCGTCCTCATCCGCGCCCTTCTGCGGACCGAAGACGGCGGCTGCTCCGCGCTCACCGGTCAACGGATTGTCCACGTCCACGGCGATCCGCCACCGCACCTCGGCGGCGCGGGGATGCAGTCCGGAGACGTCCACTGCAGCGATCTCGGCCAGCCCCTGCCCGCCGGGCGCCACCGGGGCGCCTGCGTCGTCCAGGAACTCCACGCCCAGGGCGCGCAGCAGCCCGGTGCCTCCGTCGGTGCTGGCCGAGCCGCCGATGCACAGCAGGATCTCCTCCACCTGGGTGCCTCCGGGCGCGGTGTCCAGCAGGTGCTGCGCGATCAGCCCGACCCCGTAGGTGTCGGTTCGGCGCGGCTGCAGCGGCACATCGCTGACCTGCGGGAGGCCGTTGCCCTGCGCCGCCTCCAGCACTGCGGTCCGTCCGTCTGCCGAGCGGCCCACCAGGGCCGTGGCGGGTCGCCCGATGGCGTCGAGGACCTCCAGCTCCTCGGCCTCCTGTCCCCAGACCGCCAGCAGCGCCTCCAGGGTGCCTTCGCCGCCGTCGGCGAAGGGAAGTTCGGTGATCTGCGCCTGCGGGAACACCTCCCGAGCGCCGCGGGCCAGCGCGGCGGCGGCCTCGGCGGCGGTGGCGGAGCCCTTGAATGAGTCGGGGACGCAGACGACGTGAGGCATGCGAGTGACGTGTGTCATGAGCTGATCCTAGGACAACTGGTCGCGTCAGTTGCTTCCGTGACTCTGATGGGGATGCTCAGTTGAGTGAGTCGATCACTGCGTTCGTCACGTCTTGTGTCGTTGCGGATCCCCCGACGTCAGGAGTGAGAACTCCCCGTCGGCAGGTCTCCTCAATGCCGCGCTGGAGGCTCTTGGCGGCGTCGGGGAGACCCAGGTGATCCAACATCAGGGCTGCGGAGCCCAATGCGCCGATCGGGTTGCAGAGTCCCTTACCCGCGATGTTAGGAGCTGAACCATGGACGGGCTCGAACATGCTGGGGAATCTACGCTCCGGATTGAGGTTCGCGCTGGCCGCGAGTCCCAGTGATCCGGCCAGCGCGCTCCCCAGATCCGAGAGGATGTCGGCATTGAGATTGGATGCGACCACGACGTCGAGGTCCTCCGGATGGAGGATGAACTTCGCTGACATCGCGTCCACGAGGACGCTCTCCGTCTCGACGTCGGGGTAGTCGGCGGTCACGCGCTCGAACACCTCGTCCCACAGCACCATCCCGTACTGCTGCGCATTGCTCTTGGTGACACTGGACAGCTTCCTGCGTGGACGAGTGCGAGCCAGGTCGAAGGCGAACCGGATGATGCGTTCGCATCCCACCTCGGTGAATACGGCAGACTGCGTGGCGACCTCGCCCTGGCCGGGGCGACCGTTGAAGTTTCGTCCCCCGAACCCTGCGTACTCGCCTTCGGAATTCTCCCTGACCAC
The DNA here is from genome assembly GCF_031705515.1 of Nesterenkonia sp. CL21. Classification (NCBI taxonomy): domain Bacteria; kingdom Bacillati; phylum Actinomycetota; class Actinomycetes; order Micrococcales; family Micrococcaceae; genus Nesterenkonia; species Nesterenkonia sp. CL21. The sequence continues at coordinate 24,158 of NZ_JAUTWR010000004.1, forward strand.
CACCCAGTCCAGCGGCGTGGTGTCTGCCTTGCGCAGCGGGCTCTCCACGCCGGGGAGGAAGGTGACCGGTCGGACGTTCGCCCACTGGTCGAAACCTTGGCAGAGACGCAGTCGCAGGCCCCAGAGGCTGATGTGATCCGGCACGGTCGGCCATCCGACCGCCCCGAAGTAGATTGCGTCAGAGTCCGACACCTGGTCCGGTCCGTCCTCAGGCATCATGCGGCCATGCCGAGCGTAGTAGTCGCTTCCCCAGTCGAGCTCCCGCCAGGAGAACGAAAACTCGCCCTTGGATTCCCGGGCGAGCGTGTCGAGGACCGTGCGGCCGGCATCTACGACCTCCAATCCCACTCCGTCTGCGGGGATCGCGGAGATGTCGAAGGTTCGAGTGTCTGTGGTGGGTGTCGTCATGGTGGCTCCTGATGGGTCTGAGGTTCGTCCTGACCTCCAGTACACCCACGGCCCGCGCGACTGTCTAAGACGTGATCGCGATCAGGTTCATAGGCCTGTCTTATGTGTCGTTGTCCGAGTACTCCGCGGCGAGGGCCAGGAAGGAGCGCGCTCCAGGGGTGAGGTCCTGGGACCGGTGGACGGCCGCCACGTCCAGGTGCGCGGCCGGGGCGATGCCCCGAACCCGACACCCGGCGGCGAGTGCGAGGTCCTTCCACGATTCGGGCATCACAGAGTGGCCGAGCCCGGCGAGGATAAACGGCAGGAGAGAGGTGCGGTGCGTGACTTCTGCGACGACGCGCAGGCTGTTGCCTTCGGCGAGAACTTCGTCCACCAGTTGGCGCATCAGGCTGCCTCGGGTGGATACGACGAAGTTCAGGCCCTCGAGCTCCTCTCGCCGAACTGTGCCCTCGCCCTCTGTCCCTGGAGGTGAGATGAGGATCAAGGGCTGGCGTTCCAGAGGCAGGAATTGCAGGTCGGCCGTGGCGGGCCGCCCCGATGAGCCCAGCAGGCCGATCTCGGTGGCTCCTGATCGGACCGACTCGACGACTTCGTCAGGTGTGAACGCCGCCGCGACCGAGATGGTCATGCCGGGGTGACGTTGGCGGAATCGGGTCGTCAGCGTGGTCAACGGTTCGATGGCGGGTGACGGCATGGCGACGAGGTCGACGGCCCCGTGATCGAGGTGCCTCGTCGAGCTCACCGCATCTCGAGCGACCTCCAGATCACGCAGAACCCTCCGGGCCGGATTGACGAGTTGGCGGCCAGGGTCGCTGAGCGTCACGCCTCGACCCGCTCGATGGAAGAGCCTGATTCCGAGGTCTCGTTCCAGCTGTTTGATCGCCTGCGAGAGCGAGGGCTGTGACAGGTGCAACGCTGCCGCAGCGCGCACGAACCCGCCATGGTCGACTACGGCGAGAAAGTAGGTCAGAAGCCGAGCATCCATGCACTCTCCTATAAGCGTTGCCTATGCCTGCCACAACGAAGATATCTTAGACGTGATCTGTCTCACTCCCTCAGGGTGTACTGCAACACCTGTCGAGTCAGAGGAGAGCAGCATGAGAGATGTCAGCGATACGCGGTTGAAGGTTCGGGTCTCGGAGCCTTCTGATGAACCGTCTCGCAACGGTCGGTCTCAGGAAGGGCCGGCGACAAGTTCATCTGATGGGTCTCCGCAGCGTCAGACAGGGAGACTGCGGCGAGCTGTTGGGTTCATTCTGGCCCCCGTGGCCGCTGCCGTCGTGTGGCTCGCCCCCTTGGGCATCGAGCCTCACCAGCAGAGTCTCGGCGCCGTGCTGGCTGCGGTCATCATCCTTTGGTTCTGCGAGTCCGTGCCTATTCCGGTCGGGGGTCTCATCGGCGTCGCTGCGATCGTGCTCGTCGGTGTGGCCCCTGCCGATGAGGTCCTGGCGCCCTTCGGCTCGACGACGATATTCACCTTCATCGGGGCCTTCATCCTCGCTCAGGCCATGCTGAAGCATGGAGTTGCCCAACGCCTCGCCTACTTCGTCTTGTCGCTTCCGGGCGTCGGCACGTCCACGGTGCGGATCATCGTCGCCTTCGGCGTGATCACCGCACTGCTCTCCGCCTTGATATCGAATACAGCGACAGTGGCCATGCTGCTGCCCACCGCACTGGGAATTCTGGCTGTCATCGCCAAGATGCTCGAGGACAAGGGCATCGTGAAGGCTGGGTTCGACGCGACCCGCCTGCGCGTGGGTACTGCGCTGATGCTGATGCTGGCCTACGGGGCCGGTGTCGGTGGCCTCCTGACGCCAGTAGGTGCCCCGCCGAACCTGATCGGTCGAGGACTGATCGAAGAGGCCACCGGCGAAAGGATTTCCTTCGCGTCGTGGATCGGGGCCGCAGCGCCGGTCTCGATCATCATGTTCGGGGTTCTTCTCCTGGTTCTCCTGCTGGTCAACCGACCAGAGGTCAGGCGGATCGAAGGAGTCGAGGCGTACATCGCCGAGAAGCGGGCTGAGCAGGGGCGCATCTCTCGCGCCGAGTGGAACACCATCATCGCCTTTGGGCTGACTGTCGGGCTGTGGCTCTTGCCCTCGGTGGTCGGTGTCATCGCAGGGATGAACTCTGCGGTCTACGAGTTACTCGATGTGCGGCTGAATGAGGGCATCGTGGCGGTCATCGGCGCGTCACTGCTGTTCCTGCTCCCGACTCGCTGGCGCAGAGGAGCAGCGACGCTGGCGTGGTCGGATGCGGCGAAGATCGACTGGGGCACCATCATCCTGTTCGGCACCGGCATGATCTTCGGCACGATGCTCAGCAGCACGGGCCTGGCCGAAGCGATCGGACGAGGACTGTTCGAAGGGTTGGGCGTGGCATCCCCGTTCATGATCACGGTGCTGGCCGCAGGACTGGCCATGCTGATCTCGGAGACCACGAGCAACACAGCGAGTGCCACGGTGGTGGTCCCCATCGTCCTGCCCCTTGCGCTCGCCGCAGGCGTCGACCCTGTCATTCCGGCAATGGCGGCGACCCTTGGGGCGTCCTTCGGATTCATGCTCCCCGTGGCGACTCCGCAGAATGCGATCGTCTATGGCTCAGGCTGCGTCCCGATCACGAAGATGGTGAAGAGCGGGATCGGCATGAACATCCTGGGTGGGCTCGTCCTGGTCACCGTGCTGCCGTTCACGGCGAGCCTCATGGGTATCGGCGGCTGATTCAGCGGCTGATCGACCCCGTGGCTCATGCGCATGACTCTACGACGCCTCGACCACGGCCCGGCGCATCAGATGATCGGCCAGCACCTGCTCATCCGGGGTGAAGCCCAGGCCAGGCTCCTCGCTCAGGGTGATCGTCGGACCGGCGCCGTGCAGGCGATGTAGCCGCTGCGGCCACTGCAGGAACGGCACCTCCAGCTGGACGTCCTGGCCCAGGGCGGCGATCAGCTCCGCCGAGGCGTTCAGTGCCGGACCGTAGTAGAAGCAGTGTGGGACGACGGCGACACCGGTCTCCCGCCCGGCGGCGAACACCTCCTGCATCGCGGAGATCCCGCCGATCTTGCCCACACTCGGCTGGGCGTAGGACACTGCACCGGCGCGCATCTGCTCGACCATGCCGTGGACCCCGGAGGCGTTCTCCCCGGCAGAGATCCGGCCGTGGGCGGCATTGAGCCTGGTCAGGACGCCGGTGTCGTCGGGCGGGAACACCGGCTCCTCCAGCCAGAGCAGATCGGCCTCGGCGAAGTCCTCGAGCGCCTGGGCGGCGCCGGCCTCGTCCCACCGGCAGTTCACATCCGTCATCAGGGCAGCCTCCGGGCCGGCCTGGGTCCGGGCGGCGATGACGGCTGGGGCCGTCGACTCGTGCAGCTTGAACGAGCGGTATCCCGCCTGCTGGGCGCGCCCGATGTGGTGCGCGACCTCCACCGGGTCCTCCCCGTAGTGGACCAGGGAGGCGTAGCAGTCGATGGTGTCCCGGGCCTGGGGGTCCAGCAGGCGGCGCAGCGGGACCCCGGTGCGCTGCGCGGTGAGGTCCCACAGCGCGGTGTCCACTGCAGAGAGCGCATAGTGGACCGGCCCGGTCCGCCCGAACGCATGGAACGCGTATTCCGCTTCGTGGCGGACGGCCTGCGGATCGGCGGCGCGTCCCAGGTGGAACGGTCCGACGATCTCCTCCAGGGCTGCCCACGTGGCCGGGTTGCTCCGATGTCCGAACGCCTCGCCCCAGCCCACGTGGCCGTCGGAGTCGGTGACCTTCACCATCAGTGCCTCCATGCGGGTGAAGGTCTGGGAGGAGGCGTTGTACTCGTCGACGGACTCCTCGCCCGTGACGCGGCGCGCCGCGGAGAACGGCAGGGCGGTGAGCAGCATCTCGAGGCGGGCGACGGTGGGCTGGCTGAGGCTCATGGCTCTCCTGGGCGGATTCGGCGGGGGATCGGCGGGGGATCGGCGGGGCGAGCGGGCACCGGCCTCGCAGCGGCCAGGGGCGGCGGAGCCGCGCGACGACGGCGTCTTTGAGCCTAGTGCCGCAGGGTGATGCCGTCCACGGTGGGTGCTGCATGGATTGATGCCGGAAAGGCATCATAAAAATCGATTCAATCCCTCCTGCCCGGCATTGCGCGGATGTGCGCGTGTTCACCTGGGCCGCGCTGCCCGCCGGGACCCGATCCGCGCGGTTCAGGGCCAGAGTACGGACTCCGGTGTGCTTGACCTCACAATGTGGCCTCACTTACCGTTGACGGAACGTACCTGGAAAGCGATTTCCCAAAGTTTCGAGGAGGCAGCCATGCTGTCCCAGTCGCAGAGCAGCGACCCCGCCGCGGAGCACCGCCGCACGGCGGGGCGGGAGGTGACGCCATGAGTGTCGTCGCCGAACTCCAGCAGCTCAAGAAGGCCCCTCAGGGGCAGCGCAAGCGGAGGCACAAGGACAACAAGGCAGGGCATCTGTTCCTGCTGCCGTGGACCATCGGTCTGTTCGGCATCACCCTCTTCCCGATGGCCGCCTCGCTGTACCTGGCGTTCACGAACTACAACCTGCTCCAGCCGCCCGAGTGGATCGGCATGGACAACATCACCCGGATGATGGGCGATGACCGCCTGCACAACGCCATCCAGGTGACCTTCACCTACGTGTTCGTCGGAGTGCCCATCCAGTTGGCGGTGTCGCTGGCCATCGCGATGCTGCTGGACCGCGGCATGCGCGGGCTGGCGTTCTACCGCTCGGTGTTCTACCTGCCCTCCATGCTCGGCTCCTCGGTGGCCATCGCCGTGCTGTGGCGCCAGATCTTCGGCCACTCGGGTCTGATCAACCAGCTGCTGGGCATGGTCGGCATCGAAGGTCAGGGTTGGGTGTCCAGCCCGGACACCGCGTTGGGCACGCTGATCATCCTCCACGTGTGGACCTTCGGCGCCCCGATGGTGATCTTCCTGGCCGGCCTGCGGCAGATCCCGGACATGTACTACGAGGCCGCCTCGATCGACGGTGCGGGCAGGATCAAGCAGTTCTTCACCATTACGATCCCGCTGCTGACCCCGATCATCTTCTTCAACCTCGTGCTGCAGCTGATCGGCGCTTTCCAGAACTTCACCCAGGCGTTCATCGTCTCGGGCGGATCCGGAGGCCCGGCCGACTCCACGCTGTTCTACACGCTCTACCTCTACCAGCAGGGCTTCGGCCGGTTCGACATGGGTTACGCCTCGGCGATGGCCTGGCTGCTGGTCCTGATCATCGCGGCGATCACCGCCATCAACTTCTGGCTCTCCAAGTATTGGGTGCACTACGATGACTGATTCTCCTCAGACCACCACCGGCGCGTCCACGATGAGCCGCGCCGACGCCGCCAAGTCCGACGCCACCGCCGCGCTGGCCGGGGCGAGCTCCATCGCCTCGGAGGACCGGGCGCCGATGAAGTCCGTCTCGCCGGCCCAGCGCGCGGTCAAGGCCACCGTCAAGCACATCGTCATGATCGCCGCCTCGCTGGCGATGATCTACCCGCTGCTGTGGATGCTGGTCTCCTCCCTGCGCCCCAACGAAGCGATCTTCCGCGAGCCGGGCATCCTGCTCACCACGCTGGAGTTCAACAACTACGTGCAGGGCTGGAATGCGCTGAGCCACCCGTTCAGCCACTTCCTGTGGAACTCGGCGATCGTCGTGTTCGCCTCCATCCTGGCCAACCTCATCGCCTGCTCGATGGCGGCCTACGCCTTCGCCCGGTTGGACTTCAAGTTCAAGATCCCGATGTTCGCGGCGATGCTGCTGACCATCATGCTGCCGGTGCACGTGGTGATCATCCCGCAGTACATCCTCTTCTCGAACCTCGGCTGGGTGAACACGTTCCTGCCGCTGATCGTGCCGAAGATCCTCGCCACGGACTCCTTCTTCATCTTCCTGATGGTGCAGTTCATCCGCGGCATCCCGAAGGACCTGGACGAGGCGGCCCGGATCGACGGCGCCGGCCACATCCGGATCTTCTTCCAGGTGATCCTGCCGCTGATGGTCCCGGCCCTGGCGACCACCACCATCTTCACCTTCATGTGGACGTGGAACGACTTCTTCAGCCAGCTGATCTTCCTGACTTCACCGGACATGTACACCGTGCCGCTGGCGCTGCGGGCCTTCATCGACTCCACCGGCGAGTCGAACTGGGGCGGCATGTTCGCCATGTCGATCATCTCGATCCTGCCGCTGTTCCTGATCTTCCTGTTCGGTCAGCGGTTCCTCATCAAGGGCATGGCCACCACCGGCATCAAGTGATCCGCCCGACCGTGCGACGGTCGTCCGCCGCTGCCTGCGGCGGGCGGCCGTCGTCGGCGTCTGCGGGGTGGATGCCCACGCGGCACATGTGCCATCCACGGAAGGCATGGGCGGATCGCTTCTCATTCCCCGCCGACACGGCAAGACTGCTGGGGAGGACCTCCCCGGACGCACACCACCTGTTCACCGCATGAAGGAGCTGGCTCACCCGTGAGCACTGAGAACGCCCGCACCCGCTACGTGATCATCGGCATGGGCAGCCGGTGCAGGATGTATACCGACGCGATCGCCGGCCCCCACGCCGACGTCGCCGAGCTCGTCGCCCTGGCCGACACCAACCCCGGCCGCGTCGAGTACCACCGCAGCCGCATCCGCGAGGAGCACGGCGCCGACGTCGCCACCTTCGACCCTGCCGCGCTGACCTCCGTCATCCAGGAGCAGCGCATCGACCGGGTCATCATCACCAGCCCGGACTTCACCCACGCCGACTACATCGTGGAGTCCCTGCAGGCCGGGGCCGACGTCGTCGTGGAGAAGCCGCTGACGGTGGACGCCGAGTCAAGCGCCCGGATCGCGCGCACCGTGGAGGCCACCGGGCGCGAGGTCATCGTGACCTTCAACTACCGGTACTCCCCGCGCAACACCGCGCTGAAGGCCGCGATCCTCGAAGGCCGGATCGGGCAGGTGACCTCCATCGACTTCACCTGGGTGCTGGACACCGTCCACGGTGCGGACTACTTCCGTCGCTGGCACCGGGTCAAGGAGAACTCCGGCGGACTGCTGATCCACAAGGCCAGCCACCACTTCGACCTGGTCAACTGGTGGCTCGCCGACGTCCCGGAGCGCATCTATGCCTCCGGCGGGCTGAAGTTCTACGGGGCGAAGAACGCCGCCGCCCGCGGCATCGCCCCCGCCGAGCGCGGCACCCGCGAGGGCTCGTCAGCCGACCCCTTCGCCCTGGACCTGCGCACCGACGAGACCCTGCAGAAGCTCTACCTGGACAACGAACACCACGACGGCTACATCCGTGACCAGGACGTCTTCGGCGAGGGCATCACCATCGAGGACAACCTCGCGCTGATCGTGGACTACACCCGCGGCGCGGTGCTGAACTACTCGCTCAACGCCCACGCCCCCTGGGAGGGGTACCGGGTGGCGGTCAACGGCACCGAGGGCCGGCTGGAGCTCGACGTCGTGGAGCGGGCCGCTGTGCTGCCCGCCTCCGGCGGCTCCCCGGTGGATCCCTCGGTGGCCGACGACGGCCGGTCCGGGGCGGTGCGCTCCAAGGGTGAGCGCCTGGTGCTGCAGCGCCACTGGGGCGAGGCCGAGGAGCTGGAGATCGTCCAGGGTGAAGGGGCCCACGGCGGCGGCGACCGGTTGCTGCTGGCCGACATCTTCAACGGTCCCGGCGAGGACCCGTACGCCCGCCCCGCCGGTCTGGTGGACGGCATCCAGGCCATCGCCGTCGGCGTCTGCGGCAACCGCTCCCTGCAGACGCGCGGCCCCGTGACGGTGGCCGAGGTGGAGCTGGGGCTGGCCTCCGGGGATGCCTCGGGGACTGCCTCCGGGGCGATGCCACGGGCGCTCGCGCCGACGCCGCCGTCGCGCACTGAGCAGGGACTGAGCAGGGACTGAGCAGGGGACCGATGAGGACAGCCATGGCAGAACGCATCATCGTCACCGGCGGTTCCGGGCGGCTGGGCCGCAGCGTGGTGGCCGGGTTCGCCGAGACCGAGCATGAGGTCATCAGCGTGGACCGGGAGCTGCCCGTCGAGCCCGTCGCCGGGGTCGACCACCGCAGCATCGACCTGCTCGACGCCGAGGCCACGGCCGCCCTGTTCGCGGAGATCGCCCCGACGGCGGTGGTCTCCCTGGCCGCGATCGCGGTGCCGTTCAGCGCGCCGGAGGATGTGATCCTGAAGACCAACGCCGGCATCGCGCACAACGTGACCGCCGCGGCGGTGGCGGCCGGTGCCACGAAGGTGGTCATCGCCTCCAGCCCCTCGATCATGGGTTACGGGGCGCCGGCCGGCTGGGTGCCTCCGAGGCTGCCCCTGGACGAGGAGGTGCCGCCTCAGCCGTGGCACGCCTACGGGCTGAGCAAGCACGTGGCCGAGCAGGTGGCCGCGATGTTCGCCCAGCAGACTGATGAGGTGACGTTCGTGTCCTTCCGGCCGTGCTACGTCATCGCTCCGGAGGAGTGGGAGGGTGCACCCACTCAGCAGGGGCACACGCTCACAGAACGCCTGGATGACCCGGCGCTGTCCGCCGTCGCGATGTTCAACTACGTGGACGCCCGGGACGTCACCGACTTCCTGCTGACGCTGTTGGCCAAGATCGACCAGGTCGAGAACGGTTCCGTGTTCTTCGTGGGGGCGAAGGATGCGCTCGCGCGCCGGCCTCTGGCCGAGCTCATCCCGGAGCATTTCCCGGACCTGGCGCATCTGGCCGGAGATCTCACCGGGGACGCCCCGGCGTTCTCCATCGAGAAGGCCCGCCGAGTGCTCGGCTGGGAGCCCAGGCGCTCCTGGCGCACCGAGCTGGTCGGGGAGCGGGACGGGCTGGTCGGGCACTAGGGCTGCCCGCCCCGGGCATGACCACGTCTGTCCCGACATATGACCGCATCTTTCCCCGTGGCGTTCGTTCGTACCCGTGGTATTCCGCGAGGACGAACGAACGCCGCGGGGACGAACCGGTGGGCAGGGCGGCGGGAGCCGGTCGGCCTGAACGGTACTGAATTCATCAGGCGTTGAAAAATGAATGACCGAGTCCTACCCTGAAATTCATCACACGATGAAATTCAGGAGAGGACGTCATGGCGCGCATCCTGGAGACGCTCCTCGCGGCAGTGATCGGCCGCCCGAAGTCCGCGTTGACCGCACTGCTGGTGGTGACCCTCGGCTTCATCGCCGCCGCGTCGCTCAACGACGTCGAGGTCGACATCACCCAGCTCGGGCGCGAGGACTCCGTCACCGTGGAGACCATGACCCGCGTGCAGCAGGAGTTCGACGACCCCTCCGCCGTCGTGCAGGTCATCGTGGACGCCGGTTCTGACGGGGACATCCTGACCTCAGAGGGACTGGCCGAGGTGGGCGAGGTGCAGGAACACGTGGCCGATGAGCTGGGGGACGATCTGCGAGAGCCTGCCGCCGGAAGGCCGGCCCTGCTCTCGCTGCCGGTGCTGCTCGGGCTCGATGAGCGGACCCCGACGGAGGATGACGCCCAGGACGCGGGGGAGCGGCTCCGTTCCGTCGCGGCTCAGCCGCAGGCCGCCGCCCTGATCTCCGGGGACTACGACGCCGACTCCGGCAGCGCGCGGGCCACGGTCATCGTCGCGTTCCTCCGGGAGTCCCTCAGCGAGCAGGATCGCACGCAGGCCGCGCTGCGGGTTCAGGAGGCCGTGGCCGAGACCGGTGATCAGCAGGTCGTCGTCTACAGCCAGGGGCTGTTCGTGGAGGGCATGCTCGACGCTGTCCGCGGCGAGGCGCCCGTGCTGTTCCTGGTGGCGCTGTTGGCGGTCCTGGTCCTGCTGGCGGTGACGTTCCGGTCGGCTCTGGTCGTCGGAGTCGGTCTGATCGGTCTGGCGATGACGGTGGTCTGGACCTTCGGGCTGGCCGGTCTTCTCGGACCTCAGGGGCTGGGCTGGATCGGGCCGCTCTCTCAGTTGGCGATCATCGTCCCCATCCTGCTGGTCGGGCTGGGCATCGACTTCGCGGTGCACCTCATGGCCCGCTTCCGTGAGCTCTCTGCGCAGGGGGCTGCACCCTCCCCGGCCGCCTCCGGGGCTGTTCGCGCGGTCGGCCCTGCCCTGGCCATCGCCGCGGTCACCACCGGCGTGGGATTCGGCGCGACGGCGACCGCGCCACTTCCCCTGCTGGCCACCTTCGGAGTCCAGGTGGCCCTGGGGATCCTGTGCGCCTTCCTGGTGATGATCATCCTGGTTCCCGCGACCCAGGCTCTGTGGGGACGGCGCCTCGCCGCGGCGTCTGCCAGGCGCCGCCGGCGGGACTCGGGCGCCCAGCCCACAGGGCGCGAGAGCGCGCGGCCGTCCTCGGGCGTCCTGACCCGCGCGGCGGTCCGCACCGCTGATCGGAGGCCGCTGGCCGGTCTCGTCGTGGCATTGATGCTCATCGGCCTGGCCGTCCTGGCCTCCTTCCGCCTGGACACCCAGTTCGACAGGAGTGACTTCCTCCCTGAGGGGTCCGACATCGAGGCGACCCTGGCGCACCAGGAGGAGCTCTTCGGGTCCCAGATCACCGAGGCGACCTTCGTCCTCATCGACCCGCCGGACACCCGTGCCGATCTCGGGTCGGCGCTCGACAGGGCCAGCCAGCAGGTGGCCGAGGTCGAGGGTGTGCGGGTCTCGGGCGGAGAGGCGCAGATCATGGCGCGTCAGGCCGCCGAGTCGGACACTCTGCTCTGGCAGATCCGGACCACCGCCGGCGACGGCGGAGCGGAGCAGCTGGCCGAGGACCTGGCTGCCGCGCTGGACCCCGTCACGCAGCAGGGGGCAGAGGTGTCGATCTCCAGCGAGCCGATGGTGGTCGCCGAGATGAACCGGGATCTCGCCGAGTTTCAGGTGAGGTCCATCCTGCTGACGCTGAGCATCGTGACCGTGCTGCTCATGGCCACCTACCGGCTGTGGCGTCGTCGAGCCGTGCTCGGGGTGATCGCCATGATCCCTGCGGTGACGAGCGCAGCAGGGGTGATCGCCATGATGTGGGTGCTGGGCATCGACCTCAACGTGCTCAGCGCGACGCTGACGGCCATGGCGATCGGGATCGGCGTCCCCTACGGCGTCCACGTGGTGAACCGCTTCCTCCAGGAGCTGCCCATGAGCGCTCCCGAGGGAGCGGTCTCCTCCACCGTGGGGACCACCGGGGCAGCGCTGACCGGATCCGCCGTCACCACCTTGGGGGCGCTCCTGGTCCTCTCCTGGTCTGCCCTGGTGCCGATCCAGACCCTTGGTAGGCTCGGTGCCGTCGCGATCGTCGTCGCGCTGGTCGCCGGCGTCTTCGTCACTCCGGGGGCGCTCGTGCTGTGGGCCCGCCGAGCGGGCGGAGGGGAGTCCTGATGGACGCTGACGCCGACCCTGACCCTCAGCCCGGTGAGTCGGCCCGCTACGGCAAGGGGCGCCGTGCCGGCCGGCCCGACACGAAGGGTCAGATCCTCGCGGCCGCCCGTGAGAGCTTCGCCGAGGCCGGCTACGAGAAGGCGTCCCTGCGCGGCATCGCTGCCCGCGCCGGAGTGGACCCCGCCCTGGTGCATCACTATTTCGGCACCAAGGAGAAGCTGTTCGCCGCCGCGGTGGACGTGCCCTTCGATCCGCAGGGCGTCGCCGCCGCGGTGCAGGAAGCTCCGCTGGAGCTGCGCGGCCGTCGGCTGGTCCACGTCTTCCTCGGCGTCTGGGATGATCCGGTGCGCCGCGCACCGCTGCTGGCCCTGCTGCGCGCCGCCATGTCCCAGGACTCCGCCTCTGCCCTGCTGCGCGGCTTCGGACGGCGCGTCATGGTGGCCCGGATCGCCCAGGGCATGACCGGGGAAGATCGTGAGCTGCGGGCTGAGGCCGCCGTGGCTCAGCTCTTCGGACTGGTGATCGCCCGCCACGTGCTGCGCATCGAGCCGATGGCCTCCGCATCCGTCCAGGAGCTGGAGGACCTCGTCGGCCCGGTGATCCAGCAGTACTTCGACTGAGCACGACGGCGACCCCGGCAGGTGCCGGGGCCGCCGTCGTCGTGCCGTGCGGCGGTCAGCGCGCTGTGTCGCTCACCGGGGCGTGGATCACCGGCGCGTGGCCCACCGGGGCGTGGATCACCGCCACGGGCGCCACGTGTCGTCACCGGTCAGATACGCCTCCCGGGTGTGCTCGGCGGCCTCTTCCTCGGAGAGCTGCGGCCGACCCTCCCAGGTCTCGCCGTCGGGCACAGCGCCCGGACCGGTGTTGCCGTACTCGGCCAGCAGGCTGTCCTCCCATGAGTGGCCGCCCATGTCCGCCCAGGCGGGCGTGGCGATATGGGCCCCCAGCTCGGAATCGCGCACGATCATCGACGGCTCCACGTCCGGGTTGCTGCTGGGGTGCCACGGCCGCCCCAGGTGCACGGTGCCCTCGGCCGCGTCCGAGGTGAAGGTGCTGTCCAGGATCAGGAAGCCCGGAGCGCCGGTGTGGGTGGCCGGTGCGCCCACATAGCCGTTGGTGTGCTCCTCACCGCGGTCCAGCGAGTGGATGTGGGAGTTCTCGACGACGGCGGTGGCCCCGCCGAAGAGGAAGTCCACATCGCCCTCCAGGTACGAGTCCCGCATGTAGACCCGTGCGCCCTCGTCCCGTGACGGCGTGTCCGCGAGGAACGTGTCCTGATTCCCCAGCAGGCGCACATCGTCGAGGACCACCCGATCAGCGGCGGTGCGCAGCGCCACTGCCTGGCTGGGGCCGTGCTCCTCCTCGTCATAGGCGTTCTCGATCGTCAGGCTCTGCAGGGTGACGTCCTCGGCGAGCACAGCCACCGTGGGGGAGCCGGTGAGGCCGAAGGTCCCACCGTAGAACTTCTCCTGTCCGGCGGCCAGGTCGTAGGAGATCACGACGTCCTCCGGATCACCGGGGGCGCCGCGGACGGTGATGCCCTCCATGCCGGGCCAGAGACGGACGACCTCCTCATAGACGCCCGGCTCGATGACGATGTCCACGGGACGATCAGCCCGCCAGGCGGCACCGACGGCCGCGGTCACGGATTCGTAGTCCCCGCTGCCGTCCAGGGCCACGGTCACGGTCCGGCCGACCTTCTCCGGGGCGCCGAGCGGACCGGCGTCGGCGGTCACCAGGCGGCGGACGTCGTCCACCGGGTCGGCGGTGTAGTCGTAGTGCTCGGAGGGTTCGAAGGTCGGCCCAGTGTCATCCCGGCGTCCCCGCACGTCGGTGAAGCTGTTCCCCCGCAGCTCCACCTGGGACTCCGGGTCCTTGGCGACCACAGGGTCCTCGCCATGGGCGTAGACGCTGTTCTCGATGACCAGCTGCGCGGCCCCGCGGGACATGGTGCCGTACTGGCCGAAGCCCTCCACGAGGTTGTTGTAGAGGTGGCCGGCGGCGACGTTGTCGATGCTCGCATTGCGCTGGTACGAGTTGGAGAACCAGTTGTGATGCATGGTCAGCGTGGTCTCGACATTGTCCGTCCAGCCCACCCCGATGGCCTTGTTGTGGTCCCGGAAGATGTTCCAGGACAGCGTCATCGCGGTGGAGTCCTTGCGCAGGTCGGCCTCGCCGTCTCCGATCCGGGTGAAGTCGATGTGGTCGAGCCAGACATGCGAGGAGGTATCGACACGGACGCCGTCGTGGTCGTTCTCCTTGCCGTCCCAGTCGCCGGGGACGTAGGAGTCGCGGATGCGCAGATTGCGGATGATCACGTTCTGCACCTCATCCAGGAAGAATCCGCCGCCGACGAGCGCGGCGCGGGAGTTCAGCCCCACGATCGTCTTGTCGCCGGCCACCCGGATCATCTCTCCGAGCTCCTCGACCTCGACGGCTCCCTTGATGAAGATGGTCACCGGCTCCTCCTGGCCGGCCCAGTGGGCGAGCTCCTCGGCGTCCTCGACGGTGACGGTCGGGCCGCCGGTGCCTCCGGTGGTCCCCTGGGGGAGGTCGTCGGTGGGGGTGGCGGCGAATCCGGTCGGCGTGGGGGACCACACGGGGCCCGCCTCGGTGGTGGTGTCGGGGGCCTTGATGCGGTCCAGCACCTCCTCGCCGGCGGCGACCGGGTCGGTGGGGTCGGTCCACTCCGGGGTCAGGGTCGCTCCGGCGTGCTCGTCGACGGCGTCGGCGGCGCGTGCGGCGGTCTGGACCACCCCGTGGGGGCCGGACTCACCGTCGATCTCGTCGCTCAGGGGAGCGTCCGGATGCTCCTGGAGGTAGGCGTCCAGCACGTTGACGGGCTCGCCGTCGACGAGGGTGCCCTCCTCGACGATTCCGTCGCCTCCCCAGGCGTGGATGATGTCAGCCGCGGTGACGCCGTCGCCCAGTTCGAAGGCGTTGTTCCGGGCCGTGATGCTCGACTCCACGCCGACGCCCCAGGAGTACAGATACGGGGCGGACTCGGCGACTCGGTAGAGGTTGTTGTAGACGTGGACCTGTCCGTAGCGGACGCGCGGGGCGCGCTGCACGAGGTCGGTGAACTCGTTGTGGTGCATGGTCACGCGCAGCGTGCCGCGGTCGGAGGTGCGGTCATCGCCGTTGCCGAACAGCAGCGCCTTGTCATGGCCGTCGAACCGGCTCCAGGAGACCGTCACCAGGTCGGAGGCGCGGACGATGTCCAGCATGCCGTCGTGGCGGTGCACCTGCTGGCCGAACACCTCGGGCTGGGCCGCGTGGTCGGTCTCGCCGCCGTCGAGCGTCAGGTGGTCCAGCCAGACGTGCGTGGCTCCGGAGAGCGTCACGTTGTCCCACTCGACGTCCCACTCGTTCCCCTTCCACTGGGGGAAACAGTCATAGGGGTCAGAGATCCGCAGGTTCCGCACGATGACGTTGTCCACCTCGGCGAGCTCCACCTGGAACCCGGTGAGTGTGGCGCCCTCAGCGCCGATCAGCGTGGTGTTGGAGCCAGGCTTCAGCCGGATCTGCTCGCCCTGGGCTCGGTGGGAGGCACGGCGGGCCTCCTCGAGAGGTCCCTCGGCGGCGCCGTCCCACTGCTCCGGGTCGAAGGCCTCCAGATAGTCCTCCCAGGAGTAGCCGTCGCGCTGATAGTCCTCGCAGGTCATCAGGGAACCGTCATCGGCCTCATCGGCGTGGATGTCCTCGGTGACGCGCACGATCTTCGGTTCATCCCCGGCGACGGCGTCGACGAGTTCGGCGCGGCTGGTGACTTCGACGATCTCCTCGGCCTCCGCCCCGCCGGTGGTGCCGCCGTCGACGGACGCCCAGCCGTCGCCCGGAGAAAGGGTCTCCCGGGCGAGCTGGTCCTCCGCGGACAGGGTGGTGGAGGCGGTGGAGGTGGTGGAGGTGGTGGTCGCCGGAGGCGTCACCGACAGCGGCGCCGGTGCCGACGGCGTCGCCTGTGCTGGCGTGAGGCCGGAGCCTGCCAGCAGGGAAGCGGCCAGCAGCGTCGAGACGGCGGACCGTCGGGCGCGCCGTCGGAGGTGTCTGTTGGTGGGTGGACGAGTCTGCGGGTCGGGGACGGTGAGGGGCATCGCTGGCCTTTCGCGTCGAGGGATCCATGCCGGGTCCGACCGGACGGGTAGGGACGCCATCCGGTGAGAAACCGGTTTCTCGACGGTAGATCGCCGGCCTGAGGAGGTCCAGGACCGATGGGGCATCATGTGATGCACATCACGTCATGACGCAGATGCTGTCCACCGTGTTCCCCGCTGACGCTGGGTCTGACGCTGGGCGTCAGTCCGCGTAGGTGTTGGCGATGTAGACGTCGCAGGTGGCGTTGTGGGAGACCGAGTTGGCCACGCTGCCGAGCACGCGACGCACCCCGCGCATGCGCTGGTTGCCGACGACGATGACGTCGGCGTCGATCTTCTCCGCATAGCTGATCAGGGCGTCGGCCGGCTTGCCGTGCACGGAGCGGGGCAGGATCTCCACGCCCGGGGCCTTGAGCGACTCGGAGACCTTCTCGGCGATGTAGCGGGCGTTGTCGGCGTCTGAGACGACCCACTGGTCCGACCCGCTGTTGACGACCTCGGTGCGGTCGTCGGCGTAGGCCGAGACGACGTGCAGCGGGGCGTTCAGCCTGGTGGCGAGTTCACGGGCCTTCTCCGCGGCCTTGCGGGCCGTGGGGCTTCCGTCGACGCCGACGATGATCGGACCTGGCATGGTGTGCTCCTTTGTGGACTGCGCGATGTGACGTGTTCAGCCTAATCGAGGATGCGTGGTTCCGGGAGTGGGGTGGCGCGCCGCACAGCTCCGCGCCCGTGCGTCTCATGCCCGCCGCGCATGAGGTGACACGAGAGCGGCATCATCGGATCGCCGTTCAGCTGTTGAAGTGGCATGGGTCACAGAGTACTGTGGCGCCATCCCTTCACGAGAAACCGGTTTCTCGCCGGAGTGACGCGGGACCGTCACGAGCGACAAGGAGAGTTCCATGGACATGGCACGACGCACTCTGGCCCGGTCGGCGCTGAGTCGCCGCACGCTGCTCGGCCTCGGGCTCGGCGGGGCCGCCGCGATCTCCCTGGCGGGTTGCGACCGCTTCGGGGGCGGCAGCGCCTCCGCCGGCGGGAGCTCCGAGTCGTTGAATGTGATCTGGTGGGGAGACGCCACCCGCGCGGAGCAGACCGAGGCCATGCTGGACGTCTACCGGGAACGTCACCCGGAGCTGAGCATCACCACCGACTACGCCGACTCGGGGCCCTATCAGGACCGCATGGCGACCCGCTTCGCCGCCGGAGACATCCCGGACCTGATGAACCAGCGGCGCGACGGACTCCGCGAGTACGCCGATCGGGGCGCCCTGCTGAACCTCAGCGAACACACCGACGTGCTGGACCTGAGCGGCGTCCCGGACACCTATCCGCTAGGACGAGTAGGGGATGACCTCTACGGCATCCCCGCCGGGCTGAACGCCGTGGGGTTCATCATCGACACGGACCGGGCTCAGCACTATGGCGCCGAGGTGCCGGACCATCTCACCTGGTCCTGGGAGGACCTCTGGGACTTCAGCCGGGAGATCACCGACGCCGCGGCCGCCGCCGGCGACGAGGTCTACGGGGTGGACCTCTCCTTCGCCACCGTGCAGAACCTGGTGGTCTGGGTGCGCCAGACCGGCGAGGAGCTCTACACCGAGGACGGCTTGTTCGGCGCCAGCGAGGAGACCCTGGCCGCCTGGTTCGAGATGTCGGTGGAGCAGCGTGAACGCGGCGGCCTGCCCCCGGCCGGATTCATCGACATCACCGGGAACTCGGCCGCCGAGTCCGCCATCGCCTCCGGCCTCGTGGCCGGCCAGGTCATCCCCACCAACAATCTCGAGGTCTTCGGCGACGTCGTCGAGGGTCCGCTGCAGCTCTGTCGCTTCCCCGGAGAGGTGCAGGGCGCCCGCCGCGGGATGTCCATCGACACCGCCATGTACTGGTCCATCGGGGCGGAGGCTCCCAATGTGGAGGGCGCCCTGGACCTGCTGAACTTCATGATCAACGACGCCGAGGGCAACGCCGCCGTCGGGGTCACCCGAGGTCTGCCCTCCAGCGAAGCGGTGGCCCAGGAGATCTCCGACAGCCTCAGCGAAGCCGACCAGGAGTCCATGCAGTACATCCTCGACCTCGCCGAGGAGGACCTGCCGGAGTCCCGGCCCGACCCCGCCGGCGGCTCCGCCGTGCAGGACATGCTCACCGAGGTCGACGAGGAGGTCCAGTTCGGGCGCATGACTCCGGAGCAGGCCGCCCAGCGGCTGCGGGAGACCGCCGACGGTGCCATGGGACTGGCCTGAGGGCCGCCGGGCGGAGCGAGAGGAGCCATGAGATGGCGATGACCACCACCCAGGCGCCGGAGGCCCGGCCCGAGGGGCCCTCGGGCTCCCCGGGGCCTGCCGCGACACCGTCGACGGCGCCGCGCCGCCGTCGACGGAGAGGAGGGCGAGGCCAGGTCCAGTGGGCGGGATACATCTTCCTGCTGCCCTGGTTCCTGGGGATGCTGTTCACGATCGTCCCGTTCGGGGCCTCCCTGTACCTGGGATTCACCGACTACGACCTGCTCACCCCTCCGGAGTGGGTCGGCTTCGCCAACTTCATCGAGCTGTTCCGGGACCCGCGGGTGGGGCAGTCACTGATCGTCACCTTCACCTACACGTTCGTCTCCGTGCCGCTCTCGCTGATCGCCGCACTGGGGGTCGCGCTCGCGCTGAACAAGGGCATCCGGGGGCTGCCGCTGTACCGGGCCGTCTACTACCTGCCGTCCCTGCTGGGCGGCAGCGTGGCGATCGTGATGCTCTGGCGGCAGATCTTCGGCACCCGCGGCATCGTCAACACCTTCCTGGGCTGGTTCGGCATCGAAGGCCCAGCCTGGGTGTCCGACCCCAGCACCGCGCTGAGCGTGCTGATCATCCTCAACGTGTGGACCTTCGGCGCACCCATGGTCATCTTCCTCGCTTCGCTGCGGCAGGTGCCGACCATGTACTACGAGGCCGCCTCCGTGGACGGCGCCTCCCGGTGGAGGCAGTTCCGCTCCATCACGCTGCCGCTGATCAGCCCGATCATCTTCTTCAACCTGGTGCTCTCCACGATCGGCACGCTGCAGACCTTCACCCAGGGCTACGTGCTCTCCAACGGTTCAGGCGGGCCCGCGGGCTCCACCCTCTTCTACAACCTGAACCTCTACATCGAGGGGTTCAGCCGGTTCAACATGGGCTACGCCTCGGCGATGGCCTGGCTGCTGCTGGTGATCATCGCGGCGTTCACCGCGCTGAACTTCATCGCGCAGAAGTACTGGGTCTACTACGAGAACTGAGAGAAGGCAGACCGACCATGGCGATTCCCACCAGCCCTGTGGCGCCCGCCCCCGCGCCCACCATGAGGCAGCGGCGCGGCACCGGAGGACGACGACGTCGGCACCGGGACTCCGGCGAGGCGGAGATCAGCGGCGTCGACGCCCAGGACACCGCACGCAGCCGGTTCCTGCGCCACGTGATCCTCTGCGGTGTGGCGCTGGTGATGATGTACCCGCTGCTGTGGATGCTCTCCAGCTCCGTGAAGCCGGACGCCAACATCTTCACCGAGCAGGGTCTGTGGCCCTCCGAGTGGCGGTTCGAGAACTACACGGAGGGGTGGAACTCCCTGCAGCACCCGTTCGGCCACTATCTGGTGAACTCCGCGATCGTGGTGAGCCTGAGCATCGTGGGCACCGTGGTCAGCTCGGCGCTCGCGGCCTACGCGTTCGCCCGTCTGGAGTTCCCCGGCCGCAAGCTGTTCTTCGGCCTGGCCCTGGTGACCCTGATGCTGCCGGGGCATGTGCTGCTGATCCCGCAGTACATCATCTTCTCCGAGCTCGGTTGGCTGAACACCTACCTGCCGCTGGTCGTGCCGAACTTCCTGGCCTCCAACGCGTTCTTCATCTTCCTGATGGTCCAGTTCATGCGGGCCCTGCCCCGGGAGCTCGACGACGCCGCCCGGATCGACGGCTGCGGTCCCTTCCGGATCTTCTTCCAGATCATCGCCCCGCTGTGCATCCCGGCCTTCGCGACGACGGCGATCTTCACCTTCATCAGCACCTGGAACGAGTTCTTCTCTCCGCTGATCTACATCACCAACCCCGACCTGTACACGGTGCCGTTGGCGCTGCGACAGTTCATGGATGCTGAAGGTCAGTCGTCATGGGGCCCCATGTTCGCCATGTCAGTGGTGTCCTTGCTTCCCATCGTGGCCTTCTTCATCATGGGTCAGAGGTACCTGGTCAAGGGCATCGCCACCACCGGCCTGAAGTGAGCAGCACCCCCTGAGCGAGAGGAACCGGATGGCCACGCCGTCAGCCCGTCCCGACGAGGCGCCAGGCGCGTTCACCAGCGTTTCCGCCGGTGAGGACTGGGAGCACGGCCTGCCGGTGGGCACCGGCAGGGTGGGCGCCCTCATCCACGGGGACCCCCGGGAGCACCGCGTGGACCTCACCCATGAGTGGTTCTTCCTGCCCGCGAACCCCCACATGCCGGCGCCCGACCTGCAGGCCCGGCTTCCCGCCATGCGCCAGGCGCTGCTCGAGGGCGACGCCGATTCCGCGGGAGATCTGCTCGCCGAGGCGGCCGAGGAGCACAGCCCCGGCGGCGCCCTGATCTGGACGGATCCCTTCGTGCCCGCCGCCCGACTGGTGATCACCGATCCGGAGGCGGACCCGGTGCCGGGCAGCCGGCGGCGTGATGTGGACCTGCGCACCGGCGTCGTCGAGATCAGCTGGCAGGACGCCCGGCGGGGGCGCCAGACCCTCCGGGCCGCGCCGCGCCATGGAGACGAGACCATTCACCTCTCGCTCAGCTCCGAGGCCCCGGCCGAGTTCGTCCTGCGCCTGAGCTCCGGGGCTGACGATGCCGGGGCTGATGATGCTGGCACGGTCGACCCGGCCTCCCGCGTGCGGGCCACGGCGGCTCTCGACGGCGAGCACGCCCGGCTGCGCGTCGGGGCCCGACGGGCGGAGGCCCGCCCCGCGGACCAGCACGAGACCGCCGAGACCACTGTCAGCCCGCTGCCGGCCGCCGAGCTGCACGGTGAGGGAAGCCTCGTCGCGCGGCTGCCGGTGCCGGCGGGCTCCGCGGCCAGGCTTCAGCTGCGCGTCACCGTGGACGGCGCCCCGGCCCATGACCCGCTGCTGGACGGCACGACCCTGCCCAGCCCGCCACGGGAGGAGCTGGCGGCCCGCAGCGTCTTCCATCTCGGGAAACGGCAGGACACGGGGGAGCCGCAAGGTGCTGGGAAGCGGCAGGACACGGGGGAGCGGCCGTGGTCCGCACAGCCCACGGAGGAGCTGCTGGCCGCCGCCCGCACTGGCGACCTCGCCGCTGAGGACGCGCTGGTGGAGCTCGTCTACGCCGCCTCCCGGCACACGGTCATCTCCTCCACGGGGATGCTGCCGCCGAACCTGACCGGCCTGTGGCAGGGCACCTGGACGCCCGCCTGGTCCGGGGACTACACGCTCAACGGCAACGTCACGCTGGGCGCCACCGCTTCGATGATCTCCACCGGCATGCCGGAGCTGCGCCTGAGTCTGCTGCGCCTGGTCTCCCGGCACCTTCCGGCGTTCCGCGAGAACGCCCGCCGGATCTTCGGGGCGGAGGGAGTGCTGCTGCCCGCCCGGCTGAGCACCCACGGGCACGCCAGCCACTTCTCGGTGGGATTCCCGCATCTGTTCTGGCTCGGCGGCGGCCCCTGGGTGCTGCGGCAGGGCTGGGACCTGTTCTCCGCCACCGGGGACACGGCCCTTCTGCCGTGGCTGTGGTCCTTCGCCCAGGAGGTCATGCGCTGCTGCGAGACCGCCGTCCACCACCACGACGGCGTCGCCCACCTGGTGCCCAGCTACTCGCCGGAGAACACCCCGCGCGGGGCGGCGAACCCGCTGGCCGTGGACGCCACCTCCGACATCGCCGCGATCCGCGATGCCGCCGTCGTGGCCACGCGGATCGGCCGACTGATGGGGGACGAGTCGCACGCCGCGGGCTGGGCCCGGCTGCGGGACAGCCTCCCGGTGCCGCGGCTGACCGCCGAGGGTGCGCTCGCCGAGTGGGCGCACCCCGGCTTTCCGGATGAGCCGCACCACCGGCACACCTCTCACCTGTACCCCTTCGGGACGGAAGGGGACGAGGCCTTCGCCACTGAGGAGATGCGGGCTGCGGCCCTGGCCACGGTGCGGCAGCGGCTCGCCTACCGAGAGTCGGACCCGCCGGAGAGCATGGAGATGGCCTTCGGCCTGTGCGAACTCGGCGTGGTGGCCGCCCGACTCGGTGACGCTGACCTGGCCCTGCGGGTGGTGCACACCCTCGCCGGCAACTACTGGCGTCCCAGCATGATGTCCACCCATGACCCCGGATCCATCCTCAACGCCGACGCCTCCGGCGGGTTCCCCGCCGTGGTGTCCGCCATGCTGCTGACCAGCGGCCCCGGCCAGGCCGTGCTGCTCCCTGCCCTGCCCGAGCGGTGGCCCACCGGTGCCGTCACCGGTCTCTGTGGAGCGGAAGGGCTCGTCCTCGAGGAGCTCGCATGGGACGAGGGCCGCGCCGGGGCGACGCTGCGCCGTCGCCCCGGCTCCCAGGCGGCCTGGCCGTCACCGCGGCTGAACATCATCGCAGGAGGCGGGTGGCGGCACGCCGACGGCGCGAGCAGCCGCACCGTGGAGCTGACCGAGGCCCCGATGACCCTGGAGCTGCGGCGCGGCTGAGCCGCCCCGAGGCCACGGGGGTCACGTGCTGCGTGCCGCCTGCACCCGTCCCTCGCCGAGCTCCAGGAGCCGATCCACCTCGTCGGCGTCGACCCGGCGGTCCACGACGACGGCGAGCAACTCCACCGGGTGCACCTCCCCGGCGGCCAGCTTCAGCGGGGCGCCCCAGGCCAGTGCTGGGCCCAGGCCGATGTAGTCGGAGGCCCGGACGAACCACGGGACCGGGTCCGCCGACTGCTGGGCCAGCACCAGGCTCGTCCAGTCCTCGCTGTGACGGACGGCCACTGAGACCCACCTCGCCGGCGCGCCGTGGATGTCCTGGGCGCCGGCGGAGTTCAGGACCTCCACCTCGTCCCCGGTGGCCAGCCGCCAGAAGAAGCCGCCGTAGCCGGCGCCTGGACGGCCCCGCACTGCCGGGCTGGAGATGGTCAGAGCGTGCTCGGCCCGCAGTGCGGAGGACCAGCGCAGCGCCCAGGCCTCCGTCTCCTCCAGCCCGGCGCCGGTGATCTCGCGCTGCTCGTGCAGCTGCGGGCGCTGGTCCTGGTCGATCCAGCGGATCTCCTGACGCAGCGTGGCCCCGCGGTGCAGCATCTGCGTGTGGTCCACATGCTGGTGCCCGTGGTTGGGCAGCAGCATCGGGCCGTGCTCCGGGTCGAAGGTGCGGCCTCCCCAGTAGGTGGTGCCGTCCACATCCGGGATGGTCAGCGAGACGCCGTAGTGGTGGCGGTGGTCGTCCGGGCTGCGGTCCGTAAGCAGGCGCCCGCGCAGGCTCCGCACCGGGTGCAGGTGGGGGCGCGGGCTGTGGACCGTGGGCATCCGCTCGCCGCCCATGCTGTGGGCCAGGACCAGCTCCCCGAGCTCCAGCTGCCAGCTGGCACCGCGCGCGGACCAGCGGGGCCCGCCGTCGTCGTCAGCGTGCCGGTGGGCCCGGCCCGAGAGGTCCGTGGAGGGAGCGGTCAGCGCGCGCGGGGGCGGCACGGGACCGGTGCTGGTGCGCACCGTCAGCTCCGGGACGAAGGTCTCGGGCGTCCGGCCGGAGGCGGGCACGGGCCCGTCGGCGACCACCTCGGCCAGCAGCTGCCAGGCCCGGCGGCCCAGCTCCGCGTGGGGGACGTTGACCGTGGTCAGCGCGGGGTTGGCGAAGCGGGCGAGTTCGATGTCGTCGAAGCCGGTGACCGAGAGGCCGTCGGGCACCCGCACCCCGGATTCGTTGAGCCGCGCCAGCAGTCCGAACGCGGTCAGGTCATTGAACGCGACCACCGCTGTGGCCTCAGAGGCCAGCACCTGGTCGGCGGCCTCGAAGCCGGCGTCGATCGTCGACCCTCCGGCCAGGTGGTCCACCCGCAGCTCGGGGCGGCGGGCCACGGCATCCGCCAGCGCCTCCCGGCGAGGGATGTCGGAGATGCTGCCGGCCGGTCCGCGCAGATAGGCGAGATGCCGGTGGCCCAGCCCGGCCAGATGGTCCACCAGCCGGTGGATCCCCTGGGCGTGGTCGATGACCAGGCTGGGGATGTCCTCATGTGCGGTGGTGCGGTTGACCAGAACCACCGGGCGCAGCTGGGGGAGCAGCTCCTCCAGGGCCTCCTGCGGCATCCGCGGGTTCACCAGGATCACCGCATCGCAGCGGGCCCGGGCTTCCTGGGCGACGGCGGACTCGTCTGCGGTGCGGTCGGCCGTCTCAGCCACCAGCGTGCGGTAGCCCTCCGCCTCCGAGGCGTCCATGACGCCGCGCAGCACCTGATGGAACATCGGATTGCGCAGATCCGGCACGACGACTGCCACCGTGCTGGAGCGGCCCAGGGACAGGCTGCGGGCCAGGGTGCTGGGCCGGTAGTTCAGCTCCGCGGCGGCCTCCCGCACACGGTCGGCGATGTCCGGGGCGACGGTGGACTGCCCGTTCATCACCCGGGAGACAGTGGCCCGGGAGACACCGGCGGCCGCGGCGACCTCGCCGATCTTGGGGCCGTCCTTCAGCACCCGTCCCATCACACTCTCCTGCCGTCCATGCAGACCGTCACGGCCGAGAATACCCCGTGGCCCACGGTGCCCGTCGCGGAGCGGGCACCGCCGGTCAGCGGAGCAGGGCGCCGGGCGAAGAGTCCCACCTCCGCCCCGATCCATCGGCCCTGCGTGGCCGTGAAGCCCGGGTCCACCTGGCGCCAGGGGTCCTGAGGGTGATGGCGCCAGAAGAAGGTGATCCGGGCGTCGTCGTCATGCGTCAGGGCCAGCTCGACGGCATCGGAGGCGCGCAGCTCGGCGACGGTCGTCTCCGCTGGGCCCGCTGCGGAGGCGTCATCGGCGGCGTCTGCCGATGCGGATGCGGCGGCGTCAACTGCCGCGCCGCCGGTGCGGCAGACCAGCCAGGTGCCGTCCTCGCGATGCTCCAGGCCGAGCCAGGTATAGGTGTCTCCCAGCACCGCCAGGCCCGCCTGGGCGCCGGGGCTGGGATCCTCCAGGTGGAGGCGGGTGGTCCACCGGCCCGCCTGGCCGGGCAGCTGCTGCCCCAGCACGGCGCCGTGGCGACGGAGGTCGTCCCCGGCTGCGGGCAGGGCGCGCAGCCTCGCGGTGCCGTCTCCGGGCAGGTGCAGCCAGTCTGGCTCGGGGTTGGCCTGCCAGTGCCAGCGTGGTGCCAGCACGGCGCTGCGGAACTCGTCGCTGCGGGACGGTTCGCGCTGCGCGGGGGAGCCAGGGCGCGGCATCGGGTGGGGGACCGGATGCTCGAGGACCGGACGTCCGCTGACCTCGTCCACGGGCTCTCCCAGCCGGGGCCAGCCGTCGTCGTCCCACCGCATCGGCTGCAGGTGGACCACCCGGCCGAACGGGCCGCGGTCCTGGAAGTGGAGGAACCAGTCCTCCCCGGCCGGCGTGGTGACCCAGGCGCCCTGGTGGGGGCCGTTGATGTCGGTGTCGTGCTGCTCCAGGACGACGCGGTGCTCATAGGGCCCGGCGATGTCCCGGGAGCGGAACACATACTGCCACCCGGTGGCGACCCCTCCGGCCGGAGCGAAAATCCAGTGCCAGCCGTCGCGGCGGTAGATCTTCGGGCCCTCCAGGGTGGTGCAGCCGGGGATGGCGTCGCCGTCGATGATGACCCGGGATTCGCTCAGCGGCCGACGCAGCTGCGGGTCCACCTCCACCAGGCTGATGCGGTTCTTCACCCCGGCGCGGCTGCGCGCCCAGCCGAAGACCACATAAGCCCTCCCGTCTTCGGCCCACACGGGGCACGGGTCGATGAGTCCGCGGCCCGGCAGCAGCAGATGCGGCGTGCTCCACGGGCCGCGCGGGTCCTCCGCGGAGGTGACGAAGAGACCATGGTCGGGGTCGGGGTGGACGATGTGGAAGACGCCGTCGTGATGCCGCAGGCTCGGCGCCCAGACTCCTCCGCCGCGCCGCGGCACGGCGAAATGCTCCGACGGCGGCACCGCGGGCAGCGCATTGGTGACGTGCTCCCACCTCACGAGGTCCCGGGAGTGCAGCACCGGCAGGCCTGGCGCCCGGTTGAAGCTGGAGGCGATCATCCAATAGTCCTCGCCCACCCGGACGGCGTCCGGATCCGGCCAGTCGGCGTTGAGGGTCGGATTGCGATAGGTCTCATGAGTCGCGGCGGGCGTCGGGGGCTGGGCTGTCTCGACGGGCTGTGCTGTCTCGACGAGCTGGGCTGTCAGGCGGGGGTGGTCCATGGGGTCCTTCTCCTCCTGCCGGGCCGGACGGAACAGGTCGGCCGGACCGCGCAGGATCGTACGGGCGGGACGGTGGGCCGCCCCTCTCGCACCAGAGGGGCGGCCCAGGGGAGAGGCGCACCGCTCAGGCGCCTCGCCCCGGTTCGGGGGTCACTGGAGGTCGGGGGTCACTGCAGGGCCGTCTGCATCTCGGCCATCATCTCCGCGGCGGCCTGCTCCGGGGTGAGACGCTCGAAGTACACCTCGGACTCATAGCGGAAGAGGGTCTCACGCATCGTGGAGAAGCCGATGGCCGGCACCGGCTCCGGCTCGCCGAGCTCCGGTTCGATCTCCTGGACGAACTCCGCAGAGTGTGCGTCGGCGGCGTCGAGCTCGGGCAGCACGGCGGCGCGGACGTCTTCGTCTGCGGGCAGACCGCGGTCGGTCAGCGAGATCAGGCCGGCCTCCTCGGAGCTGATGACGTGCTCGATGAACGCCCGGACCTCCTCGGGGTGCTCGGTGTCGGCCGAGGCGGAGAGCAGCATGGCGGACTTGAACCACATGCCGCTGTCCTCGGCCTGTCCGGTCTGCGAGGGGAAGCGCAGCAGCTGCATCTCGGCGCCGCTCGCATTGGCCAGCGTGGGCAGCTCGTTGGTCCACCAGCCGCTCAGGGCGGCCTGTCCCAGCCCGGCCAGGGACTGTTCCGGGCCCAGCTCCATGTCCTCGGCCAGCGCGTCGGCCGGCGGCATGCCGCCGTCGTCCATGAGGTCCAGGACGTACTGGAAGTAGTCGGCGGCGTGCTGCTCGTCGAAGCCGAGCTCGCCGTCCTCGGTGGTCAGGTGGGCGTCGTGCTGGCGCAGCCACACCTGGAAGGCGCCGGGCTGGTTCAGCGAGACCGCGCCCCAGGCGTCGTCGAGGTGGTCGCTGAGCTCCACCGTGAGGTGGTGGTAGTCGTCCCAGGTCCAGGTGGTGTCGTCCGGCATGTCCACACCGGCCGCCTCGAAGAGGTCCGGGTTGGCCACCAGGGCGAAGGAGTTGATGCCGATCGTCACGCCGTAGAGACCGTCACCGGTGCGCCCGTTGTCCACGATGTCCGGGTCCAGGCCGTCGACGTCCACGGCGGAGAGCTCCAGCAGGGCGCCGCGGTCGGCATATTCCCGCAGGTACTTGTCGTCCATCTGGACGACGTCGGGCATGTCCCCGGCGGCGGTCCGGGTGGCCATCTGATCCCAGTAGCCGGAGTCCCCGTAGGCCGTCTCCACGGTGATCCCTGGGTGCGTGGCCTCGAAGGACTCGATGATCTCCTCGGTGAGCTGGAGTCGGTAGTCCGATCCCCAGAAGGCGAACTCCAGGGTCACGTCCCCGGAGTCCGCCTGCGCGTTCCCGCCGTCGCCGCAGGCGGTGAGCCCGACGACGGCCGCCAGGGCGAGGCCCGTGGGACGAAGTCCGCGGGGGTGACGGAGTCCGCGGGGAGCACGTGCTCCAGGGCGAGAGCTGGGGGTGAACGTCATGGTCTCCATCCGCGTCATCATACTGAGAAACCGGTTTCTCGTGGCTGTTGGATCCCGACGTTAGTGAGGGGGACGGGTGGAGTCAAGGGTCAGGGGAGGCTGTGACGGTGCCGGTGCGGCATCGTGGGATGCCGCGCGGGCGGCGGGGCGCCGGCCAGGGTCCCGCCGCCCCGCCTTGCCATGCTCCCCACCCGCCGCGCCCCGTCCCTTCCGCCGATGGACGGGCTGGGAGTCAGATCCGGGCATGCGCCGTCGTCGCTGGCGCGGTGGACGGGGAGGCATCCACCTTCACCCCGTCGACGAAGGTTCCCACCACGGGGAGGGTGGCGAGGTCCTCTGCTGGGCAGTCCAGAGGGTCGCCGGCGAAGATGGTCAGATCCGCTCGCATTCCGGGAGCCAGGCTCCCCTCACGGTTCGCAAGCCCATCTGCGGCCGCCGCGTGGCTTGTGTAACCTTCCAGGGCCATCCGGGTCGTCAGCGCCTGCTCCGGCTGGATCGGAGTGACGCTCGGTCGTTCGGCGGGGCGCCGGAGCACAGCGTCGGCCATCACGGCGCGTGGGTCGTAGTGGGTGATCGGCCAGTCGGATCCGAGGGCGAGGGTTGCGCCCGCTTCGCGCAGGTCCCGGCAACGCCAGCCGCGGGAGGCGCGCGTCGGGCCCAGGCGCTGGGACCAGTTGTCGCTGCCATCGGCGCAGGTGTGGTGGGTGCCGTGGATCGGCTGCATGCTGGCGGCGACACCGAGGTCGGCGAATCGGGGCACGAGCTCGTCGGGAATCGTCTCGATGTGTTCGATGCGGTGTGTCGCCGTCGCGGTTCTGACGCCGGCCGCCTCCAGCGCGTCCAAGGTGAACCGGACCCCGTGGTCCCCGATGGCGTGCGTGGCGGTGGGGATGCCGCGACGGACGAACTGCGCCAGCGTCTGCCGGTACTGGTCCGTGTCCGTCCATACCGAGCGTGTTCCCTGTCCGTGGCTGTCCGGCTCCTCCAGCCAGGCGGAGCCGTTGTCCACCGTGCCGTCGATGAAGAACTTCACACCGCGGGCCTCCCAGCGGCGACCGCCCGTTCCCTGTGCCCGGATGATCTGCTGGATCTCCTCATGGGTCATTCCGGGCAGCACCATGGGGGAGAAGCGCAGTCGCAGCGGGAGGTCCCCGATGGTTTCGAGGTGATGCATCAGCTCTGCGGTGCCTTCGGTGAAGTCCATGACGTGGGTGGATGTGGTGCCGGTGCGAGCCATGCCGCAGAGCACTGTCAGCAACCGTGCCGCACGTGCGGGGAACGTCTCATCCGGGATGGCGGAGGTGACACGCTCGATCGCGGCGAACTCCACGAGGTAGCCCGTGGGCCTGCCGTCGGCATCGAGGTCGATGCGGGCTTCATCGGGGAACGTCTCCCGGCCGGTGATGCTGGCTGCGCGCAGGGCGGCGGAGTTGGCCACTGCGGAATGCCCGTCCCGCATCCGGAGCAGGACCGGCCGCCCGGCTGTGGCGTGATCGAAGAGCGTGCCGCGGAATCCGGTCGAGGTGAACACGTTGGGGTCCAGGCCCCATCCGAGGATCCACTCGCCGTCGCCCGCCTTTTCGCCGGCCTCGGTGAGGCGCCTCTGGACCTCCTCCAGGGGGCCGACGTCGGTCAAATTCAGTCCGCGGGTGAGATCCAGGCCCAGCACCACGTGGGTATGTCCGTCGCAGAGTCCGGGCGTGATGGTGGCTCCGGGGAAGTCGATGACTTCTGTTGCGGGGCCGTGCAGTGAGGCGAGTTCCTCGGGTTCCCCGATGGCGAGGATGTGACCGTCCGCGAGGGCGAGGGCAGTGCCTGCCTGCCCGTCGGCCAGGGTGTGGATGGCCGAGGCGATGATGATCGTGTCAGCGTGCGGCATGGTTCCTTCTTCTTCCAGCAGGTGGGCAGTTCGATGGGTGGTGAGGTGGGATGGTGGTCGCTCAGTGGGGGCGCGGTGTGGTGTCGGAGATGGCTGACGCGTCGGCAGATTCCGCCTCGGCGGGGAGGGACGGCCCGGTGTCGTGGAGCTGAACGGTCCGGGGTCGGTCGAAGTGCCTGCTGCGCCTCGAGATGATGAACAGTGCGCTGCCGAAGACGGCGCTGGGGACTGAGACGATGAATGCGTACGTCAGGGGTGTCACGAACTCGAGGAAGTAGCCGCCGGCCAGCGGCCCCAGGGCGATGCCGCACATATAGATGGAGAAGACCAGCACCGCGGTGCGTCCGGTGAGATCCATGAGGGCGGCCAAGCCGTTGACGAGCACCAGTACGGCGCCGTAAGCGATGCCCCAGATGACGATGGTCGCGGCGAACACGGTGCCGGACTCGGTGATGATCATCAGGAACTTCGCAGTCGTGCTGACCACGACGATTCCCAGCAGTGACCAACCGCGTCCGAAGTTGGCGAGCATGAGCGGGGCCAGGACCACCCCGAGAAGCCCGCCGATGACCTTCAGCGAGATGAGCACCCCGGTCGTCTCCGGGCTGATGCCGGCGTCAGCGGCCAGGGTGCCGGACATCGCGTAGACCATGTCCTCGGCCAACGACCAGAAGCCCATGGAGAAGGCCAGCACCAGGCCGGCGAGGGTGATGGTGCCGCGGCCGGGAGCACGGGGCGGGCGTGTTGTCTGGGGGCTCTCGTCGGCACTCGACGCATGCCGTGCACCAGGCGTGTTCGGCAGGCCGCGGGCGAGCAGGAGTCCGGCTGCGGCCATCGCGGCCAGCAGGACCAGGAGGCTGCGCAGATCCGATGCGATGACCGGGGCCAAGGCGAGCAGACCGGCCGCGCCCAGGCGGTTGATGACCGTAGCGATCGTCACCGTCCGATCGGGGTCATGGGTGGCGGAGAATGCGGCGGTGCCGGCGGCCAGTGCTGCGCCGCCTCCCATGCCGCCGATGATGAGTCCCACGGCTACAGCCGTCGGCGTCATGGTGGCGGCTCCGAGGGCGTACCCGATGAGCATCGTCGCCAAGCCGATGCGGGCGACTGTGGGCCGATCTGCTCGGGCGATGATCAGGTTGACGGCGAGCATCGCGGCGACGGTGCCTGCGGTCATCCCTGTGGCCAGGGCTCCCGCGCTGGAGAGCGGCAGGTTCAGGTCCGAGATGAGGCGTGAGATCAGGACGGGCACGAGGTTGGCGGCCATCAGGGCCACGACCCACGTGCCGACGAATCCAAGAAGCGTCCGTGCGGGCAGTCGGCGGCTGCCGCGGCGGGAGGGGTGGACGGGTTGTGGTGGTGCGGCGGTCATGGAAACTCCTCGGGCTTTCGGTGCCGGAACGTTCCGGCACGAGTGGATCTAGTGTGACGAAGGCCACGGATGGCGTCAAGTGCCGCGTCGGTGTCGGTCGGCCCGTTGGGGGTGTCATCCGCCTGTGTCGCCGCGGGTCATGGCGAGACGCGCCTACGATGGGGGGATGCCAGAGTCCAAGGCCACCATCGTCGCGATCGCGCATCAGCTCGGCCTGTCCAAGACCACAGTGTCGGATGCGTTGAACGGCACCGGACGGGTCTCGCCGGCCACGGTGGCGCGGGTGCGGGACGCCGCTGAGGAGGCCGGATACGTGGTCAACCGGGCCGCGCGTGCGCTGCGGCAGAAGCGAGCGGGGGCCGTGGGCATCCACCTGCCCGCCGGCTCGCGAGAGCTCGACTTCTACATGCAGTTCACCTTCGGCGTCAGCGACGTCGTCGGCGAGGCTGACCTCGATCTCAGTCTGCTGCACCGTGGCCGCGGCGAGGAGCGTGGCTTCCACCTCGACGGAGCGCTCGTGCTCGACCCGACGCCCGAGGATCCGGTGCTCGCCGCTCTGCTGAGGGCCCGGGTCCCGGTGGTCACGGTCGGCCGTCACCGCGGAGCCGGCGCGGAGCAGGTGGCCGGCATGATCCGGGCGCGTCATGAGGAGCTGCAGCGCGAGGCGCTGGCCACGCTGCCTCCGCGCGGCCGACGCCGCCCGGTGTTCCTCGGGATCGACGAGGGGCTCCCCGCCTCCTGGGCGCTCGAGGCCCGCGCGGCCTATGAGGCCTGGTGTCAGGAGCATGACGTCGAGCCGTGGGTGGTGGAGGTCTCCCCGGAGCTGCGCATCCCGGAGCTGTCCGACCTGGTCGGCTCCGTGGTGAGCGACGGCGCTGATGCCATCGTCTGCTGCGCCCAGGGGTACGCGGCCCAGTCCCAGAGCATCCTGCAGGGGCTCGGGCTCGAGCCCGGCCGGGACGTGGATCTGATCTCCTTCGCCGGTGACGAGCTCCACGAAGTGCGTGAACCACGGATCACCGCTGTCGCGCTGGAGCCGCGGGCCTACGGGACCGCTTCCGCGGACCTGCTGCTGGAGGTCATGGCGCGGCCGCAGGAGAGCGCGCGGATCCGGGATTTCGACGGCGCCCATGTCGTGCCGGCCGAAAGCCCTCCGGGAGGGTGAAGTTGCTATGGTCCTCCCATGGGTATGACACAGACGAGGGGTCCCCACGGATCTGACGTTGGGCGCTCCTCGAGCGGCCTGGCGGCGGTGCTGGTGGCCGCGGTCCCTCTGCTCCTGACCGGCTGCGTCACGTTGTCGGAGCCGGGAGAGCACGACCCTGATTCCGATCCCGACGCGATCGCACCGGCCGAGCAGGACCCTGCTGACGACGGTCGCGCTCCGGGCGACGACGGCCTGACGGTGGAGGCCCTGCTGGACGTCGAGACGTTGGAGACGCTGGTCCCCTCGGGCCGGGACGTCCCGGACGGCTACACCCTGGAGGAGCCGAACGCCTCCGAGGACGACCCCGACTGGACCTGGGAGGACTGGCGCAGTCAGATCGCCGGGGATGACGTCCTCGATGACTGGGAGGCCTCCATTCCGGACGACGCCGACCCCGTGCAGGAGGCGCTGTGCACCGCCTCCATGGCCGAGCACCGCCAGGCGATCCTCGACACGATCGACGCCCTCGAAGCCTCCGACGCCGCGGATGCCACCGGGAACTCCTGGGTCTGGGAGACCTACCGGGGCGAGGACGGGGAGGTCATCGAGGTCACGCTGGAGGGGTATCCGGCCGTCGTCGGCGGTGACCTCGACGAGGCCTGGCATCAGCGCTCCGTGGACTGCTGGCCCGTGATCAACCACGCCCAGGAGGATCCTTACGCTCGACACCTGGAGCTGGACGGGCTCCTCGGCGTCGCGATGGGGTCCACGGACGAAGGCACCGAGATCAATGTGACCGCGGACCACGGCCAGCTGTGGGTGAACTACACGGCGCTCTCAGAGCGGCCCGGCGACGTCGATGCTCTCCTGACGACCGTGCAGGAGATCCACTCACACATCCTGGATCGCCTCGGCGCGCACGCCGACTGAGGCGTCATCGCCGCAGCACGGCCGGCCGTGCCAGCCCGGCGACCTCCACCGTCGGCCAGCGCTCGTCCACGCTGAGCACATCGATCCAGAGCCCGCTGTCGTGTCCCGCGGCCCCGCCGCCGGCGGCGCGCAGCACCACGGTGTCCTCCACCTTCGCGCCCAGGCCGAGCTCCGCGCTCCAACCGGTGGGGTTCCACGCGAACGGCTGGTTCTCCCGGATCAGGTCCGGCACTCCGGGCGCCACGCGAGGATCCCGGCCCTGGTACCCGGCGGCCCCGCCCTGATGATGCTTCGTCCACTCGTCGGCGGGGAACCCATGCCGCACATAGGACTCCTGCAGCGTCTCCAGCACCGACTCCAGACGGGCTCCGGGGCGCAGCGCGGCGAACACGTCGGCCTCCACGCCGAGGATCCGTGCATCCAGGTCGTCCTCCCCGGCGACGGCGCCCCCGAAGCCCACCCAACGGGTCACGTTGGCGATCAGCCCCTGACGGCGCGCGCACACCACCGCCATGGCGCGGCGGCCCAGCGGCGCATCGGTGGGCAGCGGGTGGCGGTGGGCCGCTCGGGACTCACCGTTGACCAGCAGCACCACCGGGTCGGCGCCGGCGGCGATGATCCGCGGCGCCAGGGCGGCGGCCAGCTGCCGCTCGGTGGTCTCCGGGGTGACCTCGGAGAGCACGTCGGTCAGTGCCTTCGCGGAGGACCGGCACAGCGCCCGGTAGCGCTCCACCTCGACGTCCAGCAGCGAGGCTCTCACCGCTCGGAGCTGCTGGGCCGCCCCCGTCTCCCGGATCAGCGTCCAGCCGGCGGCCTGCGGCAGCCAGCCGACGACGTCGTCCACATCGGCGTGCCACGGTAGCTCGTGCAGGCTCACGGTGCCGGCGTCGAGCAGCGCGGCCAGCGGCGCCAGCTCCTCGTCACGGATGCGGGCGAGCTCATTGGTGAACACCCCCACCGAGACGCCGTCGCGGTGCACCACGGCCCGCAGGATCGGGGCGCCGGCGAGGCTGATGTGCACCCGCGCCCCGGCCAGCAGCCAGGAGATCGCTCCTTCGGTGTCCAGCACGACGGCGTCGGCGCCCACCTCCTCCAGCACTCCGGTCAGCCGTGTGTGCTTGGCGTGGAACTCCTGCTCGGGGGTCATGCTCCTCCTCGTGGTGGGGTGATCGGCGTTGCC
This sequence comes from Nesterenkonia sp. CL21, assembly GCF_031705515.1. Lineage (NCBI taxonomy): Bacteria > Bacillati > Actinomycetota > Actinomycetes > Micrococcales > Micrococcaceae > Nesterenkonia > Nesterenkonia sp. CL21. The sequence continues at coordinate 58,331 of NZ_JAUTWR010000004.1, forward strand.
TCCGCGGTGTGGGCCCTGATGAGCGACGATCAGCGCTCACACGGGCCCGCTGCGCGGACTCATCGTGAGACGCGGGTCGCGGTCAGCTCTGCCGACAGTCTGCTCCCCAGTGCGGCGGCTTCCGCACGGTCCAGCAGACCGTCGACGACGACGGCCCGTACCCGGCGTGCCACCGGCTCGCCCGGGCGAGCCACCACGGGGGCGTCCCAGGCCAGCGACCTGCCGATTCCGGGATAGCCGGAGTATCGCACGAACCAGGGGTCCTCGTCGGCGGAGGCCAGCACCAGTGTGGCCTCCCCGGCTCCCAGATGGGGGGCGACCTGCGCGGCGTCGAAGCGCCCACTGATCGCCAGCCAGTCGCTGACGCTACCGTGGACATCCTCCTCCCCGGAGGCCTGCGCGGTGAAGATCTCGGCCTCCCGCAGGGCGGGAAGCCGCCAGAAGAAGCCGCCGTAGCCGCCGCCTGCGCGCCCGTTGGAACCGGGGCTGCCCAGCGAGACCTCCCGGTCCACGGCCGGTGCGAGAGCGAAGCGGAAGTCCAGCACCCAGGACCGTTCGTCGCGGCCGGTCACCGTGACCTCCCGGTCCTCCTGCAGCAGTGCGGCACCGGTGCGGTCGATCCATTCCAGCTGCTGGGCCAGCCGCTGGCTGTGCGCGTCGTCGTCGAGCTGCTGCGCACGGATGACGATCCGGCCGTGGTCGTCGCGCCAGATGTACCGGCCGTCCTCCCGGGTGTAGGTGCGCCCGCCCCAGAAATTGGTGCCGTCCACATCCTGCAGTGCGACGCCGACGCCCAGGTGCCAGGTGTGGTCCAGCGGCTGCTGATCGGAGACCAGCACTCCGCCGCGCGTGCGCACCCGGTCCAGGAAGGGCCGTGGGGAGTCGGTGGGGGAGATGTCGTCGCCGGTGCGCAGCTCTGCCACGGTCTGCGCCTCACCCCCGTCGGCGCCGGGAAGCGCCAGGGAACCGCTCGTGGCGGCGGGGGCCGCCCAGGGTGCCCCCAGCGAGGAGAACGTGGAGGGGGCCTTCACCGCGCGGGCGGCATAGTCCTCGATATGCGGGATCACCGGGTGCCGCTCGGGGCCAGAATCCACCTGCTCCACATGCTCCTCGCCGATCTGTGCCGGATCCTCCGCGGTGCGGACCGCCTCCAGCACGCGCATTAACGCCCCGGACTCGCGCAGCGGGGAGAGCAGCCTCTCGGCCTCCCCGGTGCGCACGTCGATCAGGTTCTCCAGCAGGTTGCTGCGCTCGAACTCCAGCGTCCGCGGCTCGCCGGCCTCCCCGGCGTTGAACGGCGCCTCCCGGTTGGGCGTGATCTCCAGCCGGTCTTCGGTGTAGTAAAGCACCGCGTGGCCTTCTGTGCCGTAGATCGTCACCCACGGCGGCCGGTGGTCCTCCGGCGCGCAGAGCGTCAGCGCCGCGGTCACGGGGATTCCCTCGGTGGTGCGCAGCGAGACGGTGGACGTGTCGTCGGCCTCGATCTGGTGGGCGTGCAGCAGCTCGGTGCCCAACTGGGCGACGTCGTCGGCGTCCCGGGCGCCGGCGATGTGCAGGGCGGTGCGCACTGCGTGGGCCAACGGGTTGGTGATCACTCCGTCGACCACCTGGACGCCGTCGAGCACCCGTCGGCCCGCCCAGGGAGCGCGGGCGTAGTAGGCCTCCCGGCGCAGCCACAGCCCGGTGGCTCCGACCGCGCGCAACTGTCCGATGGCACCCGGGGCGTGGGGGGCGGCCAGCAGCTCCTCCAGCGCGGGCAGGGCATGGGACCCCAGCGACTGGAAGCCCACCTGGATGCGCCGGCCGAGCCGATCGGCGGCGTCCAGCAGCTCCTCATACTGGGCGAAGGTCGCCGTCGGCGGCTTCTCCAGCAGCACGTCGGCGCCCATCTCGAGCGCCTCCAGTGCGAGGTCCCGGTGCGTGTTGATCGGCGTGGAGACGATGACGACGTCGGGGCGGTGCCCGGCCTCGCGCGCCTCGGTGAGCGTGCGGTGCACCGGGATGTCCCCGCGGACCTCTGGGCCGGGGTCGCTGTAGCTGGCGCCGGCGATCAGCCGAGCCTTGCCCGATGCGGCCAGGCGCTGCAGGTTCAGCAGATGCTGGCGGCCGAAGCCGTCCAGGCCGACCAGCAGCACCGACGTCGGGGCGGATCCTTCAGCGGTCATGGCTCTCCTCGGAGTGACGGGCATATCGAGACTGGCATATCGAGTGGCCACGAATCCCGGCATCTGCTTCCCCGACACGGCGTGTCAGCCGGGAGATCCCGTGGTTCGTGGCCACTCGACGGGTGGGGATGGTCAGACGGCGGCGGACGGGGTGTGCGCGGACGCGGCCGTCAGGAACGGCTCCACCAGGTCGGCGTAGCGCGTCTTCATCGTCTCCAGCGTCACGGCGGCATCCTGGGCGTTGATCTCCTCGTTGAAGATCTCCACCTCGACCGGTCCCGTATAGCCCGCCTCGGCCACCCACCGGGAGATCGTGGGGAAGTCCACATGGCCGTCGCCCATCATCCCGCGGGACTTCAGGGCGTCGGCGGCGATCGGCAGGTTGAAGTCGCACACCTGGTAGCTGGCGAGACGACCCTCGCGGCCGGCGCGGGCGATCTGCTCCTGCAGCTGGGGGTCCCACCACACATGGAACGTGTCGACGACGACGCCGACCGTCTCCGCCGGATGCGGGGCCGCCAGGTCCAGGGCCTCTCCCAGCGTGGAGAGCACCGCACGGTCCGCCGCATACATCGGGTGCAGCGGCTCCAGCACCAGCCGCACGCCGTGCTCGGCGGCGTAGGGCACCAGCTCGGCGATGCCGTCGGCCACGCGGGCGCGGGCGTCCACGATCGACTTGTCCGCCCGGTCGCCCTCCCCGCCCAGCAGGTGCGCGGCGGAGGGGAGCCCGCCGACCACCATGATCAGCTCACCGGTGCCGATGGCGGCCGCCTCACGGACCGCCGCCCGGTTGGACTCCAGCGCGGCGGCCCGCCCTGCGGCGTCGGCCGGGGTGAGGAATCCGCCGCGGCACAGCGTGGTGGCGCTCAGTCCGGCGCCGGAGATGATCTGCGCGGCCTTCTCCGCCCCGCCAGCCTGCTCCAGCAGGTGACGCCAGGGGCCGATGTGGGAGAGCCCCGCGGCGGCGACGGCGTCGACGGCCTCCTGCAGGGACAGCTGCGGGGTGGTGCCCGTGTTCAGCGACAGCTCGAAGCTCATGCGAGGCCTCCGGTCTTCAGCAGGCTGGCCATGCGCTCGGCGGCCAGCTGCGGGTCGGGGAGCAGCCCGGCCTGGTCGGCCAGGACGAAGGTGTGTGCCAGGTGCGGCAGCGAGCGTCCCGCGTGCAGTCCGCCGACCAGCTGGAAGCCGGACTGGTGTCCGTTGAGCCAGGACAGGAAGGCGATGCCCGTCTTGTAGTAGAACGTCGGGGCGCTGAAGATGTGCTTCCCCAGCTCCCGGGTGGAGTCGAGGATGGCGCGCCCGCGGGCCGCATCGCCGGCGTCGTAGGCCTGCAGAGCCGTGGACGCCGCCGGGTAGATGGCGGCGAAGATGCCCAGCAGCGCGTCCGAGTGTGCCGTGTCGTCGCCGTCGATGAGCTCCGGGTAGTTGAAGTCGTCGCCGGTGTAGAGCCGCACGCCCTCGGGCAGAGCGGCGCGCAGGCGCTTCTCGTGCTCGGCGTCCAGCAGGGAGACCTTCACGCCGTCGACCTTCTCCGGGTTCTGCCGGATCAGGGTCAGGAAGGTCTCGGTGGCCTCGGCGACGTCGTCGGATCCCCAGTAGCCGGCCAGCGCCGGGTCGAACATGGGGCCGAGCCAGTGCAGCACCACCGGCTCCTGGGCGGTGGTCAGCAGGCGGGTGTAGACGTCGAGGTAGTCCTGGGCCCCGGAGGCGACCTTGGCCAGGGCGCGGGAGGCCATGAGGATCACCTTCGCCCCAGAGGTCTCCACGACCTCCAGCTGCTCCAGGTAGGCGGCGAGCACGGTCTGGATCCCGGCCTCGCCCGGCTCCACGGAGGCCGGGTCCACCTGGTCGGTGCCGGCGCCGCAGGCGACGAGGTCGCGCACGGTGTGGCCGGCCAGTGCCGGGTAGGTGCCGGCCTCGACGACCGCCGCGGCCTCCGCCGCCGAACGACGGATGAGCTCCTTGGTGGCCTCATAGTCCAGGCCCATGCCGCGCTGGGCGGTGTCCATGGCGTCGGCGACGCCGAGCCCGTAGGACCACAGCTCGTGCCGGTAGGCCAGCGTGGCCTCCCAGTCCAGCTGGGCCGGCGCGCCGGGGACGTTGTCCGCGGACATCACCGGCACCACATGGGCGGCGGCGTAGACCTTCCGGGAGGTCAGGGGCTTCTCCGGGCGGGTGAACGGCCCCAGGGAGGGGTCGGCCTGGCCGGTCATGGTGTACTCCACGGTGCTGCCGTCGAGCGACGGCAGCGTCAGCGTGGGCAGGGGCGTGGTCTGCTGCGCGGGGGCGCTGGCAGCGCTGGTGGTGCTGGTGGTGCTCACAGGGTGATCTCCGGGATGTCGAGGGTGCGGCGCTCGGCGTGGGACTTCAGGCCGAGCTCGGCGAGCTGGACGCCGCGGGCGGCGGAGAGCAGGCCGAAGCGGTGCTCACGGCCGGCGACGACGTCGGCGAGGAACTCCTCCCACTGCAGCTTGAAGCCGTTGTCCAGCTCGGCGTTGGCGGGGACCTCCATCCACTGGTCGCGGAAGGACTCGGTGACCGGGAGGTCCGGGTTCCACACCGGCTTCGGCGTGTGGGCGCGCTGCTGGGCCACACACTTGTTCAGGCCGGCGACGGCGGAGCCGTGGGTGCCGTCGATCTGGAACTCCACGAGTTCGTCGCGGTAGACGCGCACCGCCCAGGAGGAGTTGATCTGGCCGACCACCTGGTCGCCCTGCGGGGTCTCCAGGTCGAAGATGCCGTAGGCGGCGTCGTCGGCGTCGGCGTCGTAGGGCTCGCCGTTCTCGTCCCAGCGCGTGGGGATGTGGGTGGCGGTCCTGGAGGTGACGGACTTGACCGTGCCGATGATGCCTTCGAGCACGTAGTTCCAGTGGCAGTACATGTCAGTGGTCATGGAGCCGCCGTCGGCCAGACGGTAGTTCCAGGAGGGGCGCTGGGCGGGCTGGACCTCGCCCTCGAAGACCCAGTACCCGAACTCGCCGCGCAGGGAGAGGATGCGGCCGAAGAAGCCCTCGTCCACCAGGCGGCGCAGCTTCACCAGGCCGGGCAGGTAGAGCTTGTCGTGGACGACGCCGGCGGTGATGCCGGCGGTCTTGGCCTGGCGCGCCAGGTCCACGGCCTCCTCGAGGGTCTCGGCGGTGGGCTTCTCGGTGAAGATGTGCTTGCCGGCGGCGATCGCCTTGGACAGCGTGGCGGGGCGCAGGGAGGTCATGGAGGCGTCGAAGACGATGTCCACTGACGGGTCGTTGATGGCCCCGTCGAGGTCGGTGGTCCAGTGCTCGACGTCGTGCCTGGCGGCGAGCTCCTTGATCTTGGACTCGTTGCGACCGACGAGGATCGGCTCGACGGTGACCTTGGAGCCGTCGGCGAGCGTGATGCCGCCCTGGTCGCGGATGGGGAGGATGGAGCGCAGCAGGTGCTGGCGGTAGCCCATCCGGCCGGTGATGCCGTTCATGGCGATGCGGAGGACGCGGGGCTCAGTCATGGAATCGGGGCTCCTTGCAGGGGGTCTGGCGGGGCGATGATGTTGGAATGCGCTTTCCACGGTAGTATCGCTCCAAAGAGTGTGTCAACTGTCACAGGCAGGAGCTTCAGATGGCTGTCCGTCTGGCCGACGTGGCCAAGGCCGCCGGGGTGTCCCAGTCCACGGCCTCCCGAGTGCTCAACGGATCCACCCGTCGGCCCAAGCCCGAGATCGCCGACCGCGTGCGCGCGGCCGCCGAGGAGCTGGGCTATTTCCCCAATGCGCAGGCGCAAGCGCTTGCCCGGTCCTCGGCCGGCCTGATGGGCCTGATCGTCCATGACATCGCCGATCCGTACTTCTCTTCGATCGCCCGCGGGGCGCAGCGCGGCCTGGCCGGGACCGGCGTCCAGCTCATGCTGGCCTCCACGGAGCGCGAGGCCGCGGCGGAGGTGGAGGCGGTGCGCGCCTTCATGTCATACCGGACCGATGCGATACTCCTGGCCGGCTCCCGCGGCATGGAGGACGACGCCCTGCTGCAGAAGGTGCTGGAGACCTATCAGGACAACGGCGGGAAGGTCTCCATGATCGGTCAGCCCTTTCCGACCGCCGGCGGTGTGCAGATCGACAACGAGGCCGGGGCCGCCGCGCTGGCCTCCGAGCTGCTCAAGCTTGGGCACCGGCGCTTCGCCGTGCTCAGCGGAGAGCAGGAGCTGTCCACCTCGGCGCAGCGCTCCGACGGGTTCATCGCCAAGCTCAAGGCGGCCGGCGTCGTTCCGGAGGTGGTCAAGGAGGGCACCTTCACCCGCGACGGCGGCTACTTCATGATGGGCGAGCTCATCAGCTCCGGTGCGGTCTCCGCGGCGGAGGGGTCTGAGGGGGGCGCGCCGCTGTGCGTGTTCTGCGTCAACGACGTCATGGCGCTGGGTGCCCTGGCGGCGATCCGCGAGGCGGGACTGCGCGTTCCCGAGGATGTCGCGCTCGCCGGCTTCGACGACATTCCGACGCTGGCCGACCAGTTCCCCTCGATCACCACCGTCCGGCTGCCCCTGGAAGAGATCGGCCGGATGACGGCGTCGATGACGCTGGCACCCGGGGATGCCGAACGCCGCATGGTGGTGGAGGGCGCCCCCGTGCTCCGGGAGAGCACCCGGCTGCCCTGAGGCCCCACCGACCCGCCGATACGCCGTCTCCGCCCCGTGGTGGTTGCCTTCGGGGATCATCATTGACCTGTGAGGTGAGTCACCTTAGATTGTCAGGACAAGGTGAACGATCACTCTCCAGGGGGACATCATGGACCATCGCCGTTCCACGCCCGTGCCGCGCCGCCGCCGTCGCGCCACGGTTCTGACCGCCGGCCTCGCCGCCGCCACGCTGGTGCTCGCCGGCTGCGGAGGACAAGAGGGCGACGACGGCGACGTCACCCTCCGCTTCGTCTGGTGGGGCTCGGACGCCCGTCACCAGAACACCCAGGAGATCATCGATGCCTTCGAAGCGGAGCACCCGCACATCAGCATCAATGGAGACTTCGGCGACTGGGACGGCTACTGGGATCAGCTGGCCACGCAGACCGCCGCCGCCGATGCCCCGGACATCATCCAGATGGACGAGCTGTACCTGCGCGAGTACGCGGACCGCGGCTCGCTGCTGGACCTGGACGAGGTGGACACCTCGCAGATGGATGAGACCGTGGTGGACAACGGCCGCACCGAGGGCGGCCTGTACGGGGTGACCATCGGCATCAACGCCTTCACCGTCCTGGCCAATCCGGACCTCTTCGAGGAGGCCGGGGTGGACATGCCGGACGACACCACCTGGACTTGGGGCGACTACCGGGACATCGCCGTCGAGCTCAGCGAGGGCCTCGACGGCGCCTGGGGTGCTGGCGGCTTCGACGAGACCGGCGGATTCCAGACCTGGGTCCGCCAGCAGGGCGGACATCTCAGCGATGAGGACGGGCAGCTCGGCTTCACCGCGGAGGATGCCGAGAGCTACTTCGAGTACCTCGTCGAGCTGCTGGAGGCCGGAGCCACGCCGTCGGCCTCCGCGCTCGCGGAGGACCAGGGAGTGGGGCCGGATCAGTCGCTGACCACCGCCGGCCAGGTGGCGATGCGCGCCTGGTGGTCCAACCAGTCGGTGGCGCTCTCCGAATCGGCGGGCACCCAGCTGGAGCTGCTGCGGTTCCCCAGCCACACCGGCAGTGCCGAGGATGCCATGCCCTGGTACAAGTCCTCGATGTTCCTCTCCGGCAGCGCGACCACCGATCACCCGGAGGAGGTCCAGCAGTTCATCGACTTCTTCGTCAACTCGGAGGAGGCCGCGCTGATCGACATGGCCGAGCGTGGCATCCCGCCGAACAACGAGATCCGCCAGGTGGTCACCGAGGAGCTCGACGGCGCCCAGCTGGTGATGGCCGAATACATCGACCAGATCGAGGGGGAGCTCGGCCCCTCTGAGCCCGTGCCGGCCATGGGCGGGTCTGCGTTCCAGCAGATCCTCTACCGGTACCAGGACGAGGTGCTCTTCGACCGCATGTCCCCGGCCGACGCCGCGGCGGCGATGGTCTCCGAGATGGAGTCCGAGATCCGGTAGCGGGCTGCGCGCCTCTGTCGCCCTGCCCCGCGCGCCCCGTCGCACCTGTCCCGCTCCGCCGCACCTGTCCCGCTCCGCCGCGCCCGCCCCGTCCAGATCTCTGATCCCCACGCAGATGCGAGGGGCTCGAGAATCTGGTCGGGGCGCGCGGGGGCCATTCCCGCGCTGTATCGCCGCATGCCGCATCGGCACCGGAAAACGCTCTCCTCAGCATTGAGCAGTGACTCACCTCACACATAGGGTCAGGGGGTCCTACCGCCCACTCCCTGAGGAGATCCATGGATTCCCCACGCCGCCGCATCCGCCGCGCACCGCTGGCGCTGCTCACCGCCTCGGCGCTGCTGGCCACCACGATCACCGGCGCCACTGCTGCCACGGAGAGTGCCACCGGCCCCGAAGACGCCGACCGTTGGCACACCGCCCACGCCGGAGTGGGCGCCGGCGGCGAGGTCATCACCCACGACGACGGCACACTCACCTTCGACGCCGTCGGCAACAGCGGCAAGATCGCCGACTCCGAGGACGGCTTCTGGTACCACTACACCGAGGTCGACCCGGAGACGGAGAACTTCACCCTGGAGGCGACCTTCGAGGTCGAGGACGCCTCCGGCAAGGACAATCAGTCCGGGTTCGGGCTGATCGCCGTCGACGACTTCATTCCGAACTCCGGCGCCGCCCGGTACTTCAACTCCGCCGGGACGCAGGTCGCGAAGTACCACACCAGCCTCGACGGCGAGACCGGCACCCGCTACGGCACCCCCGGCGGGAAGGTCGTCCACGGCTATACGGAGGCCCCCACGCAGAACTCCTCGGACCGGGACATGACCGATTCCCGGGCCTTCGACTGGCACCACAAGGACGGCCTCGCGGAGGGGGGCAACACCAACCCGCCCCGGTTCGAGGCCGGGGACGTCTACGAGCTGAGCCTGCGGAAGTCCAACACCGGGTTCCACGCGATCTGGCACCGCGATGGCGAAGAGCTCGAGTCCATCAGCTACGACCCGGACATGCTCCTGGTCCAGGACGAGGAGCGCTACTACGTCGGGCTGTTCACCGCACGCAACATCCGCACCGCCGTCACCGACTGGAGCTTCACCACCATCCATCCGGACGACGACGAGGATCCGCTGGAGCGTCCCACCGAGCAGGTGACACCGACCCTGTCCACAGACATCACCAGCACCACCCCGCATGCTGAGATCGAGGTGCCGCTGCTCGCCGACGCCTACGGCGAGGCCGTCATCCTCGACGAGGACGGCGAGGAGGCCACCGAGACGGTGGGCCTCGAGCCCGGCCAACGCGAGCTGGTGGAGCTCGCCGGACTGGAGCCCGGGGACAACTCCTTCACCGCCCGGCTGACCCCACACGAGGAGCAGCTGCACTACGAGGACTGGGAGGAGCTGGCCTCCACCGATCCGGTGGAGCTGGAGTTGAGCTTCCATGTGGCCCGCTACGGCGACCCGGGAGAGTCCCTCCACGTGGCCCCGAACGGCGACGCCGACGGTGACGGCACCCAGGCGGACCCGCTGGACCTGCCCACCGCGGTCGCCTATGCCCAGCCGGGTCAGCAGATCGTGCTGGCCGAGGGCACGTATCGGCCGCAGGAGGCGATCGTCGTCGAGCGGGGCCGCGACGGCACCGCCGAGCAGCCCATCACGCTGATGTCCTCCCCCGAGGGCCGCGCCACCCTGGACCTCTCGGAGTCCTCCACCGGCGGCCTGGTGCTGCGGGGCGACCACTGGCACCTCCATGACCTGGAGATCACCCGCTCGCGCGGCTATCAGAAGCCGCTGCTCATCCAGGGCCACCACAACGTGATCGAACGGATCGAGACCCACCACAACGGGGACACCGGACTGCAGATCTCCGGCAACGGCAACGAGCCGTTCGAGATGTGGCCCTCCCACAACCTGGTGGTCTCCTCGGAGTCGCACAACAACGCGGACCCCAACGTCAACGACGCCGACGGCTTCGCCGCCAAGCTCACCGTGGGGGAGGGCAACGTCTTCCGCCACACGATCTCGCATCACAACATCGACGACGGCTATGACCTCTATGCGAAGTCGACCACCGGGTCGATCGGCACCGTGACCATCGAGGACTCAGTGGCCTACAGCAACGGCTGGCTCGAGGAGCAGGGTCTGGACGTCCTGCGCCAGGGCAACGGCTTCAAGCTCGGCGGCGAGTCCATGCCGGGGGACCACCTGCTGCGCAACTCGGTGGCCTACAACAACCTCTCCCACGGGGTGACCTCGAACTCCGGCCCGGATGTGCGCCTGCAGGACGTCACCACCGTGGGCAACGGGTTGGTCTCCGAGGAGATGGGTGGGTCCGGCATCCAGCTGCACACCAACGCGCCGGAGACGGCCTATGAGATCACCGGTGCGCTGTCCTGGCGGGGCAGCCGCGAGGACTCGCTGCAGCTGGACCAGGAGGACACCTCGCTGTTGCAGGACCCGAGCAACTACTTCGACGGGCAGCGGGCCGGTGAAGACGACTCCCGCCCGGCGGAGGTGACCGAGGACTGGTTCGAGTCCGTGGATGTCGACGGCGTCCGCCCCGAGATCGGTGAGGACGGTTCGGTGCAGATGCACGGTCTGCTGGAGCTGACCGACGTCGCCCCCGAGGGCACCGGCGCGCGCATCGGCGCCATCGAAGAGCCCACGGTCATCGAGCTGATGCCGGAGGTCGGCAGCGGCTCGGGTGACGGCGGCGCGGGCGACGGCGACCGCACGCCGCCGCGCGGGCCGGGCAACAACAACGGCAAGGGCCATGGCGCCGGGGAGCATCCGGTGCACGGCTGAGCGACGCTGCCGGCGCTGCCCACGCCCCACCCAGATTCTCGATCCCCAGGCAGGTGGTCGGGGCTCAGCGATCTGGGTGGGGCGTGTCGGTGCATCGGGCGATGTGCGACGGGCATCGCCGAGTATGAATCGATTCATTGACTGTGCTGTGTGTCACACATAGCCTGATGGGCAACCTGATCGCTCAGGAGCGGGGCGCGAGATTGAATCGTTGCACTTCAGACTCGGTGCCCCATCACCGCACACATGAGGGGACACGCATGAAGCACAGGAAGCTGGTCACGCTGACCGCGGCCGCCGCCGTCGGGGCCGTGACGCTCACAGCCTGCGGCGGCGCAGACGGCGGAGGAGACGCCGGAGGGGACGAGGAGGTCCACCTCCGTGTGGCCTGGTGGGGGTCCGACCACCGGCACGCCAACACTCAGGCGATCATCGACGACTTCACCGAGGAGCACCCGCACATCACCATCGACGGCGAGTTCAACGACTGGACGGGCTACCAGGACACCCTGGCCACCCAGGTCGCCTCGGGCGACGCTCCCGACGTCGTGCAGCTCGACGACGAGTTCATCCGTGAGTACGCCGACCGCGGCGCCCTGCTGGAGCTGACCGACGTCGACACCTCCGGCATCGACCCCACGATCGTGGAGGGCGGCCAGTCCGACGGTGTCCAGTACGCCATCCCCACCGGCGTCAACGCCCTGGTCATGATGGCCAACCCGGAGCTCTTCGACGAGGCCGGGGTGGAGATCCCCGATGACACCACCTGGACCTGGGACGACTTCATCGACATCTCCTCGACCATCCAGGAGGCGACCGGCGCCTACGGCACCAACAACCCCATCGCCCAGACGCTCATGGTCTGGCTGCGCCAGCAGGACAAGGGGCTGTTCACCGAGGAGGGCCAGCTCGGAGCCGAGGCCGAGGACATCGAGGAGTACTTCACCTTCCTCGAGGAGCTCATCGACGAAGGGGGCCTGCCGAGCGCCTCGGAGATGGCCGAGGAGGAGTCCGCCGTCATGGAGGACTCCCTGATCGCCACCCACCGCGCCGCCATGGGCATGTCCTGGACCAACCAGCTGCCCGCCCTGACCGAGGCGGCGGGAGTGGACCTGATCCCGCTGCGGTTCCCCAGCCCCACCGGTCAGGCCGAGGACAACGGCCTCTGGTTCAAGAACACCATGCTGCTGGGCGCCACCGCAGGCAGCGACCACCCCGAGGAGGCGCAGCTGTTCATCGACCACTTCATCAACTCGGTGGACGCCGGGAGGCACAACATGATGGACCGCGGCCTGCCGTCCAACGACGAGGTGCGCGAGGCCGTGGTCGAGGAGGTGGACGGCCAGGACCTCGTGGTCGCTGAGCTGGTGGACGAGCTCGGGGATGAGATCTCCTCGGCCGAGCCCATGCCGCCGGTCGGGTTCACCGGCATCTCCGACGAGCTCTCCCTGCGCAGTCAGGACGTCTTCTTCGGCCGCATGGACGCCGATGAGGCGGCCGAGTCCTTCGTTGACGCCGCGAACCGGATCCTCGAGTGATGGACGCCCGCACCGCACGCCTGAGCGGCGCTGCGCTCGCCGCCGTCGTGGCCCTCACGGGCTGCGGCGCCGGCGGTGCGGGCGACGGGGACGCCGACGCGGCAGACGCGGACGTCACGCTCCGCTTCGCCTTCTGGGGTTCGGACACCCGGGTGCAGAACACCGAAGAGATCATCGAGATCTTCGAGGAGGACCACCCGCACATCGAGGTGGTCATCGAGTACAACGACTGGGACGGGTTCTGGGACCAGCTGGCCACCCAGTCCGCCGGAGGCCAGGCGCCTGACATCTTCCAGATGGACGCCCCGTATCTGCGCGAGTACGGGGAGCGCGGCGCCCTGATGGACCTCTCGGCGGTGGATCTGGGCGCCATGCCGGAGGAGGTCATCGAGTCCGGCACAGTCGACGGCGAATACTACGGGCTGGCCTCCGGAGTGAACGCGGTGGCCGTGGTGGCCAACCCGCGGCTCTTCGAGGAGGCCGGCGTCGAGATGCCCGACGACTCCACCTGGACCTGGGACGACTTCGCGCAGATCGCGGAGCAGATCAGTGCGGAGCTCGACGGCGTCTACGGCGCCTCCGGACCAGCCGAGCCGCAGTCGCTGCAGGCCTGGGTGCGCCAGCAGGGCGCCCAGCTCACCGACGCGGACGGTCAACTCGGGGTGGAGGTCGAGCACCTCGAGGAGTATCTGCGCTTCACCGATGAGCTGCGCCGGTCCGGGGCCTACCCTCCGGCGGAGATCATGGTGGAGGAGCTCACGGCCCCGCAGGACCAGTCGCTGGAGGCCACCGGCGGCGCGGCGATGGCGTTCAGCTGGACCAATCTGCTGGGTGCCCTGCGGGATGCCGGCGGGGAGGAGCTGGAGCTGCTGCGTCTGCCCAGCCCCACCGGGGAGGTGGCGGACGCCCAGCAGTGGTACAACACCGGCATGATCTCCGCCTCAGCGACCACCGACCATCCGGAGGAGGTCGTGGAGTTCCTGGACTTCTTCGTCAATGACCTGCGCTCCGCGGAGATCAACATGACCGACCGCGGCCTCTCCGCCAACACGGAGATCAGGCCCCAGCTGATGGACAGCATGGACGAGGCCAATGCGGCCGCCACGGAGTTCATGGACGCCATCGAGGACGAGCTCGGCGAGCCGGTGCCGGTGCCCGCCACCGGATTCGGGCAGCTGGCCGACGTCATCCACCGCTATGAGGCCGAGGTGTTCTTCGAGCGCATGACCCCGGCCGAGGCGGCGGAGGCCATGCACGCCGAGTTCGAGTCCACCATCGGCTGAGGACGGCCGACGCCGGCCCGGTCCGGCAGAAGACGCGTCGTCGGGTCCCTGTGATCCGCCCGGCGGCGGAGACCCTGCGGGGTCTCGAGGAGGGGACGGCCTGGTGCGAGGCCGTCCCCTCCAGCACGACCACCCATCCGACACCGTTGAGAGGCACTCCATGACGCCGGCCGCTTCCCCCGCCCAGACTCGCGCTGAGACCCCCGCCCAGACCCCCGCAGAGGTTCCCGTGGGGGCCCAGGTGGCCCGGGCGGAGCTGTGGGAGGGCTTCCGCGCCCCCGACCCGGCAGCCCGGCCCATGATGCGCTGGTGGTGGTTCGGTCCGGACGTGCGCCGGGAGGATCTGGCGCGAGATCTGGACCGGATGCGCGAGGCAGGCCTGGGCGGGGTCGAGGTCGCCGTGGTCTACCCGCTCAGCGCCGGGACGGACCGCTACCTCTCGGGCACCTTCCTGGCGGATCTGCGGTTCGCGGCCGAGGCCGCACAGCAGCGGGGCCTGCGCTTCGACGTCACCCTGGGCTCCGGCTGGCCCTACGGCGGGCCCCATGTGGACGAGTCCACGGCGGCCCGGAAGATCAGCTGGACCCACGAAGAGGTCGCGATGGCCGCGCATCGGCTGCCGATCCCCGCCGTCTGGCCCGGCGACGAGTTCATCGCCGGCTACATCGGCGAGGGCACCACCTACGAGACGCCTGAGGGCTTCACCCCGCTGGCGACCGACGGCGGGGACTTGCTCATCCCGGAGGGCCGGGGGCCGCGGGTGGTCCTCATTGCAGTGTCCCGGCTGACCCGGCAGGCGCTGAAACGTGCCGCCGTCGGGGCCGAGGGCTGGGCGCTGGACCACCTCTCGGCCGAGGCTGCCCGCGCCCATCTCGACGCCGTCGCGGAGCCGCTGGTCGAGGCTGTCGGGGTCGATCGGATCGGCACCGTGTTCTGCGACAGCCTCGAGGTCTACGACGCCGACTGGACGCCGCGGCTGCCGGAGGAGTTCGCCGCCCGACGCGGCTACGACGTCGTGCCTCACCTGTGGAAGCTGCCCCTGCCCGGGCAGGAGGGCGCCGCGTTCCGCGCGGACTACCACCGCACGCTCACCGAGCTGCTGGAGGAGAACTTCATCCGCGTGATCGGCGACTGGGCCCGGCAGAAGGGTGTGCCGTTCCGGATCCAGGGCTATGGGGAGCCTGCCACCACGGTAAGCTCCTACCGGTACGCGGACCGCTATGAGGGCGAGGGCTGGGGCTGGGACGTGGTCACCGCCTGCCGGTGGGCCAGCTCCGCCGGGCAGATCCACGGCCAGCAGGTGATCTCCTCCGAGGCCTGGACCTGGACGCACTCGCCGTCCTTCCGTTCCACCCCGCTGGACATCCTGGCCGAGGCCCAGGACCACCTGCTGATGGGCATCAACCAGTTCATCGGCCACGGCTGGCCGAACTCTTCGCGGCCCGAGGACGGCAGCCTGGGGCGGGTCTTCTACGCCTCCGGGGCTCTGGATGATCGCAACACCTGGTGGGCCGCCGCTCCGGCCCTGTGGGGCACCGTCCACCGGCTGTCCTGGCTGATGCGGCAGGGGCGCCGCCTCTCCGACGTCGGGATCTACGTGCCCGCCCGGGACGTCTATGCCGGATTCGCCGCCGCCGGCCGCCGCGACCTCTACAAGGAGACCCGGCAGCACATCGGCGACGAGCTGCCGCATGCGCTGCGCACCGCCGGGGCGGACTTCGACCTGTTCGACGACGACGCCGTCGCCCACCTGGATCCGGGGCGGTTCCCCGTGGTGGTGCTTCCGTCCGCCCGCGACATCCCGGAGCCCACGCGGGCCTGGCTGGCCGCCGTGTGGGAGGCCGGCGGGGCGGTGCTGGACCTCGGCGGCACTGCGCGGCTCGGGGTGAGCGTGGACTCGGCCGCTGAGGCGACCCGGTGGGTGTCCGGCCCGGTGCGCCTGGCCGGAGCCGACGGCGCGCCGAACGAGACCGTCGCCGTGACCACCCGGCAGCTGGGGGCGGGCCGATCGGCCCTGCGGGTGCACTTCGTGGCGAACACCGGCTCCGCGCCTGCCGAGGTGACGCTGTCCTTCCGACAGGACCCCGGGCGGGACCCCGCCGGGTCCACGGTGGAGCGTTGGGATGCGGAGACCGGTGAGGTGCTCAGCGTCCATCACCTGGATCCGGGCGGCGAGGGCGGCGACCTGCCGTTGCGTCTGGAGGCCTATGAGGCCGCCGTGCTGATCCAGCACGACGGCGAGCCTCAGGAGGGTGACCAGGTGAACCCGAGCAGCACCTCGGCGGCCGGGGACGAGGCCGCCGTCGAGCTCACCGACTGGCAGGTGCGCTTTCCGGACGAGCCGGAGCCGCGTCCCGTCTCGCTGCCGCATCAGTGGGAGCAGGTGCCCGGGCGGGAGCTGTACTCCGGCACCGCCGAGTACACGACCACCCTCCGGGTGGACGACGACGCCCGGCAGGTGATCCTCGACTTCGGAGCCGCCGAGCCGCATGAGCTGGCCGATCCCGCCTCCAGCGGACTCATGGAGGCCTCCTTCCGGGCCGAGGTGACTCCGCCGGTGGGCGTGGTGGCGGTGGTTCGGGTGGACGGGCGCGAGGCCGGCGTGGTCTGGCGGACCCCGTACCGGGTGGACCTCACCGGACTGGTCACCCCCGGGGGCACCCATGTGCTCAGCGTGGAGGTCGCCAATGTCACCAGCCACCGCCTGGCCGCCGACGACGCCCTGACCCGCATGGTGGAGACCGCCCGGGAGCATCACGGCCGCCGCTTCGGCATGCAGGCCCTGGAGCTGGCGCTCGCCGACGTCGCCTCCGGGCTGCTGGCGGTGCCGCGGCTGCGGGTGGGCACGCGGTGAGTGTGACGGATCCTGCCCCTCAGAAGCCCGTTTGTCCCCGTCGTTTTCGTCTGTCCCCGTGGAATTCGGAGGGGACAGACGAAAACGACGGGGACAAACCGCTGGGCCTGGGGTCTTCCCGTCCCCTGGTCGTCCATGAGATCAATGAAGCCTGACCACAGAAAGGCGAGCCCTTCCATGCCCCCAGGTCACCAGCACATCGTCCGTCCCGGTGACATCCTCCCGGGCTCCAGGATCCCCTTCCCCGAGGAGGACCGGGAGACCAGCCCGTACACGGGATACACACGCGCCCACTGGGAGGCGATGGCGGACCACCTGGTCGGCTCGGCCTGGCAGTGGGCGAGTCCCGGCGGGGCGCATCTGAACCTGCCCGGCCCCGCATCGGGCAGCGGGGTCCGCTCGGACGGCCTGGAGGGCTTCGCACGGTCCTTCCTGGCCGCCGCCTTCCGGGTCCGCGGGGCCGACGGCGCGGACCCGCACGGCTGGCTGGACCGCTACGCCGAAGGCCTGCGGGCCGGGACCGCGTCCGCCGAGACCCCCGAGGCGGAGCCGTGGCTGACCATCCGCGACCATGACGTCCAGGGGCAGCCGATGGTGGAGTCCGCCTCCATCGCGCTGTGTCTGCGCCTGACCCGCCCCTGGCTGTGGGACCGGCTCGACGAGGACGTCCAGGACGCCGTGGAGTCCTGGCTGCGCGGAGCGATCACCTCCCTGCCGGCGGCCAACAACTGGTACCTCTTCCCCTACTCGGTGGCCGGCTTCCTGGAGTCCGTGGGCCGTGGGGACGAGCTCACCGCGGCCGCCCGGGAGCGGGCCCTGCACCTGCTGGAGCAGTGGAACCTCGGGCAGGGCTGGTACACCGACGGCGACGGGCAGAGCATCGACCACTACATCGGCTGGGCGCTGCACCTCTATCCGGTCCTGGACGACCACCTGCGGGGCGAGTCGGGGATCCACGGCTCCCGCCTGGAGGAGTTCCTCCAGGAGTACCGGCACCTCTTCGGCGCCGACGGCGCCCCGCTGTTCCAGGGCCGCTCCATGACTTACCGGTTCGCCGCCGTCGCCGCCGTCGCGCTGGGGGCGGTCACCGGGGACACGCCGATGCCCCCGGGGGAGTCCAAGCGGCTGCTGAACGCCACCCTGCGCCACTTCCTGGAGCATGGCGCACTCACCGAGCACGGGCTGCTGAGCCTCGGCTGGCACGGTCCGCATCCGGCCACGGTGCAGCGCTACTCCGGGCCGGCCTCCCCGCTGTGGGCCGCCAAGGCGTTCGTCGGGCTGCTGCAGCCCGATGACGCACCGCTGTGGCGCAGCGTGGAGGGGCGCCGACCCCTGGACGACCATGACGTCGCCTTCGGCATGTCCGCCACCGGCTGGGCGGTGCAGGCCACCCGTGACGACGGCGTCGTGCGGATCCACAACCACGGCAGCGACCACCTCCGCCCGCACCAGGGGGAGGAGTCCGGCGTGGAGGATCCGCTCTACTCCCGGCTCGCGTACTCCACGGCCACCGGACCCACACCGCGCGGCGAGGTTCCGGACAACCACGTGGCCGTCCGTTTCCGCGGGCGCACCAGTGTGCGCCGTCGGATCCACCGCATCGGGGCCGGTGGGGGCGGCGGATGGGCGTGGGCGGCCTCCTGGCACACGCCGATCTTCCCGCAGGGTGCACCGGCGATCCCCGGGCTCCGCGTGGAGTCCTGGGTGGTAGCCCGGGGAGCCGACGAGGTCCGCATCGACCGGATCATCGGTGCATGCTTCCCCCTGGAGGTCCAGCACACCGGCTGGGCCGTGCAGCCCGGCGGACACCTGCGCTCCACCCTGCAGGGGCTGCACGGCTGGCACGGCGAGGAGACGCTGAGCTCCCCCGCCGGCACGGCATTCGCTGAATGGTGCGAGATCCCTGCGCTGCAGGCCTCGCTCAGCGGCTCCGTCACGGCCGGGCCGGCCGTGCTGGTGTCGCACGCCCGCGTGACGGGTCGGACGGCCGATGTTGCCGCCGGTCACGCCGAGGGCGACACTGGCTCCACGGGAGACGCTGACCTGAGGGTCGACGCTGATGTGAGGGCCACTGCCGACGCACCGGTCGGCGTCGTGGATCTGACCGTGACCCCGGAGGAGGTCTCCTTCCGCTGGGCCGGCGAGCCGGCGCTCATCACGGTGCGGTTCGAGGCCGCAGAGGTCCGGCGCTACGACGAGGGAGAAGGATCATGACCTGGAGGCTGAGCTTCAGCACGCTGGGGATGCCCGGCCGGCCCGTGGTGGAAGCAGTCCGCACCGGGCTGGATCACGGTTGCGACGGGATCGAGCTGCGCGTGCATCCCGATGAGGAGGTCACCCTCGGCATGGGGGAGACGGCCGCCCGGGAGGCGGCGAAGCACGTCACCGACGCCGGACTGCAGATCTCCTGTCTGGCCGGCTATGCGCGGGTCTGCGGCGGCGAGGATGGGGACGACGACGCCGTCATCGAGGAGCTGCGCGCACTGATCCGGCTCGCCGAGGTCATGGAGGCGCCGGCGATCCGCGTGTTCCCCGGCGGGACCTCCGCCGGCCGCCCGGCCGCGCGGCGCAGGATCGAGGCGGTGCTGGAGGACCTCGAGGCCACCGGGGTGCAGCTGCTGTTGGAGACGCACGACTCCCACCCGACCGCCGAGGACGTCCTGGCGCTGCTGGGGCCGCTGGCCGACGACGCCCGAGTCGGCGTCATCTGGGACGTGCTGCACCCGTACATCAACGGAGAGGAGCCGGCAGACTCCGCCCGCCTGCTGGGTGAGAACGCGCACTACGTGCAGGTCAAGGACGCCTCGATGGACCGCGGGTGGACTCCGGCCGTGACCGGGGAGGGTGACCTGCCGCTGGAGGAGATCGGCCGGCTGCTGGCCGGCGGCTCCGGCTGGATCTCCCTGGAGTGGGAGCGCGCCTGGTATCCGGAGATTCCGGAGATCGCCGTGCCGCTGGCCGCCACCGCCGCATGGTTCGAGAAGACCCTCCGGTGAGGCCAGCCCCGGGACCGGGATGGTTCCGCCGGCAGGTGGAGGACCACCTCCTTCCGCGGCTCCAGGCGCGAGGTCTCGTGATGCACAGCGTGGTGGTTGTGCACGCCGGGGAGCTGCAGCATGAGACGTACTGGCGGCCCTACGGACCCAACCGTCCGCATCGGCTCTACTCGGCGGGCAAGTCACTGGTGGCGCTGGCGGTCGGGGTGCTCCTCGACGACGGCGCGCTCAGCCTGGATGACCGCATCGTCGACCACTTTCCCGAGCATGCCGACGGCGCCCACCCATGGATCCGGGCCATGGAGGTTCAGGACCTGCTGACCATGCGCACCGTGCACGGGCAGAGCACCTACACCCAGGTGGCGGACGCGGACTGGGTCCGCACCTTCTTCACCGTGGCGCCGACCCGGCCTCCCGGCGCCGTCTTCGCCTATGACACCTCCGCCACCCTGGTGCTCACCGCCCTGGTGGAGCGGCTGACCGGGCTGCCCTTCGAGGAGTTCTTCGCCGCCCGCATCGGCCGCCCCCTGGGCATGGGGCCGCTGCGCGCCCTGCGCAGCCCGCTGGGGCTCCCAGAGGAGGCCTTCGCCGGCCGACCGACCTGGCGGGAGGTCGTGGAGAATCCGGGCGGCGTCGCCCATGGCGGTTCGGGGCTGCTCGCCGCCCCGCGGGACCTGGCGCGGATCGCCCAGCTGTGCCTCCAGCGCGGTCGGTGGGGCGATGAGCAGCTGGTCTCCGCCGAGTTCCTGCAGGCCGCCACAGCGGTGCAGACGCCCACGGTCACCGGCGGCTTCGCGCATCCCGAGGCACAGTGGGGTTATGGGTACCAGATCTGGCGCTGCCGGCGAGAGAGCTACGCCGCCTGGGGGATGGGAGGTCAGATCATGCTGGTGGTGCCCTGGCTGGACGCCGCCGTCGTCGTGACCGGAGACAACCAGCACCTCGAGTCCGACGCGCAGCTGCTGCACGACGCCCTGTGGAGCGAGCTTCTCGAGCCGCTGGCCGCGTGGACGCGCAGCGGCCGGTCTCCCGAGCCTGAGTCTCCTCCCGAACTGGAGCCTGAGCCCGTCCGGACCCGGGAGCTCACGCCGGTGGCCGGCGTCGCGCTGCCCGCGTCCGCGCCGCGCGACGCCGAGAGCTTCCGCGTCCGCGTCCGCCTGGAGGGGGCGTCGTCGGCAGAGTTCGACTCTCTGGAGCTGACCTGCGGCACGGACGGCGGAGAGCTCCTGCTGACCACCGCCGACGGCGACCGCAGGGTCTTCCCCTACCGCGTGGGAGGCCACCGAGAGCACCCGCTGCCCGGCTACGGCTACGAGACCCACACCTCCGCGGCCTGGCAGGGGAATGCGTTCTTCCTGCACGCCCATGTGGTGGGAGACTGGCTCGCCCAGCTGCAGGTTCTGGTCCAGGTCGCCGCGGATGCGGACGGCGCCCCCGACGTCGTGTGCCGGATGCAGGCCTCTGCTGAGCACTTCGCCCAGGAGTACGAGGGCCTGCTCATCGGGCGGAAAGACTGACGCCGCGATGCTCGGGTGCTCACCTGAGCGCGGTCACCCATACGCGGTGAGAATCACTGCATGTCCAAGGGGCAACGGCGAAGGCCGGTCAGTCCGTTGACGCTGTCTCCGACACCGCTCTACAGTCAGTGGAAACCGCTTGCCCAGTGATGGTGGTCACACTCTCGCAGCTCGGGGGCCGGCGGTGACTCGCACCGTATCGCTCGATGAATGAGGACTCCATGACGACCTTCACACGACTGTCCAGACTAGTGGCGGTGACCTCGCTGTCAGCACTGGCGCTGACGGCCTGCGGCGGAGACGCCGACGGCGGCTCGGGGGAGGGTGGCGGGGACGAGGACGTCCAGCTGCGCTTCACCTGGTGGGGCTCGGACTCCCGCCACCAGACCACCCAAGAGATCATCGACGCTTTCGAGGAGGAGCACCCGCACATCTCGATCTCCGCCGAGTACGGCGACTGGTCCGGCTACTGGGACCAGCTGGCCACCCAGTCCGCCGGCGGAGAGATGCCCGACATCATCCAGATGGACGACAAGTACCTGCGTGAGTACGCGGACCGCGGAGCCCTGCTGGACCTCAGCGACGTCGACGTCTCCGAATTCGACCAGGACGCGGTGGACAACGGCCGCACCGAGGAGGGCCTGTTCGGCATCACCACCGGCATCAACTCCCTGGCGCTGATCGCCAACCCGGAGCTCTTCGACGAAGCTGGCGTTGAGATGCCGGACGACACCACCTGGACCTGGGACGACTTTGCCGAGATCAGCGCCGAGCTGAGCGAGAACCTCGACGACGGCTACGGCACCAATGACCCCAACGAGCCCGGCGGCTTCCAGATCTGGCTGCGCCAGCAGGACCAGCACATGACCACCGACGAGGGCGAGCTGGGCTTCGACGCCGACGACGCCGCCGAGTACTTCCAGTACTACCTGGACCTGGTGGACGAGGGCATCCCCTCGGCCGCGGTGATGTCGGAGAACCAGTCCAGCGGCCCGGACCAGTCCCTGCTGGGCACCGGCCAGGTGGCCATGGCCCCGTGGTGGACCAACCAGATCAACGGGCTCTCCGAGGCCTCCGGCGTGGACCTGGAGCTGCTGCGATTCCCCAGCAGCACCGGCAGCGCGGAGGACAACGGCATGTGGTACAAGTCCTCCATGCTGATGTCCGCCGCGGCCACCACGGACCACCCGGAGGAGGCGCAGCTGTTCATCGACTTCTTCGTCAACTCCGAGGAGGCCGGAATGCTGAACCTGGTGGACCGCGGGCTGCCGGGCAACAATGCCGTCCGTGAGGCGATCCTGCCCGAACTCGAGGGCCCTGATCTGGCCTCGGCCGAGTTCATCGCCGACATCGAGGACGAGCTGGCCGGGCCCGAGCCGGTGCCGTCCCTGGGCTTCTCCGGCCTGCAGGACATCATCTACCGGTATGAGATGGAGGTGTTCTTCGAGCGCCAGTCGCCCCAGGATGCTGCGGAGAACATGATCTCGGAGATGGAAGCGGAGCTGAACTGACACCCCGAATCACCGCCGCAGAGAAGTGGATCTCCCGGGACGGGGAACCCTGGTTCCCCGTCACCGGGGAGATCCACTTCAGCCGGATCGCGCCCGAGCACTGGTCTGATGTGCTCGGTCTGGCGCGGTCCGGCGGACTCACGTCGGTGGCCAGCTATGTGTTCTGGCGGCATCATGAGCCCCGCCCCGGTGGGTTCGACTGGACCGGTGCGCGGGATCTGCGGCGTTTCGTGCGGCTCGCCGCCGCCCACGGACTCGACGTCGTCGTCCGGCTGGGCCCGTGGTCCCATGGCGAGATGCGCCACGGAGGCTTCCCGGACTGGCTGGTGGACTCCGGCATCCCCCTCCGGCAGGACCACCCCGAGTACCTGCGCTTGGTGCGGCGGCTCTATGGGCAGATCATCGCCCAGCTGGAGGGGCTGACCCACGACGACGGCGGCCCTGTCATCGCCGCGCAGATCGAGAACGAGCTGGCGGATCAGCCGGAGCACCTGGCCACGCTGCGGGGCATCGCCGAGGAGCACGGGCTCCGCGTGCCGCTGTGGACCGCCACCGGATGGGGGCGAACCCTGCTGCCCCGGCGGGACCAGGGGCTTCCCCTGCTGCCGGTCTGCAGCGGCTACGCCGACGGCTTCTGGGCGGACTCATCCGTCGAGCAGCCGCCCTTCGCCGCCGCGCACTTCCACTACGAGGAGGTCCGCGACGACCTCGACGACGGCCAGCCCAGTGAGATCCAGCCCAGTGCGGTGCTGGCCAGTGCCGCCGACGCCCCGTTCATCACCTGCGAGCTGGGCGGCGGCATGCATGTGGCCTATCACCGCCGCCCGCTGGTCACGGCCGAGGACGTCGCCGCTCTCGCCCTGGCCACAGTGGGCAGCGGCTCCGTCTGGCAGGGCTACTACATGTACGCGGGAGGCAGCACCCCGGACGGGGACCAGGAGTCCCAGGAGGCCGGGCAGCCCCAGGATGTGCCCCGCATCAGCTATGACTTCGGCGCGCCGCTCGGCGAGCACGCCACCGTGCGGGCGCACCACGGGATGCTCCGCCGCCAGCACCTGTGGCTCGCCGCGGAGGGCTCCCGGCTGGCCCCCATGCGCAGCACGGTCGGGAGCGGGGTCGCGGATGATCCACGCAGCCTGCGCTGGGCGGTGCGCACCGACGGCGAGTCCGGCTGGCTCTTCCTGAGCACCTATCGCCCCCACGGACACCTCGACCCCCAGCCGCAGCTGCAGCTCCATCTGGGTGCCCGGGAGGGGCTGCGCCGGCCCCAGACCGTTCCTGCCCGGCCGATCGACCTCCCGGCGGGGGTCTCCACCGTGTGGCCGGTGAACCTCCCGCTCGGCGGGCCGGAGGGCCCTGTGCTGCGCTGCGCCACCGCCGAGGTGCTGACCCGGCGTCGAATCGAGGGCGGCTCCGCCGAGCTGCTGGTGCTGACCGCGCGCGCCGGCGTCGCCGTCCAGCTGCTCCTCGCCGGTGAGCCGGAGATCACCGGCCCCGGCCGCAGGTCGGTGACCTCCACCGGCGACACGCTGCTGGAGTTCAGCGCCGTGCCGGGCCCGGAGGACCTGGTCCGCTGCGGAGAGGTGCGCATCATGATCCTGGACGAGACCGACGCCGACCGGCTGGCAGTGCTGCCTGATCGGCAGGCGGGAGGGACTGCGGACCGGATGGTCCTGAGCTCGGCTCCCGTGCATGCGGATCCGGCCTCTCCGGCTGGGCTGGTGGTGCACTCCGAGGACCCCGAGGTGGAGCTCGCCGTCTTCGACGACGTCGCGGCCCGGTGGTGGCGTCATCGGGTGCACGCTCCGCGTGCCGGTGTGCTGGCGGTGCTGGCCCAGGACATGACTCCGCCCGCGACGTGTCCTCCGCAGCGCACCGGCGGGCCGGAGGGCCGGCTCGCCGCACCCGAGGACTTCAGCGGCGCCGCCGTCGTCGAGTTGGACGTCCCTGCTGAGCATCTGGCGGAGGACGGGCGGCTGCTGGTGCGTGTCGACTGGACGGGAGATGTCGGCAGGGCCTGGATCGGTGACAGGCTGGTCAGCGAGCACTACTGGCACGGGCGCGTGTGGGAGCTCGAGATGACCGCCTGGCGGGAAGAGCTGCGGGCCGCTCCGCTGGTCCTGGAGCTGCTGCCGTGGAGCGCTGAGAGCGGAGTCTGGGTGCATCCGTCCGTACGTCCGGTGCGGACGGGCGTGCATCTCAGGAGGGCGTGGCTGGTGCGCCGCGCACGACATCTCGTCGCTCCATGTTGATTCTTGTTTGATCATGGTGGTTTAATGGCTGTGACGTGAACCACCTACCTCTGTGAGGTCCCATGCTGGCAGCCCAGCGCCAATCCCGCATCGCGGAGATCGTCCAGACCGACGGCGCCGTGAGCGTCACCGCTCTGGTGGAGCAGTTCGGCGTCTCCGACATGACGATCCGCCGTGACCTGGACGCCCTCGCCGCCCAGGGCGCCCTGGTGAAGGTCCACGGCGGGGCCGTGAGGGCCGAGACCCGCCGCACCGAGGAGCCCGGCTTCGAGGCCAAGTCCGGCCAGATGGAGGCGGAGAAGGCCGCGATCGCCCAGGAGGCGGCCCAGCTGGTGCGTCCGGGCACGTCCGTGGCGCTCTCGGCAGGCACCACCACGTGGGCCCTGGCCCGCCTCCTCCGCGAGGTCGAGGACCTCACGGTGGTCACCAACTCCACCCGCATCTCCGACGTCTTCCAGGCGGAGCCGCGCGCAGACCGCACGGTGATCCTCACCGGCGGCGTCCGGACACCTTCCGACGCCCTCGTCGGACCACTGGCTGCGGCCTCTCTGCGCAGCCTGCACGTCGATCTGGCCTTCCTCGGCGCCCACGGGGTGTCCGTGCCGGAGGGCTTCACCACGCCGAACTACCTCGAGGCCGAGACCAACCAGGCCCTGTTGGCCACAGGGCAGCGACGCATCCTGTTGACCGACCACAGCAAATGGGGCGTGCTGGGCATCTCCACCTTCGCCGAGCTGACGGAGGTGGACATGGTCATCCTGGACGACGCGCTGCCGGCGGAGGCGGCGGACGCGCTCCGCGACCACATCGACGAGGTGCGTCTCGTCAGCCCGCGTACGGCGCGTGCCGCCGGCTGATCGGCCAGTCCCCTCGCCCCACCCCTCAGGAGAGAACACCGGTGAACAGAACCCAGGCCACGCTCGCCGACGGCCGCGAGATCTTCTTCTACGACGACGTCGCCCGCACCCGTCAGGTGCATGACACCCGGGGCATCAGTCGCCCCGGCGGCGGCTCCGAGCTGCGCTGGGACGCCTATCTGGGCGAATGGGTGGCCGTGGCGGCCGCGCGGCAGAACCGCACCCACAAGCCTGCCACCAACGACTGTCCGCTGTGCCCCAGCACGGAGGAGCGGGCCACCGAGATCCCCCAGTCCGACTATGACGTGGTGGTCTTCGAGAACCGCTTCCCCTCCCTGGCCGGCGGGCCCGCCCTGCCCCCGGACTTCGCGAAGGCGGCCATCGCCGCCGGAGAGGATCTCACCACAGTGCGTCATCCCGGCGCCGGACGGTGCGAGGTCGTCTGCTTCACCCCCGAGCACACCACCTCGCTGGCCCAGCTGGACGTGCGGCGCCTCCGCACCGTCGTCGACGCCTGGGCGGACCGCACCGCCGCCCTGCTGGCGATGCCCGAGGTGGATCAGGTGTACTGCTTCGAGAACCGGGGCGAGGAGATCGGGGTGACGCTGCATCACCCGCACGGCCAGATCTACGGCTACCCGTTCCCCACTCCCCGGACCTCGAGGATGGTGGAGCAGGCACGAGCGACCCGCGAGGCCACCGGAGAGGACCTGTTCGCCCGGACGCTGGCAGCCGAGCGGGCCGCCGGGGAGCGGGTCATCGCCGACAACGAGCACTGGACCGCCTTCGTGCCGTCCTGGGCCCGCTGGCCCGTGGAGATCCACCTCATGCCGCACCGCAGCGTGCGCACCCTGCCGGAGCTGACCGACGACGAGCGGGACGCCTTCGCCGCGCTGTATCTGGATGTGCTGCAGCGCGGGGATCGGCTCTTCGCCACGCCGCTGCCCTACATCTCCGGCTGGCAGCAGGCGCCGGCCTCCGCCGAGGGCACCGACTTCCGGCTGCACCTGCAGCTGTTCTCCATCCGGCGGGCGGACACCAAGCTGAAGTACCTGGCCGGCTCCGAGTCGGGCGTCGGGGTGTTCATCAATGACATCCCGCCCGAGCAGATGGCTCAGCGACTGCGGGAGGCGGGTGAGACCCGGTGACGGAGGTGCTGCTGGAACGCGCAGAGGCGGTGCGGGAGGAGTTCCGGAGGGTCTTCGGCGAGGCCGCCGACGGCGTCTGGGCCGCCCCGGGGCGGGTGAACCTCATCGGGGAGCACACCGACTACAACGACGGCTTCGTCCTGCCCTTCGCCCTGCCGCAGACCACTCTCGTCGCCGCCCGCCGGCGCGCGGACGGCCTCGTGCGGGCGCATTCGCTGTTCACGGGGGAGACCGTCGAGTTCGCGCTGGAGGAGCTGAGGCCCGGCGGCGTGGACGGCTGGGCGGCCTATGTGGCGGCCATGTGCTGGTCCCTGCGTACCGCGGGCCAGGCAGGTCTGCTCGCTGAGGACGTCGACGTCGCAGGCGTGGACCTGCTGATCGAGTCCGACGTCCCGCACGGGGCGGGGCTGTCCTCCTCGGCGGCGCTGGAGTGCTCCGTGGGGCTGGCCGTCGCCGACCTCGCCGGCGCGGCGGTGCGGCCCCTGGAGATGGCGCGCCTCGCCCAGCGTGCCGAGAACGACTACGTGGGCATGCCGTGCGGGCTGATGGACCAGATGATCTCCATGCTCGGGCAGGCCGGGCACGCGGTGCTCTTCGACACTCGCAGCCTGCGGCCCACTCTGGTGCCGCTGGCCCCGGACGGAGACGCCGAGGTGCTGGTCATCGACACCCGAGCCCCGCATCGTCTGGTCGATGGGGAGTATGCGGCCCGACGTCGGCAGTGCGAGGAGGCTGCCCGCGTCCTCGGTGTGGAGTCGCTGCGGGTGCTCAGCGACACGGAGGCCGACGTCGCCGAGATCCTCACCCCGGTGGAGGACGAGGTGCTGCGGCGCCGGGCCCGGCATGTCATCACGGAGAACCGTCGCGTGATCGAGACCGTCGAGCTGCTGCGCGCCGGCGACCTGGCCGGCGTCGGGGACCGGATGCGCGCGTCTCACCTGTCCCTGCGGGACGACTATGAGGTCACGGTGGAGGAGATCGATGTGGCCTTCGAAGCGGTCTCCGCCCAGGGCGTGCACGGCGCGCGCATCACCGGAGGCGGCTTCGGCGGCTGTGTGATCGCCCTGGCTCCGGTGGGGCTGCATGAGCGGGTGCGGTCTGCGGTGAGGGAGGCCTTCGCCGCGGCCGGGTTCACCGAGCCGGAGGTGTTCCGGGCACCGCCGGCCGCCGGTGCCCGCCGCGTGGTGTGACGGGGGTGACCCACCCGGTCACGCCCGCAGGCCGAGCACCTGTCGCAGGCCCTCGTCGACTCCGTCCATCAGGTGAGCAGGCACCTGACCGACAGGGTGAGCATCGAGGTCCCGACGGTCGACGGTCATGAGTGCCGTGACATTGGCGACGGAGTCACGAGGAAGACCCGTGAGGGCTGCTGGCAGGAACCTGTTGCCCGGTATGGCAGCGAGTGCGGTGTTGGAGGTCAACGCCACGACGATCGTGGTCGCCAACCGACTGGCATTGTATGAATCGTCCTGGATGATCAGCACGGGGCGCCGCTTGGCGGGGGCGCTCGAGGTCGGAGGCGGGAGGTGGCACCAATGGATGTCGCCCCTCCTCACCATTCGTCGTCCCCGTCAGCCATGCGATGTCCGGAGGCGACGGCGAAGCGAGCCGATTCGTCGGCATTGACCACATCCACGACGCTGTCGATGGTCGCTGTCGTGTCGTGGGCATCGAGCTCGTCCGCGTAGCGCTCGGCGGCCTTCGCGTAGAACTGCGACCTGTTCATGCCGTGTCTCAGTGCCACGCGCTCGGCGCGTTCGAAGGTCCCGTCGGGTACTGATATCGCAGTCTTCATGAATCGAGTATAACCGGGTATGACTCGGAGCTCCAGGAGCTCACCGCTTGTGCTCGAGCAGCTGGATGAGATTGCCGCAGGTGTCGTCGAAGACCGCCATGATCGCGGGGCCGATGTCCATGGGCGGCTGGGTGAACTCCACGCCGCGGGCGGTGAGGCGCTCGTGCTCGGCGGCGACGTCGTCTACGGCGAAGGAGGCGAACGGGATGCCGTCAGCCACCAGCGCCTCCTTGAACGGAGGGACGGCCGGATGGCCGCTGGGCTCGAGCACCAGCTCGGTGCCGTCGGGGTCTTCGGGCGAGACCACGGTGATCCAGCGGGCCTCGCCCATCGGGATGTCGTGGCGGACCTGGAAGCCCAGCACGTCGGTGTAGAACTGCAGTGCGCGGTCTTGGTCGTCGACCATCACGCTCATCTGGTGAAGTCTCATCGGGGTTCCTCCTGGTCAGGTGGGGTGGTGTGCGTCGGACTCAGCCAGCGGTCCACGATCGGCTGCAGCGGGGCGGTGTTGATGCGGTGGATCTTGTAGCGGCCGCGCCGGGAGGTCTCCACCAGCCCGGCCTCCTCCAGGACGTCCACATGCTGGGAGATCGCCTGCCGGGACGAGCTCAGCTGGTGCTTCGCGTAGAGCCGGGAGCAGATCTCGAAGAGCGTCTGTTCCTCGTTCTCCGTGAGTCCGTCGAGGATCGCCCGGCGCGTGGGGTCGGCGAGGGCTTTGAAGACGTCGGCCATGCTGCGCACATTACGCAAGTGTCTGCTTGCATGTCAAGCATTCCAGGGTCGTCATTCCCGTCGGGGGTGACGGTCTTCTGGCAACGTCGGGCCTATATCGATACAGTGATGCTGATCACCAGTTCATGCCAGACCTTCCCATGCCTCGAGGAGAGACGATGTCTCAACCTGTCCGGATCGCGGTCATCGGCCATGCCTTCATGGGTGCGGCCCATCTGCACGCCTGGCGCACCGCGCCGCGCTTCTTCGATCTCCCGCGTCGGCCCGAGGTCGCGCTGCTCGTCGGACGGGACGAGGCCCGCACCCGCGCGGCGGCCGAGAAGCTCGGCGTCGAGGAGATCGCCACCGACTGGCGCGACGCCGTGACCCGGGAGGACATCGACGTCGTCGACATCTGCACCCCCGGTGACACCCACGCGGTGATCGCGGAGGCCGCCCTGGCCGCAGGCAAGCATGTGCTGTGCGAGAAGCCGCTGGCCAACTCGGTGCAGGAGGCGGAGTCCATGGCCGCCGCCGCGGCGCAGGCGGCCGAGCGGGGTGTCCACACGTTCTGCGGCTTCAGCTACCGCCGCACCCCGGCGCTGGCCCTGGCTCGCCGCTTCGTGGAGGAGGGGCGGCTGGGCGAGATCCGGCATGTGCGGGCGCAGTACCTGCAGGACTGGCTCTCCGACGCGGACGCGCCGCTGACTTGGCGACTGGACAAGGAGACTGCCGGCAGCGGCGCCCTGGGTGACATCGGCGCCCACTCCATCGACGCCGCCCAGTGGGTGACCGGCCAGCAGATCGATGGCGTCTCGGCGCTGCTGCACACCTTCGTCACCTCCCGCCCGGTCTCCGGCTCTGCGGAAGGGCTCGGCGGCGCGGGGGACGTGTCCGGGGAGCGCGGGCCGGTGACGGTCGACGACGCGGCCGCCTTCACCGCCCGGTTCTCCGGCGGCGCGGTGGGCGTCTTCGAGGCCACCCGGTTCGCCCTGGGCCGGCGCAACGCCAACCGGCTGGAGATCAACGGCTCCCGAGGCTCGGTGGCCTTCGACTTCGAGCGGATGAACCAGCTGGAGTACTTCGACGGCGAGGACCCCCAGCAGGCCCAGGGCTTCCGGACCATCCAGGTCACCGACGCCGTCCACCCCTACACCGACCACTGGTGGCCGGTGGGTCACGGCCTGGGCTACGGGGACCTCTTCGTGCACCAGGTGGCCGACGTGCTGACCGCTCTGGACGCCCCCGAGGGTGCCCGGCCCGACTTCGGGGAGGCCCTCGACGTCCAGCGCGTGCTCGACGCCGTGGAGCGCAGCGCCGAGGATTCCAGCCGGTACACCTCCGTGACCCGCTGAGGGCCGCCTGATCGTCTGACCACCCCTTCGTCTGACCACGTTTTCGTCTGAGGAGATCCATGACCAAGAGAGCGCTCATCGTCCGCGGCGGCTGGGACGGCCACCAGCCCGTGGAGGCCACCGAGCTGTTCCTGCCGTTCCTTCGGGAGAACGGCTACGACTGCCAGGTGCACGAATCCCCCGAGGTCTACGCTGATGCGGACACGATGGGGGAGGTGGACCTGATCGTGCAGTGCATGACCATGTCCACCATTGAGGCCGACCAGCTCACGGGCCTGCGCACCGCCGTCGCCGGTGGGACCGGTCTGGCCGGCTGGCACGGCGGCATCGCCGACTCCTACCGGAACAGCGACGGGTACCTGCAGCTGATCGGCGGCCAGTTCGCCCACCACCCGCCGGTGGCGCCGGAGGAGCGCACGGGTGAGCAGTCCGACTACTACATCCCGTATCGGGTGGACGTCCAGGAGAAGGACCACCCGATCACCCGCGGCATCGAGAGCTTCGACCTGGTCACCGAGCAGTACTGGGTGCTGCATGATGACCTGATCGACGTGCTGGCCACCACCACGCTGCCTCGTCGGGACTTCGACGAATGGGAGCGCCCGCACGTCAACCCGGCCGTGTGGACTCGCCGCTGGGGGAAGGGACGGGTCTTCGTCTCCACTCCGGGCCACCGCGTGGAGGTCCTGGAGCATCCCAGTGTCCGCACCATCATCGAACGGGGGATGCTGTGGGCGAGCCGATGAGCGAGCAGGGAGGCCAGGTGCGGCCTGGAGCGGAGCGTGTGCGCCTCGGCATGGTCGGCGCCGGGAACATCAGCGGCCAGTACCTGGAGACGATCAGCCGGCTGGAGGCCCTCGAGCTCGTCGCCGTCGCGGATCTTGACCTGGACCGTGCGCGAGCCGTGGCCGAGCCCCACGGGGCGGCCGCGGAGGACCTGGACGGGCTGCTGGGGCGTGACGATGTGGACCTCGTGCTCAACCTGACGGTGCCGCAGGCCCACGCCGACGTCTCCTCCGCGGCGATCCGTGCGGGCAAGGGCGTCTACGTGGAGAAGCCCTTCACCGCCGACGTCGCCTCCGGACGCGAGGTGCTCCGGCAGGCGCGCGAGGCCGGGGTGGTCATCGGCAGCGCCCCGGACACTGTGCTGGGCACCGGGGTGCAGACGGCCCGCGCCGCACTCGACGCCGGGCAGATCGGCACCCCCATGAGCGCCACGGCGACCATGATCATCCCCGGGCACGAGGCCTGGCACCCGAACCCGGACTTCTACTACCAGCCCGGCGGCGGCCCGCTGCTGGACATGGGCCCCTACTACCTGACCACCCTGGTGACCCTCTTGGGTCCGGTCCGGCAGGTCATCGGTGCCGCCGGCGCGCTGCGGGACGAGCGGGTCATCGGCTCCGGCCCCCGAGCCGGGGAGCGCATCCCGGTCACCACGCCGAGCCACGTCACCGGCGCGCTGGTCCACACCTCAGGCGCCATCTCCACCGTGGTGATGAGCTTCGACGGCGCGGCCACCCATGCCGCGCCGATCGAGATCCAGGGCACCGCGGGCGCGCTCGCAGTGCCCGACCCCAACCGCTTCGACGGCTCCGTGTCCCTGTTCCGCGGCGGTGCCGGCTGGCAGGAGCTGCCGGTTGCGGCCGGTTACCGGGAGGCCGCCCGCGGCTATGGGATCGCCGATCTGCTCTGGTCCGGCGCCTTCGACGGGGACCCCCTGCGAGGGCGGGCCCAGGGAGAGCTGGGGCTCCACGTGCTGGAGGTCATGGACGGGCTGCTGTCCTCCGCGGAGTCGGGTCGGGCCGTGGACATGACCACCACCGCGGAGCGGCCGGAGCCGGTGTCGCTCAGCTCCGCCGCTCTCATTTGATCCCTGTGTTGGCGATCCCCTGGACGAACTGCCTCTGAAAGATGAGGAACACCGCCAGCAGCGGCAGGACGGTCACGGTCGCCACGGCCATCACAGCACCCCAGGGGGAGCTGAACGCGGGATTGTTGGTCAGCGTCGACAGCCCGACCGGGACGGTGAGGTTCTCATTGCCCTGCAGCACCACCAAGGGCCAGAGGAAGTCGTTCCACCGCGTCATGAACCCGAGGATGACCAGCACGCCGACCAGTGGTCCGCAGGTGGGCAGGACGACTCGAAGGAAGGTGGTGAACTCTCCGGCCCCATCGAGCCTCGCGGCCTCGAGCAGCGCGTCGGGAAGACCGAGCATGTACTGCCGGGCGATGAAGATGCCGACGACGTCGAAGAGGGTCGGGAGGATCACGGCCCAGGGTGAGTCGACCAGGCCCATGCGGGCGACGATGAGGAATGCCGGGACCAGGGTCACCTGGATGGGCATCGTGATCGTCACCAGGAACGACGCGTAGATGACTCCCCTGCCCCAGAACCGGAACTTCGCCAGGGCGTAGCCGGCACCGAGGGAGACGCATACGCTGAGCGCGGTGCCGAGTCCTGCGATGACCAGTGAGTTCCCGAGCCACTGCCAGACGGGCTGCTCCGCGAAGACCTCCGTGAAGTTCTGGGTGGTCGACTCGGCGGGCCAGAGGTAGGGGTCTTGGGACTGCGACTGTCCTCCGGGGGTGAAGGCCGTGACCGCCATCCAGTAGATCGGAAAGACCATGAGGGCGGCCAGCGCGGTGAGCGCCGCTGTCAGCATCCACGGACGACTGCGACTGCGACCGTGACGGCGGCCGGTGCCGGTGTCGGTGGTTCTCATGCGATCTCCTCTGCACGTCGTGCGGCGCGCTGTCTCAGGACGGTGAACACCAGAAGGATCGCCACGAGGAGCAGACCGAGTGCTGCGGCGTATCCCATGCGGGCGTCGGCGAATGCCGACCGGAAGATGTACTGGATGAGTACGGTGGTGGAGAATCCGGGTCCGCCGCCGGTCATGACGTAGATGACGTCGAACGCTTGGATGGAGAACACCACGTTGAGGATCAGCAGGATCCAGGTGGTCGGCCCGAGGAGGGGCCAGGTGATGCTGCGGAATCGTGTCCAGGCAGATGCTCCATCCACCGTCGCGGCCTCCTGAAGCTCTGCGGGGACTGATTGCAGCGCGCCCAGGTAGATCACCATGCAGAACCCGATGCGGGTCCAGACGACGACGGCGATGAGCGTGCCCATGGCGAACTGCGGCGATGTCAGCCATGGCACCCGATCGCCGCCGAGGGCGGCGAGGACGTTGTTCACGACTCCGTAGTCACCATGGAAGATCCAGGACATCACGACGCCGACGACCACCCCGGCGGCGACCATCGGGACGAAGAACGCCGCACGGAGCACCGATCGGCCAGGCACGTCGCGGTTGAGGGCGATCGCGAGGACCAGACCGACCGCCATGGAGGTCGGGACGGTGCCGAGGGTGAAGACGACGGTGTTCAGCAGGGCCGTCACCAGGAGCCGGTCCTGGGTCATCGAGGCGTAGTTGTCCAGCCCGACCCAGTCACCGCCGCCGAGGGCAGTGGTCTCCTGGAAGCTGAGTGCCACCGCGATGACGATCGGCAGCAGGGAGAACGTGAGGAACAGGACCGCCGCCGGTGCGACGAACAGGTAGGGGGCGGTGGTCCGATGACGCCGGCGGCGGCCCTCCGGCTGGTGGGATGCCGTGCTCGTCCTCCGATCACGCGGGTGCTCGCTGGTCTGCCGGGGGGCTTCACTGGTCAGTGACACTCTCCATCGCCTCCATCATCTGTCGGGCGGTCTCGTCGGGTGAGAGCTCGCCGAGGAAGCACAGGTCGAGGTAGTCGGCGAACACGGCGTTGAGGGAGCTGAAGTAACGGCCCGTCTGGGCGCGGACCATCTCGATCGGGATGGTCGAGCCTTGGTCGATGAACCGCTGCATGGTCTCGCGATGGGACGAGTACCCGATGTCATCGGCGTCGAGCGAGGCGCGGGCCGGCAGCCAGTTGCCGTGGTGGCAGAACTCGATGACCTTCTCCCGGCTCGTGATGCGGGCGACCAGCTCGGCGGCGAGGTCGGGATGCTTCGATGAGCGCGTGACGGCCAAGGCGTTGCCGCCGAGGTCAGAGGCCTCGTGGGTGTTCCTGATCATGGCTGTGGTGCCCCACTCGTCGGGCATCTCCTCATCCAGCTGGGCGATGGATTCGGGGTTGTTCAGCATCAGGCCGATCTGCCCTGTCAGGAACAGGTTCCGTGCGACGTCACCGCCGCCGGACTTGGCCATGTTCCCAGGTGAGACCAGGCCGTCGGCGTACCACCGTCTCCCGAAGGCCAGCGCCTCGACGGCCTCGGGAGAGTTCATGGACGGCGTCTCCCCGTCGTCCCCGAGGAACGTCCCTCCGTTCTGGTGGATGAGGGGCATCCACCGGTAGGCGGTCTCCGGCCCGGTCCACCCGAACCCGAATCCGTACCGTCCGGTGACCTTCTTCGCCTCGCCGGCGATCTCCAGGAATTCGTCCCACGTCCAGGCCTCCTGCAGCGTCTCTGGCGGGGTGACGCCGATCGTCTCCATCACGTCGTGCCGGTAGTAGGTGACGAAGTTGTCGGTGTGCTGGAAGACGCCGTACAGCCCGTCCTCCCGCTCGCCGATCGCCCAGAAGGCGTCCGAGTAGTCCTGCCGGTAGCTCTCCGGCACGGCCCCGGAGAGGTCGACCAGGCTGCCGTTGGCGGCGTAGCGCCCGATCTGCTGCGGTGTGATGCGGATGATGTCCGGAGCCAGGTCGGCTGCCAGCCGGGTGATGAACCATTGGTGGAACTGGCCGGTGGTGACCTCGACGGCGACGGAGGTGCCCGGGTGATCGGCGACGAACTCATCGGCGATCCTCTGATAGGACTCGAGATCCAGGGGGATGTTCCAGGAGGAGAGTCGCAGATGGGTGGTGTCGGTGGGCTCGCCGGAGCAGGCGGCCAAGGCGCCTACCGCAGAGATGCCGGCCAATGCGATGAACTGTCGCCGATTCGGTCCGCGTGCTGTCCTGGCTGCTCGGGGGAGTCCTCGTCGCTGAGGGCGCATGGTTCAGCTCCGCAGCGCATCCGGCAGCAGCGCAGCGTGCGCGGTGAGCAGCTCCTCGGTCATCTCACGGATCTCCTCCACGGTGAGCAGGGCGGCAGTGAGCGGGTCCAGGGCGACGGCGTGATGGACGTGCTCGCGCGAGCCCTCCAGAGCTGCGCGCACGGCCAGCTCCTGTACGTTGACGTTGGTCCGGTTCACCGCGGCCAGCTGCGGGGGCAGATCACCGAAACGGGTGGGCCGCACCCCGGCGCCGTCCACGAGGCAGGCGACCTCCACGCAGGCTGATCCCGGCAGGTTCGTGATCACGGAGCCTTGGGAGCCGGGGGCGAATCCGGCGTCGCTGTTGGGGACGTTGCCGTGCACCACGGCCGGCCGGCCGGTGACCATCGCATTGACGATGATCGCCCCGTACTCCACTGACGGCTTCAGCTCCGCCTGCAGCTCGGCCAGCTGATCGCTGAGATCCCCGGATTCGTCATGGGCGGCACAGATCTCGTAGTAGTCCCAGCGGCTGGGGATGTACTCCTCCACCAGCTCCGGAGTCTTGCGGAAGTAGGGCAGGTATTCGGAGGCGTGGTGGCTGGACTCGGTCTGGAAGTGTCCGAAGGTCTGCATGATCGCTGTACGGACCTGCTCGTTGCCGCCCTCGTAATCGCTGGCGGCGTCAGCCTCGCCACTGTGGTCGCCGTCGTCGGCGGTCAGCGATGCCGCCGCCCGTCCGCGCCGGTGCCGGGCGCCCATGACCTCTCGCAGCCGCGGGTACAGGTCCTCCTCCCCGCGGCGGAAGGAGAGGATCCAGGCCTGGTGATTGATGCCCGCGCTGGTGAAGGTGACGTCCTCATAGGGCACGCCCAGGGTGCGGGCCAACATCCGGGTGGTGCCCTGCACGCTGTGGCACAGCCCCACGGTGCGGAGCCCCTTGGCGTTCAGGTAGGCGGTGGCCATGGCCATGGGGTTGGCGTAGTTGATGAACTGCGCGTCGGGGCACAGCTCGAGGGCGTCCTCGGCGATCGCGTCGTAGGCGGTCACGGAGCGCAGGAAGCGGAACACGCCGCCGGGGCCGAGGGTGTCGCCCACCGCCTGGTCGATGCCGTGGCGGCGGGGGATCTCGACGTCGTGCCGGTAGGACTCGATGCCGCCCACCTGGAAGGTGATGATGACGACGTCGGCGCCTCGGAGGGCTTCGCGGCGGTCGGTGGTCTGCTCGACGACGGTGGGGAACCCGTGATGCTCCACCAGGCGACGGGCCGCGCCGGCGACGCGGTCGAGCCGCTGCGGGTCGATGTCCATCAGGGCCAGCGTCGCGCCGCGCAGGGCGGGGAAGCTGACCAGGTCTCCGATAAGGCGGAAGGGGAACACGAATCCTCCGGCGCCGATGATGGCGATCCGGGGTCCTGCGGGTGCGTGCTCGATGCTGACGGGGGCGGGGGCTTCTGCTGTGATGTGGCTCATAGTTGCTACGCTAGACCGGGTGATGTTGAAGAAACTTCCGGATATCCCCCCAGATCCTCCTGGATCCTCAGCTGTGCAGGACATGCCTCCGGCGCTGTGGGTCCGGCGCGGCAGCCCCCCGGTGATGGAGCGGGCGCATCGGCATGATGATCTTGAGGTCAACATCGTGGTCAGCGGTCAGCTCGACTACCTGCTGGGCGGACGCCGGGTCAGCATCGGTCCCGGGCAGATCGCCCTGTTCTGGGCGGCCTTCCCGCATCGGCTCATCGACCCCGGTGAGGCGGACGTCTGCTGGGTGCACCTGCCGCTGAGCACCGTGCTCAGCTGGGGGCTGGGTGAGCGGGACATCGGGATGCTGCTGCGGATGCAGCCTGTGGTGGTGCCTCTGGAGGACGTGCCGGTGCGCGCCGTCGACCTCTTCGAGGTGTGGCGCACCGAGCTTGCCGGCGACGACGCCGAGATCGCCCTGCTGGAGGCGCAGGCGCTGGTGCGCCGGGTGCTCGCCTGCCACCGTGCGGGCACGGAGCCCTCGCCGTCTGCGCCGGGCCAGGGTGCGGCCGAGCATGCGGTGGTCATGGCGCGCTTCCTGGCCACCCATCACCGCCGTCCCGTCACCGTGGCCGACGCCGCCGGGGCCGCCCACCTCTCGCCCACCTATGCGATGGGCGTGTTCAAGAAGGTGCTGGGCATGACCGTGGCCGACTATCTGACCATGTGCCGGCTGGCGGAGGCCAAACGCCTGCTGCTGACCACGGACTGGTCCGCCGCCGACGTCGCCCATGCCGCCGGCTTCTCCTCGCAGAGCAGCTTCTACGTGCACTTTCGGCGCGACGCGGGCACCTCGCCTTCCGGGTATCGCCGGCGGTATGACTCCATGCCGGACTGACATGCTGGGCGGCGTTGACCGTGACATGGGCCACTCATAGTCTTATGGAACGATTAAATCCCGAGGAAGGCCCGCCATGCCCCGGCACGTGTCCCATCTCTTCTCACCTCGCGGGCTCCGGAGCGTCGCCGCCTGCGGAATCGGCGCCCTGGTGCTGACCTCCTGCTCCGCAGGGGACGCCGGCACCGCCGACGGCGACGTCGACCTGCGATTCTCCTGGTGGGGCAGCGGCCTGCGCATGGAGCAGACCGAGGCCATCATCGACGCCTTCGAACAGGAGCATCCGCACATCAGCATCGAGGGCTCGTACTCGGACTTCGGCGGCCACTGGGAGCAGCTGGCCACGCAGACCGCCGGCGGCGACGCCCCCGACATCATCCAGATGGACGACAAGTACCTGCGCGAATACGCCGACCGCGGCGCGCTGCTGGATCTCACCGCCGTGGACACCTCCGGCATCGACCAGGATGCCGTGGACAACGGCCGCACCGAGGACGGGCTCTTCGGCATCACCACGGGCATCAACTCGCTGGCTCTGGGGGCGAACCCCGAGCTCTTCGCCGAGGTGGGGGTGGAGATGCCCGACGACGAAGCCTGGACCTGGGAGGACTTCGCCGCAATCACCGAGGAGCTCAGTGCGAACCTCGACGACGCCTACGGCACCAACGAGACCAATGAGCCCGGCGGCTTTCAGGTCTGGCTGCGTCAGCAGGGCCAGCACCTGACCACCGACGAGGGAGAGCTGGGATTCGAGGCCGACGACCTCGCCGAGTACTACGACTACTGGCTGGATCTCCTGCACGCCGGGGCCATGCCTCCGGCCGGAGTCATGGCGGAGAACCGCGGCGCCGACCCGGAGCAGCAGCTCATCCACACCGGGCGGGTGGCTCTGGCGCCGATGTGGACCAGCTCGCTGGCCGGGATCTCCGAGTCCGCAGGAGTGGACATGGAGCTGCTGCGCTTCCCCAGCCGCACCGGCAGTGCGGAGAACAACGGGCTCTGGTACAAGTCCTCCATGTTCCTCTCCGCGTCCTCCCAGACCGAGCACCCGGAGGAGGCGCAGCTGTTCATCGACTTCATGGTCAACGACGTCGACGCCGGCCTGCTGGGCCTCACCGACCGGGGCCTGCCGGCCAACCCGGCGGTGCGCGAGGCGGTCCTGGACGCCATCGACGGTCAGGACCTGGTCTCAGCCGAGTTCATCGCCGACATCGAGGACGAGCTCGCCGGGCCCGAACCGGTGCCTGCGCTGGGATTCTCCGCACTCCAGGAGATCATGATGCGCTACGAGGACGAGCTGTACTTCGAGCGGCTCACCCCGCAGGAGGCGGCCGAGCGCGTCCATCAGGAGATGGAGGGCGTCCTTGACTGAGGTGTCCGGGCCTGAGGCGTCTGTGCCTGAAGTCTCCGTGCCTGAACTCTCCGTGCCTGAGCTCTCTCCGCCCGCGGCGCAGGCGCTCGCCCGCCTGCGCGAGGCTGACCGATCCGCTCTCTCCTCCGCGCTCGCGGAGGGACTGGCCGCCACCGGGGCGGGCTTCGCCGCCGTCGGGGGCCCGCTGCAGGAGAGGTGGGGCCAGGCGCTCGCGGACCTGGACGCCTGCCTCCGGGAGCAGCGTGGGGTCACCGTGCTGCATGAGGGCGGGGCGTACGACGGCGCCTGGGTCGAGTCCACCGGCACCATCAGTGCCGAGGTGCTCTCTCGGTTCGCCCCGCAGGCCGCCGCCGACACCTTCGCCCTCTTCGCAGAGCACCAGCGCGGCGACGGGCTCATCCCCTATAAGGTCACGCGGGACGGTCCGGCCTTCAGTCAGATCCAGATGGTCACCCCGCTGGCCCGCTCCGTGTGGACCCACCACCGCCTGCACGCCGAGAGCACCGCGTGGCTGCGCCGGATGTATGAGGCGATGTCCGCGCACGACGCATGGCTCGCCGCGCACCGGGACACCCGCGGCACCGGGGCGGTGGAGGCCTTCTGCACCTTCGACACCGGCCATGACCTGTCCCCGCGGTTCTGGTTCGCCCCGGACCGATGCCTCGGCGGCGAGGCTTCCCGCTGCGACCCCGAGGCGCCGGGGGTGCCGTACATCGCCCCGGACCTCACGGCGAACGTGGCCTGCCAACGGACCTATCTGGCCCAGATCGCCGAGGAGCTCGGGGAGGACCCGACGCCGTGGCGGGCGGCCGCCGCCGCCAGCGGGGAGGCGCTGTTCGCCCACTGCTGGGATTCCTTGGACGCCGCCTTCTACGACCTCGACGCCGCGGGGCAGCCGGTGCGGGTGCTCAGCGATGTGCAGCTGCGCGTCATGGCCTGCGAGATCGGCGACGACGACCTCTTCGCCGAGGTGCTGCGCCGCCACCTGTTCGCCACCTCCCGGTTCCTGTCCCACTACGGGCTGACCTCCCTGGCCATGGACGACCCTCGTTTCGACGGCGACC
The DNA here is from genome assembly GCF_031705515.1 of Nesterenkonia sp. CL21. Classification (NCBI taxonomy): domain Bacteria; kingdom Bacillati; phylum Actinomycetota; class Actinomycetes; order Micrococcales; family Micrococcaceae; genus Nesterenkonia; species Nesterenkonia sp. CL21. The sequence continues at coordinate 98,928 of NZ_JAUTWR010000004.1, forward strand.
ACACCCGCAACTCCTGGGCTGGGCCGGTGAACATGCTCACCATGATCCGGGCGCCGCATGCCTTCGAGCATCACGGCCGTCCCGCCGAGCTGGCCGTGCTCCTCAAGCCCGTGCTCACCGCGCTGGCCGTCGCGGACCGCTATCCGCAGTGCCTGGACCCGTGGAGCGGGGAGGCCGGCTACACCTCCCGCTACTCCCCGGCGGCGCTGTGGCTGCTCGACGCCGTCGAGCGCCTCTGCGGCATCCTGCCGATGCCCTCCGGCGGCTTTGCGGTCACATCCCTGGCGCCGACCCGACTGGAGCTCGGCGCCGCGGCCGAGGCGGTGGCCGCCTCCCGCAGGCTGGGCGGGGTGACCTGGGAGGCCGTGTCCGACGACACCGGCACCGTGCTGCTGCGCGACGGGGCGGAGCATCTGCGGATCCCGCGCGGTTGGCGGGCCGAGCTGACCGAGGACGGCACGCTCACCGCCGTCGTCGGGGTCGCTCCACGGCCGGTGACAGGGCGGCTGACGGGACCGGGCGCGCCGGGCGCCCCGGACGGCGCAGCAGGTGGCGGTGAGCTCACCCTGGCTCCGGATGAGCGGGTGCGCTGGGCCGAGGGGGTCGTCGTGGGCCGCGGCGGACCGACGTTCATCGCTCCCCGAGCGTGAGGGGCGTCTCGGACGGCGCTTTCCCGGGCGTATTGACAGGTGAGTGGGATCACATCTATCGTGAGAAAAAATCGTTTCAATTCTCTGGGACGAGTTGCACCCCCTCACCTAGACGGAGAATCCCATGCCCCTCACCGGATCCCACCTGTCCGGCCGCATCGGCCGCTTCACCTCGCTCGCCGCGGCGGCCACCGTCGGCACCCTGGCCCTGACCTCCTGCGGCGGAGGCGGCGACGACGACGGCGACGTCGAGCTGCGCTTCGCCTGGTGGGGTTCCGACTCCCGTCATCAGGCCACCCAGGAGATCATCGACGCCTTCGAGGAGCAGAACCCCGGCATCACGGTCACCCCGGAGTTCGGCGACTGGTCCGGCTACTGGGACCAGCTGGCTACTCAGACCGCCGCCGGCGAGATGCCCGACATCGTCCAGATGGACGACGCCTACCTGCGCGAGTACGCCGACCGTGGTGCCCTGCTGGACCTCGACCAGGTGGACACCTCCGGGCTGGACCCGGACGTGGTGGAGAACGGTCGCACCGAGGACGGGCTGATCGGCATCACCACCGGCATCAACGCCATGGTGATCATGGCCAACCCGGACGTCTTCGACGAGGCCGGGGTCGAGATGCCGGACGACTCCACCTGGACCTGGGACGACTACCTGGAGATCACCTCCACCATCACGGAGAACGTGGACGGCGTCTATGGCGCCACCGGCCCGGGCCAGCCTGCGGACCTGCAGATCTGGCTGCGGCAGCAGGACAAGAACCTCACCACCGAGGACGGTGAGCTCGGCTTCGAGGAGTCCGACGCCGCCGAGTACTTCGAGCACCTGCTCGAACTGATGGAGGAGGGCGGCTACCCGCCGGCCTCGGTGATCGCGGAGGACCAGACCCCCGGTCCGGACGAGTCCATGACCGCCTCCGGCGAGGTCGCCATGGGCATGTGGTGGACCAACCAGCTGGCGGCGATCTCCGGGGCCGCAGGCGCGGACATGGTGCCGCTGCGCATGCCCTCCCACACCGGCAGTGCCGAGGACAACGGCATGTGGTTCAAGTCCACCATGCTGATGTCGGTGGCCTCCACCACCGATCACCCGGAGGAGGCCCAGCAGTTCGTGGACTTCATGATCAACTCCGAGGAGGCCGGCGAGGCCAATCTGACCGACCGCGGTCTGCCCACGAACCTGGACGTCCGGGACGCCGTCGTCGACCAGATCGACGGCGCCGACCTGACCTCGGCTGAGTTCATCGAGGAGATCGACGCCGAGATCGGCGACCCCGAGCCGGTCCCCGCCATGGGCTTCTCCGGGATGCAGCAGATCCTTCAGCGCTACGAGCTGGAGGTCTTCTTCGAGCGGCTCTCCCCGGAGGACGCCGCCTCCCAGATGATGTCCGAGATGGAGAACGAGCTGCGCTGACCCTTCCGCGCTGACCTGTCCTCGCTGATCAGGCGTTTCGTCCCCGTCGTCTTCGCGTGTCCCCGTGGGTTTCCATGGGGACCCGCGAAGACGACGGGGACTGACGCACATCCGGCCCCACCACCAGGAGATGAGACGCATGACCGCCTCGGAGCACGACACCACCGCCCGCGATGAGTCCACCCGCCTCGGCTGGCCCGCCGTCCACGGCCTCGCCTACGGCGGCGACTACAACCCCGAGCAGTGGCCCCAGGACGTCCGGGAGGAGGACGTCGAACTCATGGGGCAGGCCGGGGTGAACCTGGTCAGCGTGGGAATCTTCTCCTGGGCCATGCTCGAACCCCGCGAGGGCGAGTATGACTGGGGCTGGCTCGATGACGTTCTGGACCGTCTCCATGCGCAGGGGGTCTCCGCGGCGCTGGCCACCGCCACCGCCTCGCCCCCGCCGTGGCTGACCCACCGTCACCCGGAGATCCTGCCGCAGGATGCCGACGGCACGATCCTCTGGCCGGGTGCACGGCAGGCCTATTCCGTGTCCTCCCCGGTCTTCCGCGAGTATGCGCTACGGATGACCCGGGCGATCGCGGAACGCTATGCACAGCACCCGGCCCTGGCCCTGTGGCATGTGGACAATGAGTTGGGCTGCCACAACGCCCATGACTTCTCCGACGACGCCGCGGCGGCCTTCCGCGCCTGGCTGGAGGCCCGGTACGGCACGGTGGAGGAGCTCAACGCCGCCTGGGGGACGGCGTTCTGGTCCCAGCGGTACAGCAGCTTCGAGGAGGTCCTGCCGACGCGCAGGGCCCCGATGTTCGTGAACCCCACCCAGCAGCTGGACTTCCATCGGTACTCCTCGGACGAGTTCCTGGCCTACTTCCGGGAGATGAGGGCCATCCTGCGGGAGGTGACCCCGGGCGTCCCGGTGACCACGAATTTCATGTGCACCACCCGGTCCAAGACCATGGACTACTTCTCCTGGGCCGCAGAGATGGACGTCATCGCCACCGACCACTACACGATCGCCGACGACGACGAGCGGCACATCGAGCTGGCCTTCAGTGCGGACCTGACCCGCGGTGTGGCCGCAGGACGCCCCTGGATGCTGATGGAGCACTCCACCAGTGCGGTGAACTGGCAGCTGCACAACCGCACCAAGTCCCCGCAGGAGATGCTGCGGGACTCGCTGGGGCATGTGGCCCGCGGGGCGGATGCGGTCATGTTCTTCCAGTGGCGGCAGTCGGCCGCCGGGGCGGAGAAGTACCACTCGGCGATGGTCCCGCATGCCGGCCCGGACTCCGACGTCTTCCGCACCACCGTCCGGCTGGGGGAGGCGCTGCGGGCCCTGGAGCCGGTGAAGGGGTCCACCGTGCGGGCGCAGGTGGCGCTGGTGTTCGACTATGAGGCCTGGTGGGCCTCCGAGCTGGACTCGCACCCGCGCAATGACTTCTCCTACCCGGAGGAGGTCATGCACCTCTACCGGGCGCTGTGGCTGGCCGGGATGACGGTCGACGTCGTCCATCCCTCCGCCGACATCTCCGGCTACCGTGCCATCGTGGTGCCCTCCCTGTATCTGGTCCGGGATGAGCACGCGCAGGCGCTGGCCGACGCCGCCGAGGCTGGAGCGTCGGTGCTGATCAGCTTCTTCAGCGGCATCGTGGACGAGCACGACGCCGTCCGGCTGGGCGGCTACCCCGGGGCGTTCCGTGAGCTGCTGGGCATCCGCACCGAGGAGTTCTGGCCGTTGCAGGGCGCGGAGTCCCACGCCCTCCACGGCGGCGGCCGTGGCGAGTTCTGGGCGGAGAACACCCATCTGGAAGGAGCGGCTGAGGTGCACACCTGGGCCGAGGGCCCGTTGGCCGGGCGGCCGGCGGTCACGCGTCGTCCGGTGGGCCAGGGTGCGGCCTGGTATCTGGGCACCCGCCCCGACGCGGAGACGCTGCAGTCCCTCGTGGGCCGGGTGCTCGATGAGGCCGGCGTGGCGGCTGAGGCCGAGGCGCCGGAGGGCGTCGACGTCGTGCGGCGCCACGGCGAGGACGGAGCGACGTACCTCTTCGTGCTCAATCACACGGCGCAGGACGCCGTCATCGGCGCCGACGGCCGTGAGCTGATCACCGGCGCCGAGGTGGCGGGAGACCTCACCGTGCGGGCGGGGGAGGTCGCCGTCGTCGCGGAGGGTTGCTAAGGTTCCGGCACGGCCACGCGAGTGCCGCAAGGAGGCGCCATGGACCTGCCGGAGAGCTTCGTCATCCGCGAGTCGGGCTCACGCATCCTCAATCCTCTGGACCCGGCCAAGCTGGACCAGCTCGGCCGCTCCCTGCGTCTGCCGCCCGGCAGCCGCCTGCTCGATCTGGCCTGCGGCAAGGGGGAGGCGCTGTGCACCTGGGCGCGTGATCTCGGGTTCACCGGCACCGGCGTGGACATCAGTCGGGCGTTCTTGGCCGACGCGGAGGCTCGTGCGGAGGAGCTCGGCGTCGCGGAGGCGGTGCGCTTCGTGCACGGGGACGCCGCCGAGCACGTCGCGGAGGAGCCGGTGGAGGTGGTCTCCTGTCTGGGGGCCAGCTGGATCGGCGGTGGCGAGAGCTGGGAGACCCACGTGAGCGGCACGGTGGCCCTCATGCGCCGCAGCCTGGCCCCGGGCGGGATGCTGCTGCTCGGTGAGCCCTGGTGGCGCAGGGTCCCGGAGACGCGGGAGGCGTTGGACGGATGCTACGCGAGTTCCGTGGAGTCCTACGCGGAGCTTCCTGCCTTGCTGGATCTCCTGGACCATGAGGGCTTGGACGTCGTGGGCGCCACTGTGGCGGATCCGGACAGCTGGGACCGCTACGCCGCTCCGCAGTGGCTCTCGGTGCGACGCTGGTTGGACCGTCATCCGCATCACCCGCTGGCCGACGAGATGCGGGAGGATCTCTCGGTCGCCCCGCGGCGCCATCTGCTGCACCAGCGCGAGCATCTGGGCTGGGGTGTCTTCACTCTGATGCCACGGTGAGGCGGCCCTGACCTCAGAGCTCGTCGAGCAGCTGCTCCAGCCGGGAGATCTCCGCGGTCTGGTCGGAGTGGACGTGGCCGGCCAGCTCCTGGACGGCCAGGTCGATGCCGTGCGCCTGGGCACCTTCGCTCATCTCCAGGGCGCCCTCATGGTGGACGATCATGCCTTCGAGGAAGAGGCGGTCGAACTCCTCGCCCTCGGTCTGCCGCAGCGCGGTCATCTCCTCCTGGCTGAGCATCCCCGGCATCGGGGTTTCGCCGTGGGAGTGGGTGTCCGGCGAGGGGATCTCGCCCTCGGCGACCTCCCGGGCCTCCTGGGGGACCGGCTGGTCGCGGGCCTCCAGCCAGTCCGCCATGTAGCCGATCTCGCCCTTCTGGGCCAGGTGCATCCGTTCGGCGAAGGTCTTCAGCTGCTCGGACTCTGCGCGGGCCGGGACCAGGGCGGTCATCTCGAGGGCCTGGGCGTGATGGGCGATCATCATGGTCATGAACTCCGCGTCCACGTCATTCCACTCGTCGCTGAGGCCCTGTACGCCCTCATAGTCCTCCGGGTCCACCCGCTCGGTGTCCTCGCCGGGCCCGGAGGGCAGCAGGACCGAGGACGACGGCGCGGCCGCCTCCTCGGGCTCCGGGCCCTCGTTCCCGCAGCCGGCGAGGGCGAGTGCGCCGCCCAGCAGCGCTGCGCACAGGGCCGTCCGCGGCCGGTCAGATGTCGGCCGTACGGCCGTTCCTTCGCGCTGACCTGGGGTGATGCGGGCGAGGCGTGTCACAGAGAAATCTCTCCATCGATAGGTGATCAGGCGAACAAATATGTCGTCAACCCTAGACCTGAAGCAGTTGATTCGTAATACTACCTCTATCCGATCTAGGAGGTGTTGACGCCCGTGCGTCTTCCACGAATCACTCGACAACAGGCGAAGGCTGGGGCGGGGGCGACCATGTCCGTGCTGCTGGCAGGAGCTGTCCTGTCCCTGTCGGCCCCTCTCGCCGCCGCCACTCCGGACGACGGTTCCACCGTCCCCGAGGACGCCTTCAATGAGGACTTCTTCAGCGAGGAGGAGGTCAGCGAGGAGGCCTTCGACGAGGAGGAGGTCATCGAGCGGCTGAACCAGCTGGAGAGCGGCCCCGGGGAGCCCGACGTCGGGCCCGGCGAGGTGGCCAGCCACAATATGGAGCACCTGAGCAACGTCCCGAAGAATGGGCCGCTGCAGTCCACCGGCTCCGACATCGCCTTCCAGGGCGAGTACGCCTATGTGGGCAACTATGACGGCTTCACCGTCTACGACCTCGCCGACCCGGCGAACCCCGAGCAGCTGGTGCAGGTCCACTGTCCGGGCCCGCAGAACGACGTCTCAGTCTACAAGGACGTCCTGGTGCTCTCTGTGGATGCCCGCATGGAGGACGACACCTGCGGCGCCGACCGCACCTCCGACACCGAGGAGTACTGGGAGGGCCTGCGGATCTTCGACATCAGCGACCCTGCCGAGCCGGAGTACGTGAAGGCTGTGGAGACCAAGTGCGGCTCCCACACCAACTCGCTGGCGCCCTCGAAGAACGGCAACATGCTCTACGTGTACGTCTCCTCGTACTCGCCGAACCCGGCGCTGGCGAAGTGCCAGCCCCCGCACGACCTGATCTCCGTGGTGCAGATCCCGGTCAACGCCCCGCACGCCGCAAAGGTGGCCTCCGAGCCGGTGCTGTTCCCCGACGGCGGCTATGAGGGTGACGACCGCGGCGGATACACCGAGACCAGCGGCTGCCACGACATCACCACATACATCGAGCATGACCTGGCCGCCGGCGCCTGCATGGGCGACGGCATCCTGATGGACATCTCGGACCGCAAGCAGCCGAAGGTCATCAGCCAGGTGCGCGATGTGGAGAACTTCGCGTTCTGGCACTCGGCGACGTTCAACAACGACGCCAGCAAGGTCGTCTTCACCGATGAGCTCGGGGGCGGCGGCTGGGCCACCTGCACCGAGGAGTTCGGCGAGACCCTCGGCGCGAACGCCATCTATGACATCGTCGACGGTGAGCTGGAGTTCGCCTCCTACTACAAGATCCCGCGCATCAACTCGGAGAACGAGAACTGCGTGGCGCACAACGGGTCGCTGATCCCGGTGGAAGGCCGCGACCTGATGGTGCAGTCCTGGTACCAGGGCGGCATCTCGGTGTTCGACTTCACCGACTCGGCGAACCCGGAGGAGATCGCCTGGTTCGACCGCGGTGAGGGCATCAGCGACGGTGGCACCTGGTCGTCGTACTACTACAACGGCTACGTGTACTCCTCGGACCTGTCCATCGGCTTCGACACGTTCCAGCTGGACCCGTCCATCGACGGTGACGCCCGCCGGGACCTGCCGGAGCTGAACCCGCAGGGTCAGGAGAGCTTCTGATCACCCCTGACTGATCCACCCCTGGCTGATCACTCGTGACTGATCAGCGCTGACCTGCACAGACGGAAGCGCCGAGCCGGATCACCGGCTCGGCGCTTCTGCGTGTGGGGAGGGTGGGGTCAGCCGTTGAGCTGGATCTGCCCGTCCACCCGTCGGTTGAGGTGCCACGGGTTGGCGGCCTGCACGGGGGCGGGCAGCAGCTCCTCGGGAAGGTTCTGGTAGGCCACGGGGCGCAGGAACCGCTCGATCGCCAGCGTGCCCACGCTCGTGGTCCGGGAGTCGGAGGTCGCGGGGAAGGGACCGCCGTGGACCATCGCGTGGCCCACCTCGACACCGGTGGGCCAGCCGTTGGCCAGGATGCGCCCGGCCTTCTGCTCCAGGACCGGCACCAGGGGCCGGGCGGTCTCGTGGTCGCCGTCGGTGAGGTGCAGGGTGGCGGTGAGCTGCCCCTCCAGGCGACCGGCCGCGGCCAGCAGGTCCTCGACGCCGTCATAGCGGACCACCAGGGAGGCCGCGCCGAAGATCTCCTCGTGCAGCACCGGGTTGTCCAGGAACTGCGCGGTGGTCGCGCTGAACACCACCGGGGCAGGGGCGTTGGCGCCCTCGCCGGTGCTGCCGCGGCCGACCAGCGCCACGCCGGCCTGCGCACCCAGCTGCTCCACGCCGGCGTTCCAGGATTCGGCGATGGACCGGGTGAGCATGGTCTGGCCGCTGTGCCCGGCGGCGGCTTCACCGACGGCGGCGACGAAGGCGTCACCGGCCTCGCCGGTCGGCACGAAGACCAGGCCCGGGGAGGTGCACAGCTGGCCGGAGGATCCGGTCACGGAGGTCAGGTAGGCGGAGGCCAGGCTCTGCACGGACTCCGGGCCGCCGGAGAGTGCGCCGTCGAAGAGGAACACCGGGTTGATGGAGCTCATCTCCGCGTACACCGGGATCGGCACCTCCCTCGCCGCGGCGGCCTTCATCAGGGACACCCCGGCTGCACGGGAGCCGGTGAAGCCCACCGCCTGGATGACCGGGTCGGAGGCCAGCGCCTGGCCGATGGAGGCGCCGGGTCCGTAGATCAGGGAGAACACTCCGGGGTGCAGGTCGAAGGCCGCGACGGCGTCGGTGATGGCCCGGCCCACCAGCTCCGAGGTGCCGGGGTGGGCGTTGTGGGCCTTGAACACCACGGGGCAGCCGGCGGCCAGCGCGGAGGCGGTGTCGCCGCCGGCGGTGGAGAAGGCCAGCGGGAAGTTGGAGGCGCCGAAGACGGCCACCGGCCCCAGGGGGATGCGGCGCTGGCGGACGTCCGGCTTCGGCAGCGGGCTGCGCTGCGGGTCCGGGGTGTCCAGCCGGGCGCCCCGGAAGTCGCCCTGACGCACGACGGCGGCGAAGAGCCGCAGCTGGTTCACGGTGCGTCCTCGTTCGCCCACCAGGCGGGCCTCCGGGAGGCCGGTCTCCGCCATCGCGCGGGCGGTGAGCTCCTCACCGAGCGCGTCGATGTTCGCGGCGACCTGCTCCAGGAAGGCGGCGTGGGTCTCCGGGGCGAGCTGGGAGAAGCTCGGGTACGCCTCGGCGGCCGCGCCGGTGGCCTCGGCGAGCTGGGGCTCGTCAATCAGCGAATAGCCGGGTTCGAGTGCCTCATCGGTGGAGGGGTCGAAGCCGGTGACGGTGCGGCCGGTGCCGGCCACGGAGCGTCCGGCGATGATCGACTGCCCGGTGAGGGCGGTTGCGGTGGTCTGTGCGGTCATGCTCAGCTCCTTGTGGGTGCGTGGCGTCTGATGTCGATCCTCTCAGACGGCGGAGAGGGCGGGGGAGGGGTTCGCGGGGCGGACTCCGGCGGCGTCGATCAGGTCGCGGAGGTCCTGCAGGTCGCCCTCTGTGAGGTCCTGCAGCGGCGGGCGGACCGGGCCGGCGTCGCGTCCCACGGCCTTCAGTCCGCCCTTGACGATGGAGACGCCGTAGCCCTTCACCCGGTCTCGGATCTCCAGGTACGGCAGCACGAAGCGGGTGAGCTTCTCGGTGACGGCGGCGCGGTCCTGGCGGCGCACGTCGGCGTAGAACTCCAGGGCGAACTCGGGGACGAAGTTGTACATGGCCGAGGAGTAGGTGCTCATGCCCAGCTGCAGCATCGGCAGGGCGAAGGTCTCGGCGGTGGGCAGTCCGCCCAGGTAGAAGAGCCGGTCGCCGTTGGCGGCGACCACCTTCGTGACGGCCTCGATGTCACCGGTGGCGTCCTTGAAGCCAATGAAGTTCTCGTGCTTCTCCGCCAGCCGGGCGACGGTCTCGGCGGAGTAGACCGCATTGGCGCGGTTGTAGACGATCACGCCGATGTCGGTGGCGGAGCAGACGGCGTCGACGTGGGCCTGCAGGCCCTGCTGGTCGCATTCGGTGAGGTAGGGCGGAAGCAGCAGCAGCCCCTGGCAGCCGGCGGCCTCGGCGGCCTGCGCGTTGGCCACGGCCTGGGAGGTGGACCCTCCGGCGGAGCCGAGCACCGGCACGTGGGCGCCGGCCTCCTCCACCGCGAGCCGCACGACCCGGGCGTTCTCCTCACCGGAGAGGCTGAAGCCTTCGCCGGTGCCGCCCGCGGCGAACAGCCCGGCCACGCCCTGGCGCGCCTGCCAGTTCAGGTGCTCGCGGTACGCGTCCTCGTCCAGGGCGAGGTCCTGGGTGAAGGCGGTGACGGGGAAGGAGAGCAGGCCGTCCTTGAGGTGCTCGGCGAGCTCGAAGGGGGTGAACTGCTGGATGGAGTGCTGGGACACGGGGGGCCTTCCTGGATCGGGATGCGGCGAGCACCGGGGGCGACTCGTGACCTTCACTGTAGGAAGGCGGTCAGCCGGGCGTCCAAGGCCGCTTCGGCATGAGCTCATGTTGAGCTGACATGACCGTCGAGGGCGGCCAGGAGGCGGTGCAGGGCAGGGTTGCGCTGACCCCTGCGCCAGATGGCATGGAGCTCGACGACGTCGGTGGTCTGGTCGGCCAGCGGCAGGTGGGTCACCCCGGCGACGCCCAGGCGCTGGGCGGAGGCGGGCACCAGGGCCACGCCGCGGCCGGCGGCGACCAGGGACACCATGGTGAGGATCTGGCTGACGGTGTGCACCACATTGCCGTGTTGGATGGGCACATTGCGGATGGCGAGGTCGTAGAAGTACCGAGCCTTGGTGGGGGAGTACATGATCAGCGGGACCTCGCGGAGGTCGGCCCCGGCGACGGGCCGGTCCAGGGCGGCCAGCGGGTGGCCCTCCGGGACGACCAGCTCGAGGGCTTCGGAGAGCAGCAGGCGGGACTCGAAGAGCTCATGGTCGATGGGCGGGCGGGCCAGGCCCAGGTCGATCTCGCCGTTGACCAGCGAGTCGACCTGTTCCCGGGTCACCTGTTCCCGCAGGTCGACGTCGACGTCGGGCAGCTGCTCGGAGAGGGTGGAGAGCAGGGTGCCCAGCACGGAGAATCCGGACGCGGCGGTGAATCCGATGCGCAGCACGCCGGCCTGACCGCGGGCGATGCGCCGGGCGGTCAGAGGCGCCTGCTCCGCGGAGACCAGCAGCTTGCGGGCGTCGGCGAGGAAGGCCTTGCCGGCGGTGGTGAGGGCGACCTTGCGGTTGTCGCGTTCGATGAGCTGCACCCCGACCGTCTTCTCCAGCTTCTGGATCTGTCGGCTCAGCGGCGGCTGGGTCATGTTGAGGCGCTCGGCGGCGTGGCCGAAGTGCAGCTCTTCGGCGACGGCGACGAAGCTGCGGATCTGGTCCAGCGTGAACACTATGCACTCCAAGTATTGATCAGGTGGTGAGTGATCCCTTCAGTGCATCATGGTGTCATGCGCGTCACAGCCCTTCAAGGCGTCGTGGCTCTGATGCCGAAGGGGCATCGCGCAGTGCAGAAAGAGACGTCGCGCAGTGCTGAACGGGTGGTTCGGGAGTGATGTCAGGCCAGGACCCGGCGTCGGGAGGCGGTGAGGTGGGCGCGCATCGCGGAGGACGCCGCACGGGGATCGGCCTCCGCGATCGCGTCGAGCACCGCATGGTGCTCCGCCAGCGCCGCAGTGGCCGGGGCCTCGCCATCCGGCGACTCGGCGCCCTGTGGTGCTTTCTTCCCGCCCTCCAGCCGGCGGCGCGGCATGGCGATCATGGAGGCCCCGAGCTGCTCGACGGCGGTGAGCAGGTGCGGGTTCCCGGAGGCGGCGGCGATCTCCCGGTGGAAGGCGAAGTCCTGTTCCACCGCCGTGGCCGGATGGGTCGCTCCCGCGGCGAAGGCGGCCAGGGCCGCCCGCAGGTTCTCCAGCTGCGCGGGGCTGCGGCGCTCGGCGGCGAGCGCCGCAGCCTCACACTCCAGCGCCATGCGGAACTCGATGAGCGTCGCGCGCTCCTCCGGGGTCCGGGGCGGGGGCGGGGAGCCCTGCGCATGCTCGGCAGGCGGGGTGAGCGCGAAGCTGCCGGCGCCGCGCCGGGTGCGGATCAGGCCGGCGGCCTGGAGCCGCCCGAGCGCCTCCCGCACCACGGTGCGGCTGACGCCATGCGCGGTGATCAGCTCGGCCTCGGAGGGGAGCTTCTGGCCGACGGTGATCTCGCCGTCGAGGATCTGGCGACGCAGGGTCTCGGTGAGCCGGGCGGTGCGGTTGGTGCTCATAGGCCGATTCTGCCTCAGCGGGTGCCGAACTCCACGGTCTCGGTGGTCCAGGCGCGGGCCTGCTCGCTCAGCGTGATGCCCAGTCCGGGGCGGTCAGGCACCATCATGCGGCCGTCGGCGATCTCCAGGCGCTCCTCGAACAGCGGGTTCAGCCAGTCGAAGTGCTCCACCCATGGTTCGGTGGGGTAGGCGGCCGCCAGGTGCAGGTGGATCTCCATGGCGAAGTGCGGGGCCAGTGTGAGCCCAGCATGGTGGGCGAGTCCGGCCAGTCGCAGGAACTGGGTGATGCCACCGACGCGCGGAGCGTCGGGCTGGATGATGTCGCAGGCGCGGGCGGCGATGAGCCGCTCATGCTCGGCAACTGAGGCCAGCATCTCACCGGTGGCGATCGGTGTGTCCAGGGCGGAGGCCAGGGCGGCGTGGCCCTCGGCGTCGTAGGCGTCCAGCGGCTCCTCGATCCAGACGAGGTCGAACTCCTCCAGGCGGCGACCCATCCGCAGGGCGGTGGCCCGGTCCCACTGCTGGTTGGCATCCACCATGAGCGGAGTGTCGGGGCCGAGGTGTTCGCGGACGGCGGTCACTCGGCGCAGGTCCTCGGCGGTGTCCGGCAGGCCGACCTTGATCTTGATGCCGCCGATTCCGGCGGCCAGCGACTCATCCGCCCGGGCGGTGATCTCCTCCACCGAGGCGTGCAGGAAGCCTCCGGAGGTGTTGTAGGTGCGCACCGAGTCTCGGTGGGCGCCGAGCAGCTTGGCCAGAGGGAGCCGGGCGCGGCGGGCCTTCAGGTCGTACAGAGCGATGTCGAGCGCGGCCAGGGCCTGGGTGGCCACCCCGGAGCGGCCGACGGAGGCGCCGGCCCAGAGCAGCTTGTCGTAGAGCTTGGCGATGTCGTTCGGGTCCTCGCCGAGGGCGTTCTCGGCGACCTCTCGGGCGTGGGCGTACTGGGCGGGGCCGCCGGCGCGCTTGGAGTAGGAGAAGCCGACGCCCTCGTGGCCCTGCTCGGTGGTGATCTCCGCGAAGAGGAAGACGACCTCCGTCATGGGCTTCTGCCGACCGGTGAACACTTTGGCGTCGGAGATGGCGGTGGCCAGGGGCAGGGTGGCAGTGGAGAGGCGGATGTGGCGGATGGTGTCGGGAGTGTAAGCCATGCCACAGATCGTACAAGTCGACTACTTGTATGACTACTGCCGGTCGTGCATGACGCGATGCCAGTACGGTGAATCTCCAGCGGGGTGCTGGTCCCGTGACGCCGACGGGCGGGGCCGCCTACAGTGGCTCTCCCGACCAGGATGGAGGAGATCATGAGTCCAGCCTCGACGCCCCAGAAAGGTCGCCCCGGTCCCGAGCCGGAGGAGACTCCGGGTCTGGAGCCTGGAGGCGGTGTGCCGCCGGGCGAGACGCCGCCCGAGTCGGGGAGCACCGCGGAGGCCCATCCCGAGACTGCGCCTCGTCGGCCGCCGCGGGCGAAGGCCGTCGTGACGGTCATCGCCGTGCTGGTAGGACTCCTGCTGCTGGTCTTCCTCGGCTACATCGCCGGCATCCTCGGCTGACCGGCGGCTGAGCTCAGGCTCCGACCGTGGACTCCCGCGGCACCAGGGTGGGAGTGAACACCGGGTGCTGGACCGGGGAGTCAGGGTCGTCGATCGCTGCGACCAGCAGCTCAGCGGCCCGCTCACCCATCTCCGCGGCGGGCTGCCGCACCGAGCTGATCGGAACCGTTGCGGAGGCGGCGAACTCGATGTCGTCGTAGCCGATCAGCGCGATGTCCTCGGGGACGCTCACGCCGGTCCGTGCCAGCTCCTGGAGCACCCCCAAGGCGACCAGGTCGTTGGTCGCGAAGATCGCGTCCGGCCGCTGCCCGGAGGGCAGGTCCAGCAGCTCGCGGGTGGCCTGCCGACCCGACCCGACGTCCATCGCGCCGGTGTCGCACATCCGCACCGAGACGCCGTCGTGCTCCGCCGCCGCGGCCTCGGCGCCGGCCAGACGGTGGGCCACCTGCCGAATGCCCATCGGGCCGCCGATCACTGCGATCCGTCGGCGCCCCTGGGCGATCAGGTGCTCGGCGGCCAGGCGGCCCCCGAGCCGGTCATCGGTGGAGACGGAGGAGAACTCGTCGGCCCCGGACTTGCGATCCACGATCACCACGGCGGTGCCGTGCTCCTTGAGCCGACGCAGCCGGGCGAGCACGTCGCCCACCGGGGAGATGAGCAGTCCGGAGACGCGCTGCTCCTCGAACAGCCGGAGGTGGGTCAGCTCCCGCTGGCGGTCCTGCCCGGAGTTGCCCAGCAGCAGGGGCCGGTTCATCTCGCCGAGGCTCTTCTCGGCGCCGGAGGCCACATCGGCGAAGAACGGGTTCGCGACGTCGAGGACGATCATGCCGACCGCGCGATTCTGCCGCTGACGCAGCTGCCGGGCAGCCTCGTTGCGCACGTAGCCCAGCTCCTCGATGGCGGCCTGGACGCGCTCGCGGGTGGTCTCGGAGACCTTCTCCGGATGGTTCAGGGCGTTGGAGACCGTGGCCGGCGAGACGCCGGCACGTGCCGCGACGTCCCGCACTTGAGCCATAGCCATGGGGACAGAATACCCATCCCGTCCCGGGCGGGGGCGATTCCGACCTCGCATGGCTCAATGCCTTCAGTGTTGCTAGCATCACATCGGACTGACCAGGGAGGATGCGATGACGCAGACGGCACACCGGTTGACGGCCTTCGGCCCGGACTTTCCGTTCCCCTATGACCGGTGGCTGGAACACCCCGCGGGGCTGGGCCAGGTTCCCGCCGAGGCCCATGGACGGGAGGTGGCGATCATCGGCGGCGGCATCGCTGGTCTGGTGGCCGCCCATGAGCTGATGCGCCTGGGGCTGCGCCCGGTGGTCCATGAGGCCGAACGGCTCGGCGGCCGGCTGCGCTCCGAGGCGTTCCGCGTCCCCGGGGAGGAGGACTCCCAGGTGATCGCCGAGCTCGGCGGGATGCGGTTCCCCCGCTCCTCCGCGGCGTTCTTCCACTACGTGGACCTCCTGGGCCTGGAGACCGCTCCCTTCCCGAACCCGCTCACCGAGGCGGCCGGCAGCACCGTCATCGAGCTGGGCGGGCAGGCCTGGTACGCCCGCACCCTGGAGGACCTGCCCGCGCTGTTCCAGGAGATCGCCCAGGCCTGGGACGGCGCCCTGGACTCGGTGCTGCACCTGAGTGCCCTGCAGGAGGCCATGCGTCGTCGTGATGCCGCTGCGGTCAAGCAGATCTGGGACGAGCTGGTGCCCGCCTGGGACGACCACAGCTTCTACGAGTTCATCGCCTCCTCTGAGGAGTTCTCCCGGCTCTCCTTCCGGCACCGGGAGGTCTTCGGCCAGGTGGGGTTCGGCACCGGCGGCTGGGACTCCGACTTCCCCAACACCATGTTGGAGATCCTCCGTGTGGCGGTCTGCGAGTTCGACGACGACCAGCACCTCATTCGCGGCGGCGTCGAGCAGGTCCCCCGCGGCCTGTGGGCCCAGCCGGTGGACGACGCCGCCCACTGGCCGGCCGGCACCTCGCTGGCGGATCTGCATGGCGGACAGCCCCGGGGTGCGGTGACCCGGGTGTTCCGGGCCGGGGACGGACGTTTCGCCGTCGTCGACCAGACCGGGGAGGAGCGCCGCTACGACGCCGTGCTGGCGACCTGCCAGTCCTGGCTGCTGACCACCCAGGTGGAGGTGGAGGAGGAGCTGCTCTCCCAGGACCTGTGGATGGCGCTGG
This sequence comes from Nesterenkonia sp. CL21, assembly GCF_031705515.1. Taxonomy (NCBI): domain Bacteria; kingdom Bacillati; phylum Actinomycetota; class Actinomycetes; order Micrococcales; family Micrococcaceae; genus Nesterenkonia; species Nesterenkonia sp. CL21. The sequence continues at coordinate 114,718 of NZ_JAUTWR010000004.1, forward strand.
ACCGCACCCGCTACATGCAGTCCGCGAAGACCTTCGTCATGGTGGACCGCCCCTTCTGGCGGGACGTGGACCCGGAGACCGGACGGGAGGCGATGAGCATGACGCTGACCGACCGGCTCACCCGGGGGACCTATCTCTTCGACGACGGCCCCGACCGGCCGGGGGTGATCTGCCTGAGCTACTCGTGGATGAGCGACGCCCTGAAGATGCTTCCGCACCCCGTGCAGCGGCGAGTGGACCTGGCCCTGGACGCCCTGAGCAGGATCTACCCGGATGTGGACATCCGCTCCCACGTGGTGGGGGAGCCGATCACCGTCTCCTGGGAGAACGACCCCTATTTCCTGGGGGCGTTCAAGGGGGCGCTGCCGGGGCACTACCGATACAACGAGCGCATGTACTCGCACTTCGTCCAGCGGGGCCTCCCGGAGTCCGAGCGCGGCATCTTCCTGGCCGGAGACGACATCTCCTTCACCCCCGCCTGGGCGGAAGGGGCGGTGCAGACCGCGCTCAACGCCGTCTGGGGGATCATGACGCACTTCGGTGGGCGGAGCGCCGCTGAGAATCCCGGGCCTGGTGATGTGTTCGACGAGCTGCGGCCTGTGCGGCTCCCGGACTGAGGCGGGTGTGGAGATGACGGCTGAGGAGACGGGGGCTGAGGAGGCTGGGGCGGCCGAGTCCCTCACCCTGGCGCTGGCGCAGGTGCCGCCGGTGGAGATCGGCGACGATGCCGTCGAGCGTGCGCTGGCGCGGACGGAGCGGCTGGCCGCCGAGGCCGCGGCGGCCGGTGCGGACCTGCTGGTGCTGCCGGAGATGCACCTGAGCGGCTACGCCATCGGTCGGGGCGCTGTGGAAGCCGTCGCCCAGGAGCCGGGCGGGCCGGCGCTGACACGGATGGCGGAGATCGCCAGGGCCCACGGTGTGGCGATCTGCCACGGATTCCCTGAGCGCGACGGCCAGCGGGTGTACAACAGTGCGGCGTTCATCGATGAGCAGGGCACGGAGCTGCTGCGCTGGCGGAAGCTGCATCTGTTCGGGAATGTCGATGCGCGGCAGTTCGACAGGGCTGGTGCTGCTGGGGCGGGGCTGACCGACGCAGGACTGGTGGCGGACTGGCGCGGCTGGAGCGTCGGCCTGGCCATCTGCTATGACATCGAGTTCCCCGAGACCGCGCGGCGACTCGCGCTCGCCGGGGCCGACCTGGTGGTGGTGCCGACGGCGAACATGGTCGGGTTCGAGGCGGTCTCGCGCCTGCTGGTGCCGGCCCGGGCCCTGGAGAACCAGTTGTATGTGGCCTACGCGAACTACACCGGGGAGGACCCGGAGTTCCAGTACAACGGGCTGAGCCTCATCGCCGGGCCTGACGGGGCCCCGGTGGCGGCCGCCGGGGCGAGGGAGGAGCTGGTGATCGGCCGGATCAGTGCCCAGCGGCTGGTGGCCTCCCGCCGGGCGAACCCGTACCTGGAGGACAGGCGCGACGACGTGCTGGGCTGAGCGGTCCGCTGAGGCTGAGTCGGGGCCCTCCAGGTGGAGCAGGGCAGCAGATGCGGTCACCGGGAGGGCCATCACCTCGCTGCGGTGATCTCACCGCAACCCTCTTGACAGTCCATGTGCTGCGTCTCACACTTACCTTGAGAACATGGGACGGTGTCCCATTTCTTAAACCCATCGTCCGGGGCATCGGGCCTCTGACTGCCGCACGGGGAACGGACATCACAAGGGAGTACCACTGTGGCAAGATCGCGACATGTCGGAAAGCTGCTGACCGCGGGGACCCTCGCGGCGGGCATCATTGCAGTCACCATCACACCTTCAGCGGCCCAGGGCGCTGGGAGCACCGTGGAGGCGCCCTCTGCCTCGGTGGAGGACCACCTGGAGGCCGCTACAAAGAATGCCTTCGGTGACGAGCAACTCCTCGAGACCTACCGCAAGTACTCCTGCTTCGAAGTGGAGGATCCCTCGGTGCGGGACGAGTACCGCGCCGGAAGCGACGTCCGCATTCCGCTCACCGAAGTCCTGGACGGTCTCTGGTGCATCGGCGACGGCTATGTGGGCCAGTACATCCTGGAGACGGAGAGCGGAGGCTTGGCGCTCATCGACACTTTGAACGACAGCAACGATGTCGAGACCTACACGCTGCCTGCGCTCGAGGCCCTGGGTCTGAGTGAGGACAAGCCGTTGGAGGGTGTGTTCATCTCCCATGGCCACTGGGATCACGACGGTGGCGCTCCTGCGCTCCGGGCCCATTTCGGGCCGAACCTGCCGATCTATCTGGGATCTGGGGATGCTGAGGGCAAGACGTATGAGCCGACGCTGATCGACACCTCGACCTCGGAGGTTCAGGAGATCACCCTCGGCGAGACGCGTATGCATGTGCAGCCGACTCCCGGGCACACTCCCGGCAACCTGGTCGGTTTTCTGCCCGTGGAGCATGACGGAGAGCACGAGCTGCTTCTGGTGAACGGCCGTTCGGGCATCCCGCAGTCGATCGAGGAATCCCTGCAGTATCTGGAGGGGGCAGAGCTGCAGTACGAGGCTGCGCGCAGTCTGGGGGCGACGGGGATCATCCACACGCACCCCCTCTCCGACGGATCATTGCGCCAGATCACCGCGGTCAACGAGACCGGCGCGGACGATCCTGACTTCATTCTGGGTACAGAGCGGACCTTGCAGGCTGCAGCCATCTGGCGGGAGTGTGCGGCGGCCCGCGTGACGGAGCTGCATCCGTCGGTCGACGTGCCGGTCTGGCGCGCCACGACCATCCAGCGTCCCGAGCAGAGGCCGCTGACCAGGAAGCTCTCCGCCACGGTGGGCAGTCCGTGGGGGCCGGTGGTCGGTGAGGTGGTCACTTTCCGTGATGGTGAGAGCGTCGCGTGTGAGGCTGTGACCGACGCGGACGGTGTGGCCGAGTGCCGGAGCGAGGCTCCGATCCGGCCTCATCACGAGGTGACGGCGACCTTCGAGGGCAGTGGGGGTCAGGATTACGTCAACCTCCCGAGCACAGACGCTCGGGCGGCCGTGCAGCGATGAGAGCTCAGCCAGCGGCTCTCTGAGTCGCGGCGCATGCTTCAGGAGGGGTCGCGGAGACGTGGATCGGCCGCGGCCCCTCCGGCTGCGCTCTGTGTCGGCCCATTCCTGGTCGGCGCACCCTGCCCGGCAGATGAACAGCTCCTGCTGATGGCGTGAGTCCGGGAACAGTCTCCTTTCCTGGTGCGTTCTGCACAGATGGATCCTGTGATCCCGCCGCTCCGTGGCTCTCGCCGCGGACGGCAGTTCTGACGAGAGGAGTTCACTGATGACCCACCACACCGAGTCAGCCGCCCCTGAGGGCACCTCGATCGACGGCAAGACCATCGCGCTGCTGGTGACCGACGGCGTGGAGCTTCCCGAGCTCACCGAGCCGCTGGCGGCGATCCGTGAGGCGGGAGGCACCCCGAAGATCGTGTCTCCGAAGGAGAGCTCCCTTCAGGCGATGAAGGGGGACTGGGAGCACGCGGACCACTTCGACGTCGACCATCAGCTCGGCACCGTCAGTGCCTCCGACTTCGACGCGCTGGTGCTGCCGGGCGGCACCCTCAACGCTGACGCCCTGCGCATCGATGAGCAGGCCCAGGAGTTCGTCTCCGGCTTCTTCAGCGAGTCCAAGCCGGTGGCGGCGATCTGTCACGGCCCCTGGATCCTCACCGAGGTCGGCCAGGTCTCCGGGCGCCGGATGACCAGCTACGCAGCGCTGCGTACGGACCTGAGCAATGCCGGGGCGCAGTGGGTGGACGAGGAGGTCGTCGTCGACGGCGGCGTGGTCACCTCCCGCACTCCGAAGGATCTCGACGCCTTCAACCGCGCCTTCCTGGAGCTCGTCGCGGCAAGGGCCTGACTGGTCCAGGGGCCGCTCCGTCCGTCTCTGGAGTTTCCGCCGCAGAAGTGAAACGATTCACATCACGTGAATCTCACCTGAGGAGGACCCATGCGTCGCGTCTGCTTCCAGCTGCAGGTCAAGCCGGACCGGATCCAGGAGTATACGGAGCGCCATGCCGCCGTCTGGCCGGAGATGCTGCGGGCGCTCAAACGCTCCGGCTGGCACAACTACTCGCTGTTCCTGCGGGAGGACGGCCTGCTCATCGGCTACGTCGAGGTGGACTCTCTGGAGGCCGCCCAGGCAGCCATGGAGTCCGAAGACGTCAACGCCCGGTGGCAGGCGGAGATGTCCGAGTTCTTCATCGACCTCGACGGAGCCCGTCCAGACACCGGATTCCTGGAGCTGCGGGAGGTCTTCCATCTGGAGGACCAGCTCGCCGATGCCGACGACGACGGCGCCCACTGACGCCGCCGCCGACGGGCAGGGGTGCTCGTGCTCACTCGCCGACGGCGGCCCGTGCCTCCGTCAGCCACTGCTCCGCCGCGTCCTCCGGTGAGGCGCCGTGGTGCAGCAACTGGTCGATGATCCGCGGGGTGATGTCCTCGATCGCCGTGGACCCGGCCGGGCCGATCCAGTGGGGTGCGGGGTCACGCTCCGCGACCTCCTCCACGTAGTCCACCTCGGCCTGCTGGTTCTCGTCCAGGGAGCCCTCAAGGGTCTCTCGCATGGCGGGACTGTCCGGGACTCCGCGTTCCAGACCGAGGATCTCCACGGCCTGCTCGGAGTTGACCAGGAAGTCGACGAGCTGCGCTGCGGCCTCCGGGTCCGCGGCGTCGGCGGCGATCGCGTAGAACTGCGAGGACTGCTGCCAGACGCCGGGGGTCGACGACTCACCGGGCAGCGGCCACAGCTCGAGGTCCTCGCCCACGGACTGGGAGAACGTGGAGAGGAAGTTGCTCCAGTCGATGGTCATCGCCACCTGGCCGGTGGCCAGCAGCGTCTCCTCCGGGGCGGCGCCCTCCTGCTCGGTGATCACACTGGCAGGCGGGGCGGCGCCGTCGTCGACCATCTGCTGCATGCGGGTGAACATGTCCTCCAGCGCCTCCGCGGAGACCCCGACCTGCCCGTCCTCGGTGTAGAGCGCCTCGCCGTGCTGGCGCGCGAAGACCTCCACGGTGTCGTGGTCGAAGCCGTCGGCGCCGTAGCCGTCGGTGTTCTCAGCGATCTGGGAGGAGATCTCCTGGAAGTCGTCCCAGGTCCAGGTCTGCGGGTCCGGCAGCTCCACGCCGGCCTCCTCGAAGAGGGCGGGATTCACCAGCACCGCCAGTGCGTTGCTGCCGGTGGACAGTGCGTACTGGGTGCCGTCGATCTGCCCGTTCTCCAGGGCGCCGTCGTCCAGGGTGCTCATGTCCAGGGTCTCGCTGACGGTCTCCAGGTCCAGCAGGGCGCCGCGGTCCGCGTACTCGCCCGGGTAGGCGCCGCCGAGGGTGAAGACGTCCGGGGCGTCTCCGCCGGCGACGGCGGTGGCCAGCCGGTCGAAATGGCCAGCGGTGTCCGAGGACTCTCCGGAGACGGAGATCCCGGTCTCGGATTCGAAGACCTCGAGCGCCTCCTGAGTGAGCTGGTTGCGCTCGGTGCTGCCCCACCAGGCGAAGCGGAGGCCGCCGTCGGCATCCGGGGATCCGCAGGAGGTCAGGGTCAGAGCGACGACGGCGCCGAGCGCGGCGGTTGCGGGGAGCGTGCGGCGGGTGGGTGATGGGTGGGTCATGGTGTCCTCACGGGGCTCGTGTTCAGAGGGAACGGTTCTCCGCGCCGTGGGTGTCGGTGCCTGCGAGCCCTGTCCTCGCGACCAGGCGTGGTGCGAGTCACAGTAGTCCTGGACTTTGTTCTTTCACAAGGCAAAAACTCGAATCCATCATTCCTTGTGGGAATAGCTCCATGTGTGACGTGTTGGTCGACATCTGCGTCATTCCGCGAAGGTCTGTCGACATGCCTTGTGAAACGATTCAATCTGTCCTAGCCTGGGTGTGCTCCATCACGTGATCCACGTCAAAGCCGACGATCACAGCTCCTCCGCGACGAAGGGAGTCTCCTGTGCCCGAGACCCTGAATCCCGCCCAGCGACGACGCGCCTGGTGGACCGCCGGTGTGGCGGGAATGGCCTCCTACATGGATGCCGGCGCCATCGTCACCACCGGAACGGCCCTGGTGCTCTACCGGGAGGAGTTCGGGTTCACGGAGTTCCAATACGGTCAGCTCTCCGCGCTGCTGACGGCGATGATCGCCGTCGGGGCACTCATCGGCGGGCCGCTGGCCGACCGGTTCGGGCGCCGCCGGGTCTTCACGCTGACGCTCTTCGTCTACATCCTGGCTGCGGCCATCCTCGTCTTCGCCCCGGGTGCGGGCTGGCTGTACGTGGGCATCCTGCTGCTCGGCTTCTCCTCCGGGGCGGATCTGCCGCCGTCGCTGGCCATGATCGCCGAATCCGCGCCTGACGGGGAGGAGGGCAAGTTCGTCACCCTCTCCCACGCGCTGTGGATGATCGTGATCCCCATCGTCAACGTCATCGGCATCTTCGTGGGTGACCTCGGCGCGGACGGGGCGCGGCTGATGTACGCGCACCTGCTGCTCGTCGCCGTCGTCGTGCTGGTCCTGCGCTGGCGCCTCCCAGAGTCTCCGCTGTGGCAGGAGAAGCGGGAGGCGGTGCGCACCGGAAGCATCGACAGGGCCAGCCTCAAGGTGCTGTTCGGGCCCACCTACCTGTGGGCGCTGATCGGCGTCTCGCTGTTCTACGGGATCCAGAACATCGCCGCGAACTCCAACGGCCAGTACGCCATCTACCTGTTCACCGACGTCGGCGGGGCCACCGTCTCCACGGCCTCGTTGCTCAATGTGATCGCGGTGATCATCGGCCTGGGCGGGACCTTCCTGGTCATGCGCTTCAGTGACACCCCGCTGCGCATGCCGCTGTTCCTGCTCGGCACCGTGCTCGCCGTGGCCGCCTGGGTGCTGCCCGGTCTGCTGGGCGTCACCACGGCGACCGTCTTCCTCATGGCCGCCCTGTTCTGGTTCGCGCAGCAGCCCTCCGGTGAGCCGCTGTTCAAGATCTGGTCCCAGGAGATCTTCCCCACCGAGTATCGCAGCGCCGCCCAGGGCATCGCGATCGCCTTCACCCGCGCCGTCGCCGCCGGTGCGGCCCTGGTGACGCCGCTGATCATCGAGCAGAGCGTCACCCTGTTCTTCTACTGCATCGCCGGCGTCCTGCTCACTGCCGGACTGATCGGTTGGTTCTGGGTCTCCCGGACGCCTCAGGTCATCCACCAGGAGAAGGCCGCCGGCCCGCAGAGCGCCCGGGTGCTGGCGGAGCAGGCGAAGTAGCCCCATGGAGGGTCCAGGAGTGCGGTCGGAGGTGGGTGAGGCATGGGCCGGGATGTATGTCGGGTTCGCCCTGCTGACCTCCGGGGCTGACCAGTACGTGGGGTACTGGGATGCTCGGCGGCGCCTGGTCGTCGCGCATCGACAGCTCGACGGCGACAGCCCCTGGGTCCGGCAGGTGCTCGACGAGACGCTCGGCTGGGACTCGCACAACCACCTCTCCCTGGGCGTGGACCGCGGCGGCCACCTGCATGTCTCCGGCAACATGCACAACGACCCGATGGTCTACTTCCGCACAAGGGTGCCCGGCGACGTCGGTACGCTCACGCGGTACGACCACCTTGTGGATCCTGGGACCGAGGGGTCGGTGACGTACCCGGAGTTCGCGCACCGTCAGGACGGCCGTCTGGTGTTCAGCCACCGCAACGGCGGCTCGGGCGACGGGGCCACGTATGTGAACATCTACGATGAGGCCGCTCAGTCCTGGACGCGTCTCCTGGAGACGCCGCTCTTCGACGGTTCGGACCGCGACGGCCGCGGGTCTTGGAGCGCGTACCCGCAGGGGCCCGAGCTGGGACCTGACGGGTGGTTCCACCTGCTGTGGATGTGGCGGGAGACTCCCGACGCCGCGACCAACTCCCTGCTGACCTACGCGCGCAGCCGGGACCTGGTCTCCTGGGTCGACGCGCACGGTCGTCCCGTGGAGGTGCCGTTCACCTATGGCACGGGAGATCTGGTGGATCCCGTCCCGCCGCGCGGGGGCCTGTTGAACGGCAACGCACGGCTCGGCTTCGGCGCCGACGGGAGCGTCCACGTGATCTACCACAAGTACGACGCCGACGGCCTCTCCCAGATCTGGGCCGCCCGGCCAGGCGGTGTCGAGTCCATCGGGGAGCCAGGGTCCTCCTGGGAGATCCGGCGGCTCACCGAGTGGGAGAGGCGGTGGGACTTCGGCGGTCACGGGACGCTCGACTTCGAGGTCGAGGTGTTCGGCTCGGAGGCCCAGCCGGATGGTCGCGTGCGCGTCGACCTCCGGGCCTTCGGAGAGCGACGCAGCATCGTCATGGATCAGGAGCTGCGATCTCTGGGGGAGGGGCCCACGTCCCCCTGGCCGGACGGGCTCGACGTGGTGCGCGGCGACTTCCCGGGGTTGCAGGTGAATATGCTGCACGGCCGGGGAGTCGGCTCCGGCGGAGGGCGGTACGTGCTGCGCTGGGAAAGCCTGCCGGAGAACCGGGACCGGCCCTATGCGGATCACCCGCAGGGCGGACCGTTGGAGGTGGTGCGCCTGCCTGAGGTGCAGGACGGGCCCGCCGGTTGACACGCCTGTGACCATCATCATACGATGCTCGCAGGTTTTGAAACGATTTACTACCAGCAGGACTGAGGACCATGACGACATTCGCAGAGATCGCTCCGCAGCTGGAGGGCCAGGCGATCGAGGTGCCCTCCTGGGCCTACGGCAACTCCGGGACGCGGTTCAAGGTCTTCGGCACGGCCGGCACCCCGCGCACGGTGGAGGAGAAGATCGCCGACGCCGCCACGGTGAACCGCTTCACCGGTCTGGCGCCGAAGGTCGCGCTGCACATTCCGTGGGACCTGGTGGACGACTTCGCCGCGCTGCGCCGCTATGCCGAGGACCTGGGCGTGGAGCTGGGCACCATCAACTCCAACACCTTCCAGGACGACGACTACAAGTTCGGCGGTCTGACCCACCACGACCCCGCCATCCGGCAGAAGGCGATCGACCACCACCTGCAGTGCCTCGAGGTCATGAACGCCACCGGATCGCGGGATCTGAAGATCTGGCTGGCCGACGGTTCCAACTATCCGGGACAGGCGGACATCCGCGGTCGCCAGGACCGGCTGGCCGAGTCCCTGCAGACCATCTATGCCCAGCTCAGCGGCGACCAGCGCCTGGTGCTGGAGTACAAGTTCTTCGAGCCGGCGTTCTACCACACCGACGTCCCGGACTGGGGCACTGCACTGGCGCACGTGCAGGCCCTCGGGGACAACGCCACCGTCTGCCTGGACACCGGGCACCACGCCCCGGGCACCAACATCGAGTTCATCGTCGCCCAGCTGCTGCGGCTCGGGAAGCTCGGCGCCTTCGACTTCAACTCCCGGTTCTACGCCGACGACGACCTGATCGTCGGCGCGGCCGACCCCTTCCAGCTCTTCCGCATCCTCTTCGAGGTCATCCGCGGCGGCGGCTACGGCCCGGGCTCCGAGGTCGCCTTCATGCTGGACCAGTGCCACAACGTGGAGAAGAAGATCCCGGGCCAGATCCGCAGCGTGCTCAACGTCCAGGAGATGACGGCCCGGGCCCTGCTGGTGGACCGTGAGGCGCTCGGCCAGGCGCAGCAGGCCGGAGACGTGCTGGGCGCCCATGAGGTCTTCATGGACGCCTTCTACACGGACGTCCGCGCTGACCTCGCCGCCTGGCGGGAGTCCCGCGGGCTGCCGGCGAACCCGATGCGGGCCTACGCCGAGTCCGGCCACCAGGAGCAGATCGAGGCCGAGCGCGTCGGCGGCACCCAGGTGGGCTGGGGCGCCTGATGCGCGCCGCCGTCGGGGCTCTGGACGCCGTCGAGGCGCAGGACCACACGCTGGCCGGCCCGCACGGGCCGTTGCCGGTGCGTCTCTACCGCAGGCAGACCCCTGCGGCGGCGCAGCCGGGACCGGCGCTGGTGTGGGCCCACGGCGGCGGCTTCGCCTACGGCGACCTGGAGATGGCCGAGGCCGACTGGGTGGCCCGATCCCTGGCCGCCCGCGGGATTCCCGTCGTCTCCGTCGACTACCGGCTGGCTCCGCCGTTCGAGGCTCTCGACGCCGCTGACCTGCACCAGGGCGAGCCCGAGACTGGAGTGCGCTTCCCTGTGCCGGGGGAGGAGCTGGCGGCGGCCTTCGACTGGACCCGCGCGCAGGCCGTCGAGATCGGGGCGGACCCGGAGCGGATCAGCCTCGGTGGAGCGAGCGCCGGCGCGAACCTGGCCGCCGGCGTCGTGCTGACCCGCCTGGCCCGGACCACGGGCGACGACGACGAGCACCCCGCCCAGCCGCTGCCGGCCCACCTGCTCCTCGCCTACCCCACCCTGCACGCCGTCCAGCCACCTACGCCTGCGGATCTCCGCGCGCTCCTCGACGCCGATCCGGAGGCGGACCGCTTCGGCCCCGAGCCGGTGCGCCGCATGTACGAGAACTACCTGGGCCGGCCGGCCGAGGACGCCCCCGTGGCCGCCGTGCCCGGGACCGCCGACGTCGCCCAGCTGGCCGGGCACCCGCCGACCACCCTCGCCACCGGCGAGGTCGACGAGCTGCGCGTCTCCGCCGAGACCTACGCGGAGTCCCTGCGGCAGGCCGGCGTCGACGTGGACCTCCGGATGGTGCCCGGCGTCCGGCACGGCCATCTCAACCGGCCCCACGAAGGGCCAGCGGCCGCACAGGCGGCGCAGCAGACCATCGAGCAGTTCGCCGCGCGGCTGCTCCGCACGCCCTGAGACCCTGACTCACCCACAGAAGGATCACTCATGACGAACCCCACCGTCGCTGACCTCATCACCCGGTCCAACCGGCTCGGAGCCGACCCGAAGAACACCAACTACGCCGGCGGCAACACCTCCGCCAAGGGCGTCGACGTCGACCCTGTCACTGGGGAGGAGGCCGAGCTGCTCTGGGTCAAGGGCTCCGGCGGCGACCTCGGCACCCTGAAGGAGTCCGGCCTGGCCACCCTGCGCCTGGACCGCATGCGCGCCATGGTGGGCACCTACCCGGGCGTGGAACGCGAAGATGAGATGGTCGCCGCCTTCGACTACTGCCTGCACGGCAAGGGCGGGGCCGCGCCGTCGATCGACACCGCCATGCACGGGCTGGTGGACGCCGCCCATGTGGACCACCTGCACCCGGACTCGGGCATCGCGATCGCCACCGCCGCCGACGGCGAGGAGCTGACCCGCACCATCTTCGGGGACAAGGTCGTCTGGGTGCCGTGGCGCCGTCCCGGGTTCCAGCTGGGCCTCGACATCGCCGAGATCAAGGAGAAGAACCCGCAGGCGATCGGCTGCATCCTGGGCGGCCACGGCATCACCGCCTGGGGCGACACCTCCGAGGAGTCCGAGCAGAACTCCCTGTGGATCATCGACACCGCCGCCGCCTATATCGAGAAGCACTCCCGGCCGGAGCCCTTCGGCCCGGCGCTGGACGGCTACGGCGCCCTGCCCGCGGATCAGCGCCGCGCCAAGGCCGCCGCGCTGATGCCCACCATCCGCGCCATCGCCAGTGCGGACAAGCCGCAGGTCGGCCACTTCTCCGATGACGACGTCGTCCTGGACTTCCTCTCCCACGCCGAGCACCCGCGACTCGCGGAGCTGGGCACCTCGTGCCCGGACCACTTCCTGCGCACCAAGGTCAAGCCGATGGTGCTGGACCTGCCCGCAGACGCCGCCGTCGATGACGCCAAGGCCCGTCTGCTGGAGCTGCACGAGGCCTACCGGAAGGACTACCAGGCCTACTACGACCGTCACGCCGACGCGGACAGCCCCGCCCTCCGCGGCGCCGACCCGGCGATCATCCTCATCCCCGGGGTGGGCATGTTCTCCTTCGGCAAGGACAAGCAGACCGCCCGGGTGGCCGGCGAGTTCTACCTCAACGCCATCAACGTGATGCGCGGCGCCGAAGGGCTGTCCCGCTACGCGCCCATCGACGAGCGGGAGAAGTTCCGCATCGAGTACTGGGCGCTGGAGGAGGCCAAGCTGCAGCGCATGCCGAAGCCCAAGCCGCTGGCCACCCGCATCGCGCTGGTGACCGGGGCCGCCTCCGGCATCGGCAAGGCCATCGCCACCCGTCTGGCGGCTGAAGGCGCCGTCGTCGCCATCGCAGACCTGGATCTGGAGAAGGCCCAGGCGGTCGCCGCCGAGCTGGGCGGCCCGGACAAGGCCATCGGCGTCGCCGCCGACGTCTCCGACGAGGCCGCCGTGCAGGCCGCCGTCGATGAGACCCTGCTGGCGTTCGGAGGGCTGGACATCGTGGTCAACAACGCCGGCCTCTCGCTGAGCAAGTCCCTGCTGGAGACCACCGCCAAGGACTGGGATCTGCAGCACAACGTGATGGCCAAGGGCTCCTTCCTGGTGTCCAAGACGGCGGCGAAGGCGCTCATCGACCAGGGCCTGGGCGGAGACATCCTCTACATCTCCTCGAAGAACTCCGTGTTCGCCGGCCCGAACAACATCGCCTACTCCGCCACCAAGGCCGACCAGGCCCACCAGGTGCGGCTGCTGGCCGCCGAGCTGGGAGAGCACCAGATCCGCGTCAACGGCATCAACCCCGACGGCGTGGTGCAGGGCTCCGGCATCTTCTCCTCCGGCTGGGGCGCCAACCGAGCCAAGACCTACGGCATCGAGGAGAAGGACCTGGGCAGGTTCTACGCCCAGCGCACCATCCTCAAGCGCGAGGTGCTGCCGGAGAACGTCGCCAACGCGGCCTTCGCCCTGGTCAGCTCGGACCTGTCCCACACCACCGGGCTGCACGTGCCGGTCGACGCCGGCGTCGCCGCCGCCTTCCTGCGCTGAGCCGCAGCCCGAGCGAGAGGCAGACTCGATGAGCGCGACGACGCAGCAGACCACCCAGCATGCGGCCGTGGACCTCGGCGCCTCCAGCGGGCGCGTGGTCCTGGGCCAGGTGGGTCCGGACACGTTGCAGCTGACGGAGGTGTCCCGCTTCTCCAACGGACCGGTGCACCTGCCCGACGGGCTGCGGTGGGACCTCATCGGCCTGTTCGACCACGCCCTGACGGGGCTGGGCGAGGCGGTCCGTGTCGCGGACGACGACGGCGGCCTCGCCTCGGTGGGCATCGACTCCTGGGCGGTGGACTACGGTCTGCTGGCCCGCGCGGCCGGCGACGGCGGCCTGGCCCTGCTGGGCGCCCCGTTCCACTACCGGGACGAGCGCACCGCCGCCGGTGTGGAGGCGGTGCACCGGCGGGTCCCCTTCGCCGAGCTGTACCGGCGCAACGGTCTGCAGTTCCTCCCGTTCAACACCCTCTACCAGCTGGCCGCCGACGAGCTGCTGGCCGGGCCGGCGGGGGCGGCCGTGGAGCGCGCCCTGCTGGTGCCCGACCTGCTGGGCCAGTGGCTCACCGGCGAGGCGACGGCGGAGGCCACCAACGCCTCCACCACCGGGCTGGTCAACGTGGACACCCAGGACTGGGACCATGAGCTGATCACGACACTCGGGCTTCCGGCCGGGCTGTTCCCGGACATCGCCGTACCCGGCACCACGCTGGGGGAGACTCGTGACCAGCTGGCCCCGTTCCTGGGCGGACAGCGGCTGCCGGTGACCCTGGTGGGGTCCCATGACACCGCCAGCGCGATCGTCGGCACCCCACTGTCCTCCCCGCACGCCGCCTACATCTCCTGCGGCACCTGGGGGCTGGTGGGGCTCGAGCTGGATCAGGCCGTGGTCACCGAGGCCAGCCGGGAGGCGAACTTCACCAATGAGGGCGGCGTGGACGGCCGCTTCCGCTTCCTCACCAACGTGATGGGCACCTGGCTGCTCTCTGAGACCCTGCGCACCTGGGAGCGTCAGACCGGCCGGGCCCAGGACCTGGGGGCGCTGCTGGAGGCCGCGGAACAGGTGCCCGCCGCCGACGTCGTGATCATCGACGTCCAGGACGAACGCTTCGTCGCCCCCGGCGACATGCCCGCCCGGATCGCGGACTGGTGCACCGAGCACGACCAGCCGACCCCCGGCTCCGAGCCCGCCCTGGTGCGCTGCATCGTGGAGTCCATCGCCGCAGGCTTCGCCCGCGCCCTCGACGACGCCGCCCGGCTGGCCGAGAGGAGGGTCGACGTCGTGCACGTGGTCGGCGGAGGGTCGCTGAACGCCCTGCTGTGCCAGGCCACGGCGGACCGCAGCGGTCTCGACGTCGTCGCCGGCCCGGTGGAGGCCACCGCCATCGGCAACCTGCTCATCCAGGCGCGCACCGCCGGGACGCTCAGCGGCGAGCTGGAGGACCTGCGCGAGCTGATCACCCGCAGCCACTCGCCGACCACGTACCGTCCGCAGGTGTGACGAACCCCCTCAGCAGCTGGATGTACCGTGATGCGCAGCAGCATCACCTCACGAAGAAGGAGCCCCATGGTTGAGCGTCGTCTCCCCAAGCCCCGTGACCTTGCGCCGCTGATGCAGTTCAAGAAGGTCGACGTCAACGCGAGCCGTCGTCGGCTGAACGCGGCGCTGACCATCGAGGATCTGCGCCGGATCGCGAAGCGGCGGACCCCGAAGGCCGCCTTCGACTACACCGACGGCGCGGCCGAGGGCGAGCTCTCCATGCACCGGGCGCGGCAGGCCTTCGAGGACGTGCAGTTCAACCCCTCGATCCTGCGGGACGTCTCCGAGGTGGACACCTCCACCACGATCTTCGGCGGGCCCTCGGCCCAGCCGTTCGGGATCGCGCCCACCGGGTTCACCCGGCTGATGCAGACCGAAGGGGAGACTGCCGGGGCCTCGGCCGCCGGCGCGGCGGGGATCCCGTTCACGCTCTCCACGCTGGGAACCACCTCCATCGAGGATGTGAAGAAGGCCAACCCGTACGGGCGGAACTGGTTCCAGCTGTACGTGATGAAGCAGCGGGAGATCTCCTACGGCCTGGTGGAGCGCGCCGCGGCCGCCGGATTCGACACCCTGTTCTTCACCGTGGACACCCCGGTGGCCGGAGCCCGGCTGCGGGACAAGCGCAACGGGTTCTCCATCCCGCCGCAGCTGAGCCTGGGCACCGTGATCAACGCGATCCCGCGGCCCTGGTGGTGGATCGACTTCCTGACCACCCCGCCGCTGGAGTTCGCCTCGCTGTCCTCCACCGGGGGGACCGTCGGCGAGCTGCTGGACTCCGCCATGGACCCGTCCATCAGCTTCGAGGACCTGACGATCATCCGGGAACTGTTCCCCGGCAAGATCGTCGTCAAGGGCGTCCAGAACGTGGAGGACTCCAAGACCCTGGCGGATCTGGGCGTCGACGGCATCGTGCTCTCCAACCACGGAGGCCGCCAGCTGGACCGGGCGCCGATCCCGTTCCACCTGCTGCCTGAGGTGGTCCGCGAGGTCGGAGACGACCTCGAGGTCACCATGGACACCGGCATCATGAACGGCGCCGACGTCGTCGCCGCCCTGGCCATGGGGGCGAAGTTCACCTTCGTGGGGCGGGCCTACCTGTACGGGCTCATGGCCGGCGGCCGCGCCGGAGTGGACCGGACCATCGAGATCCTCAGTGAGCAGGTGGAGCGGACCATGCGGCTGCTGGAGGTCTCCACGGTCGAAGAGCTCGAGCCGAAGCACGTCACTCAGCTGCAGCGCCTGGTGCCGCGGGAGGCGTCGACGGTCAGGACGCCGAGCCGTGGGTGGCCATCGTCAGCAGGCTGAACAGCGTCATGGAGATGACTGCCAGGATGAGGATGCCGACGACGATCTCGATCCACGCCACCACGACCACCCAGCGGAGGGGCTCGCCTCCCAGGCGGCGAGTCCTGCGCACCAGGATCAGCGCCAGGGGCCCCAGAAGTATCGGCAGCAGTACCAGCCCCACCAGGACGGTCACGACGGCGCGGTCCGCCGCCCGCTGAGCGGCGGTGAAGCGGTGCACCGGAGGGGCCGTGGGTGCGAGCGCGCTGTGCTGCGGCGAGCAGGTCATGGAGCTGCCCTCCTCACAGGCCGCCGGTGGCCAGGATGATGAGCCCCAGCACCACCGGGATCAGCGTCAGCACACCGATCGCCAGGGATATCCACCCGAGCACCAGGCCGGGCAGAGCGCGGTGGCCGTTCCGCCGCGCCCGGACGGCGAATCCGATGGCGACCGGCCCCAGCACGATGTGCAGGAAGAACAGCCCCACGATGCCCAGCGCCAGGGAGACCGACGCATCACGCTCGGCATTCTGAGCCTGCGGGTTCGGCGGCGGAGGCATGGGCGGTCCGGCCGGTGGAGGGGCGGGCAGCGCCCCCTGCGGAGGGGCGGGCATCGGGATCTGACCTGGAGTCACATGCGGTGGCTGGCTCATGCCTCCACGGTAGCCAGATCCGAGGGGCCTGGCAGGCCCCCACCGGCAGCCTGTGGAAAACGCGACTGGGGAGGGCCTGGAGGGGAGGGCCCAGGGATCAGCGCCCGGCGTCGGAGGGCTCCCGGACGGGCTCCTCGCCGGGCACCGCCAGCAGGTCAGGACGACGGCGCCGGACGACCTTCAGCACGATCGGCAGGGCCACCACGACGACGAACAGCGCGAGCAGCGTCAGCGTGATGGGTCGCCCGGCCACCTGCGTGAGGTCCCCGGAGAACATGAGCAGCGCCCGGCGGAAGTTGTCCTCGAGCAGCGAGCCCAGGACGAAGGCCAGCACCAGCGGGGCCGGGTCGAAGCCGAACTTCTTCATCAGGTAGCCCAGCACGCCGAAGACGATGACCACCATGACCTCGAAGATCCGGTTGTTGATCGTGTAGGCGCCGATGCACACGATCAGCACGGTGATGGGGGCGAGGATGGCGGGGCGGACGTGCAGGATCCGCACGAACACGCCGATCAGGGGGATGGCGAGGATCAGCAGGACGAGATTCCCGATGTACATCGAGTTCACCACGCCCCAGAAGAGGTCCGGGTTGGTGTCCACCAGCTGCGGACCCGGCGTGATGCCCTGGATGAGCAGCGCCCCGAACATCACCGCCATGGTGGCGTTGGCCGGGATCCCCAGCGTCAGCAGCGGGATGAAGGAGGAGGTGGCCGCCGCGTTGTTGGCCGTCTCCGGGCCGGCCACCCCTTCGATGGCGCCGCGGCCGAAGCGCTTCGGATCCTTGGCCAGCCGCTTCTCGATGCCGTAGGAGGCCATGGCGGAGACGGTGGCGCCGCCGCCCGGCAGGATGCCCAGCAGGAACCCGAGCAGCCCTCCGCGGCCGATGGGTCCGGCCGACTGTTTCAGGTCCTGGCGGGTGGGGAGCACCTTCTTGACCTTGATCGGCTTGCCCGGGTCGATGTGGCGCCGTTCCAGGCTGTAGAGGATCTCGGCGAGGCCGAAGACGCCCATCGCGATCGGCACGAACTGCAGGCCGTCAGTCAGCTCGAGGCTGCCGGCGGTGTAGCGCAGCTCCCCGGTGAAACCGTCACGTCCCACCGTGGCCAGCAGAAGTCCTGCCGCGGCGGCCGCCAGCGCCTTGAGCATGGTGCCGTTGCTGATGGTGGCCACAAGCAGGATGCCCAGCAGCGTCAGGGCCGCGTACTCGGGCGGGCCGAAGCGCAGGGCGAACCCGGCGATCATCGGGGCCACGACGGTCAGCACCACGATGGACACGGTGCCGCCCGCGAAGGAGGCGATCGCCCCGATGCCCAGGGCCTTGCCCGCATGCCCCTGCTGCGCCAGCGGGTAGCCGTCCAGGGCGGTGATGGCCGAGGAGGTCTCGCCGGGCAGCTTCAGCAGCACGGCGGTGACGGTGCCGCCGTAGATCGCGCCATAGAAGATGCCGGCCAGCATGATGATCGCGGTGACCGGTTCCATGCCGTAGGTCAGCGGCAGCAGGATGGCGATGGTCGCCGCCGGGCCCAGTCCCGGCAGCACGCCGATGACCATGCCGACGAGCACGCCCAGCAGGCAGAAGAGGAAGTTCTCCGGCTGCAGGACGACCTGGAAGCCTTCGAAGACCGGGGTGAGGTCCATGACGTCAGCCTTTCGTGACGACGGGGCGCGCGGCGGCGCCGGGGGTGGGCCGGGTCAGAACAGCCGCGGCAGCGGCACGCTGAGGCCCGTGATGAAGATCAGGTAGAAGACGGCGACGACGACGGCGGACAGGGGGACCGCCAGGCGCAGCCGTTCCCGACCCAGCCCGCACATCCAGAAGACCAGCAGGAGGAACGAGGGGATTTCGAAGCCGATCAGTGGGATGAGCTGGCCCAGGGCGACCAGGCTGGCCGCACCGACGAGCACGGCCCAGGCGCGCGAGGTGATCTGTTCGGCGTCCTCATAGGTGGCTGCGCGGGCCATGATGAGCACACCCACCACGATCAGCAGACCGGAGACGACGCCCGGCCAGGTGCCGGCCCGGGGGTGGGTCAGCGCACCCAGGCCGAGGCTCATGGCCTCCAGCAGCGCCAGGACGCCGACTGCGGTCACCGCCGCCCCGCACAGGAGGTTGGTCAGCCGGCCGGCGCGGGGAGCCTTTTGGCCGGGAGAGTCGGTGACGTCCGGTGACCGGGTGCTGCCGAGGGCCTCTGCCGTCATCAGTCCTCCCCTCCGAGGTCGATGTCGTAGTCCTGGGCGAACTCCGCATAGCGTTCCGCGAGCTCCTGCCACTCCCGTTCGACCTCGTCGCCCGGCGTCTCCGCCCGGACCAGGTAGTTGGCGTCCAGGAAGTCCTGCCAGGCATCGGTGGCCACGATCTCCTCGAAGCCGTCCCGCAGAGCGGTGACGACGTCCTCGTCCGTGCCCTCCGGCAGGGCCACGGCGCTGTACTGGGTGACCGGGATGTCGTGTCCCTCCTCGGCGGCGGTGGGGGTGTCCGGCAGGTGCTCGTTGCGCTCCTCGGAGAAGATCAGGATCGGCTTGACGGTGCCGGCCTCGATCTGGGGCATCGCATCACCGATGTGGACGGTGCCGACCTCCACCTGACCGCCCATGACGGCGGTCAGCGCCGGCGGGCCCGAGTCGAAGGGCACCTCGTTGCCGTCCACGCCGGCCTCGCCGAAGAGCGCCAGCTGTGCCAGCTGGCTGCCCGTGCCCACACCGGTGGTGCCATAAGTGATGGGTTCGTCGGAGGCGATCATGTCCTGCAGGGAGTCGATCTCGCTGTCAGCGGTGGCGATGAGCACGTAGTCGTTCTGCACCAGGGACATCACGACGTCGACCTCATCCCAGCTCACGGCCTCGTCCTCGGAGACCGCCTGTGGAGTGATCGTCATCAGAGAGGCGTTGAGCAGGGTGAGCTCGTAGCCGTCCGCGTCACGGCCGGCGACGTCCTTGACCGCCAGTGCGCCGTTGGCCCCGGGCTGGTTCTCCACCGGCATCGCCACGCCGAAGGCGTCCTGGGAGCCTTCGGCCAGGGCTCGGGCGATCACATCCGCGGGGCCGCCGGCGTCGTAGCCGACGGTCATCCGGAGGGGCTCGGACGGAAAGTCCGCCGTCTCTCCGGACCCCTGGGTGACGCCCCCGCAGCCGGCCAGCGCGGCGATGAGCCCCAGAGCCGTCGCGGGGGCCAGGTGACGAGGAGCCGGCAGGTGCTGCGTCCTCACTCGGCGCCTCCCAGGTCGATGTCGTTGTCCTCCACCAGCTGACGGTAGGTCTCGGCGAGCTCGTTCCACTGCTCCTCGACCTCGTCGCCGCTGATCTCCACGGGAGTGAGGTAGTTGTCCTCGTTGAACTGCTGGTACTCCTCGGTGGCGACGATCTCGCGGAAGCCGTCCTCCAGAGTCGTCCTGATCTCATCGGAGGCGCCTGCCGGGAGTGCCACGGCCCGGTACTGGGCGACGGGGATCTCGTGGCCCTCCTCCGCGGCGGTGGGGGTGTCCGGGAGGAACTCCAGGCGCTCGTCGGAGAACACCACGATGGGATTCACGGTGCCGGCCTCGATCTGTGGCATGGCCTCGGCCACCTGGACGGTCGCGACGTCGACCTGACCTCCCATCACGGCAGTGAGCGCAGGGCCGCCGCCGTCGAAGGGGACCTCGTTGCCGTCGATGTCGGCCTCGCCGAACATCAGCAGCTGGGCCAGCTGGGAGCCGGTCCCCACACCGGCGGTGCCGTAGGAGAGGTTCCCGCTGTCGGCGGCGATGTCGTCCAGGGTCTCGTAGCCGGTGTCGGCGTGGGCGACCATGACGTAGTCGTCGCGGGACAGGCCCATCACGACGTCGAGCTCGTCGAGGCTGACCTGCTCGTCCTCGGAGGCGATGAGGGAGGTGATGGTGATCAGCGAGGCGTTGAGCAGTACGAGGTCATAGCCGTTCGGGTCCTGGTTCGCGACCTGCTGGGTGGCGATGGCGCCGTTGGCCCCGGGCTGGTTCTCCACCGGCATCGCCACACCGAAGGCGTCCTGGGCGCCGTTGGCCACGGCACGCGCGATCAGGTCGGTGCTGCCGCCGGCGTCCTGGCCGACGGTCAAGGTGATGGACTCCTCGGGGAAGCCGTCGGAGTCGCCGGTGCCGTCGGTGACGCCGCCGCAGGCGCTGAGGCTCAGGCCGAGGCCGGCGACGACGGCGGCAGCCGCCACGGAGCGGCGGGCAGGTGCTGAGGTCTTCATGGTCTTCTCCTGGAAGTGGGGTGCGGCAGTGAAGTCTGTGAGTCCTGTGAGGGTGGACACATCGGGGTCGGTGATCCGAGCGTAGAGAACCTGCGTGATACCTGTCCAAACTGTAAAGCGAATCAAGTGATGCGCTGAAGGTATCGATGAGTTTGAGCCGTCTCGCGTGGTCTGCGAGGGAAAGCGCTTCTTCCCTGTACTGGTGCGGAAGTTGTTCTACAGGTCTGCATCATGTCAGACAGCGTGATGCGTCGGAGGCATCGAAGCATGTATTCATCGGCTTGGACAGGCATCACGAATTGTCATTAGCGTGAGACAGCCCACAGACTCTCGCGGAGGTTCATCCATGTCTCGTCCCGTGCCCGCCGGCGCTTCTCCCCGCATCACCGACGTCGAGGTCGTCCCGGTCGCCGGGCACGACTCCATGCTGCTCAATCTGTCCGGGGCTCATGGCCCCTATTTCACCCGGAACATCGTGATCCTCACCGACGAGGACGGGCGCACCGGACTCGGTGAGGTGCCGGGCGGGGAGAAGATCACTGCCACCCTGCGCGAGGGCGGTGAGCGGCTGACGGGCCGACCCGTGGCCGAGTTCCGCTCCGCCCTGCGGGAGATCTCGGAGGAGTTCTCCGCGCTCGACGCCGGTGGGCGGGGACTGCAGACCTTCGACCTGCGCACCGCCGTGCATGCCGTCACCGGACTGGAGTCCGCGCTGCTGGACCTGCACGGGCAGCATCTCGGCATCCCCGTGGCGGAGCTTCTCGGTGACGGCCGGCAGCGCAGCCAGGTGCCCATGCTCGGCTACCTGTTCTTCATCGGCGACCCCGACGCCACCGACCTGCCCTACCTGCGCGAGGCCGGCGGCGCGGACGCGTGGGAGCGTCGCCGTCGCGAGAAGGCCATGGACGCCCAGGGAGTGATCGAGTTGGCCCGCGCCGCGCAGCGGCGCTACGGGTTCTCTGACTTCAAGCTCAAGGGCGGAGTGCTCGCCGGGGATGAGGAGGTCGACGTCGTCACCGCCCTCCACGAGGAGTTCCCCGAGGCTCGCATCACCCTGGACCCCAACGGCGGCTGGCTGCTCGAGGAGGCCATCCGCTACGGCCGTCGGATGCAGGGGGTCGTGGCCTATGCCGAGGACCCCTGCGGGGCCGAGGGGCGGTTCTCCTCCCGGGAGATCATGGCCGAGTTCAAGCGCGCCACCGGGCTGCGCACGGCGACCAACATGTGCGCCACCGACTGGCGTGAGATGACCAGCGCCGTGCGCGGCAACGCCGTGGACATCCCCCTGGCCGACCCCCACTTCTGGACGATGAGCGGCTCGGTCCGGGTGGCGCAGCTCTGCCACGACTTCGGCCTGACCTGGGGCTCTCACTCCAACAACCACTTCGACATCTCCCTGGCCATGTTCACCCACGTCGGCGCCGCCGCCCCGGGGGAGATCACCGCTCTGGACACCCACTGGATCTGGCAGGACGGCCAGGGGCTCACACAGGAACCCCTGCAGATCCGCGACGGCGCCATCGCCGTGCCGCAGCGGCCCGGGATCGGCGTGGACCTGGACCGGAATCGCCTGGAGGAGGCCCATGAGCTCTACCTGCGGGAAGGGCTCGGTGCCCGCGACGACGCGGTGGCCATGCAGTATCTCGTCCCGGGCTGGGAGTTCGATCCCAAGCGTCCCTGCCTGCTGCGCTGACCTTCCTGCTGAGCTGACCTGCAGAGGTGGCGCGCTGTAGGGTGCGGGTGGATGCTCCGCCGCCGGCGGGCACGGCCAGCGAAGGAGGGTGAGTGGAGGGCGTTCTCCTCGGTTTCAGCGTGGTGGCGGTGCTCGTGCTCATCGGCGCCGGCACCGCGGCGATCGCCCCGCAGAAGGCCCGCTCTGCGCAGCGCGGGGTCACGCCGTTGGTCTACTACATCACCAACCCGTGCCTGATGGTGGTGCTGGTCTCCCAGACGGATGTCCGCATGGTGGCCGGACTGTACGCGCCGCTGGCGCTCGGCATCGCCGGGATCACCGCCGTCGTCTTCTCCGCCTATGGCCTGCTGGCGCTGCGACGACGCCGACGTCGGCCGATGCCCGACGGCGACGGCGCCAGAGCCAGCGCCCGTGACGGTGGCGCCTCGGGTGCCGCCACCGGTGCCGACGTCGCGGTGGGAGCGATGGCCTCCTGCTACGTGAACGCGGGCAACATCGGGGTGCCGATCGCGCTCTACATGGTGGGCACCACCGCTCCGGTGGTCTCGGTGCTGCTGGCCCAGCTGCTGGTTCTCGCCCCGCTGTTCCTCACGCTCTTCGGGCTGCTCGGGCGTTCCGGCGGGCCCTCCCGCGCACGGACCATCCTGGGCTCCATGCTGAACCCCGTCACGGTGGGGGTGCTGATCGGGGCGGTCTTCTCCCTGCTGGACCGGCGGCCGCCCGAGGTGATCTGGGAGCCGGTCCGGATGCTGGGGGAGGCCTCCATCCCGCTGATGCTGCTGATCTTCGGGATGGCGCTGTGGCAGGAGCGGCCCTTCGCCGTGCGGGAGCGCCGGGCCGACGCCGTGGTGGGCACCGTGTGCAAGGTCGCCGTCATGCCGGTGGTCGCATGGGCGCTCGCCGGCCCGGTCTTCGGGCTGACCGGTGCCGAGCTGCTGGGAGTAGTGGCGATGGCGGCGCTGCCCACCGCGCAGAACGTGTTCGTCTTCGGCCTTCACCACGGGATGCCGGTCACCGTGGCCAAGGACGTCACCTTCGCCAGCTCGCTGCTGAGCCTGCCGGTGGTGCTGCTGGCCGCCTGGCTGCTCGGCGTGTGATGCGGATCAGCGTCCAGACCTTCACCGGGCCCTGCGGCGCGTGATACGACGTCTCTGAGACCCAGGCACGTCGCGGAGAGGAGCCACCGGGTGACAGCTGCATCGTCCATGCTGCTCCCACGCCTGCAGCAGGCAGGCCTGGACGACGTGGTGCGCGTGGAGCCGGTCGCCGGGGGTCTGGCGGCGACCGCCGGTCTGGCTCACCGCCGCGACGGCACCACGGTGTTCGTGAAGACCTTCGGCGGGCCGCCGGGCGACGATGCCTTCGCCGCGGAGGCTGAGGGGCTCACGGTGCTGGCTGAGGCGGGCGGAGTCGTCACCCCCGAGGTCGTCCTCGCCGACCACGATCTGCTCGTCCTCTCGACGCTGCATCCCCGGCCGGACGCCGAGGTCTTCTGGGAGCGGCTCGCCCATGAGCTGGCCCATCTGCACACCTCCACCCGGCACCCCCGCTTCGGGTGGCACCGCCACAACTGGCTGGGTCGGCGACAGCAGATCAACACCTGGGAGGACGACGGCTTCGAGTTCTTCGCCCAGCACCGACTGCTGCGGTGGCTCGACGAGCCCCGCGTGCACGACGTGCTCGGGGTCGCGGACCGAGCCGCCCTGGAGCGGCTGTGCGACCGACTGCCTGAGCTGCTTCCGGCGGCGCCGGCATGCCTGGTCCACGGTGACCTGTGGGCGCAGAACCTGCTGGCCACCCGGGAGGGCCGGCCGGCACTGATCGATCCGGCGGTGTCCTACACCTGGGCGGAGATCGACCTGGCCCATCTGTGGACGACGGCTCCGCCCCCGGAGGCCGAGACGTTCTTCGAGCTCTATGCCGACCTGACCGGGCTCGACCGGCACTGGCGGGACCGCATGCCGATCCTCCAGCTGAGCCAGCACCTGGCGGTGATCGCCCAGTTCGACACCGACTGGGGTGCCGCCGACGTCGTGCGCGCCACCCTCGCTCCGTTCCGCAGCTTCAGAGCCAGCCCAGCGTCTGGGGGATGACCCACAGGGTGAGCAGGGACAGGACCACGATGCTGATCCAGCTCCAGATGACCACGAATCTGCCGGGGCGGTACCGCGCCGGGATGAACTTCACCGCCACATAGAGGTTCACCGCGAAGAGCACCGGGCTGATCGCGAACGAGACCGCGCCGGCGGCGGGCACCAGCATCGCCGGATTCGGGAACAGCGTCAGCGCGATGATCGCGCACACCACCATCACGCCCATCATCACTCGCATCAGGGTCCGCTCGGTCCACCACGGGCGGTCGGCGTGCGGCGCCACCAGCTCGGTCAGGCAGGCCGCGAAGGTCCGAGGGAATCCGTCGAAGATGATCAGCACGGTGGAGAACAGCGCGGCGGAGGCCCCGGCGATGAAGATCGGGAACATCCACACGCCCACGGTGTCGGTGAAGATGTGGGAGATGGCGAGGATGGTGCCCGCACCCTCCGGCTTGTCCTCGCGGGCGAAGAGGATCATCGCCCCCAGCACCAGGTACATGGTCGCGATGATCCAGGAGACGATGTGCCCGATCCGGAAGTCGTAGAGCGCGGCCTTGAACCAGGCGTCGGCGTAGGGACGCACCTCAGCGGGCGTATGCTCCACCGCCTGCGGCCCGAAGACCTCCCGGACGCGCACCATGCCGCGGCGCTTGCTCGTCATCCACAGCGAGGCCCACACGCCGACGCTCAGGTCGGTGGGCATCCAGCCCATGAGCCCGGCGACGAGCAGCGCGGACCCAGCGGGGATGGCCGGCAGCAGCAGGTGACCCCAGGCCTCGCCCTGGACTCCGCCGACCACGAAGGCGACAACGGTGCCGATCACCAGCACGATGGCCAGCACCTTGTTGACCCATTCCAAGCCCCGGTACTTCCCGGCCAGGAGCAGTCCGACGGCCAGCAGGGACAGCACCACGCCGTAGGCCAGCAGGGATCCGACGCCGAAGCTCGCCCACAGCACGGCCGCCGCGGCCGCGACGATCGCCCCGACGGCGGTGCAGCCGATGACGATCGTGGCTGCCAGCACGGCCCAGACCGCCCACTTCTTCGGCCCCGGGATGCGGGTGTAGGCGGAGAGGATGGACTCGCCGGTGGCGGCGGTGTATCGCATAGCCAGCTCGAAGCCCTGCCATTTGAACAGGAACGCCACCGGCAGGACCCACAGGAGCGCGAACTCGAAGTGCGCACCGGCCAGCGGTGCGGTGACCAGGTGGCTGGTCCCCACGCCGGCCATGGCCACCAGCAGGCCGGGTCCGAGGAAGCGCAGGATGCGCAGGCCCCGGACATCGGGATGCTGCTCCATCTCACGGCGATCGGCGGCGGCGTCCTGGCTCATGGTTCGGGTCTCCCTCGTCCCTGGGTGCGGCGGTCCTGCCCGCATGACCCTCTCATGGTATGTGAGGCAGGCCACATGCCGCTGGCCCGGGGGTCAGCCCTTGCGGCGGCGCAGCTCCTCCACCATCTGCGGCACGACCTCGAACAGGTCGCCCACCACGCCGAAGTCGGCGATCTCGAACACCGGGGCGTCCTCGTCCTTGTTGATCGCCACGATCGTCTGGGCGGTCTGCATGCCGGCGCGCTGCTGGATCGCCCCGGAGATGCCGGCGGATATGTAGAGCTGCGGGGACACCGTCACGCCGGTCTGGCCCACCTGGGCGGCGTGGTCGATCCACCCGGCGTCGGTGGCCGCGCGGGAGGCGCCGATTGCCGCACCCAGCTCATCGGCCAGCTCCTCCAGCGGACCGAAGTTCCCGTCCACCCCGCGGCCGCCGGCGACGACGACGCGGGCCTCCGTCAGGGCCGGGCGCTCCGAGACCTCGAGCGGAGTGCGCTGAAGGACCTCGACACCGCCGGAGGCGGCGGCACCCTCGGCGAGAGAGGGGCCCACCGGCAGTGCGACCACCTCGGGGGCCTGGCCCGCGACGACGGCGGCCTCCACCGAGTTCGGCTTCACCGTGGCCACCAGGGCGCGGTCCTCGGCCACCTCGGCGGTGGTGGTGTAGGAGCCGGCCAGCACGGACTTCGTGACACGCCGCTCGGAGTCGATGCCCACGGCGTCGGTGATGATCCCGGTGTCCAGGCGGACCGCCAGGCGGGCGAGCGCGTCGGTGGAGTCCGGCGTGTCCGGGGCGAGGATCGCCGAGGCGGCGGTCTCCTGCACCGCGGTCTCCAGCAGGTCCACCAGGGCGGGGTCCGGGGTGAGGATCTCCGCGTCACCGGTGTAGACGGTCTGCACACCCTCGACGGCGACCGCGTCGACGGCGCGGTCACCCGGGGTCCCGGTGACCACATGGACCTCGCCGAGCGTGGCGGCCAGGGTCAGCAGCTCCTGCTGGGCCGAGGAGAGCCGCGCGTCCAGCGACTCGAAGAACACCAGGGCAACACTCACAGCACACGCTCCTTTGCCAGGAACTCCACGATCTTCACGCCGGCATCACCCTCATCGGTGATGATCTCGCCCGCGGTGCGCGGCGGACGCGCCTCCGCGGTCAGCACGGTGGCCTTCGAGGCCACCGCGGAAGCATCCAGCCCGACGTCGGCCAGACTCCAGGAGGTCATCGGCTTCTTCTTCGCCGCCATGATCGCCTTGAAGTTCGGGTACCGGGGCTCATTGGCCTGGTCGGTCACGGAGACCACGGCCGGCAGGGCGGCCGCCAGCCGCTGCTGCTCCGTGGCGGAGGCGCGGGTGACCACCAGCCGGTCCTCCTCCAGCGCCACGGCGGTGGCCTGGGTGACAAGGTTGAGTCCGAGTCGTTCGGCCAGCTGCGGCGGCACCGCGCCGGACTCGCCGTCCTCGGAGGCCATGCCCGTGATGACGAGGTGCTCGCCCTCGGCATCGCCGTCGGCCAGGACATGCTCGATCGCCGCGGCCAGCGCGGCAGAGGTGGCGACGACGTCGGCGCCGGTCAGCGCGTCGTCGCTGAGGTGGAAGGCGTCATCGGCGCCGATCTGCAGGGCCTTCTTCGCGGCGGTGGCCGCGCCCGCCGGCCCGATGGTCAGGGCGGAGACCCGCACGTCCCGTGAGGCGGCCTCCTTGATCTGCAGGGCGGCCTCGAGCGGGTACTCATCCAGCTCACCCAGGATGCCCTCCGAGCGGTCGATGCGTCGCTCCGCGGTGAACCGGCGCTCCAGCTGAGCGTCCGGCACCCATTTGACCAGGGTGATGATGTGCAGGGGGGTTCCAGCTGCCGATTCAGGCATGGGGCTGACCTCGCCTCACTCTCCGTGCGATTCCGAACAGATCCGATGGTGCGGGAGCGGGGCTCCCGCCAGCAGGCATCCCAGCCATGGTGCCACGAAACGCGTCCGGAGGTGAGGTGCGCGACCTCAGGTGTCATGGTCAGGTGTCATGGTCAGGCGTCATGGTGCGATAGGGGGTCTGGGAGGCGTCAGCTCGACGCCGCCTGCAGGGGGATCCGGGGTGAGCGCGCCGCCCACCAGGTCCCCAGCAGGGCGGTCACCGACCCGGCCAGGCCGATCGCGGCCAGCACGACGAGCTGGAACTGAGCGGCCTCGACAGGCGAGGCGCCGCCGAAGAGTGCGCCGACGAAGGCCCCGGGCAGGGTGACCAGTCCGGTGTTCTTCGTCTGGTCGAGGTTCGGGAGCAGGGCCTCCCGCACCGCTTCCCGGCGCATCTGGGCCGTGGCCTGGGCCGGTCGCGCCCCCAAGGACAGCCAGGCCTCCACCTCTCCGGAGCGCTGCTGCAGGCTGGAGGCGAACCGTCGCATCGCGAGCGTGGAGGCCGTCATGCAGTTGCCGATGGTGATGCCGGCGATGGCGATGATCTTCTCCGTCTCCCACGCGACCAGGCCCAGCAGCAGCACGACCGCCACGGTCATGGTGCCGCCGATCAGCACGCCGAGGACGGCTCCTGCGGGGCCGCGGGGGAGCTCCTTCGCCCGTCGGAAGGAGGTGGCCGAGGCGGTGGAGAGCATGAGCAGGATGAACAGCACCACGGTCCAGGGAGCGGTGAGCACCCCCTGCAGCAGCAGGGCGATGAGCGTGAGTTGGGCGGCCGCCCGCACCAGCGCCACCAGCGGCAGTGCGCCGAGGCGGATGCCGGAGCGGCGCAGCAGCACCACGGTGGCGGCACCCATCACGGCGATGCCCAGCCCGTACTGGGCCCAGTCGCGGAGGGAGCCGACCGCCAGGTCGGCGGCCCAGGTGTCGCCCAGGCTCAGCGGTGCCGCCATCGCGTCACCGCTGCAGGTCCAGGTGGGCGGCGACTTCCTCGAGATGCTCGGCCATGAGGCGGCGGGCCTCGTCGGCGTCGTGCCGGCGGATGGCCTCGTAGATCCGGCGGTGCGCCTCCACCGCGGTCCTCAGCTTCTCGTCGGGCAGGTGCAGGCCTGCCTCTGAGGGCGTCATCCAGTCGTGGGTGACGTTCAGCAGTCGGGTGAGCATCGGATTGTGGGTCAGCTTCGCGATCTCACTGTGGAAGGCCATGTCCAGCTGGAAGAGCAGCGGCACGGAAGGGTCCGGTCGGGCGAGCTCCTCCTCGGCCTGCTCCACACGGTGGAGGAGCCCGGGCAGCTCCGAGTCCAGTGCCCGGTCGGCCGCACGCTCCGCCATCGGGGGCTCGACCACGGCGCGGAGGTCCATGACCTCCCGGAGCACGCGGTGGGAGGTCTCCATGGAGCCGAGCATCCCGGCGTGCAGGTCCGGACGCCGGACGGCGCGCACCACTGTGCCGCGGCCGCGCGTCCTGGTGATCAGCCCCCGCAGCTCCAGGTCCCGCAGGGCTTCCCGCACGGTGGTGCGGGAGACCTCCGCCGACTCCGCCAGGGCGCGCTCGTTGGGCAGCTTGTCGCCGGCCTTGAGCTCGCCGTCCTCGATCATGCTGATCAGGCGTCGGCTGAGCTGTTCGGCGACGGTGACCGAGCTGATGGAGAGTCCGTCGAGTTCGCGCATGGGTCCTCCGCTCCGTGGCCGGTCGTCTGCCGGCCGCGCTCCGTGCCTCCCCAGTATGGCGGATGCGTCTCTGGCGACCCGTGAATCGTCCACCGGTGGACCGGTGGTCCGACCAAGTGTCCATACCGTGGCATGGACAGGACGGGGCAGTCAACGCCCAGAGGGCCTACCAGTCGTTGAGTTTTCGCGAAACTCTTGACATCCATGTGATGTGGAGCACAGACTCAGGACTCATGAGATTTGGTCCGACCAAGTGACCTGATACTCACTCGCGCTGTCCAATCCGCTCCCTGAAACGGTGGTGTCACGACCCATGAAGAAATCACTCGCCCTGCTGTCCCTGGTCGCCCTGGTGGGCTGCTCCGAGGTCCAGGAGATCGGAGAGCAGGAGGTCGACGCGCGTGAGGGGGAGTCGTCCGTTCCGCTGGCCGCCGACGAGGCCGTCGAGGGCGGCGACCTCGTCATGGCCCTGTCCCAGGAGCCGGACGCACTCGACCCCACCACGGCCCGCACCCGGGCCGGGCGCATGGTCTTCGAGTCCATGTGCGAGAAGCTCTACGACATCGACGCCGAGGGCGAGATCATCCCGATGCTCGCCACCGAGCTGCCGGACTACTCCGAGGACGAGACCGTGCTGCGGGTCCCGCTGCGCGAGGACGCCGTCTTCTCCGACGGCACCCCCATGGACGCCGAAGCGGTCAGGACCAGCCTGGAGCGGCACCTGGAGCACCCCACCTCCGCGCGCAGCTCGGACATGGGCCCGATCGAGGAGATTCGAGTGGTCGACGACCATGAGATCGAGATCGAGCTGGCCGAGCCCTTTGCGCCCCTGGTGGCGACGCTGTCCGACCGCGCCGGGATGATCATGTCTCCTCAGGCGCTCGATGAGCTCGGGGACGACTTCGCCCAGGCGCCCAGCTGCGTGGGGCCCTTCGCACTGGTGGAGCGGGTGCCGCAGACCCGCATCGACGTCGTCGCCGACCCCCACTACTACGGGGCCGACGAGGTCCACCTGGACTCCATCACCTACGTGATCATGCCTGACCACAACATCCGGGCCGCCAACCTGCGTTCTCGGGACGTGCACCTCACCGACACCGTCTCGCCCCAGGAGTTCGACGCGCTCGTCGACGACGCCGCCGGTGAGGTCAACGGCCTCGTCCTGGACTCCCTGGGATTCCAGGGGCTGACGCTGAACATCGGCAATGTGGACGGCACCGGCCAGCCGCCCGGTGAGATCGACACCGTGGTGGCCCAGGAGCCCGCCGTGCGCGAGGCGCTCTCGCTGGCCATCGACCGGGACTCCCTCGTCGACGTCGTGTTCAACAACTGGTACGTCTCCGCCTGCACGCCGATGTCACCGATCAGCACGTTCGCCGACGAGCGGGCCACCGACTGCCCCGAGCACGACCCGGACCGCGCGATGGAGCTCCTGGAGGACGCGGGGGTGGACATCCCCGTGGAGATCGACCTCACCGTGCGCAACGACCAGGACTCCCTGCGTTACGCGCAGGCCCTGCAGGCCTCCGTGGAGGACGCGGGCTTCGAGTTCACCATCCGGCCCATGGAGTGGACCGCCCTGCTCGATGCCCAGGACCGCGGCGACTTCGACGCGATCCTCGTGGGCTGGGGCGGGATGATCGACCCGCACAACAACCTGCACAACTACTTCTCCACCGGTGCCGGCAACAACTACTCGGGGCTCTCCGACCCGGAGATCGACGAGTACCTCGACGAGGCCGCCCGCACCGTGGACCACGACGAGCGCGTCGAGCTCTACGGGCAGGCGGTGGAACGGGCCGGCGAGCTGAACAACATCATCGTCACCTACCGGCTGAGCAACCTGGGTGCGGCCCACGAATCCATCGCCGGCGTCTGGTTCTCCCCGGACGGCATCCTGCGGGTCTCCGGTGCGGCGTTCGTCGACACCGAGGCGGCCGAAGAGGAGATCGACATCGACGAGCTCGACCTCGGCGACGACTGAGGGCCGCCGTCACGATGACCAAGAGCCGCTTCTTCCTGACCCGACTCGTCCAGTCCCTGATCACGCTGCTGATCTCCGCCGTCGTCATCTTCCTGGGAATCCGGGCACTGCCCGGTGACCCGGCGCGGGCGATGGCCGGCGATGAGGCCGGCCCGGCCGAGATCGCCGCGATCCGGGCCGACCTCGGACTGGACCGCCCGCTCGTGGAGCAGTTCCTCATCTTCCTGAAGAACGTCGTCACCCTGAACCTCGGGGAGTCGACCCGCACCGGGCAGGAGGTGACCTCCATGATCTCCCAGACGCTGCCGGTGACGCTCTGGCTGGCGCTCTACGCCGTGTTCCTGGCGACCGTCGGCGGCATCATCCTCGGGATGATCGCCGAACGGCACCGGGGACGGTTCCCGGAGTTCCTCAGCAACGGGATCGCCCTGCTGGGGCTCTCCCTGCCGAGCTTCTGGCTCGGCCTGCTGGGGATCATGCTCTTCGCGATCACCCTCGGATGGTTCCCGGCATCCGGGTACGTCCCTATGGGCGTCAACCCCTTGGCGGCGCTGTACCACCTCACGATGCCGGCGATCGTGCTGGCCACCGCGCTGGCCGCCGTGGTGACCCGCCAGACACGGGCGTCCATGATCGAGACGATGGGCACCGACTACGTCCGATTCGCCAAGGCCAAGGGGCTGTCCCAGCCGCGGGTGCTGTTCAAGTACGGGCTGCGCAACGCGCTCATCGCCCTGGTGACCATCACCGGACTCCAACTGGGCGCGCTGCTCTCCGGGGCGGTCGTCACGGAGCAGATCTTCGTCCTGCCCGGCATCGGGAGCCTCACCCTGGACGCCATCCTGGCGCGAGACTTCCCGGTGATCCAGGCCGTCGTGCTGGTCGTGACGGTGCTCTACGTGGTGATCAACCTTCTGGTGGACATCCTCTACACCGTCATCAATCCCCGAGTCCGGGTCAGTGCCTGAGGAGGACGTGCCCATGTATCAGACTACAGCCACCGCGGCCGCGGCGGAGACGAGCCGCAGTCCCTTCATCCGGGGCCTCCAGCAGCTGGCCCGGAACAAGCTGGGGGTGATCGGCGGCCTCCTGCTGCTGCTCACCGTCATCGCCGCCGTCGGCGCCCCCTGGATCGCCCCGCATCACTTCGCCGCGGTCAACTTCCAGATCCCGTTCCAGACCCCAGGCACCGCCGGCTATCCGCTGGGCACCGACGACCTGGGCCGGGACGTGCTCTCACGGCTGCTCTACGGCGTCCGCACCTCCCTGTGGATCGGGCTGCTCTCGGTCGCCGTCGCCGTGGGCGTCGGGACCCCGCTGGGGCTGCTGGCCGGGTACTCCCGGGTGGCCGACGCCGTCGTCTCGCGACTCACCGACGTCGCCCTGGCCTTCCCGTTCCTCATCATCGCGGTCGGCCTGGCGGCCATCCGCGGGCCGAGTCTGGAGAACGCGGCCATCGCGCTGGGCATCGCGAACATCCCGATCATCGTGCGAGTGGTCCGCGGGGAGGCGCTGCGGATCTCCGGGCTGGAGTTCGTCCAGGCCGCCCGCGCCATGAACATCTCGCAGGCGAGGATCCTGTTCCAGCACCTGCTGCCCAATGCGTCCTCGGTGATCATCGTCCAGGCCACAGTGATCATCCCGGTGGCGATCATCGGTGAGGCGATGCTCTCCTTCCTGGGGCTGGGGATCCAGCCGCCCGAGCCGTCGCTGGGCATCATGCTCGCCGACGCCCAGGAGTACATCTACCGCTCACCCTGGGCGGCCGTCTGGCCGGGTCTGACGATCATCGTCATGTGCCTGGGCTTCAACATGTTCGGCGACGCCCTGCGCGACGCCCTCGACCCCAACGCGAGGTGACCCGATGACGACCACGGCACACGAGACGGACAGCTCGCCCATCAGGCCGGACCCGCTGATCACGGTGCGGGACCTCCGCGTCGCCTACGACGGGCAGGACGCGGTGCGAGGAGCCAGCTTCGCGGTGGCCCCCGGGCGCTCGCTGGCGATCGTGGGCGGCTCCGGATCGGGCAAGTCCACCACCGTCAAGGCGCTGCTGGGCCTGCTCCCGGAGAACGCCCGCGTCGTCGGCGGGGAGGTCGACTACGCCGGCGAGCGTCTGGCGGACCTCTCCGAGGGCACTCTGCGCCACTATCGGGGAGCACGCATCGGGCTGGTGCCGCAGGACCCCATGGCGAGCCTGAACCCCTCGATGCGCATCGGTGACCAGATCTGTGACGCGCTGAAGCAGTACGGCATGCGATCCAAGGAGGATCGGCGGCGTCGGGCCCTGCAGCTCATGGACGACGCCGGGATCCCTGAGCCGG
This sequence comes from Nesterenkonia sp. CL21, assembly GCF_031705515.1. NCBI lineage: Bacteria > Bacillati > Actinomycetota > Actinomycetes > Micrococcales > Micrococcaceae > Nesterenkonia > Nesterenkonia sp. CL21. Next base: position 148,209 of record NZ_JAUTWR010000004.1, read on the forward strand.
CGCGCCGGTTCCGGCAGTATCCGCACGAGTTCTCGGGAGGGATGAGGCAACGCATCCTCATCGCGATCGCGCTCTCCGGCGATCCGGAGCTGCTGATCGCCGACGAGCCGACCTCGGCCCTGGACGTCACCGTGCAGAAGCGCATCCTGGATCACCTGGACACGCTCGCCGAGGACAGGGGTCTGACTCGGATCCTGGTGACCCATGACCTCGGCGTGGCCGCCGATCGGGCCGACGAGGTCGTGGTGATGTCCGACGGTGAGGTCGTCGAGCAGGGCACCCCGAGGGGGATCCTCCGCGCGCCGAGCCACCCGTACTCGCAGCGGCTCGTGGACGCCGCCCCGCGGCTGGACGCCCACCGGCGCCGGGAGGAGGCGCCGCGGGAGGACGACGGGGGCCCCAGCTTCCTGAGCATCCGCGGTCTGGTGAAGGACTTCAAGATCCGGGGCTTCAAGGAGCCGCTGCGGGCCGTCGACGACGTCAGCTTCGACATCAGGAAGGGCACCACCACAGCGGTGATCGGAGAGTCCGGGTCCGGGAAGTCGACGGTCGCCAGGATCACCCTCGGGCTCGAGAAGGCCACGAGCGGTGAGGCGCGGGTGGGCGCACGCGCCATCCGGCCGGAGTCCCGCGATGACATCCGCTACCTGCGGAGCCTGACCCAGCCCGTGTTCCAGGATCCCTTCTCCTCGCTGAATCCGTACTGGAGCGTGGCGGGGCTCATCGCGGAGTCGCTCGTCCCGCGACGCGACCTCGGACGCGCGGAGAAGCGGCGCAGAGTCCGGGAGTGCCTCGATCACGTCGCGCTGCCGCAGTCCGCCCTGGGAAAGTATCCCGGGGAGCTCTCCGGCGGGCAGCGGCAGCGCGTGGCGATCGCCAGGGCGCTGGTCGCCGAGCCCGAGCTGCTGGTGTGCGACGAGGCCGTCTCGGCCCTCGACGTGCTCGTGCAGAAACAGATCCTGGACCTGCTGCGCGGCCTGCAGTCCGAGATCGGCGTGAGCTGCCTGTTCATCACCCACGACCTCGGCGTCACCTCGGAGATCGCGGACGAGGTCGTGGTCCTGCGGCGGGGCCGCGTGGTGGAGGCGGGACCCGTGGGGCAGATCATCGACGCCCCGCAGGATGAGTACACGACTGCTCTGCTGGAGGCCGTCCCAGGACGGGGCCTCTGAGGCCTCCTCGGTCTTCGGGGCGGGCGGCACAGAGCTGACATCAGTGACGCGCCACCCGGCGCTGACACATGACACGACGAAAGGTGAGGAATGGAACGCATCGGAACGCGGGAGATCGCCGGGGCCAGAGCGGCGGAGGCCGTCGCCACAGAGGATCTGATCTTCTTCTCGGGGATCACGGCGAAGGACACGTCCCTGAGCGCGGCGGATCAGACCAGCTGGTGTCTGCAGCGCCTGGACCAGCTGCTGGAACAGTTGGGCGAGGATCAGGGCTCCGTGCTGATGATCCACATCTGGCTCAGCGACATGCGCTACTTCGGGGCGATGAACAAGGCCTGGAACCACTGGATCGACAAGGAGAACCCGCCGGCGCGCACCTGTGTCTCCGGGGAGCTGCACCGGCCCGACATCCTGGTGGAGGTCGTCGCCACTGCAGCGCGAACGGCTGGGACGGAGGGCCGATGAGCATCACCAAGGCCGGACGTGTCACCGCCCCGGGGGCGCCGGGGATCCACCTGGCCTCCGCCCATGGCGGTCTGGCCTCGGCCTGCCTGACAGCGCCGGACAAGTCCCTGGACGTCGAAGGCCAGAGTCGGCAGATCCTCGAGAGGATCGATGACCTGCTTGCCGAGGTGGGAGGCGACCCCCGCCAGATCGTCATGGCGCAGGTGTGGCTGCTGAGCATCGACGACGCCGAGGACTTCGCGCGCGCCTGGAACGACTGGCTCGGGGACCGGCCGGTCCCGGCGCTGTCTGTGGTGCAGGCGTCGGCGGCCAGCCGGTCCTCCCAGGTCGAGATCCGGGCCTACGCGGCGACCCTCGAGTAAGTCCGAAATTCTTGGCGCGGCGCTGTCGAATGCGTCACACAGCGGGCGTACGGTGGGACGAGCCTGACGCCAGGCCACCTGCCGTACGCCCGTCTGATCGTTCCTCAGGAGAACCATGCCCCGTCCGGATGCCCCTGTCTCCAGCTTCACCCTCGGCCCCGCGCTGCTGTTCTGCCCCGGCAGCCGCCCCGACCGCTTCGGCAAGGCCGCCGAGCGCTCGGACGCCGTCATCGTGGACCTGGAGGACGCGGTCACCACTGCGGAGAAGCCCGCTGCCCGTGCCGCCGCCGTCACAGCCATCACCGGTGGGGACGATGACATCCCCGCCCTCGATCCCGCCGTCACCGTGGTCCGTCTCAACGGCGTCTCCTTCGGGGAGCTCGACGCCGACCTGACCGCCCTGGAAGGAAGCCCGGTGCGGCACGTGGTGGTCGCCAAGGCGGAGGACCTCGGCGTGCTCGACCACGTCGCCGCAGCCCTGCCTGACGCCCGACTGATCCCTCAGGTCGAGAGCCCCATCGGAGTGCTCAACGCCCCCGCGCTGGCCTCCCACCCCGCCGTCGAGGCCCTGTTCTGGGGCACCGAGGACATGATCGCCGGACTCGGCGGGACCACCGCCCGCACCGCCGACGGAGCCTATCGGTCGGTGATCCGACACATCCGCCACAGCGTGCTCATCGCCGCCGGGGCGGCCGGCGTCCCCGCCCTGGACGCCATCAACACCGGCATTCGGGACCTGCCGCGGCTGGCCGCCGAGGCGGAGGACGCCTGCGCCAGCGGCTTCGTGGCCAAGGCCTGCGTCCACCCGCATCAGGTGGAGACCGTGCGTCGCGCCTACACCCCGGACGCCGGGGAGGTGGAGTGGGCCAAGGCCCTGCTGGTGGCCCTGCGCCAGGAGGCCGGCGCCGACGCCGACCCCCTCACCGTCGGCGCGTTCAGCTTCCGTGGGCAGATGGTCGACGCCCCGGTGGCGCTGCAGGCGCAGCGGATCATGGCGCGATACGACGCCACCCGCGTGCACCAGCCCGGAGAATGAGAGAATCAGCAGGCGAGCCCAGCGATCATGCCCAGATCTGCCGATGACCTCCTGATCTGAAAGGACCCCCATGTTCCCCGGCTTCTACGAGGAGATCCACGAGGAGTTCCGCGAGGTGGTGCGTGAGTTCGTCACCCGCGAGGTGGCCCCGCACTACCGGCGCTGGGACGCTGAGCACATGATGGACCGAGCCGTCTGGGAGGCCGCCGCGGAGAACGGGCTGCTCGGCCTCGCCGTGGGGGAGGACCACGGCGGCATGGGACTAGATGACTACCGCTTCCGCATGGTCGTCGATGAGGAGCTCGCCCGGGTCGACGCCCTCGGCCTGGCCCTGGCGCTGCACCTCCACGACGACTGGGTGCTGCCGGCCCTGCTGCGCTTCGGCTCGCCGGAGCAGCAGGAGAGGTGGCTCCCGCAGTTCATGGACTCCAGCTTCATCGCCTCCGTGGCGTTCACCGAGCCCGGCGCCGGGTCCGACCTGCGCGGTGTGCGCACCAAGGCCGTCCGCGACGGCGAGGACTGGGTGCTCGACGGCCAGAAGACCTTCATCGGCAACGGCATCTCCGGCGACGGCGCCCTCGTGCTGGCCCGCACCGACGGCTCGGACGTCAAGCAGCGCGGAGGGGCGGGCTCCTTCAGCCTGTTCCTGGTGGAGAAGGCGGACAACCCCGGCTACCAGGTGGGCACCCAGCTGGACAAGATGGGGCTCAAGGCCTCCGACACTGCCGAGCTGTTCTTCTCCGGGGTCCGGGTCTCCGCGGCGAACCTCATCGGTGAGGAGGGGCATGGCCTGCAGATCGCCAAGGCGATCCTGCCGCAGGGGCGGCTGGCGGTGGCCACCTCCGCCGCCGTCGTCGCCGCGGAGGTGCTGCGCCAGACCGTGGCCTACGTCCAGGAGCGCCAGGCCTTCGACCGCCCGGTGGCCGAGTATCAGAACACCCGGTTCCGCCTGGCGGAGCTGCAGGTCTCCCTGGAGGCCACCCAACGCTACGTGGCCGCCGCCGTGGAGCGGTTCAACGCCGGTGAGCTCGACGTCGTCGAGGCCTCCAAGGCCAAGATGTGGGCGACCGAGCGGGCCAAGGAGAGCATCGACGCCTGCCTGCAGCTGCACGGCGGCTACGGCTACATCCTCGAGTACCCGGTGGCGCAGGCCTACCTGGCGGTGCGTCTGATGACCATCTTCGGCGGCAGCTCCGAGATCCTGCGGGAGACCGTGGCCGGGGACCTGCTGGCCTGAGCCCTCGGTCGGCGGTCTCCCGCCGTCTCAGGCTCGGGTGACCTCGGTCGGCGCCTCGAAGCGCAGGACCGCCGCGACGCCGTCCGGCAGCTCGGCTCGTGTCACCGCGGCCTCGGCGTCCACGCGTGCCGCTGCGGCGATCAGCTCGTCCTCCTCCGGTGCGGACCGGTCCGCCTGGAGCAGCAGGGTGTCCACGCCGCCCATCTCGGCGGCCAGGCGGACGGCGGCGGCGCCCTCCGCCACGCGGTTCTCCGCGCGGGCCTGTTCGAAGCGTGAGGTCTGATCCTGGGATCGGCCCGCGGCGAGCCGCCGGGTGATCAGGAGCAGGTCCTCGGCCAGCGCCTCCTCGGCGGCCTCGTCGCCGATCCCTCCGCGTTCGGCGACGTGGGTGATGCTCTTCAGGGAAGCGGGGAGCTCTTCGGCCAGGGCGGTGCGCCCCTGGACCTCTCCGGCCAGCACGACGGCGTCGGGGCGCCATCGTGCCGCCAGGCTCTCCAGCCGCTCGGCCACGCTGCGGGCGTTCTGCGTGACGACTTCGTCGGCCCGACGCTGGATCTGCCGGTGGGACAGAGCGCCCTCGCGCGGCTTGTGGACCGAGCCGTCACCGGCACCCTCGACCTGCTGTTCGGCATCAGGCTCGGTGCTCAGGCCCTCGGCCACAGTCACGCGGCGCAGCGTCGCGCCTTCCTGGTCGGCCACGGCCACCAGCAGCACGGCCGATCCGGCGCGCTCCCGGACATAGTCACCCACGGCGGGAGCGTCGCCGACATGGGCCGCATCGCCCTGCCCCCGGGTCGCGTCCCAGGGCTCGTCGAGCAGGACGGTGTCGGCGTCGGCGACCAGCGCCCTCCCCTCGGTGTGGATCTGGGTGGGATCCGTCTCGCCGCCGACCAGCGCGGCGTCCAGGGCTTCCAGCGCCTCGGCGGGAGCCCCGGCCTCCTCCAGGCGGCTCCGCAGGGCGTCCCAGCGCAGCCGCAGCTGGTGCTCGGCGTCCTCGGAGGGGGAGCTGCCCTGCAGGCAGACGGTGCTGAAGGGCGGGGTGTGGTCGATCAGTTGGGCGATCGGGGTGAGCTGCATCGTGAGTTCCTCCTCGTCCTCTCCATGAACCATGTCGAACCATGTTGAACCAGGCCGAATCATGCCGGTCTGAGTCGATCGCGCGACCTCAGCCTCGGCGGTGTCCCCTCCGCGCCTCACCGGTTCATACGTCCCGCCCTTCGAGGCTACCCATGCCCGGCGGGGCTGCGTCCAGGCCGACGTGCCCGCCCCGACTCTTAAGTCTTACAGTGATGCATAAATGGTCGTAGGATGAGGGGACCTGCCTGTGTGCCTCGCCCCGGGGTGCCGCCCTGAGTCCCTCGACGAACGGAATCCGTCATGACCGCCACCCCCGCCCGGCCCGCCGCCGGCATCTCCGGCTCGAATCCCGCCGCCGTCCTGCATGCCGTCCACGATGTGCGCATCGAGGACCGCTCCGTGCCCCAGCCGGCGCCTCACGAAGTCCTCGTGGAGATCGGCGCGGTCGGGATCTGCGGCTCCGACGTCCACTACTACGAGCACGGCCGCATCGGGGACTTCGTGCTCACCAGTCCCATGGTCATCGGTCACGAGTCGGCTGGGCGTGTGGTCGGTGTGGGTGAGGACGTCGACCCCGGGAGAGTGGGTGAGCTCGTCGCCCTGGAGCCCGGCATCCCCTGCAAGGCCTGTGAGCAGTGTCGCCAGGGGCGATACAACCTGTGCCCTGACGTGCAGTTCTTCGCCACTCCGCCGGTGGACGGCTCCATCGCCCGCTTCGTCACCCTGGACGCCGCCTTCGCCCACCCCGCCCCGGAGAACCTCGACGCCGAGCAGGCCGCCATGGCCGAGCCGGTCTCAGTGGGGGTCTGGGCCTGCCGCAAGGCCGGGGTCAGCGTCGGCGACCGTGTGCTCATCACCGGGGCGGGCCCCGTGGGACTCTTCGCCGCCCAGGCCGCACGGGCCTTCGGGGCGCGCAGCGTCACGCTCACCGACCTCAACCCGCACCGCCTCGCCGTCGCCGACGACCTCGGCTTCCAGACCGTGCCCGGCGGCGCAGGCATCGAGGCTGAGCATGACGTGCTCTTCGAATGCTCCGGCGCCGCTCCGGCCTTCGCCGCCGGGGTGCGCGCTCTCGCCCGCGCCGGTCGTGCGGTGGTCGTCGGCATGGGCGCTGAGACCCTGCCGCTGGAGGTCTTCGCCCTGCAGGGTCGTGAACTCACCATCAGCGGAGTGTTCCGCTACGCCAACTGCTATCCGGCCGCCCTGGAGCTGATCTCCCGGGAGGCGGTGGATGTGCGGCCGGTGATCACCCACCGTTTCGGGCTCGAGCAGACCGAGGAGGCGCTGACCCTGGCCGGCCGCGACCCCCAGGCGCTCAAGGCCGTCGTGCTGCCCAGGGGTTGAGGGCTGCCCGGGGGCTGCGGGCTGCCCGAGGGGTCAGAATCCCGCGCATCCGCGCCGGGGTTGCGCGTGTCAGCGCCGGGAGATGTACGGGATTGTGACCCCTGGATGAGGTGCCTGCCTGGGGTTCAGCGCAGCCGCAGGCCCCGGTGGCGGTTCAGGGCGGCGTGCAGCTCATGCCTCCGCGGCCGCGCCATCGCCCCCGGATGGCCCTGGTGCGGGGACAGGGCGTCCAGGCCCTGGGCGTCCATCCGGCGCAGCAGCTCCTCGACGATCTCGGCCACGGTGCGTCGCCCGTCGGCCAGCTCGGCGGCCCGATCCAGCGCGTGGGCCAGGGCCGCGGTCTGCAGCGGGTCGACCAGCTGGGAGACCGCCGAGAGGTCGACGTCCTCGCCGCCCTGCTGGATCACCGCCCGGCCGCGCGCTCGGGCGGGCTTGGGCCGTCCATCGCGGCCCCGGCTGCGCCCGCCCTGGCCACTCTCGCCCGTGCCGCCCCGCGGGGACCCGGGCTCCGGCACGCGTGGCGACGCCGCCGTGAACAGCGCTCCTGCAGAATCCGTGGCCTCGGCGCCGGGCGGGACCGTCGACTCGGCCAGCGCCTTCGCCTCCTCGGTGACGTCAGAAGGCACATAGGAGTCCAAGGCGATCACGTGGTCCGCGACGTCGAAGAAGGCCCCGGACCCGCCGGCCACCAGGATCGTGGACACGCCGCGCACCGCATGCAGGGGGCGGATGCGCTCCACGAACGGGGTGATCGGCTCCCGGTCGGCCGGGATGAGCTGGCGCATGCGCTCGTCCCGGATCATGAAGTTCGTCGCCGAGGTGTCCTCGTCGATCAGCAGCACGTCGGCCTGCGCCTGGACGGCCTCCACCAGGGAGGCGGCCTGGGAGGTGGAGCCGGAGGCGTTGGTGGTGGAGAAGCGGCGGGTGTCGGTGCCGGAGGGCAGGTCCCCGATGAACGGGGAGATGTCCACACCGGTCACCGCGCGGCCGTCCTCGGCACGGATGGCGACGGCGTCGGGTCGGGTGATCACCCATTCGCGGCCGTCGCCGCCCACATGCGGGTGCACGCCGCGTTCGATCGCCCGCAGCAGGGTGGACTTCCCGTGATAGCCGCCGCCGATGATCACTGTGATCCCCTCCGGGATCCCCATGCCCGTGACCTGGACTCCGCTGGGCAGGTCGACGCTCACGCGCAGGGAGTCCGGAGAGCGGAACGGCGTGGCGGCCGAGGAGTCCAGAGGCAGGTCCGAGTCTCCGGCCCGGCGGGGCAGCAGGGCGCCGTCGCCCACGAAGGCCACCAGCCCGGCCCCGGCGAGCTGGTCGCGCAGGTGCTGCTGGTCCCGGTGCAGGGTCACGTGGCGTCGCAGCGCGGCGGCGTCGAGCGCGGCATGACGCAGCGTGGAGGCGGCGATCTGCGGCAGCGCCTCGGTGAGCAGCCGGGCGGCCGCGCGGCCGCGGATGCGTCGCCCGGCCGCCGGCAGCGCCACATGCAGCCGTGCCTCCACGTGCTGGGCGCCGATCACCACGCTGGTGCGTTCCAGCACCTGCTGGCCGGGTCGACCGATGCTGATCGACCCGTCCCCAGGCCGACCGGGGGAGAGGCGGCGGGCCGCCTCCGCCACCCGCCGGGTCAGGAAGTCGGTGACGGCGGTGCGTCCCCGCGCATCGGCGGTCAGGTCCTCCGGGAGGTCCGCCGCGTCGCGGTCCAGCTGCACGCGCATCAGGGACGGCGGGGCATACGGGTCCACCTGGACGTGGTCCACGAGCAGCCGGAGGCCGGTGGTCTCGGCGTCGCCGGGAGGGAGCTCGTGGGTTCCGCGCAGCTGTTTGTAGCCGGCGTAGCCGCGGCCGTCGAGGGTGGTCAGCGTGTGTTCCAGGGCGCTGCGGTCGGGCAAGGGGCCTCCTTTCGCGGGTGGGTGTTCCCTGGGTGGGTCATTCCGGCGAGGCGCTGAGGTGGCGCCACGTGCGGACCAGCTGGCTGAACTCGGTGACCTGGACCAGCACATGGGAGCGAGCCGCATCCTCGGCGACCTCGGCCTGACCGGCGCGGACGGCGTCGGCGATGGCCCGGTGCTCGGCCAGGGACCGGCGCATCCGGTCCGGGACCCGCAGCTGCAGGCGCCGGTAGGGCTGCAGGGCGCGCTTGAGCGCGTGGGCCTGCTGGCGCAGGTACTCGTTGCCGCAGGAATCGTAGAGGATGCCGTGGAATCGGGCGTTGGCGTAGTAGTAGCCGTCGGCGTCGCCGGCGATGGCGTGGTCCTCGCAGTCGCAGACGGCCCGTTCGAGCTCCTCCAACGCGTCGGCCTCGATGCGCCGGGCGGAGAGGCGGGCGGCCATGCCCTCCAGCTCCGCCATGACTTCGAAGCGCTCGGCCAGCTCGGAGATGCTCAGCTCGGTCACATAGGTGCCCTGCTTGGGGCGGATCTGCACCAATCCGGAGCGTTCCAGAGCCTGCAGCGCCTCCCGCACCGGGGTCCGGGAACAGCCGAACTCCTGCTCCAGCTGCGCCGGGTCCAGGCGTTCGCCGGGGCGGTGCCGTCCGTCGACGATCGCGTTCTCCAGGGCGTCCCGCACGCGCTGGGACTCTGGGATCCGAGCCATGGCCACCTCCGGGGTTCAGGGTATCCGACCGGCCAGCCTGTGGCGCAGGTCACGTTCATGCTCTATAGTCCCTGTTATATACATCACGGCGTGTGATGTACAACGTCGACTCGTCGAGGGAGGATCGCCATGGGACGTCAGGACGGATGGCTGCTCGCGGACCTGTTCCGCGCCCTGCGTCGCCGGGGCGGGGAGGGCGCGGCGACGCAGGAGCCGGAGGCCGCCCCGCTGGACCAGCTCCTGGCCGCCTGCGAGGTCCTGATGAGCGACGTCGGGGAGGCCTCGCTGCGGGCGGTGGCCGCCCGGGCGCTGCAGGCCTACGCTCAGCTGGATGACGCTGGCCGCCTGGCCTTCTTCACCCACATGTTGCAGGACCACGGGGCTGATGACGACGCCGTCCGCGCCGCCTACCAGGCCTGGGAGCAGGCCGACGGGCAGCGGCGGGATGCCGCACTGACCCGTCTGTTCGACGTCGTCGAGCCGGCCCGTCAGCAGCTGCTGCGGCGCATGAACCACGCTCCGGATGCGACCGCCGCGCTGGTGGCCATGCGGGCGGACCTGCGCAGGCTGTTGCCGGAGCATCCTGAGCTGCGGCCGGTGGACCACGACTTCCGGCACCTGCTGGTCTCCTGGTTCAATCGAGGCTTCCTGCGCATGGAGGAGATCACGTGGGATTCTCCCAAGGAGCTCCACCAGCACCTGCTGCGGTTCGAGAAGGTCCACCCCATGGAGGGCCGTGCGGACCTGCGTCGGCGGCTGCAGCCGAAGGATCGCCGGTGCTTCGCGTTCTTCCACCCCGCCACCGGAGAGGTGCCGCTGATCTTCGTGGAGGTGGCGCTCGTGGAGGGCGTCCCGCGCCACATGGGGCCGCTGCTGGAGCCCGGTCCCGCGCTGAACCCCGCCCAGGCCGACACCGCCGCCCTGTACTCCATCAACAACTCCCTCGAGGGGCTGGCCGGCATCTCCTTCGGCAGCTTCCTGATCAAGCAGGTCATCGACGAGGTCAGCCGCCAGCTGCCCCATCTGCGGCGCTTCGTCACGCTGTCTCCCATCCCGGGCTTCCGCGGCTGGCTGGAGTCCCAGGACGATCCGGAGCTGCTCCACCTGGCCATCGAGCTGGCTGCACATGATCCCCGTGCTGCGGACCCTGACGCTGAGAGTGCCGGCGCGCCCGCCCTGCGTGAGCGGCTGCTGCCCGTCCTGGCCCGTTACATCACCGCCGAGCGGCGCGGGGATGGTCGGCCGCTGGACCCGGTGGCCCGGTTCCACCTGGGCAACGGGGCCGCCGCCTGGCAGCTGCACTGGCCGGCCCACAGCTCGCCGGCGGCGCGCGCCCAGTCCTACGGGGCGATGATCACCTACCGCTATGAGCCCGAGCAGCTCGAGCGACGCCACGAGGACTTCGTGCGGCGGCGCGAGGTCGCCGTCGACGGCCCGCTGGCCGAGCTCATTCCTGACCGACCCGACACTCCGAGAGGATCCGCCCCCATGGCCGACGACTTCACCCCGATCCACCGTTCCTTCGAGGCTCAAGCGGCCCGCCAGCCCGAGAAGGTGCTCTTCCACCTGCCCGACGGCGGCACCCTGACGTATGCGGAGACCGAGCACACGGTGCGGCGGATCGCCGCCCGGCTGCTGGCCGACGGCGTCCAGCCCGGGGACCGGGTCGCCGCGCAGGTGCAGAAGTCGCCGGAGGCGCTGGCGCTCTACCTGGCCACCCTGCGGGTCGGCGGAGTCTTCCTGCCGCTGAACACCGCCTACACCGGCACGGAGATGGACTACTTCATCGGCGACGCCGAGCCGCGCGTGCTCGTCTGCTCCCCGGAGCGGGAGCAGGAGCACGCCGCCCGGGGCGGGGATCAGCTCATCGTGGAGACGCTCGGCACCGCAGGCGACGGCACGCTGCTGACCTCCGAGACCACCGTGGAGGAGTCCTATGCCGCCGCCGCGGACACCCCGGCGTCGATCCTCTACACCTCCGGCACCACCGGACGGTCCAAGGGGGCGGTGCTGACCCATGGGAACCTGGCCTCCAACTGCCGGGCCCTGCTGGAGGCCTGGCAGTACACGGACCAGGACCGGCTCATCCACGCGCTGCCGATCTTCCACATCCACGGGCTCTTCGTCGCCGCCAACATGACCCTGGTGGCAGGAGCCTCCTTCCACTGGCTGCCGTCCTTCGACGCCGAGGCCATCCTGGACCTGATGCCCACCTCCACCGTGCTGATGGGGGTGCCCACCTTCTACACCCGCCTGCTCGCCTCCGAGCGGCTGACCCCGGAGACCTGCGCCTCCATGCGACTCTTCGTCTCCGGCTCCGCCCCGCTGCTGGCCAGCGACCACGAGGCCTTCGAGGCCGCCACCGGGCACGCCATCCTCGAGCGCTACGGCATGACCGAGACCGGCATGAACACCACCAACCCCTACGACGGCGCCCGCAAGCCCGGCACCGTGGGGAAGCCCTTCCCCGGGGTGCAGATCCGGGTGACCGACCGGGAGAGCGGCGCCGAGCTGCCCGACGGCGAGGTCGGCCTGGTGGAGGTCAAGGGCCCCAACGTGTTCGCCGGCTACTGGCGCATGCCGGAGAAGACGGCCGCCGAATTCCGCTCCGACGGATTCTTCATCACCGGGGACCTCGGCCGGATCGACGAGGACGGCTACCTGTGCATCGTCGGCCGTGACAAGGACCTGGTCATCTCCGGGGGCTACAACGTCTATCCCAAGGAGATCGAGGAGCGCATCGACGCCCTGGACGGCGTGGCCGAGTCCGCCGTGATCGGCGTGCCGCACCCGGACTTCGGGGAGACCGTGGTGGCCGTCGTCGTGCCGCAGGCCGGCGCCGCCCTGGAGCCGGAGCAGATCCTGGCCGGGATCCGCGAGGACCTCGCCCGGTTCAAACAGCCCCGAGCCGTGAAGATCGTCGAGGCGCTGCCGCGCAACGTGATGGGCAAGGTCCAGAAGGCCGAGCTGCGGAAGCAGTACGCGGACCTCTTCGCCCCCGCCTGATCGGGACGACAGGGGCCGCCCGGGTGCAGAAGCAGCACCGGACAGAAGCAGCACCGGACAGAAGCAGCACCGGACAGAAGCAGCACCGGACAGAAGCAGCACCGGACAGAAGCAGCACCGGACAGAAGCAGCACCGGACAGAAGCAGCACTGAACCGCAGGACAGGAGAACATCATGGTGCTCTACGGAGTGGCCGCACTCGCGCTGTGCATGCTGGTCGGCATGCTCGTCGGCGAGGTGCTCGGCGTCGTCGTCGGCGTCGAGGCGAACGTCGGCGGAGTCGGCTTCGCGATGATCATGCTCGTGCTGGTGACCGACAAGCTCCGGCGGATGGGGAAGTTCCCGCCCGCCTCGGAGCAGGGGGTGATGTTCTGGTCCGCCATGTACATCCCCATCGTCATCGCGATGGCCTCCACGCAGAACGTGGTCGAGGCCCTGGCGGGCGGCCCCATGGCCATCCTCGCCGGTCTCGGCGCGCTCGCGGCCGGGGCGGCCCTGGTGCCGGTGCTCGCGCGGGTAGGGGAGAAGGCGGAGCCGCTGCCCCCGCTCACCGAGGCCGAGAAGCAGGAGGTCTGAGGTGGATCTGCTCGTCTCCGTCTTCGAACGCAACGACCTCCTGGTGGCCTTCGTGGTCATCGGCGGGCTCATGATGGTCTCCGGCTGGCTGTCCAAGACCCTGACCCGCGGCCGCCTGCAGGGCAGTGCGATCGCCATCATGCTGGGGCTGGTGCTGGCCTACTGGGGCGGCTCCGTCACCGGCGGGGAGGCCGGGATGGCCGACATCGCCATCTTCAGCGGGCTCGGGCTGATGGGTGGGGCGATGCTGCGCGACTTCGCCATCGTCTCCACCGCCTACGGGGTGGACCTTCAGGAGATCAAGCGCGCCGGGCTGGCCGGGGCGCTCTCCATCATCCTGGGCGTGCTCGTCTCGTTCGCGGTCGGGGCCGCCGTCGCCGCGGCCTTCGGCTACACCGATCCGGAGTCCATGGCCACCATCGGCTCCGGGGCGGCCACCTACATCGTCGGCCCGGTGACCGGCACCGCCGTGGGGGCCAGCTCGGACGTCATCGCGCTCTCCGTGGCCGCCGGGCTGGTCAAGGCCGTGGTGGTCATGGTCGGCACTCCGCTGATCGCCCCGTTCATCGGGCTCAACAACCCCAAGTCCGCGATGGCCTACGGCGGCCTGATGGGCACCACCTCTGGGGTGGCCGGGGGACTGGCCGCCACCGACAAGCGGCTGGTGCCCTACGGAGCGATGACCGCCACTTTCTACACCGGCATGGGGTGCCTGCTCGGGCCCTCGGTGCTGTACGTGGCGCTGCGGGCGATCGCCGGCTGAGCCAGCCGGGAGGGCCACCACATCCGCCGGCCCAGCTCCAGGCCGAGCGCCGGCACCAGCAGAGTCCGCACGACGAACGTGTCGATGAGTACGCCGAGCGCGACCAGGAAGGCCAGCTGCACCATGAACATCAGCGGCAGCACGGCCAGGGCGGCGAAGGTCGCCGCGAGCACCAACCCGGCCGAGGTGATCACCCCGCCGGTGACGACCAGGGCATGCAGCAGACCCTCCCGAGGGTCGCCGCGCAGGGTCTCCTCCCGGGCCCGGGTCATCAGGAAGATGGTGTAGTCCACGCCGAGGGCCACCAGGAACATGAAGCCGAACAGCGGGACCGTGGGGTCCGCGCCGGGGAAGCCGAGGACGTGGTTGAACACCAGCGCGGAGACCCCCAGCGCGGTCAGATAGGACAGGACGGTGGCGACCACCAGGATCACCGGCGCCACCACGGAGCGCAGCAGCACCATGAGGATGATCAGGATCGCGACCAGCACGATCGGGATGATCACCATCAGGTCCCGCTGAGCCGTGGTGGTGGTGTCCAGCTGAGTGGCGGTGGTGCCGCCCACCAAAGCCTCCCCCTCCAGGGCGTCCAGCTGGTCGCGCAGTGCGACGACGGCGGACTCGGCCTCCGAGGAGTCGGCGGCTGAGTCCAGGGTCGCAGAGATCTCCACCTGCCCGTCCACCTGGCGGGCCTGCGTGAGATCCCCGGCGGGAGCGCCGTCGGCGTCCACCAGGTGCGCCTCGGCCACTCCCTCGACGCCGGCGACCAGCTCGAGGGCCTGATCGGCCTCCACAGCCGGGACGAAGATCTCCGTGGGGGCACCGGTGCCCGCGTCGAAGTGCTTCTCCAGCATGGTCTGGCCGGCCTTGGTGTCCGTCTCGCCCAGCACCACCTCGGACTGGTCGATGCCGTCGGCGCGCAGCTGGGTCACGCCGGCCGCGCCCACCAGGAGCACCAGGGTGACGACCACCCAGATCGGACGGGGGTGGGCTCCGACCCACGAGGCCGTCCGGGCCCACAGGCCGCGGGAGGGGGTCCGGTCGGCGTCGTCGGTGCTGTGCCTGGTGGGGGAGTCGGTGGCGTGCGGGACGCGCGGCCAGAAGACGCGCCGGCCGGTCAGCGCCAGCAGTGCGGGCAGGAAGCTCAGCGTGGCGAGCATGGCGAAGACGATGCCCGCCGCGGCCACCGGGCCGAGCGCACGGTTGGAGTTCAGATCCGAGACGAGCAGGCACATCAGCGCGACGGCCACCGTGCCTCCGGAGGCCAGAATCGGTGGAGTGGAGCGCTTCAGCGCGGTCCACAGGGCGGCGTGCCGGTCAGCCGCCCGCAGCAGCTCCTCCCGGTAGCGGGCCACCAGCAGCAGCGAGTAGTCCGTGGCCGCACCGATCACCAGGATCGACAGGATCCCCTGCACCTGGCCGTTGAGCTGGATCCACTCCAGCCGAGCCATCAGGTAGACCACGGTGATCGCCGCGCACAGCGCGCCCACCGAGGAGAGCAGCACCAGCAGCGGGAGGAACGGCGAGCGGTAGACCACGATCAGGATCAGGAACACCGCGACCACCGCCACCAGCAGGAGCATCCCATCGATGCCGGCGAAGGCCTCGGAGAGATCGGTGGACAGCGCCGCCGGCCCCGTGACATGGGCTGACCACGCCGCCTCGTCCAGCTCCCCGGCGACGGTGGCGCGCAGCGCGTCCACCGCGCCGTCGTCGACAGCGCCCTCGGCCAGCAGTACGATCAGCTGCACCGCGCCGGAGTCCTCCGCAGGCACCGGCCCGATGACGTCGGTCACCCCCTCCATCCCTTCGAGGGTGGACGCCAGCTCAGCGGCCTCGCCCATCGCGGTCTCGTCCAGCGAACCGGAGGTGCCGCCGTCGTGCTCTGCGATGACCGTGGCCGGCACAGCATCGGAGTCGGCGAACTGCTCCCGGAGCTCACCGGCTCGGGTGGACTCGGCATCGGCCGGGAGGAAGGTGGCCTGGTCATCGGTGGTGACCTCGGAGATCGCCCCGAACGTGGGGCCGCCGGCGCCGGTCCACGCCAGCCAGGCCAGGACGAGGACCACCGGCAGGAGCAGCCGTCGACCCCAGCGGGAACGGTGGGAGAGGCGAGAGGGATCGGCGGCGTGCAGCATCGAAGGCCCTGTTCTGTGTGGGGAAGGTCGGGATGGAGAGGGAAGAGGGGTCAGTTCATGACCGCGATGTAGAGGTTCAGCGTGGACGCGTAGAGGATCCACGCCAGATACGGCAGCAGCAGCATGGAGGCCAGGCCGCGCACGCGGCGGAAGGCCAGGATGGTCGCCACGACGGCGGCGATCATGGCCACGATGACGGCGAAGGCCAGCCACAGCGCGGCGGAGCCCCAGAGCGGGTATGCGCCGAAGAAGATCGGAGTCCACAGGCCGTTGAGCACCAGCTGGACTGCGAAGAGGCTCAGGGCGCGGGAGCGTCCGGGGGCGGCACGTTCCCGCCATACCAGCCAGGCTGCGAGTCCCATCATCAGGTAGAGCACCGTCCACACGGGTCCGAAGACCCAGTTCGGCGGGTTCCATGGGGCTACGTCGGCCTGGGCGTACCAGCCGTCGACCTGCTCGGAGGTCAGGGCGCTGCCCAGGAACCCCACTCCCACCGGGATGGCGAGGAGCACCAGAAGCGCGAGGAACTGGGCGGCCAGGCCTGGCCGGCGTGAGGTGGCGTCCGCGGAGTATGTCGTCATGAGTCCTCCTGGGGTGAGGCTGTGGTGGGTTCGGGCAGCGGGGCGACCATCGAGTCCGCCAGTGCGGTGAGGAACTCAGCGATGAGCTGGAGCTCCTCGTCGTCGCGAGCGTCGATGACCTCTCGCATGGCGGCCAGTCGTGCGCCGAAGTGGTGCTGGAAGGAGCGGCGAGCCAGGTCGGTGAGCTCCACGACACGCGAGCGCCGGTCACGGGGGTGGGGGCGCCGCCGCGCGTGGCCGGCGTCCACCAGCCGATCGACCAGCACGGTGGCCGAGGCCGTGGAGATCTGCAGGTGGCGGGCGATGTCCTGAGGCGTGACCGGCTGCCCCTGACGCTCGCGGATCACCAGCATCCGCAGGGCGGCCACGTCTGATGGGTTCATCTCCATGGGGCCCTTGAGGGTGTTGTGCATGCGGTCCATGGAGTCGCTGAGCACCTGCACCGCCTCCAGGGTGTGCAGGACCTCGGGTCGCGCCCGGCCGTGTCCGGCGGAGTCCTTCGGTCGGTCTCTCACGCATCCATTTGACTAGATAATCTAGCTAATCGTCAAGCGCGGAGTGGGTGAAACGCCGGTGAAACATGCTCCGCACACACTGGTGCCATGCACATCCGCACTGATGACCCGCATACGCCTGACGTTCAGGGGCTGATCCTCGAGCATCTGCAGGAGATGCACGCGACCTCACCTCAGGAGAGCGTGCACGCCCTCGGCCTGGACCAGCTGCGCGCCGACGGCGTCACCCTGTGGACCGTCCGTCAGGACGACGGCGAGCTGCTGGGCTGCGGGGCGCTCAAGCGGCTGGACTCCCGGCATGGTGAGATCAAGGCGATGCGCACCGCCGTCGTCGCCCGCGGGCGGGGAGTGGCCGGTGCGCTGCTGGAGCACCTGATCGGCCACGCCCGCGGCCACGGGCTCCGGCGGCTGAGCCTGGAGACCGGCACGCAGGGGCACTTCGCCCCCGCGCGCCGGCTCTACGCCCGGCATGGCTTCACCGAGTGCCCGCCCTTCGGCGAGTACACCGAGGATCCGCACAGCGTGTTCATGACGCTGCCGCTGTGAGTTGGCTCAGGGCCATGGAGGTGCTCAGGACCTCGCGTGGGCGCGCGCCTGGTGCTCCAGCGGGACGGTCCACCGCTCGCCCGGGCTGAGCTGCTTGCGCTTGCCCTCCACATTGAGGTCGATCGGCTCCGCCGATCCCTCGGAGAGCTTCAGCGTCACGTTCTGGTGGTCCATGTGCACCAGGATCGGCTGGTTGCGGTACCGCATGCGGAACGTGGCCTCCGGCAGCTCGTCCGGCAGCAGCGGGTGCAGCCACAGCGCATCGGCGCGGGTCTCGACCCCTGCGTAGCAACGGATCACCATGTCCACGGTGCCGGCCATCGCGCCGAGGTGGATGCCTTCCCGGGTGGTGCCGCCCTGGGTGTCGGCGAGGTCGGCCTCCAACGCCTCCTTGAACAGGTTCCAGGAGCCGGAGCGGTCGAAGCGCGCGGCCACCCAGCCGTGCACCAGGCGGGAGAGCGTGGAGCCGTGCGAGGAGCGGGCCAGGTAGTACTCGATGGTCTTCCCGAAGTCCTCGATCGGCACCTCGTAGCCCATGTGCCGCATGGTGTCGATGAGCTCCTCGGAGGAGAACAGGTAGCACAGCATCAGCACGTCGGCCTGCTTGGAGAGCTTGTACCGGTTGGTGGCGTCACCCTCGGCCTGCAGGATCAGATCCAGACGTCCGATGTTGCCGTACTTCGCCTTGTAGCCCTCCCAGTCGAACTCCAGCAGGTCCTCGTAGCCGTCGAACTGGCTGATGACCCCGTCGGCATGGAAGTGCACGCGCAGCCGCCGGGAGATGTGCTCCCAGTGGTCCAGTTCGTCCTCGAAGATGTCCAGCCACTCGGAGAGCGGGTCGTCCCGGGAGTCCAGCTCGCGGACCAGCCGTGCGGTGTGCCGCAGCATCCAAGAGGTCAGCACATTGGTGTAGGCGTTGTTCCGCAGACCGGATCCGGGGGTGTCCGGGTAGCCGTCGTGGTACTCGTCGGGGCCCATCACACCCTCGATGTCGTACCGGTCGGCCTCGGTGTCGTACTGGGTCAGGGAGACGAAGAAGCGGCTGATCTCCACCAGCATCTCCGCGCCGTAGTCCGCCAGGAACGTGTAGTCCTGCGTGGTCTCGAAGTACTGCAGCACCGAGTACGCGATGGCCAGGGAGACGTGCCGCTGGCGGTGCGAGTTGTCCGGCATCCACGCCTGGGACCGCGGGTTCCACAGCTCGGTGGGGGTCTCCTCGCGGCCGTCGGAGCCGGCCTGCCAGGGGAACATGGCGCCGGCGTGCCCCTCGGCGCGGGCCATGGCGCGGGCTTCGCCGAGGCGCCGATACCGGTACATCAGCAGTCCGCGGGTCAGCTCCGGACGCCGCAGGGTGAGCATCGGGTAGACGAACATCTCGTCCCAGAACAGATGCCCCCGGTAGCCCTCGCCGTGCAGGCCGCGGGCGCCGACTCCGGCGTCGAGGTCGCGGCGGGCGCCGAAGGCGGTCTGCAGGACGTGGAAGGTGTGCAGGTTCAGCGCCATCTGCTGGCGGGAGGAGCGGGAGCCGATGGAGACGGCGAAGCGGTGCCACAGCACGCCCCACATCTCCTCGTGGTAGGTCAGCATGGTGCGGAAGCAGGAGGCCCGCTGGACCCGCTTGACCGCGGAGTGCCACACGGTGGAGATCGCGTGGTCGTGGGAGTTCGCCACCGAGGCGATCTTCTCCAGGGTCACCGGCGTGGCGGCCTCGAGGTTGATGGAGATGTCATGCCCGGCCACGAACTCGCCCTCCGAGACGGGGCGGCGCATCGGGTTGGTGTTCCCGGTGGAGGTCACCGAGGTGCGGGTGGCGACGGCGACCCGCACCTGGGACTGGTTCGTCATGGTCTCCAGCAGGACGGTCTCGCCGTCGATCTCCCGGGAGTCCACGGCGTCGAGGTGGTGTCCGGCGAGCTCCCGGTCTGCGGCGACGTTGCGGTTGGCGACGCGCCCGTCGATCATCGAGCGGACGGTGACGTTGCCGGACCAGTTCTCCGCCTCGATCTCCATCTCCAGGGCGGCCAGCTGGACCCCGGCCATGGACTGGAACTGGCGGGTGGTGAGACGGGTGCGGCGGCCGTGCAGGTCCTGGAAGCGGGTCACCCGGGTGAGCAGCCCGCGGCGCATGTCCAGCTCCTGGCGGTAGTCGATGAGCTCGGGGGAGCCGGGCAGCAGCGGGTTCCCCGCCTCGGGGGTCACCTGCAGGTAGGTCCAGTCCGGGATGTTGACCATGTGCTCGGTCTCGACCGTCTTGCCCATGATGTCGGTCTCGAGCCGGTTGAACACTCCGGCGATGTAGGTGCCGGGGTAGTGGGTGGCGTCGGCGGAGGTGCCGGGGACGGCGCCACGGGTGCCCCAGTAGCCGTTGGCCAGGGCGCACAGGGCCTCTCGGGTGGGCTCCTCCTTGGGGTCGTACTCGTCATAGGCGAGCACCCAGTCCGGGTCGAAGGGCTTGGTGGTGCGTGTCGCCAGGTTCATCACGGACAGGTCCGTGACGACGACGTCGGCGCCGGCCTCCTTCAGGCGCCGCGGGTCCTCGCCGCGGTTGAGCCCGACGACCATCCCGTAGTTCCCGCGGTGTCCGGCCTGCACGCCGGAGGCGGCGTCCTCGATGACGATGGAGTCCTGGGCCTCGACACGCAGCAGCGTGGAGGCGTGCAGGAACATGGCCGGGTTCGGCTTGCCCGGCAGGTTCATCTCCAGGGCGTCGGTGCCGTCGACGATGGCGGTGAAGGCATCGAGCAGCCCGGCCACCTTGAGCACGTCGCGGCCGTTGCGGGAGGAGGTGACCAGGGCGGTGGGGATGCCGTCCTCGCGGAGCTGGTGGATCAGCTCCACGGTGGTGGGGAAGACGTCGACGCCGTCGCGGGCCAGCACCGCCTCGAAGAAGCCCTGCTTGCGGGCGGCCAGGCCGTGGATGGTGAGCTGGTCTGCGGCGTCGCCCGGCTCACCCTCGGGGACGAACACGCTGCGAGCCTGCAGGAAGGTCCGCACCCCGTCCTCGCGCGGGCGGCCGTCGACGAAGTTCAGGTAGTCCTCGTCGGTGAACTCGGGCTGCGGCTCCCCGGTGATCTCCTCCAGGGCGGTGTCGAAGAGCTCCTTCCACGCCGCGGCATGGACGCCGGCGGTGTCGGTGACCACCCCGTCCATGTCGAACAGGACGGCGCGGAAGTGCCGCAGGGCGTGACGCTTGGCCTCGGCGGAGTGCCGGAAGGGGTTCTCGAACGGGTGCATGGATACCTCACGGGGACTGTGGGCGATCAGGGCAGGGTGATCAGGTCGGCGTTCAGGACGGGGAGCCGGACCGGGGGTCCGGCGGGGTCGTGATGCGGAGCTGAGGTCTTCCTCATGCCGTACCGTCGGCAGGTGCCCATCACGGGGCCTGGTGCCTCGGCGGCGTCTCATCGGACGCCGGGCTGGCCTTGGGCTCGAACCCCATCGTAGGCAGTTTCGGCGCCGGGCCACAGGGTCAGCAGGATATCGGCCCATGAGCGTCCGGTCACATCGACGCCCTGGCGTGTTGTCGGGGCGTGCTGCCCGGGGTGTTGCCGGGTGCAGGATGCCGGGTGGTTCCGCCCGGGTCTCTCGTGCCGTCCCTGCCGTGCGGGCGCCGGTGGTGCTAGCGTCAGGGACATGTCGCGGCGCAGCACGATCGAACTGACCTTCCAAGAGGTCAAGGGCACCTCCAAGGAGACGACGGTGGCCGGCGGCGTCGTCGTGGACTGGATCGACAAGACCGCCTATGCGTGTGCGGCGTCGTGGACCCGCACCGCGTGCGTGACCTCCTATGTGGGCAATATGCACTTCACCACGCCGGTGCCGCGGGACACGCCTGTCACCGTGCAGGCGCGGGTGGTCCACACCGGGCGCACCTCCGTGCACATCCAGACCCGGGTGCTGGTGCAGCACCCGGAGCAGGGCTGGCTGGTGTGCACCGAGTGCTACATGATCTACGTGGCCGTGGGCGACGACGGCGAGGCGGTCACCGTGGCGCCCTTCGAGCCGAGCTCCGATCTGGAGCTGCGGCGCAGCGTGGACGCCACCCAGCGGATGGTCTACCGCCGACAGGTGGAGGAGACCATCAGCTCCATGCCCGAGGACATGGGCACCTCCGAGGCGCTGACCCTGCGGTTCCTGGCCGACACGGATGAGAAGTACCCGGACGGCAAGATCCGCGGCGGTGCGGTCATGAAGTGGATGGACCGGGCCGCCGAGATCTGCGCCGAGCGGTACTCGGGCTATGACGTGGCCGCGGTGCTCACCGGGGGCGTGCGGTTCTACCGGCCCATCACCACCGGGGACCTGGTGGAGGTGGACGCCCGGCTGGTGCTCACCGGCTCCAAGTCCATGCACGTGCTGGTGAGAGTCCGGGCCGGGGCGCGCTGGGAGAAGCACCCGGAGGTGGTCGCCTACGGCCTGCCGGTGATGGTCGCACCCGACGGCGCCGGCTCTGCCCGGCACATCACCCCCTGGCAGCCGATCAGCGACGAGGACCACGCCATCGCGGAGAAGGCCCGTCGGTTGCGGGACCTGCGCAATGCGACGCTGCTGTCCCCGAGCCCGCTCATCAGCTCCGGCTGAGGGCCGCTGGAGGCAGAGGGGCTAGACGAGGCAGAGGAGACTGGTGATGCGGCAGACCAGGAGCCAGCGGCGGTGGGGCGCCGTCCAGGGTGCCATCGCCGGGGTGGCTGTCCTGCTGCTGGGCCTCGCCCTCGTCTCCGGTCACGTTCACGTCGGGTCGGTGACGGTGGAGCGCAGCGTGCCGGTCGGCGTCGTGGTCCTGCTGTGCGGAGCGGCCTACGGAGTGGGCTCCGCCCTGACGTGGAGGCGTGCCCGACCGGGCCGGACGGAGGATCTGGCCGACTCTGGACGCCCTCGGTAGGATCACTGTCCTCGCAGCGTGAGGCGCCTGAGGCAGTGCGCCGGGGGAGAGGACGATCATGACGCAGCCGCCGCAGCACCAGCCCTACGGACAGCACCAGCCCTACGGACAGCAGCCCGGCTGGTCCCAGCCCGGGTACCCGGGGCCTCCGCCCGGCGGTCCGCACCCCGGCTACCCGATGCCGAGCAGGCCGCGTCCGACGCGCGGGCCGCTGCCCATGACACTGGGCATCATCGGCGGCGTCCTCCTGCTGGGAGCGGTGGTGCTGTTCGTGCTGGCGGTGACGGTGTTCCGCTCCACGGTGCCGTTGGGGGTGTTGGACAGCGACGGCGGGCCCGGCGCCGATGCGCTGATCAGCGGGGATCCGCCCCTGGTGGCCGAGGCGCAGCTGGAGGCGGGGGAGAGCTACATGCTCTACGTGGTCCGCCCCACTGGTGCCAGCGCCCCGGGGCTGAGTGAGACGCCCGAGGTCGTCTCGCCCAGCGGGGAGAGAGGGTCGATGCGGTGGGCGGAGATCAGCTCCACCGCCACCCAGGGCGGCTCGAGCGCGGTGGGGGTGAACAGCTACTCCGCCGAGGAGTCCGGTCTGCACGAGTTCTCGATCAGCGGTTTCACCGACCCCTCCCTGGACGGATCGGGGGAGGCCTTCGTGGTGCTCGCCCCCGGAGGGGACTTCGCAGGCCTGGCCAGTGGAGTCTTCGGCGTGCTCGGTGCCGTCTTCGGCGGCATCGCCCTGGGGACCATCGGCCTGGGGCTGCTGATCGCCGGGATCGTCGTCGGCGTCGTGCGGCGACGCCGGCGCCGCGAGCAGGAGGCTGGGCCAGGTCTTGGTGCGACGCCCGGTGGGGTGCAGCCCTACTGATGAGACGCTCGTCCTGCGGCAATTAGCTCCCGGCTGCTCTGGCACTGGTGGCGATCAATAACCGCATTCCCTCTTTCAACTATCCTGAGGCGGCACACTCAGGCCCCCGATATACCTGCATCTGCGATGAGCCAGTTGGTCGTCCCTCACTGCGCTCTCGCTGACGGGAGTTCCGGAAGTGCTGGACGCACGTCAGCGAGAGCGCACTGAGGCATGCATGGCTCCATGCGCTAGGAGCGTTTAAAGATGAGCCCCCCTGCAGCAGCAATGAGGAATATGGCCAACCAGATGGCGAGGTAGCCGAACTGGGGCAGTTGCATGCTTGGCGGGGCCAGCAATATCCAGCCCAAGAGCGGTGTGCCAAGTATCGTTACTACGATCTGCCAAGTTCTCCAGAACCGCCTCTTTGAGGGGCTTGTTGAATCTGATTGATCGATAGTATCCATGTTGTCGATCCTATGCGGGCGAGGCTGTCCCAGCGAAGTGCGGCGATGGTGACATCATGGCTGCCCGAGCAGAATCGCCCGTCAGGTGCCCAAGGCCGATGGCATTCAGCGCGATTCCTACGGTGCGAGGGTTGTTGGCGATCCATCGAGCGATCTGATTCGCGGCTACGCCCCCTCACCGGGTCGTACCTGGGTGGCAGGGCTTATCGGCGCTGGTGGCTCAGACATCAAGAGGCGAGACAGGACGTGGAAGATGCTGTCCGGGCCAAGTCAGAAGCGCTGCATGAGCAGAGGCGGCGGATCGCTAGGGATCTTCACGACATCGTCGCTCACGACTTGACGGTCATCAGCATGCACGCTCAGGCTGTCGATGACGAGATCACCGATCCTGTGGTTCGGGCCACACTGGAGACGAATCAAGGCGCCTCCGCCCATGCCTTGCAGGACCTTCGGCGAATGCTGGACATCCTTAGGAACGAGGGATTGGTGAGCGGCAGTCCCTCAGAGATCTCAGCAGCACGACTTGACGACGAGATTGCACGGTGTGCCTCGATCCTGCGCGACCTGGGATTCACCGTTGAGCTGGACGTGCCCGCGGGGCTTGCCGAGTTGCCGATGTCGTTGCAGAGCACTCTTCGTTGGGTCCTGCAGGAGTGCACGACCAACGTTGCCAAGCACGGTGATGCCCGTGGGAGTGTCGATACACCGAATTGCAGGCTCAGCGTGGAACAGGAGCCGAACTGCGTGTCCTGGCGAGTCGCCAACACTGCCTCGTCCAGAAGCGGCGCGTCGGGTCGCATTCTTGGAGTCGGGTCGGACTCCATGCGTCACCGGGTAGAAAGCGAGGGAGGTCGGTTCGACGCGGGATACCGCAGCGCCGATGTCTGGGAGGTTCGCGTAGAGGTGCTTCGGAGATCCGAATGAGGCTTCACTTGAGGTCCTCAGTCGTTGGGCAGATGCCGGTGGTCAGGTGCTGCCAGCGGGCCCGACGAACGACACGGTGCTGCTCCGGCGGATGCCTACGCCCTGAGGTTGACGTGGAGGGCAGTTCGATCTTCTACGCTGGGGCGATATGAGCACACCTCCGCAGGAGCCGGAACGCCACGGCCCCCCGCCGCACCCGCCTGGCCCCCCGCCGTACCCTCAGGCGCCGCATCTCTACGGCCACCCTCCCGCCGGGCAGCCCCAGGGTCCGGGGCCCTATGCGCCCTCTGGGCCCGGGGCGGCGCCGTGGGGGAACCCCTACGCTCAGGGGCAGCACCCTGCGCCTCAGCACTCGACTCACCACCCGTCGCCGTTCCCCCCTCAGCCGCCGGCCCAGACGCTCCCGGACCCGAAGGACCGGTACTCGCGCGGCATCTGGCGGCAGCCGGACTCCCGGCCCGGTCGCTTCCTGTGGTGGGACCTGCTGCCGACGGTGCCGTATCTGGTCATCATCCTCGGCGCGAACCTCGTCACCATGATGTTCTTCCCCGGTGGGGACGAGGTCACGCTGACCAGTGCGGAATCGCGTCAGGAGTTCCTCATCAACGGGCTGATCTTCGGTTCGCTGACGGTGCTGATCCTGGCCGTCGCGGGCAAGGCCCTGTGGCGCTCACTGGTGGTCTTCACCCACCACGCCTTGGCCTGGCTGAAGATCTTCCTCATCCCCGCGATGTGGCTGTCCATCGTGGTCCTCAATGTGATGCTGATGGCCCTGATCATGACGGTCACGGGGCAGGAGCCTGAGACCAGCGCCAATCAGGCCGGCATCGAGGCGATGCTGCAGGCCGTTCCGTTCTGGGCGGCTCTGCTGGTGCTGGGGCTGCTCGGTCCGCTCGTGGAGGAGTACATCTTCCGTCACCTGCTGATCGGCAAGCTCTCCCGGCATCTGAACATCTGGCTCTGCGCGGTGATCTCCGTGCTGCCGTTCGCGCTCATCCACGTCTCCTCGGAGATCATCTCCGGAGACCTGATGGGCGTGCTGACCACCGTGGTGCCGTATCTGACGATGTCGATCATCTTCACCCTGGCCTACATCTTCTCCGGCCGGTCTCTGCTGTTCGTCTGGTTGGTGCACGCGTTCAACAACTGCATGGCCGTCACCCTGCAGTACTGGCTCTCCCCGTTGCTGGAGGACATCGACGGCCTGGAGCCCACCGGCGTGATCCCGGCCCTCCTCCAGGCGGCCGCCGTGCCGCTGGGCGGGGCATGATCGCCTCCCCATGAAGGAGCTCACCACCGACCCGCGGCCCCTGCCGCGGCAGATCCTGGCCCTGGCCGTCCCCGCCCTGGGGGCGCTGGTGGCCGAGCCGCTGTTCCTGCTGGCCGACACCGCCATCATCGGCCGTCTCGGCGTCGATGAGCTCGCCGGCGCGGCCCTGGGCATCACCGTGATGCACACCGTCACCGGGCTGATGATCTTCCTGGCCTACTCCACCACCCCGGCGGTGGCCCGTTACGTGGGTGCCGGGAAGCTGGCCAAGGCGCTGGCCGCCGGGCGGGACGGGCTCTGGCTCGCGCTGATCCTGGGCGTCGTGCTGGCCGCCGCCGGCGTCGCCTTCGGGGAGGGTCTGCTGGCCTCCATGGGCAGCTCCGGGGAGATGCACAGCCATGCCTGGGACTACCTGGTGTGGTCCATGCCGGGGGTGCCGGCGATCCTGCTGGTCTTCGCCGCCACCGGGGTCCTGCGCGGCATGCAGGACACCACCACTCCGCTGATCGTCGCCGCGGCCGGGTTCGGCGCCAACATCGTGCTGAATCTGGTGCTGGTGCACCCGGTGGGACTCGGCGTGGCCGGCGCGGCCATCGGCACCTCCATCGCCCAGTGGGGCATGGCGGCGGTCTACCTGGTGATCATCGTGCCCCGGCTGCGCGCCCAGGCGGTGTCGCTGGGGGTGGACCCGATCGGCCTGCGCCGTGCCTTCTCCGTGGGGTCCTGGATGATGCTGCGCACCGTCAGCCTGCGCGCGGCCATCGTGGCCACGGTGCTGGTGGCCACCGACCTCGGTCCGGACACCCTGGCCGCCCACCAGGTGACCTTCACAGTGTTCTCCACGCTGGCCTTCGTCCTGGATGCCCTGGCCATCGCCGCCCAGGCGCTCATCGGCAAGGAGCTGGGCGCCTCCCGCCTCGACGTCGCCCGGCGGCTCACGCGTCTCATGATCCTCTGGGGGCTGGGCTTCGGCGTGGTCACCGGAGCCGTGATCGCGGCGCTCGCGCCCGTCTCGGCGGGTCTGTTCACCCCGGACGCCCACGTGGCGGCCATGATCACCGCCGCCCTGTTCGTCGTCGCGCTCGCCCAGCCGATCTCCGGCTACGTGTTCGTGCTCGACGGCGTCCTGATGGGCGCTGGCGATGTGAGATACCTCGCGATCGCGGGACTGGTGAACCTGGCGCTGTACTTCCCCGCCCTGTGGTGGATCTCCACCCGCGGGCTCACCGGAGTGGAGGCCGTGGTGTGGCTGTGGGTCGGCTACGCGGTGGTGTTCATCGGGGCCCGCGCGCTGACCCTCGGCGTCCGGGCCGCCGGTGGCCGATGGATGGTGGCCGGGGAGGCCCGCTGAGAGCTCGGCCGATCGGCTGAAGCCTCTGCGGACAGCGAGTAGACTCGCCTGCGTGCCAGTGAAGAGAATCCCCGCCCCCACCGCTGAAGCGCTGATCCGGCCGGTCTGGGTCCGCGCGGTCATCACCGCCGTCTTCGCCGCGGTGACCGTGTTCTGGCAGGACGAGACGCTCACCCTGCTCAAGGTCGCCGTGGCCGGCTACTTCGCCCTCGGCGCCACCGCCGTGTGGGACTACGCCAAGGACGAGGAACTCGTGCCCGCCACAGTGCGCGGCCCGCTGGCCCTGGGCGCGGCGGCCTGGGTTCTCTCGGCCGTCGCGGTGATCTTCGTGGGCACGACGACGGCGGCCGCCGTCATCGCCGGTGTCGGTTTCGTGGCGATGGGTGTGGCCGAGCTGGTGGCCGGGATCCGCGGGCGAGGGGCGTTCGTGCCGGCGCGCGACCAGCTGCTGCTCGGCGCCGTCGGGACCCTCACCGGGGCGGCGCTGCTGGTCGGCATGCAGCTCGACGTCCACGGCATCCTCGGCATCGCCGGCATGGGCGTGATCATCATGGCGGTGCTGCTGATGATCAGCGGCGGCGGCATGGTGCACGACGCCCGCCGCGGCCGGGACTGAGCACGACTCGCACGCGGTCTACTACACGGCGTAGAATGGCCGGGCGTCCGACGCGGACGCCGAGACCATCACCGGACGTCCTGGCAGACGTCCCCGTCTGACGAGGAACGAGGAGCCCTGTGGCAGAGGACAAGAAGGAGCGCCGCTCGCTGATCGAGTCGGTCAAGGCTCCGCTGATCTTCTCTGCGGCCCTGGCCTTCGTGGCCGGATTCGTCACCCTGATCTCCGCCTCCGGCGGCACGGACAACCCGGCCCGGGTGGACCTGGCGCTGATCGCGTTCGGCGTGGTGTTCATCGTCGCGCTGTTGGTGGTCTCCATGCTGCAGCTGGCCTCCCGGGACAATCCCGAGCACCTCTCCCAGGGGGCCGGGGTGAACCGGAAGTCTGAGGACCTCTACCGGCGGCAGGTGGCCGAGCGGCGTGCCGAAGCGGCCCGCAAGAAGGCCCAGGAGGCCCGTGAGGCCGAGGGCGACGAGCCGCGCTACGGCCGCGCCGAGGACGCCTGAGCGTTCGCACCGCCGTCGGGCTCTCGACACTGTCGGGCTCTCGACACTGCGGCGAGTTGGTCTGACGTTCCCCATACTCGACTCGATCGACTCGAGTATGGGGAACTCTGGACCAACTCGCCGCAACGGTGGACGGAGCGGAGGAACCGCTCAGGCGCTCACTTCTTCGCCTTCTTCTTGTCCTTCTTCTTCTTGGACTTCTTGTCCTTCTTCTCGCGCTTCTCCATCAGCTCATCGCGCATCCGGTCGCGGAACTCCTTGGCCGCCACTGCGGACTCGGAGGTGGGCTCGTTGATCTGGGCCGCCTTCTCCGCCGCACTGGGCTTGGCCAGCGTGGCCGAGGGCTCTGCGGCTTCACCGGCCAGCGCACGACGCCCGGCCTCCCGCAGGGCCGCCTGGCGGGCGCGGTAGGCCCGCACATGGGCCCGGTTGGCGCAGTTGCCGAAGTCGCAGAACAGCTTGGACCGGTTGCGCGTGAGGTCCACGATGACAGCGTCACACTCATCACCCTTGCAGGTGCGCATGCGGCCGGTCTCATCGTTGACCACCAGGAACTGGAGGGCGTCGGCGATGGCGGCCGTCATGACGTCGGCCAGCTGGGTGCTCACCGGGATCGGCACGGCACGGAACTGCGGTTCCTCGCCCCCCGAGGTGCGGACCACGCGAGTGCCCACTCCCTCCAGCAGCGTGTTGATCTTCTCCACCGGCTCCTTGGTGGTGATGGGGGCCGCACCCCAGATCTGGTGGACGGTGTCGCGCAGGTCGCGGACGGAGTCCACCTGGGCGCGGTCAAGGGTCGACGTCGGCCACTTCAGCTCCGAATCCTGGGAGGACAGGAACTTGCGCAGGCTCTCGATGCTGGTCAGCTGATCGGGTGAGGCCTGGGCGCTGTGAAGCCCCTCAGAGGTGTTCATGAGGTTGACGGCCGCCGTCAGGGTGCGATTGATCTCTGCGTGGAACATGCAGTGTTCTCCTGACAAGGTATGCGGGCGCAGGGGCCGGAAACGGCGGCCCCTGACCCTGGTGCAACGGGTCCTCCCAGTGTAACGATGTGACGCGTTGACGGGCTGAATGTGATGGAACTGTCACAATGTCCCCGCCCGTCCCGCGCAGTTGCCTTGTGCAACGAGGTTCGTCAGGGTGGGTCCTGTGCCCGTCAGGAGGAGGCGAAGCGGTCATGCAGCCGCTGCAGGGAGGCGCGGATGCCGCCGTCGTTCTCCCGGTGGACGCCGGCGATCTCCAGGGCCTTCCGCAGGGGAGCGGCCTGGCCGCTGAAGTCGTAGGACTCGGTGACGAGCGTGCCACCGTCGTCAGCCGGCTCCAGCTCCCAGCGCCAGCGGTGTCCGCCGGGATGCCGCCACTCCACCACCCGATGCGGCTGGGCCCGGGTGGTGTGCATGGTGATCGCGTAGGGGATGCCGTACTTGCGCATGTCCACCCGGAACCTGTCGCCGGGCTGCAGCTCGCGCGGCCCGATCGCCGTGGTGCGCACCGTCCCTGAGCCGTCGAGCTCATGATGACGGTGCGGGTTCGCGATGATCGCGTACAGCTCCTCGGCCGAGGCCTCCACACGGATGCAGTGGGCGATCACCTGCGGTCCGCGCTCCACCGGTTCAGGGGTCATGCTCATGGTGCGCCAGTCTACGGCGAACCGGGGTGCGGGCGTGCGCCGCGTCATCTGCGGTTGCATCCGCGCACCGGGCAGGTGAATCTGGTGGAGAGCATCGGCGTCGACAGGGTCGGGAGGGTCTTGGAACGATGGCACGGTCCCGCAGGTGGCAGGTCCGCCTGGATGACGACGCCGCCGAGACCGGCGAGCTTCCCGAGGTCACCGACATCACCCCCACCCACGGTGCGGCGCGGCGTCTGGCGGCCTTCGCGGCCAGCGAGGAGGCCGCCCACCCGGCGACCACCACCCCGGAGCAGCGGGAGTCTCAGGCCAAGCTGCAGGTGCTCATCGAGTCCCGGGCCATCTGGAGCGCCATCATCGGCGGAGTCCTGGGGCTGGGCTTCGGCCTGGTGGTCTTCCCCGGGGAACGGCCCGCGCTGGCGGGTGACGGGTCCATCCAGTTCTTCGGCGCGATCGTCGGTGGGGTGACCGCCGGGCTGGCGTTCCTGCTGGGCTATTCCCTCAACGCCCGCATGGCCAACATCTGGCTGGGGGAGCGGCCCCGGATCCGGCAGCTGCTGGACACGGTCTCGCTGTTGGTGGTGCACTCCTCCATCGCCGTCATGGGCGCCCTGGGCCTGTTCCGCGTGTTCCAGGAGGCCTTCGTGGGACTGACGGTGGACTACATCGCCGGCGCGGTGCTGCTGTGCATCGTCGGTGCGGTGGCCGCCTACTTCAGCTTCAACTCCGGCGCCCGCATCAATGCGTTCTCCCTGTCCACCCTGCTGGGGGTGTTCATGGCCTCTGGGGTGCTGGTGTCGATGCTGTTCGCAGAGAACCCGTTCTGGTGGCATGTGATGTTCTCCGAGCTCGGCACCGGACAGGCCGGACTGACCTCCTTCTGGACGTTCAACACCACCCTCGTCGTCTCCGGAGCGATCATCACCACGCTGACCGCGTTCATCACGCGGGACCTGGAGACCTGGGCCGAGCATGTCCGACGGCGGCACGTCCGCAGGCTGCAGCACGAACGGGAGGCCCGGCGCGCGGTCCGCGGAAAGGTGCCCCTGACCCTGCCGCTGCGGCAGGCCGTGAGCAGACACATCCGCTCCCCGCGCATCCGGATGGTGCGGATCGGAATGATCGGCATGGGGGCCTCGCTGGCCGGAGTGGGGCTGGTGCCGGTGAACCTGCACAATGAGGTCCACGCGACCTTCACCGCCCTGTTCGGGCTGTTCTTCCTGATGCTGCTGATCGGCATGCCCTACTGGCTGCCCGGCTTCCCCCGCACCTTCTACCTGCTGAGCATCATCGCCGCCGGAGTGTTGCTCTTCGCCGGGAGCCTGTGGTGGCCTATCGGGTACTACAACCTGACCTCTCTGGAGCTGATCGGGGCCGCGATCCTGTTCTCCTGGCTGATCGTGTTCATCCGCAACATCGCCGCTGTGGTCGCCGAGCTGCAGGGTGAGGCGGATGCCGCCCGGCATCTGCCGGACGAGGAGCGGTCCGCGGGCGGCGGCTGAACGTCGCCTTCGGCCCAGGTGTCGCCAGTGGGCTGGCAGCGGGGCTGGTGCTCGCTGGGTGCCGAGGCCGCCGGTTCGGCCCCGGAGATCTCACCCCCAGAGCCCGGTGAAGTGCGCCACCGAGAGCAGCAGGGCCGCGCCGCTGGCGGCCACGGAGACCCCCAGCAGCCGGTGCGAGCCGTCCTTCCAGGTCAGCGCGCAGATCACCAGAGTGCCCAGGGCGACGGTGATCGCGAAATGCGGCATCCAGAACACCGTGCCGACGGCGATCAGCGAGGCGATCACCGGCAGCAGGGAGCCGGTCGGACGCGGTGAGGCGGTGGCGTGGGGAGTGTTCTCCGGGGTGCTCATGGGCACGACTCTAGAGCACTGGCCGGGCCTGTCTCCCGGCGCCAGGAGAAGCGGCTGGGTCACGGCACCGGTGACCCGGCGGCCAGACCGCGTTCGGCGGCCGAGGCCCGGACGGCGTCGATCACCAGTTCGAGGGAGCGTCGGGTCTGGGCGGTGCTGCGGTGAGCGATCGACACGGTACGCAGCACCGGCTCGGTCAGCGGTACGACGTCGACGCCGTCGGGCACCGAGTCCAGGACCAGGTCTGAGACCAGCGTGACCCCCAGGCCCCCGGCCACCATTGCCAGGGCCGTGGTCTGCTCCTCCACCTGGTGGACGATGCGCGGTTCGAAGCCATGGCGCCGGCAGGCGATGCGGATGGCCCGTCCGAAATGGGACGTCGGCCCCGCCAGCACCCAGGGGTGGTCGGCGAAGGCGGCCAGCGAGACCGGAGACTCCGGCGTCGCGCCCGAGGTGACCGCCGCATGCAGGCGCTCCACCGCGATGACGTCCCGGACCAGCCCCGGATCCCAGGGCAGGGCGTAGTCGGAGT
This sequence comes from Nesterenkonia sp. CL21, assembly GCF_031705515.1. NCBI lineage: Bacteria > Bacillati > Actinomycetota > Actinomycetes > Micrococcales > Micrococcaceae > Nesterenkonia > Nesterenkonia sp. CL21. The sequence goes on from NZ_JAUTWR010000004.1 coordinate 180,500, forward strand.
ACTCGATCACGAAGGACAGGTCCAGGCTGCCGTCCAGCACCGCGCTCGCCGTGGCCTCCGGAGGCAGCTCCACCGTGCGCACCTCGATGCCGGGGTGCTCCTCGGTCAGGCGGGTCAGCGCGGTCGGCAGCAGGCCCGAGGCCACCGAGGCCCACACACCCACCCGCAGGCGCGAGGTCACGCCGCCCTGGGCCTGTTCCAGCGCCATCTCGGCATCCTCGACGGCGCCCAGGATGTCCTCGGCGTGCTCGGCCAGCACCGCTCCCAGCTCGGTGAGCCTGATTCGGCGGCCGAGGCGCTCGAACAGCGAGGCCCCCACCTCACGTTCCAGCTGCGCCAGCTGCTGGGAGACGGCCGAGGGGCTGTAGTGCAGACTCGCCGCCACCCCGGTGACCGTCCCACGCCGCTGCAGCTCGCGCAGCATCCGAAGTCGACGCAGTGACAGCTCCATGCGGTCAGCGTACCTGCGCGACCCCTATTCAGGACCCCTCTGCGGCCCTGGGCCATGGCGCGCTGAGGAGGGGTGACCGTCCCAGTTCACAAAAGCTGCAAGGTCCTGTGCATGAACCCGCATGGTCAGGCTATAGACCCCGGCATGCCCGGGGGCCCACAGTGAGAGTACTGGTGCAGGACCGCCGGACGGTGGCCACTTGACGCCACAACATCCGTAGATCTGGAGGTGATCGTGGTGACTCTCGACACGCGGTGGCAGACCCCCGCAGATGATGGGCAGGACGTCCTCGGCCTCGGCGTCGAGCAGGCGCCGCGGGACACCGAGCCGTATCGCAGGATCCACTGGACCGACCCCGTCACCGGGGCGCAGGGCCACCTGGTGGTCCAGTCGCTGGTCGGCGGCCTCGCCACCGGCGGCACCCGGATGCGCAAGGGGTGCACGCTCCACGAGGTGGAGGACCTGGCGCGTGGCATGTCCGCCAAGACCGCGGTGTTCGGGCTGCCGGTCGGCGGAGCCAAGGGCGGCATCGACTTCGACCCCACCGACCCGCGCGCCCCGGAGGTGCTGGCCCGCTTCTTCGCCGAGATGAAGCCGTGGCTGGACGCGCACTGGGTCACCGCCGAGGACCTGGGGGTCACCCAGCAGCGCATCGACGAGGCCTTCGCCGCCGTCGGGCTCGGTCAGAGCTTCCACGCCGCCATCCAGCGGTCCACGGATCCTCAGGCCACCCTGCAGCGGGTGCGTGCGGGCCTGGAGATCCGCACCGACGACGGCTGCATCCTGGGTGACGTGATCGGCGGCTACGGCGTGGCCGAGGCCTGCCTGGGCGTGGTGCAGCACCGTGGCTGGAACCGCGCCACCACCGACGTCGCCGTCCAAGGTGTGGGCACGATGGGCGGGGCTGCTGCCTACTACCTGCACGGTGCGGGCGTGCGTGTGGTGGCCCTGGCCGACGTCCAGGGCACCCTCTACGACCCCTCCGGACTCGACGTCCCCGCCCTGCTGGACCTGCGGGACGACTACGGGGTCATCGACCGGGCCGGGGTCCCCGCCCATGTCACCCAGCTGCCGCGCGAGGCGGTGCTGGCCACCGACGCGGACATCTTCGTCCCGGCCGCGATCTCCTATGCGGTGCGGCCCGAGAACGCGCAGGACGTCGTCGCCTCAGTGATCGTGGAGGCCGCCAACACCGGCGTCACCCGGGAGGCCGAGGAGCTGCTGGCCCGCCGCGGGGTGATGGTCATCCCGGACGTGGTGGCCAACACTGGCGCCGCCGCCTGGGCCTGGTGGATGCTGTTCGGGGAGGTCGGCACCGACCCGGAGGACTCTTTCCAGCGGCTGCACCTGGAGATGCGGGCCAAGGTGGCCCGGCTGCTCGCCGAGGCCGACCGGGCCGGCGTCTCCCCGCGGGACACCGCGTGGGACATCGCCGGGGTCAACCGGGCGGCGATGCAGAACCGCCCGCCGGCCTACATCCCCTGAGGCTGGCAGTGGTACGGCTGGGGCTGCTGCGGCTGGGGCTGGTGCGGCTTCGCTGATGGAAGGCGTCACCGGCCGGGACTAGTCTGGAGCCATGGCACAGACTCCGTCCGAGACTCCGGCTGGCGCGACGGCGCGCCCCCACCCCGCGGTGGACCGGGTCACCGCCGAGCTGACGCGGCTCGGCGTCACCCCGGAGGTCCGGTGGTTCGACGACGCCGTCACCACGGCGCAGGCCGCCGCCGACGCCCTGGGCATCGACGTCGGCCAGATCGCCAACTCGCTGGTCTTCCTGCGCGACGAGGTCCCCATCCTGGTGATGACGTCCGGGGCGCACCGGGTGGACACCGACTGGCTGGGGGAGCGGCTCGGCGGCACGATCAGCCGCGCCCCGAAGGACCGGGTGAAGCAGGCTACGGGCCAGACCATCGGGGGTGTCGCACCGGTGGGCCACCCGGCACCGGTGCCGACCTTCGTGGACACCATGCTGGCCGAGCACGAGGAGATCTGGGCCGCGGCAGGTCACCCCCGCACGGTCTTCCGAACCACCTGCGAGGAGCTGCTGAGGATCACCGGAGGCACCCCGGTCTCCGTGCGCCCGGCGGCCGGTCAGCCAGAGGCGGGCGCCTGAGATGGCCGCACGTCGTGGCGCGCGCCGTGCCGCCGTCGTCGGCTCCGGACCCAATGGGCTGACCGCGGCCTGCGTGCTGGCCCGCGCCGGCTGGGAGGTCACCGTCTATGAGGCCGCCGACGAGCCCGGCGGAGCGCTGCGCTCGGCCGAGCTGCTGGGCCCGGGTGTGGTCAGCGACCTCGGCGCCAGCGTGCACCCCTTCGGTGTCGGGTCCCCGGCCTTCGAGGAGCTGGATCTGACCGCCCACGGGCTGGAATGGATGCAGCCGGGCATCCAGGCCGCCCACGTCCTCGACGACGAGCCCCCGGCCCTGCTGCACAGCTCCCTGGAGCAGACCGCCGCCGAGCTCGGTGTGGACCACGACGCCTGGCGCCGGATCATCGGGCCGGTGGCCGCCCATTGGGAGGAGGTGCGGCGCGCCGCCATGGCCCCGGCGGTCCAGACCCTGCAGCACCTCGGCGGCGACTCCGCGCTCACCCGGATCGGCGCCCTGGCCCGGCTCGGGCTCGTCGGCGCCTGGCCCGCCGACGTCGCCGCCCGATGCTTCCGCACCCCGAGCGCCCGGGCGCTCTTCGCGGGCATGGCCGCCCACTCCACGGTCCCGTTCTCGCATCCGCTGACCGCCGCGTTCGGGGTGCTCTTCAGTGCGGCCGGACACGGCACCGGCTGGCCCGTGGCCCGTGGAGGGTCCCAGGGCATCGTCGATGCGCTGGTCTCGGTGCTGCATGCTGCCGGCGGGCGGATCGAAACCGAGTTCGAGGTCACCGGCGTCCGGCAGATCCCCGGACGCCACCGGGCCGCCCACCGGATCAGCGGGCGCCGTTCCGGCAGCGGTGCCGGTCGCGCCGTCGTCGCGGAGGAGCCGGCCGACGTCGTCATCGCGGACCTGACGCCCGCCCAGCTGCTGCGTCTCGAGGGACTGGAGCTGCCGGTCCGGTACCGGCGCGCCCTGAGCCGCTGGACGTACGGGCCGGCGATCGTGAAGATCGACTATCTGATCAACGGGCCCATCCCCTGGCGGGACCCGGAGGTGGCACGCGCGGGGACCGTGCACCTGGGCGGATCCCATGCACAGATCGGCGCCGCCGAGGCCGCCGCTGCGCGCGGTGTGCTGCCCGGACGGCCCTATGTGCTGCTCGCCCAGCCGTCCGCGGCGGACCCGTCCCGCGCGCCGGCGGGGCAGACGGTGGCGTGGGCCTACGCCCACGTCCCACACGGCCTGGCCGGGGGAGCCGCAGACCGGGCGGCGTCGATGATCGACGCCGAGATCGCCGCCGCCGCGCCCGGGTTCCGGGAGGCGGTGCGCGCCCGGACGGTCTGGACGCCTCAGGATCTGGAGGCCTTCGACGCCAACCTGGTGGGCGGGGCGATCAGCGGCGGCATGCCCACGCTTCGCCAGTTCGTGGCCCGACCGGCCCTGCGCTGGGACCCCTACAGCACCGGGGTCGAGGGTGTGTGGCTCGGTTCCTCGTCCACCCCGCCCGGAGGAGGGGCCCACGGCATGAGCGGCTATCACGCCGCGCAGGCGGCGCTGCGCGAGCATGGGTGAGGAGGAGCGCATGAGCCACGACGTCGAGGAGATCCTGACGGAGCTGCAGCAGCTCGCCGAGTATGAGGAGCGGGAGAAGACTCGGCGCCGCGTCCCCGAAGAGCTGGAGATCGTCGGGGTGCGGATGAAGCACGTCTTCGACCTCGCGGCCCGGGTGGAGCGCCAAAGGCAGCCCGTCGGCGACCTGGTTCCGCAGCTGCTCACCTGTCCCGACTACGAACGCCGGATGGTGGGGATCAGCATCCTGGACTTCCGGGCCCGCCGTCGGCTGACGGCGCAAGAGCGTGCCGAGCTGGCGGGCATCTACCTGGACCACCACGACCAGCTCGTGGTCTGGGACCTGGTGGACCGGGCGGCGCCGCGGGTGATCGGCGCCCACCTTTCTCTGGACCACCCGCCGGAGGCTCGTCGCGCCCAGCTGGTCGCGCTGGCCGACTCACCGGACCCGATGCGCCGCCGGACCGCCGTCACCGCCACGTTCTGGATGGTCCGCCAGGGAGACTGCGACGACGCCCTGCATCTGGCCGAGCGTCTGGCGGCGGACACCTCGGAGCGGGTCGCCCAGCCGATCGGCACGGCGCTGCGGGAGGTCGGGAAGGTGGATCAGGACAGGCTCGTCGCGTTTCTGCGAGAGCAGGCGAGCCGCCTGCAGCGGGTGAGCATCCGGTTCGCCGTGGAGCGGCTGCCGCAGGAGCTGCGGGAGGAGTTCGTGCCGCCGCGGCGATGATCAGCCGCCGAAGGCCAGCAGGCCCGCCACCACCAGCATGGTCACGCCGACGCCGGCGTCGATGACCTGCCAGGTGCGCGGCCGGTTCAGCAGCCCGGCCAGGGCGGAGCCGCCGTAGCCCAGCAGGGTGAACCACAGGCAGGAGGCGCCCAGCGCGCCGGCGGCGAAGAACCACTTCTCCGCGCCGAAGGAGTTGGCCATGGTGCCCAGCACCACCATGGTGTCCACCCAAGCGTGCGGGTTCAGCACGCTCACCGTCAGGCCGGTCCCGACGACGGCGCCCACGGTGCTCAGCGGACGGGCGCGGCGGCGTGTGCGCCCCTTCTGCGCCTTCCGCTCCACGCGCGGCAGCGTCGCGGTGGTCGCGGCCGGCTCTGAGGAGGTGCCGCCGTGCTCGCCCGGGACCCGGCCGGCGGACCGCTCGGCGTCAGGCTGGCCGACGTCGTCGCTGTCCAGGCCTGTGCGGGCCGTGGCCGCCGAGGCGAAGGACCGCCAGGCGAACCACAGCAGGTAGGCCACCCCGGCCCAGCGCAGCACCTGCAGCAGCCAGGGAGCGTGCTCCAGGACCGCCCCCACCCCGGCGGTGCCGAGGCCGATCAGCAGCAGGTCGCCGACCACGCAGCACAGCACCGCCAGGCCCACGCGATCGCGCAGCAGGCCCTGGCGCAGCAGCCAGGCGCTCTGCGGGCCGATCGCGACGATGAGGGCGAGGCAGGTGAGGAATCCAGTCAGCAGCACGGTCATGGTGACCATGCTCCTGGGAATCAGGCATCCGCACCAGCGCATGATTCTTCATCATATGAAGGAATCCTTCAGATGTGACGCGTATCATCGACGTCTATGAACACCGATCATCTTCGGGCCTTCGTGCTGGCCGTGGACGAAGGCACCTTCGAGGCGGCCTCGGCGCTGCTGGGGATCTCCGGCTCCGCCTTCTCCCAGCGGATCAAGGCGTTGGAACGGGAGGTCGGGCAGGTGCTGCTGACCCGCACCATCCCGGTGCGCACCACCGACGCCGGGGCGGTGCTGCTGCGCACGGCTCGGCAGATGATGCTGCTGGAGGACGAGGCCCGGCGCAGTCTGGGCTTCCGCGGTGAGGCCGCCGAGGTGGTGACGCTCTCGGTGGCGGTGAACGCGGACTCGCTGTTCACCTGGTTCCAGCGGGTGCTGCAGGAGGCTGCCACCTGGGACGACGTCGAGCTCCATGTGCACGCCGAGGACCAGGAGCACTCCCATGAGCTGCTGCGCAACGGCACGGTGGTGGCCGCGGTGGCCGAGACTCCGGTGCCGGTCTCCGGCTGCCGGTCCACCGCGCTGGGGACCATGCGGTATTGGCCGGTGGCCAGTGGAGAGCTGCTGGACCGGCATCGGCGTTCCGACGGCGTCGTCGACTGGGAGCGCGTCCCGCAGGTGGACTACAGCATCCGGGACTCGCTGCAGCGCAGCGGGCTGCGCCGGTTGGGCGTCACCCCGCGGGTGACGCATCTGATCCCGTCGGTGGAGGCCTACAACGCCGCCGTCGCCCACGGGCTGGGCTGGGGGATGATCCCGGAGGGGATGATGCCGCCCGGGGTGATGGAGGGTGAGCATCCGGATCTGTTGGTGGTCCAGGAGATCGGACCCACCGAGGCGCATCTGCACTGGCAGCGCTGGACCACCGGGACGCCGGCGCTGGACCGCCTCACCGAGAGTGTTCGACGTGCGGCGGCGCGCATGAAGTGAGGGTGAACAGAGTTGGCCCCGGAGCGATGGTCGGAATCCACGCACTGAAGCGAGGTTTAGCGACCAGGCCTCCGGGGCCAACGGATGTGTGAGATCAGCGGGAGCTGGGGGCTCCGCTGGGTGCGGTGGCCCGGCGCGGACCACGACGGCGGCTGCTCGGCTGGGAGCTGGGGCCGGCCTCGGCCGAGCGCCGGGTCCCCTGGGCGGGACGCGACTCCTGAGGGGAAGCGTGCGAGGGTCCGGACTGGGCGCCGGAGCGGCCCCGTCCGCCCGAGCTGCGTCCGCCCGAGTCCCGTGCTCCGGAGCGAGCCTGCTGGCCGCCACGTCCACCCTGGCCGCCACGTCCGCCGCGACCGTTCTGGCCGCCACGTCCGTTCTGTCGGCCGCGACCGTTCTGGCCGCCGCGTCCGCCCTGCGGGGCGGGCGCCGGCTCCACGGGGGCGGCGATCTCGCCGACCAGCTCGGCCACGGCCTCGGAGTCCGGGGACACCCGCTGCGGGGTGACCTTGATGGCGGCCTTCTTCAGCAGCGTCTGGGTGTCCCGGCGCTGTTCGGGCAGCATCACGGTGGCCACGTCGCCGGCGCTGCCGGCGCGGGCGGTGCGGCCGGAGCGGTGCAGGTACGCCTTGTGCTCGGCCGGCGGGTCCACGTGGACCACCAGCTCAATGCCGTCCACGTGCACGCCGCGGGCGGCGACGTCGGTGGCCACCAGCACCTGGACGCCGCCCTGGCCGAAGGCGGCCAGGTTCCGGTCACGCTGGTTCTGGGAGAGGTTGCCGTGCAGGTCCACGGCCGGGATGCCCTGGCCGGTCAGCTGCTTGGCGAGCTTCTTGGCCTGGTGCTTGGTGCGGGTGAACAGGATGCGCTTGCCCGTGCCGGAGGCCAGGGTGCGCACCAGGTCCTTCTTCTCGTCGGGGTCGACCTCGAAGACGTGGTGGGTCATCGCGGAGACGTGCGAGGTGGGGTCGTCCACGGAGTGGAGGATCTGGTTGTGCAGGAACTGGCGGACCAGCTTGTCCACGCCGTTGTCCAGCGTGGCGGAGAAGAACATCCGCTGGCCGTGCTCGGGGGTCTTCTTCAGGATGCGGGTCACGCCGGGCAGGAAGCCGAGGTCGGCCATGTGGTCGGCCTCGTCCAGCACGGTGACCTCGACGGCCTCGAGGCTCAGGGCCTGCTGCTGCAGGAGATCCTCCAGGCGGCCGGGGCAGGCGACGACGACGTCGACGCCGGCGTTGAGCGCGTCGACCTGGCGCTTCTGGCTGATGCCGCCGTAGATGGTGGTGGTGCGCATCCCGTAGGCGGCGGCCAGGGGCTGCAGCACGGCGTCGATCTGGGTGGCCAGTTCCCGGGTGGGGGCCAGCACCAGTCCACGGGGGCGGCGCGGACGGCGGCGGGAGGCGGCGTCGTCGGTGCCCAGGCGGGCGATCATCGGGATGGAGAAGGCCAGCGTCTTGCCGGAGCCGGTCTTGCCGCGGCCGAGCACGTCGCGCCCGGCCAGGGTGTCGGGCAGGGTGTCCTGCTGGATGGGGAAGGCGGTGAACTTGCCTTCGGCTGCCAGCGACCGCACGAGGGGGGCGGGCACGCCGAGGTCAGTGAACGTGGTGTGTGACAAAGCGGTGTCGGGGCCTTTCATGGCGCCAGACGGCGGCGGCCCTGCGGTCCGGAGGACGGCGAGCGGCAGCTCTGGCTGAGGGGGCGGGAGCACCGGTCGGTGCTCTCGTTCGCCGCTAGAGAGAGGCTTCTTCGGCCGTGGACCGTGATGGCTCCAGAGGGCGAGGCGTCCTGGCGACGCAGGGAACCCATGAGAGGTTCGCAAGGATTCCCACTGTACCTGCTCGGACCCTGGAACAGCGATTCGTGCGTCTGGCGAGGCGTTCGAGTATGAATTTCAAATTTTGAGGAATGGAGGTGCGGCTCCTGTGGTTGTGCCTGCCATGACCACCTCGAACACTCCCCGCAGCGACCTCCAGGCCAGCGCCGACGTCGGCGGCCCCGACCGCTCCACCGAGCGGCAGGCGCCCCATGTCGAACTGGGACTGCATACCTTCGGCGACGTCACCGAGAGTCCCGACGGCACCCGTCGGCTCTCCCAGCCTGAGGTGCTGCGCAATGTCCTGGCCGAGGCGCGGTTGGCCGATTCGGTCGGCGTCGACGTCTTCGGTGTCGGTGAGCACCACCGTCCCGACTACGCGATCTCCGCACCGGACGTGGTCCTGTCCGCCATCGGTGCCGTCACGGAGCGGATGAAGCTCATCTCCGCGGTGACCGTGCTGTCCTCTGACGATCCGGTGCGTGTCTATCAGCGCTTCGCCACGATCGACGGGCTCACCGGAGGCCGGGCCGAGGTGTCTCTGGGGCGGGGATCGTTCATCGAGTCCTATCCCTTGTTCGGCTACGACCTGTCCGACTACGAGACGCTCTTCGAGGAGAAGGCCGAGCTGTTCACCGCCCTGCGCTCGGAGGGTCCGGTCACCTGGAGCGGCGCCACCCGATCGGGGCTGAAGGCGCAGCGGGTGTTCCCCACCACCGATCACGAGTTCGGCCTGCCCACCTGGGTGGCCGTGGGTGGGACCCCGGCCTCGGTGGTGCGGGCCGCGCGCCTGGGCGCCGGGCTGGAGCTGGCCATCATCGGCGGCGCGCCCGGGCGGTTCGCCCCGCTGGTGGAGCTCTACCACAAGGCCCTGCGCGAGTTCGGGCAGGAGGGTCCGCGGCGCATCGCCGTGCACTCGCACGGCTTCGTGGCCGAGACCGACCAGCAGGCGCGTGACACCTTCTACCCCTCCTGGGCGGACTCCATGGAGAAGCTCGGCGCCGAGCGCGGCTGGGGCACCGGCCGCCCGGGGCGTGACCAGTTCGACCAGGAGGTCGAGCACGGGTCGCTCTACGTCGGCTCTCCGGAGACTGTGGCGGCCAAGATCGTGAAGACCGTGCGGCTGCTCGGTGCCTCCCGCTTCGGCATGAAGTACGGCAACGGGTCCCTGGCGCATGAGCACATGATGCAGGCCGTGGAGCTCTACGGGGCGAAGGTCAGGCCGCTGGTGCTCGAGGCGCTCCGTCAGTGACGCCGCTGGTGCCGGAGCGGCGACATCGCTGCCGGCACTCGCTAGGCTCGTAGTCGTGCCCGGCTGACGGGCGCGGACACGACGGCGGCGCACCACCACAGGGAGGCGAGCATGGCCGAGCAGACCCCCGAGGGAGTCTCAGCACGTGACGCGGAGGATCAGGACGGACAGGACCAGCACGGGCAGCAGGAGACGTCCAATCAGGGTCAGCGCACACAGCACGAGGCCGAGCCCTCGGCCGAGGCAGAGGAGAAGCCGACCCTGGCCATCTACTCGGACCCGGGCCGCACCTCGATGCACGTGCGCAGACTCCTCGAAGGGCGCACACCCTGGGGTGAGGACCATGAGATCACCCACCAGCAGCTGCTGCTGCCGCTGCGCTCCGACGGGACCTTGGACCTGGACGAGGTCATCCGCTGGGCGGAGGAGGACGGCAGTGAGATCACGATCGTCGTCACCGAGATCCCCCGGCTGCAGGCCGGGCTGACCAAGAGCGTGGAGCTCGACTTCGACAGTCAGCTCGCGGTGATCTCCATGGCCAGCTTGGGGCCCGTGGCCGTCATGCACTCGCTGCGCCGGGAGGCGGACCGTGCGGTGGAGGCCCTGGCCCACCGGTCCCTGGAGGAGGCCCGTGCCAAGGGCGGCCACGGCGTCCGGCTGGAGGAGGGCCGGGAGGGCCAGCGGGCCTACATCACGCCGAAGCACTCGCTGCCGGGTCGGGTCTGGATGACCCTGGGCATGGTGGCGAACAACGAGCCGCTGCTCTCCCTGCCGCGGCTCTCCGGCGTCTTCGCTGCGGCCTGCGCCACCGGAGCCTTCGGCATCTTCTATGACTCCATCTGGGACATGGCGATCAGCCTGCCCGGCTGGCGGCTGGCGGTCATCTCCTGCGCCGGGGTCATCTTCCTGGTGCTGTGGCTGATCTCCCGGAATCGCCTGTGGGACCGACCCTCCGCCGTCGGAGGCAAACGCCTGGCGCTGATGTACAACACCTCGACCGTGATCAGCCTGCTGGTCAGCGTGCTCTCGCTGTATGCGCTGCTCTATCTCGGGGTGCTGGTGATCTCCCTGGTGCTCATCGAGCCCGGGTACATGGCCGAGAGCCTGCAGGTGGAGGCGGCCTTCTCCAACTATCGGGACATCGCGTGGCTGGCGGCCTCCCTAGGGACCTTCGCCGGGGCGATCGGCTCCAACTTCGACGCCGATTCGGACCTGCGCAACCTCACGCAGGGGACCCGGGAGCGGCAGCGCTACCCGCGGGACGAGGAGCAGCAGTGAGGCGGGGCCAGGGTCCGCTCAGCTGATCGCCTCGCTCAGGTGATCAGCTGCAGGAAGCCCAGGCCCAGCAGGCCGAAGCCCGCACCCCAGAGGATGACGGAGACCAGCATCCACAGCATGACCGCCTGCCGGGAGGCGCCCAACGAGACCATCAGCGGCGCGGTCACCTGGGAGGGCAGGGCCAGCGGCCCCAAGATGGAGACCCCCGGCACGCCGAAGCGGTTGAAGATCCGCATCACCCGCTCACGCTTGGCGGTCTTCTTGGTGTCGGCCGCCTCCGGGTCGCGCTTCTTCAGCACCGAGCCGCGCACCCAGTGCGCCGCGTAGACGACCAGAGCCAGGGAGAGCATGTTCCCGACGACGGCGGCGACGATGGCCACGGCCGGGTGGATGCCGGCGAGCACGCCCAGGAACCCGCCGCCGTAGGACTCCACCATGGGGATCGCGGCGATGAGGATGATGCCCAGCCACTGCCAGGCCGGGTGCAGCGCCATCGTCCACGCCTGGAGTCGGCCGTAGAAGCTGTCCTCCGGGACCATGGGGACGGCGGTGTCGGCGACGGCGGCGCCGGCGTGGGTCAGGTCAGCGAGGGCGAGGATGTCCATGGCCCTCATCCTTCCGGACGGGTCGGCGGAGGGCATCATCCTGAAGAAGGATCATCCGGATGATCCGTCATCCGCTCCGCCCGGCGGCTCCCCCGGGTGTTCCGCTCAGCGCTTCACTCAGCGCTTCACTCGGCGCTGCACTCAGTGATCCGCCCAGCGCCGGTAGAGCTCCGGGCGGCGGTCCCGCAGGTACCAGGGTCCCTCCGGCGCCTCCTCGGGAGAGCGTCCCCCCTGGGCGGGGCCGACCTCGGCGATCAGCAGCTCAGGTCCTGCACCCGCGGAGGCGAGCGCCACGCCGTCGGGTCCGGCGACCACGCTGGCGCCGTCGAAGAGCAGCCCGTCCTCCATCCCGGCGTGGTTCGTGTAGGCCACGGTGAGCTGGTTCTCCAGGGCGCGGGCCGGGATCAGTGTGCCGGTGACCCCGGCGAAGCCCCCGGCCAGGGCAGTGGGGACCAGCACGACGTCGGCGCCGCGCCGGGCGAGCTCGCGCACCGTCTCCGGGAACTCGACGTCGTAGCAGACCACCAGCCCCAGCGTCAGGCCGCCGAGCTCCGCCACCGGAGGGGCGTCCTCCCCGGGGACGAATGCGGCCTTCTCCTCGGGCCCGAAGAGGTGGATCTTGGTGTGGACGGCCAGGGTCTCGCCGTCGGGGGAGACCAGGGTGCCCTGGATGGGCCGGGCCTCGGCCGGGCCGTCGCCGGGGAGGCTGTGCACCAGCGCGATCCCCGCCTCGCGGGCGATGGTGGTGAGGCGCTCGCGGGCGTCGAGCACAGCCTCCGGCGTCACCGAGGCGCGGATCAGCGCCGGAGCGTACCCGGTGGCGAAGAGCTCCGGGGTGACCAGCAGCTCGGCGCCGGCGGCGCGCGCACGCTGGGCGGCGTCGGAGATCAGGCCCAGGTTGTGGTCGATGTCGAGCGGGACGGCGGTGTCCTGCAGCAGGGCGATGCGCATGCCTCCAGTGTGCCACCAGGGACCGTCGGGCGGCGCGCCGTGACGCGTGTGCTGTGACGCTTGACACAGCGATTCTGAGCGTTGATAGTTGGTCGGGAATGTTCAGTCCTGTTGGAATCGTGGGGTTGTGGAGGCGACTGTCCAGGGCCGGCCGGCCGGCGTCACCGCCTGACGGCACTGTTCCCTGACGGCACTGTTCCCTGACGGCACTGTTCCCTGACGGCTCGATCCCCTGAAGCACTGTGAGGTGACCGCTGATGACATCGCTCTCCCGCCGTCAGCTGCTCCGCGGCGGTCTCGGCCTCGGTCTGGGTGCCGGAGCGCTGGCGCTGTCCGGATGTGCGGTGCCCGGCACCACCTCCGTCAACGCCGAGCCCACCCGCCCGCCGGCCGGAGCAGGGGAGACTGTCACCCTCACCTACTGGGCGTGGCTGAAGGACCTCCAGTGGGTGGCCGACATCTGGAACGCCCAGAACCCCCACATCCAGGTGGAGATCGCCTGGATACCCGGCGGCAACGACGGCGGGTACCAGAAGCTCTACAGCGCGCTCGCCGCCGGTGCCGGGCCCGATCTGGCCCAGGTGGAGATGCGCACCATCCCCGAGTTCCTGATGGTCAACGGGCTGGTGGACCTCAGCCGCTATGACGTGTCACAGCACGAGGGCCGCTTCGACCCCACCCTCTGGGGGCAGGTGAGCTTCGCCGGCGGCGTCTATGGGATCCCTCAGGACTCCGGTCCCACTGCCATGTATTACCGCCCCGACCTGCTGGAGGAGGTCGGCGCGGAGCCGCCGCAGACCTGGGAGCAGTGGGCCGAGGTCGCCGCCGAGGTCCGCCAGGCGGGCATGTATATGGACTCCTTCCCGCTGGCGGACACCTCCGTGTTCACCGCTCATGCCATGCAGGCCGGAGCCACCTGGTTCCAGGCGGAGGAGGACGGCTGGGTCATCGACATGGCCGGGGAGCGCACCCTGGAGGTGGCCCGGTTCTTCGACGAGATCGTCGACGACGGCCTGGTCACCACCCAGCATCAGCCTTACAGCCCCGGCTGGTTCGCCGCCGCCGCGAACGACCAGATCGTCTCCCTGGCCTCCGCGAGCTGGGGCGACGCCCTGCTCTCCGGCGTCTCCGGGGCCGAAGGGCGATGGCGGGTCGCCCCGCTGCCCACCTGGCCCACCGGGTACGGCTCCTCGCATCTGGGCGGCTCCTCCACCGCCGTGCTGGCCAACAGCGCCCACCCCCATGAGGCCATGGAGTTCGCCGTCTGGCTCAACTCCAGCCCGGAGGGCATCGACGCGCTGATCGAGAACAGCGGCATCGGCTGGTCCACGAACCCCGATCACATCGGGACGCCGCGGGAGGGGGCCAGCGAGTTCTTCGGGGGACAGCACTACAACACCGAGGTCTTCGAGCCCGCCGCAGGTGATCAGAACGGCGACTGGCAGTGGTGGCCCATCACGCAGCAGACCTTCAACATCCTCGCCGACGAGTTCCGCGGCAAGGCCCGCGGCGCCTCCCTGGTGGACGCCGTCGTCCGTGCCGAGCAGAGCACCATGGAGGTCTTCGCGACCAAGGGGCTGACCATCCGGAGGGCAGAACGATGAGCACACCCACCACGACGACGGCGGCCCCCGACGTCGCCCGATCGACTGTCAGGAGGCGTCCGAGCCCCACGGCGGTGGCGCCGTGGATCCTGGTCACCCCGTTCCTGCTGCTGTTCCTCTTCACCTTCGTGCTGCCGATCCTCATGGCGCTCGGGCAGAGCTTCACCCTGGTGGAGCGGGAGGGACTCTTCGGCGAGGAAGGGGTCACCAGCACCTTCGCCTGGTTCGAGAACTACCGGCTGGCCCTGGCCGACGGGCAGTTCATCGCCTCCATCGGACGGATGCTGCTCTTCGGCGTGGTGCAGGTGCCGATCATGATCACCCTGGCCACCGTGCTGGCGCTGCTGCTGGAGTCGGCCTCGGCCCGCTGGCCGGGCTTCTTCCGAGCGGCCTATTTCATGCCCTACGGCGTGCCCGGGGTGTTGGCCACCATCCTATGGTCATTCCTCTACGTCCCGGGGCTGAGCCCCATCGTCGACACCGCCCATGCCTGGTTCGGACTGGAGATCGACTTCCTGGGTGCGGGCACCGTGCTGTGGTCCATCGCGAACATCGTGACCTGGACCTACACCGGCTACAACATGCTGATCATCATCGCTCAGCTCAAGGCGATCCCGCCCGAGCTCTACGAGGCCGCGCGCGTGGACGGCGCCGGGCCCGCCCGCCTGGCGTTCAGCATCCAGCTGCCGCTGATCCGCCCCGCCCTGGTGCTGACCACCGTCTTCTCCATCATCGGGACCCTGCAGCTCTTCGCCGAGCCGCAGCTGCTGGCCCAGGTGGCGCCGACCATCGACTCCCAGTACACGCCCAACCTGTCGGCATACACCACCGCGTTCGCCTACAACGACTACACGGTCGCCGCCGCCCAGGCGGTGCTGATCGCCCTGGTGGCGTTCGTGCTGTCCTTCGCCTTCCTCCGGCTGACGAACAGGAGCTCGCGATGACCCCGGCCGCCAGCACCGCCGAGACCGCCGCCGCGAAGGTCCACGAAGCCGACGTCGGGCCCCCTCCGCAGGGCGCCCGCGCAGAGCAGCCCCGCGGCACCGTCGTGCCGGGCGGCCGCGCCCGCGCGGCCCGGACGATCATCGTCACCGGGGTGCTGACCATCGTGGCTCTCTACTTCCTGGTGCCCGTGTACTGGGTGATCGTGGCGGCGTCGAAGACCACCGACGACCTCTTCGGCACCCACGGGTTCCTCTTCGCGGAGAACATCGCCCTGCTCAGCAACCTGAGCCAGGTGCTCAACTACGACGGCGGCGTCTTCCTCCGCTGGCTGGGCAACTCGCTGCTCTACGCCGGCGTGGGCTCGCTGATCGCCACCTACCTGGCCGCCGCGGCCGGCTACGCCCTGTCGAAGTACGCGTTCCGCGGCCGGAACCTCATCTTCGGCCTCGTGCTCGGCGGAGTGCTGGTGCCCGGCACCGCCACTGCGCTGCCGCTGTTCCTGCTGTTCAGCCAGCTGGGCATGGTCAACACCTACTGGAGCGTGCTGATCCCCTCCCTGGTCTCGCCGTTCGGCCTGTTCCTGTGCCGCATCTATGCCGACGCCACTGTGGACACCTCGCTGATCGAGGCGGCGCGGCTGGACGGGGTGGGGGAGATCCGCATCTTCCACGTCCTCGGCCTGCGCATCATGACCCCGGCACTGGTGACGGTGTTCCTCTTCCAGCTGGTCGGGATCTGGAACAACTACTTCCTGCCGCTGGTCATGCTCACCGACGAGCGGCTCTTCCCCATCACCCTGGGGCTCAACCATTGGCGCAGCCAGACCGACCGGCTGCCCGAGTTCTACGAACTGACCACCGGCGGGGTGCTGCTGTCCATCATCCCGCTGGCCCTGGCCATGATCGTGCTGCAGCGCTTCTGGCGCGGCGGCCTGACGGAAGGTGCTGTGAAGTGACCTCTGCCCCGATGTCCACCCCGGTCTCCGCTCCCGTGGACCACGTCTCGCACCGGCCCGGCGCCGGTGCCCTGGAGGCTCCGCGGTCCTGGCTGGTGGAGGCCAGCGACGCCGAGAGACGGGACCTCAGCGGTCCCTGGCGGTTCCGCCTCTCTCCCGCCGTGCCGGGGACCCCTGGTGGGCACAGTGTGCTGGGGGAGGAGGAGCCGGAGGCCTTCGCCGCCCCGGACTATGACGACGCCGGCTGGGACACCCTCGAGCTGCCCTGCCACTGGGTGCTCGACGGCCGGTACGGCAGTCCCGCCTACACCAATGTGCAGTACCCCTTCCCGGTGGACCCGCCCCATGTCCCGGATGAGAACCCCACCGGTGACCATCGCCGGCAGATCGAGGTCCCGCAGAGTTGGCTGGACACCGGCCGAGTGCTGCTGCGCTTCGACGGGGTGGAGTCCTTCCTGCAGCTCTGGGTGAACGGGCATCGGATCGGGGAGGCCTTCGGCTCCCGGCTGGCCCATGAGTTCGACGTCACCGACGCCGTCGTCGCCGGCACCAACACGGTGGCGGTGCGGGTGGTGCAGTTCTCCGCCGGCAGCTACCTGGAGGACCAGGACCAGTGGTGGATGCCCGGCATCTTCCGCGAGGTCACCCTGCTGCATCGGCCCGAGGGCGGCATCGACGACGTCTGGCTCACCTCAGACTGTGACCCGGCCACCGGCCGGGGGATCGTCATCCCCGAGATCACGGCGGATCCTTCGGCCTATCCGGTGCGCCTGCAGATCCCTGAGCTGGCGGTGGACGTCCGATGGCAGGCCCCCGAGGAGGTGGCCGCCGTCGTCGTCGGGGGTGAGGAGGTGGGCGAGCAGGCGCAGGTGCGGCCCTGGTCCCCGGAGGAGCCGGTGCTCTACGACGTCCTGGTCTCCTCCGCCGCCGAGACCCTGACGCTGCGCACCGGGTTCCGCCGGGTGGAAATCGACGGCGACCGGCTGCTGGTCAACGGCAGGCCTGTGGTGTTCTCCGGGATGAACCGCCACGAGACCCACCCGGACCGGGGCAGGGTCTTCGACGAGGACCACGCCCGCGAGGACCTGGCGCTGATGAAGCGCCACAACGTCAATGCCATCCGCACCAGCCACTACCCGCCGCATCCGAAGCTGCTGGACCTCGCAGACGAATACGGCCTCTGGGTGGTGCTGGAGTGCGACCTGGAGACCCACGGGTTCGAGGCCGACGGCTGGGTGGACAACCCCAGCGACGACCCCCGCTGGCGGGAGGCCTACCTGGACCGGATCCGCCGCACCGTGGAGCGGGACAAGAACCATCCCTCGATCGTGCTCTGGTCCCTGGGCAACGAGTCCGGCACGGGGGAGAACCTCGCCGCCATGGCCGAATGGGTGCACCGCCGGGACCCCGGACGGCCCGTCCACTACGAAGGCGACTACACCGGGGTCTACACGGACGTGTACTCGCGCATGTACGCGAAGGTCCCAGAGACCGAGTCCATCGCCCGCGACGACGACCTCCGCCCGCTGCTGGGCTGCTCGACCGCCGAGTCCGCCCGGCAGCGGTCCAAGCCGTTCATCCACTGCGAGTACGCCCACGCCATGGGCAATGGCCCCGGAGCGCTGGACGCCTACCGCGAGCTGGTGGACCGCTACGACCGCCTCCACGGCGGGTTCATCTGGGAATGGCGGGACCACGGCATCCGCACGACGACGGCGGACGGTGTGGAGTACTTCGGCTACGGCGGAGACTTCGGCGAGGTGGTCCACGATGGGAACTTCGTCATGGACGGCATGGTCCTCTCCGACCACACGCCCACCCCAGGACTGGCCGAGTACGCCGCCGTCGAGCAGCCCATCCTGCTGGAGCCCGGGGAGGCGGCGCACGCTGCGGGGCAGGTGCGGATCCGCA
Organism: Nesterenkonia sp. CL21; assembly: GCF_031705515.1. Classification (NCBI taxonomy): domain Bacteria; kingdom Bacillati; phylum Actinomycetota; class Actinomycetes; order Micrococcales; family Micrococcaceae; genus Nesterenkonia; species Nesterenkonia sp. CL21. The sequence goes on from NZ_JAUTWR010000004.1 coordinate 198,373, forward strand.
GCCGGCGCTTCACGGCCGACACCTCGGACCTGCGGCTGCGCTGGGCTGTGGAGCTCGACGGCCGCCCGGTGGCCGACGGCGTCCAGCCCCTGACCGACGACGACGGCGCCCCCGTCCCGGCCGGAGGAGAGGGTCTGCTGACGCTGATCGGTGTGGGCGACCAGCTCGAGGTGCTCCGAGACGCCCCCCGCGAGGCCCCGTGGGGCGAGCTGCACCTGAGCCTCAGCGTCGAGCTGGCCGAGGAGACCTCCTGGGCGCCGGCCGGCCACGTGGTGGCCCGGGCCCAGTGGGAGCTGCCGGACCCGGCGCCGCGCATCCCGCAGCGGGGCGGTGCTCCGGCAGCACTTGCGGACTCCCCGGCGCTGCTGGAGGGGCCCCGGCTGCGGGAGCTGGCCGGGGCCGCCGTCGTCGGCCCGGAGGTGGAGCTGTGGCGGGCGCCCACCGACAACGACGAGGGCGCGTCCTTCCCCAGCTACGATGCGGTGGACGCCGACGACTACCTGGCGGGAGAGGACCGGCACGTCTCGGCGGCGGACCGCTGGCGGCAGGCCGGGCTGGACCGGCTGGTGCGCCGCGTGGTGTCGGTGGATGCCGGTGAGGAGGAGGTGACGGTGCGCCGTCGGGTCTCTGCCGCGCAGAGCCGCGCCGCCCTGGACGTCACCGAGACCTGGACCGCCCAGCGGGCGGCGGACGGCGTCGTCGAGGCGGTGTGTGAGGTGACCGTGGTGCCGAACCGTGGCTGGCAGGACGTCTGGCCGCGCGTGGGGCTGCACCTGCAGCTGCCGTCAGACGTGGACGGCGCGTCCTGGTTCGGCCTGGGCCCGCATGACTCCTACCCGGACACGGCCCGGTCAGTTCGCGTGGGACGGTTCAGCGCGGGGATCGACGAGCTCACAGTGGACTACGCGCGGCCTCAGGAGTCGGGTCATCGCCCCGGGTTGCGGGAGCTGGTGCTGCGCCGGAACGGTGAAGACTGGCTGCAGGTGATCGCCGAGCCGGACGCCGCCGGTCGGCGCCCTGGGTTCACGCTGAGCCGGCACTCGGCCCACGAGATCGCCGCCGCCGGGCACCCGCATGAGCTGCCGGAGTCCGCGGTGACGCATCTGTACCTGGATGCCGCCCAGCACGGCCTGGGCTCGCGGGCCTGCGGTCCGGATGTGTGGCCCACCGCGATGCTGCGCCCCCAGGCGCGGACACTGAGGTTCCGGCTCCGAGCGCTCTGAGGGTCTCTTTCCCCGGTGGCCCCGGAGGGATTGTCGCTAAACGTCGCGTCAGTGGCGATATTCCGACAATCTCTCCGGGGTCACCGTGTGTGGGGGTGAATCGGGTCAACGGAATGCTCATACCCCGATGGGGTACACTGGCGCCGCACCTGAGGATGAGAGCGGTTCTCAGTACAGGGCGAGGCTCTCTGGAGCCGGAGTCCTCGGGTGGAACGATGCACTGCCGCCCACCCGAAAGGATGGATCACCATGCCCCGCCGCCGCACGCTGACCGCAACCACCTCTGTCGCTGCCCTCGGACTGCTGCTGCTCACCGCCTGCGACTCTGGGGAAGATGCCGCGCCCCAGGAGGAGCAGGGCCAGGAAGTCGAGCAGGAGGTCGAGCAGGATGAGGCTCACGACGCCGGCCATGACGCCGATCATGACGCCGATCGTGACGATGCTGCTGTCTCCGATGACCACAATGCCGCCGACGTCGACTACGCCCAGGGCATGATCGCCCACCACGAGCAGGCGATCGAGATGTCCGAGATCCTGCTGGAGAACGAAGGGCTCGATCCCGAGCTGGAGAGCCTGGCCGAGGACATCAAGGCCGCGCAGGGTCCCGAGATCGAGCAGATGAACTCCTGGCTCGAGGCCTGGGAGGATGGCGAGCATGCCGACCACGAGGCCGAGGGCCACGCCACGGACGGCCACGCCACAGACGGCCAGGGCGGCCATGACGGGCACGGGGACTCGGAGGCGCATGGCGGGCACGACGGCATGCTCACCGAGGATCAGCTCCTGGAGTTCACCGATGCCGAGGGGGCGGAGGCCGAACGGCTGTTCCTGGAGGGCGTGATCCTCCACCACGAGGGTGCCGTCGAGATGGCGGAGGAGCACCTGGAGCAGGGCCAGAACCCTGAGGCCCTTGAGCTCTCCGAGCAGGTCATCGAGGATCAGTCCGAGGAGATCGAGCTCATGGAAGGCCTCCTCGAGGACTACTGACCCCTCAAGAATGCGATGGCTCCGCGCTTTGGGCCCTTTTCAGCGCGGATCACGCGTCATAAGGGCCCAAAGCGCGGAGCCATTCTGTGTATGGGCGGGGGCTCAGTCTTCGACGGCCCAGAATCCGTCCATCAGGACGTCGGCCACCACGGTGTTGTCCACGTAGTCCCCGCGCACCGGATCGGTGCCCACGATCTCCTCGAAGAACGCCTCCGAGCCGGCGCCGCGGACGAAGAACGGCACCACCTGGTTGGTGTGGTCGCCCGAGTACCAGCCCAGGTCGGGCAGCTGACCCGCTTCGCCGGTCATCGGGGTGAAGCCCGGCTGGTCGTCCGATCCGGAGAGGTAACCGGTCTCGTGGTCGGCGGTGACGATCACCAGGGTCTCCTCCCAGGAGGACTCGGTCTCCACCCACTCGACGACGGCGTCCACGGCGTCGTTGAAGTCCTGGACCTCTTCGATGTCGCGAGCCGTGTCATTGCCGTGTCCGGCCCAGTCGATGGCTCCGCCCTCGACCATGAGGTGGAAGCCGTCGTCGTTCTGGCTCAGGATGTTCAGCGCGGCCTCGGACATGGTGGGCAGGTCCACCACGGTGTTCTGCTTCACGTCATAGGGCTCCTGTGAGTCGCCGGAGCGTCCGTACTGCAGGGTGGAGGCGACCTGTGCCAGGCCGAAGGCGCGCTCCGGCAGGTGCTGGGCCTTCCCGCGGGCGTACTTGGCGAAGTCAGAGTCCCTGTCCGTGAACTCGAACTCCGTCTCACCGTCGGTGAGCCGCTCGTAGTCCTCTTCGGCGAGGTAGGTGAACTCGGGGTCCTTGAGCTTCTTGCCGTCGTCGTCGTAGTGCGGGTGCCCGGCGCCGAAGATGACATCGAGGTCGGAGTCGATCATCTCGTCGGCGATCTCGTGATAGTTGTTCCGGGACTCGTTGTGCGCGGCCCAGGCGGCCGGGGTGGCGTGGCTGAAGGGCACGGAGGAGACGACGCCGGCGGAGCGGCCGGTGGCGATCGCCCGCTCGGAGAGATTCTCGACGACCTCGCCGTCGGCGTCCAGCCCGATCGTGCCGTTGGTGGTCTTCTCTCCGGTGGCCATCGCGGTGCCTGCCGCGGCGGAGTCGGTGGCGCCGGTCTGCACCCAGTCGTGGTCGGACCAGGCCGCCTGCGGATCATATTCTCCGCCGGCGGCGTAGGTGCTCAGGGCCAGCAGGTCCCAGTCCTCGTAGGTCTGCACCGCCTCGCCGGGGAGCTCCTCGAGGACCTCGGGGTCGGCGTCGCCCTCGACCTGGTAGCGGGTCTGGCCGGTCTCGTAGAGGTTGGTCGCCGCCAGGTGGTTGTAGCCCATGCCGTCGCCGATCATGTAGATGACGTTCTTGGGGCCGTGTCCGGCATCCGCGCTGGCCGGTGCGGGGGCGCCCACGCCGGCTGCGGCTGGGGCTGTGGCGCCCAGGGCTGCGGCGCCGAGCGCGACGGTGGCGGCGAGGCTGACGCCTCGGGACAGGTGGGACGGTGCGGGTGACATTCTGCTCCTTCATCGGGGCTGTGCGTTCCGTGGAGGACGTTAGGGCTCGGATGTTCACAGCCCATGGCGTGACGGTGAATCGATGGTGGCGGACGGGTGACCAGGAGCTCGGGCGTCGCTGATATGGGTGTCAGGAGGCGGGGCGTCAGGAGTCGAGGTCGTGTGAGGTGCCATGGGTGTGACGCATCAGACAGAAGTATGCACTTGTGCAAGTTTGCATGAGTGCATACTCTGTACTTGTGCAAGAACCTGTGATGTCTCAGCGAGAACGCAATCGGATCGACACGTGGAACGCGGTGCATGAGGCCGCCCAGGCCGTCGCCTGGGACGAGGGGCCGCAGGCTGCGACCGTGGAGCGGATCGCCGCCAGCGCCGGCGTCTCCCGTCGGACCTTCTTCAACTACTTCCCCACCAAGGAGGATGCGATCCTCGGCACCCGTGCGCCCGAGGTCACCGAGGAGGCGATCCGGCGCTTCCGCGGTTCGGAGGCGGATGAGCTCACGCGCGTCGTCCACCTCTTCGTCGCCGTGGTGCGCACCGCCATCCCGGAGAGCACCTCGGCGCAGCGGCGCCGCATCATCGCCGAGCACCCGGGGTTGCAGAAGCGCGTCGCGCTGCTGCTCTCCGAGGTCGAGCGGCTCGTCGCCGAGGTGATCCAGGCGCGGGTCGACGACGGCGAGGACGTCGCGCTTGCCCAGCCTGACGACGACCAGCGCCTCGAGGCCCTGCTGATGCTAGCCGGCGTCATCGCGAAGTATGCCTTCCACCGGTATCAGGACTCTTCCTCCGCGGAGGACCCGCGCCACTTCCTGGAGGAGTCCATCGCCATGTTCCGAGAGGTCGTGGACACCACCCGATGAGCGCACCAGAGACTGACACGCAGGAGGAGCCCGCCGCACCGGCCCCCGAGTTCCCCCGGCCCGCAGGGCGCGGGCTGGCGCTGATCTTCGCCGCCCTGATGATCGCCATGCTCATGGTGTCCCTGGGCCAGACCGTGCTCGCCACGGCGCTGCCCACGATCGTCGGGGAGCTTCACGGCGTGGAGCACATGGCCTGGGTCATCACCGCGTTCATCCTGTCCTCGACCATCATGATGCCGGTCTACGGCAAGCTCGGCGACATGTTCGGCCGCAAGCCGCTGTTCCTGGTGGCCATCAGCATCTTCGTCCTCGGCTCCGCCGTCGCCGGCGCGGCCCAGTCCATGGATGTGCTCATCGCCGCCCGGGTGGTGCAGGGCATCGGCGGCGGTGGCCTGATGATCCTCTCGCAGGCCACCATCGCCGACGTCGTCCCCGCCCGGGAGCGCGGCCGCTACATGGGCGTCATGGGCGGAGTCTTCGCCTTCTCCTCGGTGGCCGGGCCGCTGCTGGGCGGCTGGCTCACCGACGGGCCCGGCTGGCGCTGGACCCTGTGGATGAACATCCCCCTGGGCGTGCTCGCGCTGCTGGGCGTCGCGCTGCTGCTGAAGCTGCCGAAGCCTCCGAAGGGCGAGGCAGGGCGGATCGACGTCTGGGGCATGACGCTGCTGGGCGCGGCCACCGCCGCCGTCGTGCTCGTGGCCACCTGGGGTGGAGGCGACTTCGCCTGGACGTCTCCAGTGATCCTGACGCTGATGGCGGTCGCCCTGGTGGCCGGGCTGCTGTTCGTCTGGGTGGAGTCGCGCGTCGCCGAGCCGGTGCTGCCGCTGATGCTCTTCCGGAGCCGGAACTTCAACCTCACCATGGCCGCCGGGCTCATCACCGGGGTGGCGATGTTCGGCGCCCTCGGCTACATGCCCACCTACCTGCAGATGGTCACCGGATACAGCCCTGCCGAGGCCGGGCTGCTGATGATCCCGATGATGGGCACGCTGCTGATCACCTCGATCATCGTCGGCCGACGGGTGACGCTCACCGGCCGGTACAAGCACTTCATGGTCGTCGGCAGCGTGATCACCGCCGCCGGGCTGGGGCTGCTCTCCACCGTCCACGCCGATTCGCCGATCGTGTTCGTCTGCCTGTACCTGGGCGTGATGGGTCTGGGGCTGGGCAGCACCATGCAGCTGCTGACCCTGGTGGCGCAGAACTCCTTCCCGCTGCGCGTGGTCGGGACCGCCACCGCCGGGCAGAACTACTTCCGGCAGGTCGGCGCGACCCTCGGCTCCGCGGTCATCGGCTCGCTGTTCGCCACTCGACTGACCAGCATCCTCGCGGACAAGATGCCGGCCGACGCGGTGGGGGAGGGCGGCTCCAGCTCGCTGACACCGGCGCTGGTGTCCCAGCTGCCCGAGCCGGTCCACACTCTGGTGGTGGAGTCCTACAACGAGGCGCTCATGCCGCTGTTCCTGGCCCTGGTGCCGCTGGCGCTCCTCGCCACGGTGTTCCTGCTCTTCGTGAAGGAGAAGGCGCTGGCCACCACCTTGGAGAGGTGAGGGAGGCATCACCGTGGAGAGGTGAGTGAGACACTGGCACCGTGATGAGTCCGGTGAGGAGTTCAGCGTCGAGCCCCGTCATGAGGTCGGTGGTGGGCCTGTGGCGGTCCTCCCACCCCGGCCCGACGCTGGTCGTCACGACCCTGGCGGCGGCCCTGGCGCTCGCGGCGGGCGTCGAGGCCTGGCGCCTCGTGATGCTCGCCGCGGCGGTGTTCGCGGGGCAGCTCTCCATCGGGATCTCCAATGACGCCATCGACGCCGACCGCGACCGCGCCGTGGGGCGGACGGACAAGCCGATCGCCTGCGGGGAGGTCGCCGTGCCCGCGGCCTGGGCGGCTGCCGTGGGTCTCGTCCTGCTGGCCCTGGGACTGTCGGCTCCCCTTGGTCTGGGGTTCACCGGAGCCCACGCCGTGGTGCTGGTGAGCGGATGGTCCTACAACGCCGGGCTGAAGGCCGGACCCCTGTCCATCGTGCCCTACATCCTGGCCTTCAGCTGCTTCCCCTCCCTGGCCACCCTGACCGCCGAGGACCCGCAGCTCGCCCCCGGCTGGGCATGGCTCGCCGGAGGCGCCCTGGGTGCGGCGCTGCATCTGACGAACGTGCTCCCCGATCTGGACGACGACGCCCGCACCGGAATCCGCGGCACACCCCACCGGCTGGGGTCCACGATCTCCGTCGGGCTGGCGGCGGCCGCGGTGCTGCTGGGTGCGGTCTCCGCCACGTTCGGACCCGCCGGCGGGAGCATTCGTGATGTCACGGTGATCGGCTGGGTGGTCCTGGCCCTCGTCGTCGCCGTCGTGCTGATCAGCCTGGTGCTCGCGCGGGCAGGGTCCACCGGCCGGGTGCTCTTCCGCCTCGTCATGCTCGCCGCCCTGCTGCTGGCCGCGCAGCTGGTGGCCTCCGGGCACTCGCTGGCGCCCTGAGGCGACCTGAACGGATCACCTCCTGATCAGCCGCGTCCGGGAGGCTGGCTCCAGGCCCTGGCGCCGGCGTCGAACCCCATGGCGTAGGCGCGGGCGAAGAGTCTGCGGGCGCCTGGGCTCAGCATCGCCCGCAGGCCGCAGCGTCGGAGGGCGTCACGCGCCGGCGGCGCGGGACGGCCGAGACGCAGATTCACCCCGGCGAGCAGCGCCGCCCGGCGGGCCGAGCGGATCCTCGAGAGCTCCCAGCGTCGCAGGTCGGCCTCAGGGGAGGCGCCGGTGTGCAGCCAGGCGGCGAGCAACGGAGCCAGGGCGACGGCGTCGAGCAGCCCCAGGTTCATGCCCTGGCCACCGATGGGGCTGACCTCATGGGCCGCATCGCCGACGACGACCACCCGCCCTCGACGCAGGGTCGGCGCCACCAGGCGGCGCACCCCGAAGCTGGTCACCTCACCGGCGATGACGCCGTCTGTGGAGATCCGCCCACGGTCGGTCAGCGCCTGCTCCATCCGGGCCGAGCGGGTGAGCGAGTCCTCGTCCGCCTCCGGAGGGTCCCAGGCGACGAATCGTCGGCGTCCTCCGGGCAGCGGGAAGGACTCCAGCACGCCCGTCTCCGCGAGGTGCACCACCGCGGTGTCGGGGGCGGCGTCGTCGGGCACCTCGGCATCGGTCATCAGATAGCGGTCGGGGTAGGTGTGGGCCTGCAGCTCCGGGTGCACGAGGTTCCGTGAGCGGGCTCCCCCGGCGAGGACGACCAGCGGGGCGTGCCGTTCCCCGGCGTCGGTGCTCAGCCGCACGGCATTCCGGACGGGGGTCAGGCCCGTGACCCGTACCCCGCGCACCGGGGTCGGCGCGGAGCGCGCGAGGACCGCCTCCGTGGCGGCCTGCGGAAGCGTCGCGACGAAGGGGAACCGCGCCGAGAGTCGATCGAAGCGCACTGTGCCGAGCAGGCGCCCGCGGGAGCGAGCCTCCCCGCGGTCGACCCGCACGGCGTGCTTCAGGAGGCCCTCGGTGATTCCGGAGCCCTCCAAGGCGGTGAGCACCGGCGGATGGACGCCGATGGCACGGGTGCCGGGGCTCGGCTCCGTGCGCTGTTCCACCAGCTCGACGTCGATTCCGCGGCGCCGCAGCTCGCCGGCCATCAGCAGCCCCACGGGCCCGGCGCCGACGACGATCACCTCAGGCACGGCCGGGCGCCTCGGCGAGCAGCCGGAACGGTGCGTGCTCGGTGACGGTCCACTCCGGGCCCAGCTGGGCCGCGAGCTCCTCGCGCCGGTGGCTGCGGCGGATCGAGCGCAGTCCGTCCGTCCGCAGGAAGGTGCCCGGGGCCAGCGGGGTGATGCCGACCGCGTAGAGCCAGTAGGCCCGTCTGCTCCGGGCGATGTCATTGTGCAGGGCCACGCCGGAGGACAGGGAGCGGGAAGCCCAGGTGAACTCGACCAGCTCAGGCGAGCTCAGATGATGGAGCACATGGTTGGAGATCACGACGTCGAAGGCCTCACCCCGGTGGAGGAGAGCCTCGGCGTCGGTGCACACGAACGTGGCGCCGGGGACCTGGCGCGCGCATGCCGCCCGGTGGGCCCGGGGGTCCGGGTCGGCGCCCGTCCACTGCACCTCGAGTCGGTCCCGGGCCGCCAGGCCGGCCAGGCGGGCGATGACGTCCCCGCCGCCCGAGCCGAGGTCGAGCACCCGGGCCGGCCGGTCCAGATCGGCCAGCACGGGGCGCAGGCGAGTGCGGTAGACGGTGTCCCAGCCGGAGACCATGCGGTTGACGATCCCGAAGCGGCGAAGGGTCGCGTGCAGCCGTTCAGGGTCGCAGTCGGGATCGTCCATGAGCTCGCGCACCGTGTCATCGCGTCGTGAGAGGTCCATCGGGGGAGCGGTCACCTCCTCCTGTGCAGCAGCGCGGACTCCACGGTCAGCCCCGGTCCGAAGGCGAGAGCGGCGATCGGACCCTCGACCGCCGGATCCTCCAGGAGGCGTCGCAGGATGAACAGGATTGTCGCGCTGGACATGTTGCCGCAGTCTCTCAGGACCGCGCGGGAGGCCTGCAGAGCTGTGGGCGCCAGCGCGAGCCCCATCTCGACCTTGTCGAGCACGCTGCGCCCACCGGGGTGGACCGCCCAGATGTCCGGCGGTGCTTCACCGCCGAGGAGCCGGTCCACGGCGTCACGGATCTCGCGTCCGATGATCCGCGGGACCTCGGCCGAGAGGGTCATCCGGAAGCCGTGGTCCCCGATGGTCCAGGACATGTCCGACTCACCCTCCCGGGTCAGCGCGGTGGCGAAGCGGTCCAGGACCAGCCCGCCCGTGTCACGGGAGTTGTCGCCGGCGGTGACCAGCGCCGCGGCCGCCCCGTCGGCGAACACGGAGGCCGCCACCACCTGCTCCGGGTCCGAGGTCTCGCGGACATGGAGCGAACACAGCTCCACGCACACGACCAGGACGACGGCGCGGGGTCGTCCCTCGGCGATCTGGGAAGCCAGGCGCAGCGCCGGCAGTGCCGCAGCGCAGCCCATGAATCCCAGGTGAGTGCGCTCGACGTCGGGTGGGAGGCCGAGATCACGCACGAGGTGGTAGTCGAGGCCGGGGGCGAAGAACCCGGTGCAGGACACCGTGATCACGTGGGTGATCTGATCGGCGGCGACGTCGCCGCGGGTCAGGGCGTCGCGGGCGGCTGCCGCGGCCAGCGGAGGGGCGGCGCGCCGGTAGAGGTCGTTGCGGACGCCGGTCGTCGGGGACAGCAGTGTGCCGTCCTCGTCGATGAACACCCCGTCGGGCGAGCCCGCCAAGCTCTCCAGTGCGGTGTGCCTCGTCTGGATTCCTGACGCGTCGAAGGCGCCCCCGATGAGGCGGCGGGTGAGTCGGTCCGCGCCGGGCTGACGGGCGAAGAAGGCGCGCAGTTCCGGCTGCGGCGCCGAGGTCGCCGGCAGCGCCGTCCCGATGGAGGTGATCTGCGCAGACATGTGCCCACTTAACCATGTGCAGGACCTCGCCGTCGGGCTCCGGGGGAGGTGGCCCCTTGCATTAAATGAACGACAGTCATATTGTGAGGCATACCGCATGACGCGGGTCACAGGTGGCGGCCGCCTCAACGGCGCGGCGACCGCCACCCGACCCGTCCGCCCGGGCACCGCCGGGCGGGCGTCCCCGTCACCTGCCACGCCGCCGTCGAGCCGCACTCCGCCACCGCGCGGAGGTCCCGACTCGTCGCGCACCGTTCCACCGAAAGGCCTCCCATGCCCACCACACCCGTCGACGAGCCGGAGACCCGGCTCGGGCCGGCCGCGACCAGCGCCGGCGCGGCCCGTCCGGCCGAGTCCGGAACACCCACCCAGCCGGAGACCCGAGGCATCGAGCTCATCGACGAGTCGAGCCGCCGGGGACGGCCCGGGGCCCTCTTCTGGGTCTGGGCCGCACCCAACGCCAGCTTCCTGACGTTCACCATGGGCGCGGTGATGATCGCCGTGCTGGGCCTCTCCCTGGTCCAGGCGTTCATCGTCATCGCCGCGGCCTCCGTGGGGTGGATCCTCACCGGGATCATCGCGGTCAGCGGCCCGGCCGCCGGCACCTCGGGGTCGGTCATCAGCCGAGCCATGTACGGCGTGCTGGGCAACAGGCTCGTCGTGGGCCTTTACGGCTGGCTGCTGGCCGCCGTCTACCTCTCGCTGACCTGGTCCGCGGCCTCCATCAACGGGCTCGGCCTGCTGGGCCGGATGGGTCTGGCGCAGACGGCGACCCTCGGGGTCGTCGTGGTGCTGGTGGTCTCCGGGCTCACCGTGCTGGTGGCCGTCTACGGGCATGGGCTGATCCTGAAGACCTACCCGTACATCACCAACTTCCTGGTGGTCATGTTCGTGATCACCTCGCTGTTCATGATCCCGCACTTCGACCTCAGCCACACCCCGGCCGAGCCGCTGGGCGGCATGCAGCTGGCCATGATGATGACCATCGGCTTCACCATGCTCGTGTCCACCCCGGTGTCCTTCATCAACAGCCCTGACATGGCCCGCTACCTGCCGAAGGAGACCCCCGGCTGGCGGGTGGCCGCCGCCACGGCCCTCGGCGGGTCGCTGCCCGGCATCGTCTTCACCTCGGTCGGGGCCCTGATCGCCACCGGGGCCGGCTTCGACATGGTCCTGGATCCCATGGGCGCCTTCGACGCCGGGCTGCCCGGCTGGTTCTTCCCGCTGTTCACCCTCGCGGTGATCGTGGCGGCCATCGCGCTGAACGCGATGACCACCTACAGCGCCTCGATGGCCCTGCAGGCCCTGGGGATCCCGATCCGGCGGATCCCCTCGGCGCTGATCATCGCCGTCATCGGCACCGCGCTGACCATCGTCTCCGTGGCGATCTACGACTTCACCACGGCGGTCTCGCAGATGCTGCAGGTCATCGTGGTCGCCGCCGGGCCGCTCATGGCGGTCTTCGTCGCCGACGTGCTGATGCGCCGCGGCCGGTACGACGGCGTGGACCTGTTGGACGCCTCGCCGTCGAGCAGCTTCTGGTACCGGAAGGGCTGGAACCTGGCCGGGCTGCTGAGCCTGGTGCTGGGCGGCGTCGCCTCCGCGATGTGCCTCAACAGTGAGGTCTACGTGGGTCCGGTGGCCGCGGCCACCGGGCTGGACCTGTCCATTCCGGCCGGGCTCGTGATCGCCGCCGGCAGCTACGTGCTGCTCTCCCGCACGCGCCTGACCGCCCATGTCGCCTGACCGCCCACGTCGCCTGACCACCTGTCTCGCCTGAGCCACGAGGAGCCTCGCCCACCATGGTGACCACGATCTACCGCAATGCCACGATCTTCACAGCCGACGACGCCGGCACCCCCGGCACCCCCGGTGCGCAGGCGGAGGCCTTCGCGGTCTCCGCGGGCCGGTTCACCCATGTGGGCGGCCTGGAACAGGTGCGGGAACAGGCGCGAGCCGGCGTCGCCGCCGACGGTGACGAGGTGCTCGAGGTGGACCTCGGCGGACGGTTCGTCGGACCCGGCATCATCGACTCCCACACGCACCTGACCACGTTCGGGGAGGCCGTGGGGAAGGTGCAGCTGCGGGACTGCCGCACGCTGGAGGAGATCCGCCAGCGGCTGCTCGCCGCCCATCGGGCCGACCCGCGGACGCCTCGGATCCTGGGTGCGGGCTGGCTCTTCGACGCCGTCGGGGACGAGCACCCCACGGCGGCGATGCTCGATGAGGTGCTCCCGGATGTGCCGGTGTACCTGGACGCCAACGATCTGCACTCGGTGTGGGTCAACACCGCCGCCCTGGAGGAGATGGGCATCGACGCCCACAGCCCGGACCCGGTGGGCGGACGCATCGCCCGGGACGCCGAAGGGCGCGCCACCGGCATGCTCTACGAGACCGCCGGCCGACAGTACGCGCGGAACTTCCTGGAGCGGATCACCACCCCCGAGGACCAGGTCCGATTCCTCGAGCTCGCCTTCGCGGCCTATCTGGAGTCGGGGGTGACCACAGTGACCGACATGGCCATGAACCGGGCCGACGTCGCCGCGATCCGTGCCCTGGTCGCCCGAGACGGCGGACTGCCGTTCCCGGTCACGGCGCATATGATCATCGAGCCAGGGGAGGACACCGCGGCGGATCTGGCCGGGATCGAGGAGATCGTGGCCCTGCAGCAGGAGATCGCCGTCGGGCCCGAGGCGGACTGGTTCCGGATCGCCGGGGTGAAATTCATCATGGACGGCGTCATCGACGCCTGCACGGCGACCATGCGGGCCCCCTACGCAGACGGGACGAACTGTGACCCGATCTGGACCGCCGAGCGGCTGCGTCCGGTGGCGCACGCGGCCGACGAGGCCGGGCTGCAGATCGCGATGCATGCCATCGGGGACCGTACCAGCGAGATCGCCGTCGACCTGCTGGAGGACTGCGCGATGCGGCGGCACCCCCGGCGCCACCGCGTGGAGCACCTGGAGACCGTCACCGAGGAGACCATCGGACGCATGGCCCGCCTCGGAGTGACCGCCTCCATGCAGCCGGTGCACTGCGACCCGGCCATCATGGACAACTGGAAGGCCGTGCTCGGAGACCACCGCAGCGAGGAGGGCTTCCCCTGGAAGATGGTCCGCGACGCCGGGGTGGCCATCACCCTGGGCACCGACGCCCCCACCGCGCCGCACGAGGCGCTGCCGAACCTCTACATCGCCCTGACCGGCGGCTCCGCGATGTCGCCCGAGCTGCCGCCGTACCACCCGGAGCGGGCCTTCACCCCGGAGGAGGCGCTGACCGCACTCACCGCGGGGGGAGCCTGGGCCGGAGAGATGGAGCACCTGCGCGGACGGATCCGGCCCGGGCTGGAGGCGAACTTCCTGGTGCTCGACGCCGACCCGCGCCGGGAGGCGCCCGAGGCCCTGCTCAGCACACAGGTGCACAGCACCTACGTCCGGGGAGTGCAGCGGCACCGGCGCTGACTCGGAGCTGTCTCCCACACGGGGTGCGGAACGAGCCGGGACTCCTTCCTCGTGGGGCGGAGACGTGGTGGACTGCGCGGTGTGACCGAGTACAGGAGGTTCCCGCCGGCGGCGGCCCTGGCCCACGTCGTCGAGCACTACTGGTCTGTCGTCTCGGAAGCGCCGGTTTCGGAGGCGCCGATCCCTCCGGCGGCGTCGCCACGACTGGCCGCGGTGCTGGTCCCCAACGGTCGGCCCACACTCCAGTTCTGTCTCGGTGCCCCCGGGACCCGTCGCGCCCTGGACGCCCCGCCGGTGTCGAACGCGGACGTCTACCTGCCGGTGAGCACCCGCCCCTTGGTGATTGAGCAGGAGGGCCCCTCACACTATGTCGGTGTGCAGTGCACCCCGTGGGGAGGGCGGGCGCTGTTCCCGCAGCTCACGGGCGAGCAGCCCGTCCAGGTGGAGGACGCCGCCGGCTCGTTGCCGGACAGGCGAGGGCTCGCCGAGGACCCCGCCGGCACGCTCGACGCCTGGCTCAGCGCTCTGGGGCCCTCGCCAGTCCGCCAGGAATCGCTGCTGGCCGCCGCGGTCAGGCGCATCGACGCCGATCCTTCCGAGGTGGAGGTCAGCGCCTTGTGCCGTGAGCTCGCGATCTCGGCATCCACGCTGTACCGCGCGTTCCGGCGCGGCATCGGCCTCGCCCCGAAGCAGTACATCCAGGTCATGCGACACCGGGCGTTCACCGACCGGCTCCTGGCCGAGACGGACGGGGAACCGGCCGCGCTGGCCGCCGCCCTGACCGGCTACGCCGACCAGCCGCATGCCGCGCGGGAGTTCGCCCGATTCACCGGTATGACGGTGTCCTCCTTCCGGGACACCTATGACGGCATCGCCCGGCTCATGGCCCGCACCGACGAGGTCGCCGCGCACTGACCGATTCGTTCAAGGCAGCTGCGCACGGCGTCCCTACGCTGGAGCCATGGGACATATCATGCACGTCGAGCTGACCAGTGCGGCGCCCCAGGCGACCGCAGACTTCTACTCCCGGGCCTTCGGGTGGCGCACGGAGGCGTCGCCCTTCCTGCCCGGATACCTGCTGGCGCAGACCGGTGACGGGCCCGGAATCGATGCGGCCATCATGAGCCGCGAGCACCAGGAGCAGGCCGCCATCATCTGGATCCAGGTGGAGGACATCGACGCCGCCCGCGCCGCCGTGACGGAGGCCGGAGGTGATGCGTCAGGAGAGGTCCATGACCTCCCCGGGGAGGGACGGGTCGGGTACGTCACCGACCCCGACGGCGTGGTGCTCGGACTCAAGCAGCCCGCCTGAGGGCTCCGGCGGCGGGCATGCCTCTACAGTGGAGGCATGGAGGAGACCCTCACCGGACGCCGCATCCAGCAGGTGGCCGCAGCCGCCGCCCGGCAGCTGCCCTGGGTCACGTGCACCCACCCGTTCGGGGAGGAGCACGACGTCTACAAGGTCCGCGAGAAGGTCTTCCTCATGGCCACCGACGTCACCGGAGAGCCGATCATCACCCTGAAGGCTCAGCCCGATGCCTCCGAGGTGCTGCGCGAGGAGTTCCCCAGCATCCGCCCCGGCTATCACATGAACAAGCGGCACTGGATCTCCGTGGCCGAAGGACCGGGCGTGACCGCTGAGCTGATCGAGGAGCTGGTGGTGACCTCCTACGACCTGGTGGTCTCCACCATGGTCGTCTCACGCCAGCCGATCCGCTTCGGCCTGGGTCCCGACGACGGCTGATCGGGCAGGGTGCCCGTGGCGCCCGGGCGCCCGCTCACGGCGCCTTGGGGATCCAGGTCCCGCGCCGGGAATCGAACACGATGTGGGTCTCCGTGTTGCGGATCGCCGGGTGGACCGTGATGTGGTCCAGCACGAAGTTCTTCAGCTCCTCGGCGCTGCGCACCGCCACGGTGAGCATGAAGTCCGCCCGCCCGGTCAGGTGCACCACCTGCAGCACATGGGCCGTGGTGACCATGCTGTCCAGGAACTGGTCCACCGCTTCGCGGGAGTGGCTGCTCATATACACCGTGATGACGGCTTGGAGGGAATAGCCGAGCTGGGCATGGTCCAGGTCCAGCCGCGGAGGGCCGATGGTGCCCGCATCGCGCAGCCGCCGGCGTCGGTACGCGCAGGTGGACTCCGCCACGCCGAGCCGGGAGGCCAATGCCTTGTTGGTCAGCTCCGGGCTGGCGCTGAGTGCGGCGATGAGGGCGTGATCGAGCCCGTCCAGGGTCTCCGGCGTGAGTTGTCGACTCGACGACATGACCCCTCCTTCCGTTCGTCAACTATGCCGAGAACGCAGCATCTCTTGTGATGGATGAGCATGTCAGCAAGATGTCTTGCTGATGACTGTGTCCTCAGCAATCATCATGACCCATGAGACGCGAATCACACAGCCTGGACACGGCCGCGGTGCACGCCGGTCGTGACGACCTCGCCGCCCTCGGCGTCCACGCACTGCCCCTGGACCTCTCCACCACGAACCCGCTGCCCGGCATCGAGGCCGGCGGGCTCTCCTATGAGGCGCTGGCCTCTGGGGGTGAGATGCCCGAGGGCGGCAGCGCGGTCTATGCGCGCCTCTGGAACCCGACCGTGGCGCGCTTCGAGGACGCCCTGGCCACCATGGAGAACGCCGAGGCCGGAGTGGCGTTCTCCTCCGGGATGGCCGCCGTCACCGCGTCGGTGCTGGCGCTGTGCCTGGGCGAACAGAAGCCGCATGTGGTCGCGGTCCGCCCACTCTACGGGGGCACCGATCACCTGCTGGCCTCTGGGATGGTGGGAACCGAGGTCACCTTCTGTGCCGCGCATGAGGTGGCCGCCGCGGTCCGTCCGGACACGGGGCTGATCATGCTGGAGACCCCGGCCAACCCGACCCTGGAGCTGGTGGACATCGCCGACGTCGTCGCCCAGGCCTCCGGCGTCCCGGTGCTGGTGGACAACACCTTCGCCACACCCGTGCTGCAGAACCCGCTGGACCACGGGGCCGCGCTGAGCCTGCACAGCGCCACCAAGTACCTCGGCGGCCACGGAGACGCCGTCGGCGGGGTGGTGGCCTGCTCGGAGGAGATCGCCGCCGGCCTGCGGCAGGTCCGGGCCATCACCGGCGGGATCCTGCACCCGCTGGCCGCCTACCTCTTCCACCGGGGGTTGGCCACGCTGCCGGTGCGGATGCGCGCGCAGCAGGACTCCGCCCGGCGGATCGTGGACTGGCTCTCCGGCCACGACGCCGTCGCCGAGGTCTGCTACCCGGGTCTCCACGGCGATCCCGCCGGGGTGCTCGGGAGGCAGATGCGCGGCACCGGTGCGATGATCGCCATCCGGCTGCGCGGCGGCTACGCGGCCGCCGAACGGCTCGCCGGGGACGTCTCCCTGTTCACCCACGCGGTCTCCCTGGGCGGGGTCGACTCCCTGATCCAGCACCCGGCGGCGCTGACCCACCGGCCCGTGGCCGCCGAGGCGAAGCCCGATGCCGACGTCGTCCGGCTCTCCATCGGGCTGGAGTCTCCGGAGGATCTGATCGCCGACCTCGCCGGTGCGCTGGTGTCTCCGGCGCTGATCGGGGAGGATCGGTGACGTGGACCACAGACCGATGACGACGCACCCGATGGACGAGGACCGGCAGTTCGAGACCTCGGACCAGTACGACCCGCCGACGACGAACTCGCGACCCCTGCGGGCCTCCTCCTCCGCCGACGCCACCGTGCTCGACGAGATCGCCCAGCGCGTGCTGTGGCTGGCCACCGGCATCATCGACGCCGCCAATCGCGGGCGGGAGAACACCGACGGGCTCAAGGTCGGCGGGCACCAGTCCTCCTCGGCCTCGATGGTCGGCATCATGACCGCCCTGTGGTTCTCCCAGCTGACCAGCCGGGACCGCGTCTCCGTGAAGCCGCACGCCTCCCCGGTGCTGCACGCCATCAACTACCTCCTCGGCGACCTCGACGCCTCCTACCTGACCCGGCTGCGGTCCCTGGGCGGGCTGCAGCCCTATCCCTCCCGGTCCAAGGACCCGGACACCGTGGACTTCTCCACGGGGTCGGTCGGCATCGGCGCCACCGCGCCCGTCTGGGCGGCCCTGTCTCACCGCTACCTGGCCAGCCGCATCGAGGACACCCCTCCGGCCGGGCGCTTCTACTCGCTGCTCGGGGACGCCGAGATGGACGAGGGTGCGGTGTGGGAGGCCATCATCGACCCCGAGGTGCGCCAGCTCGGCGAGGTCGTATGGATCGTGGACCTCAACCGCCAGTCCCTGGACCGCGTCATCCCGGACTCCCAGATCCAGCGGCTGCGGGGCATGTTCGCCGCCGCCGACTGGCAGGTCATCACCTGCCCGTGGGGCCGCCGACTCCAGGAGACCTTCTCCCGCCCCGGCGGCGAGGTGCTCGAGCAGCGCATGCGCACCATGCCCAACGAGGAGTACCAGCGGATCCTGCGCGCCCACCCTGCGGAGATCCGCGAACGTCTGCTGCGCGGCTGCCCCGCGCAGGACGCCGCCGCGCTGACCGAGCTCCTCGCCGGTCACGACGACGGCGCGCTCGCCGAGCTCGTGCGCGACCTCGGAGGTCATGACCTCCAAGAGCTGCAGGCCGCGTTCGCCGCCATCGACGACACGCGGCCCACGGTGGTGTTCGCCTACACGATCAAGGGCCGTGGACTGGCCACCGAGGGGCACCCGAACAACCACGCCGCACAGCTCACCGAGGAGCAGATGCAGGAGCTGGCCGAGGCCTCCGGCACGTCGCTCCAGGACCCGTGGGTCCGCTTCCCGGAGGACACTGCCGCCGGCCGGCTGTGCACCGAGGTGGCCCGGCGGCTGGCCCGAGAGCCCATCACCCCGGCCGTGCCCCCGACCGTCCCGGCCGAGCTCGGGTGGAGTCCGAAGGCGGTGACCTCCACTCAGGCCTCTCTGGGTCGTTTCCTCTCCGATCTGCGCCGCGCGTCACCCGAGGTGACGGACCGGGTGGTCACCGTCAGCCCCGACGTCGCCAGCTCCACCAACCTGGGCGGGTGGATCAACAAGACCGGGGTGTGGTCCCTGGCCGGGCGGCACGACTGGTTCTCGGATGACAGGGAGCGGCTGCTCAAATGGCAGGAGAAGCCGCAGGGCCAGCACATCGAGCTCGGGATCGCCGAGGTCAACCTGGTCAGCCTGGCCGGGGAGCTGGGGCTGACGGGAGAGCGCTGGGGTCAGCCGCTGATCCCCATCGGGGTGCTCTACGACCCGTTCATCAACCGGGCGCTGGAGCCGTGGACCTTCGGGCTCTACGCGGGAGGCCGCTCCCTCATGATCGGCACCCCCTCCGGGGTGACCCTGGCGCCCGAGGGCGGGGCGCATCAGTCCATCAACACACCCTCGGCGACCCTGGAGATCCCCGGGCTGACCAGCTGGGAGCCCGCCTTCGCCCAGGATGTGGAATGGGTGATGCTCGAGGCCATGCGGGACCTGCTGGACCCCGACGGCGGCTCCGCCTATCTGCGGCTGTCCACCCGTCCGGTGGACCAGTCCCTGGCGCAGGTGCCGGAGGACGAGCTGCTGCGCCGTCGTCGTCGGGAGCAGGTGGTGGCCGGCGGGTACCGGCTCTCCGCGCATCCTGCTGCCGAGGACGACGTGACCCTGGTGGGGGCCGGCGCGATCATGACCGAGGTGTGCGCGGCCGCCGACGCCCTGGCGGGGCACGGCGTGCGCGCCGGCGTGGTGTGCGTGACCAGTCCGAGCCGGCTGTTCCGTGCGCTGCGGGCCCGCCGCGAGGTGTCGGTGACGCCGCGCTCGGCGATCCTGGAGACGCTGTTCCCCGCGGCGCATCCCCGGCCGCTGGTCACCGTGATGGATGCCCACCCGCACACGCTCGCGTTCCTGGCCGGAGTGCGCGGCGATGAGACCCACACGCTGGGGGTCACCGCGTTCGGGCAGGCCGGCACCATGGCGGAGATGCACCGGCTGCACGGCATCGACGAGGACTCGATCGCCTCGGCCGCCCTGGGGCTCCTGGGCCGCTGAAGGGCTGTCCCTCCCGTCGGCTCCAGAGGCAACCTGGCCTAGCGCTGGGTGCGCAGCAGGTCCTCGGCGCGGACGACGACGTCGGTCTCGCGGGCGGCCAGAGTGTCGATGAGCTTCTCCACATGGACCACGCGGGACTCCCAGTCCTCGCCACGCTGCTCGCGGCGGGGGAGGCGCTCCAGGGCTTGGACCTCGCGCCAGGCGGTGGCCAGCGCGGCCTCGTGGAGGCGCTGGTCGGCCTCTTCGGCGCGGCCTGCGGTGGGGGAGTCGCCGCCCAGGACGGCGACCATGTCCAGCCGGGAGAGGTCGAGGCCGAGGGCCAGCTCGTCGAGCCGCGAGCGCAGTCCGGCCAGCTGACGCCGCACCCGGCGGGTCCCGATTCCGCGACGCCCGGCCTCGGCCACGGCGACGCCGATCATCAGCAGCGTCTGGGCGCCGGACCAGGTGGCGACCGCCACGAGCCAGAACAGGGAGGTGGTGTCCACCTTCACCGACTCCTGGTGGTTGTACTCCATGGCGCGGCCCAGGTCCTGCAGGGTGTTCGCCACCTGGTCGCCCAGGGTGATCTCGAAGTCGCCGCCGCCGGACACCAGCAGGTCCGTGGCGCGGAAGGAGTAGGCGCCCAGGCGGCTGTCCACGCCCGAGCTGATCTCTCCGGTCATCGTGTAGCCCACCGCGAAGGTGTTCTCGTCGAGCAGCCAGACCGGCAGGATCCCCTGACCCAGGGCCACCTCCCCGGTGGCGGGGTCCAGGGCCTCGGGGTCCTCGGCGCCCACCTCCTCCTTGATCCGCGCGTGAGCGTTCACGATGTCCCAGTAGTCGATGTCGATGCGGTAGTCGTGATCCGCGCGCGGCGTGTAGCTGATGTAGTCATCGGCGGGCAGCAGCGCCACATGCAGGTCGAGATGGTCCGGCAGCAGGGCGGCATCCTCGCTGAACTCGACGCTGCGGGCCATGGACTCCCGCACGTACTCCAGAGTCAGGGAGTCCTGGTTGGAGGGTCGGATGTCGGAGGGCTCCTCGAACTCCGGGACGGCGCCGAGGTCGCCGACGACGTCCAGGGCCGCCAGAGGCTGGTCGCCTTCCAGGGTCCGGCCGAAGGCGGTGTTCACGTCGGCGCGCTCGACGGCGGCCCATCCGGTGAGCAGCCCGGCCGCCACCGGGAGGATCATGCCGACGGTGGCGACCACGGCCTGCCAGCCCTCCTCGCTGATGCCGCCAGTCGAATGTTCTGCGGAGAGCTCGGTGTGGTCGAGTGCCGCCAGCACGCGCTCGGCGGACCACATCGGCCCACCCGCGGCGCCGTGCTGCAGTCCCAGGGTGGAGCGCAGCTCGTCCAGTGAGTCCGAGGCTCCTGCGGAGCTGGCCTGCACACGACGGCGGACCCGCTCCTCCGCGTCACGGCGGAGCGCCTTCTTCCCGGGGTGGTCCTCGCGGCGATGGGTCTTCAGGGCCCCGCTCAGGGCGGTGCAGGCGCCGACGATGCGCCGCTCCACCGCCTCCCACCTCTCCAGCAGCTCGGCGTGCTCGGCGACCAGACGCGCGCCGTCGCTGTCGCCGTCGTCACCGCCGCTTCTCGAGGGGATCGTCGCGGCCTCCTGGTTCAGGGCCAGCAACTCGTCGCGGGCACTGCGGAGGCGGTCCAGGCTCTCCCCGGTGCCCTCACCGGCGGCCCGGGCGAGTCGACTTCGCTGGGCGAGCACCTCGTCCACCGACTGCAGCAGCGGCAGCGCCAGTCGGTCCAGCACCGAGCCGGAGCCGGCGTGCCCGGCGCGCAGCTCCGAGGCGGCGGCCAGGGCGTCGGCCCGCCGTTGAAGCTCGGCGGTCTCCTGGTCGAACCGATCCAGGTCGGACCAGTCCGGAGTCTCACCGACGGGCTGGCCCGAGGAGCCGCGCGGAGCCGGGCCGCCCAGCCAGGCATGCTCCAGCTCCTGCTCCCGGCGGGCCAGGCGCAGACTGTCCGTCCGGATACGGTC
Organism: Nesterenkonia sp. CL21; assembly: GCF_031705515.1. Classification (NCBI taxonomy): domain Bacteria; kingdom Bacillati; phylum Actinomycetota; class Actinomycetes; order Micrococcales; family Micrococcaceae; genus Nesterenkonia; species Nesterenkonia sp. CL21. The sequence goes on from NZ_JAUTWR010000004.1 coordinate 219,836, forward strand.
CCAGTCGGACTCCAGGGCGGCCACGGCGTCGTCGTCGGATGCGCCTCCGGAGGGTGAGTCGGCGAGCGCGGCGCGGGCGGCCTCGAAACGCAGCTCGAGGACGTCGAGCTCCAGGACCACGCGGGCCAGTCGCAGCTTCGCCCGGGAGAGGCGTCGCAGGCGCCGTCGTTCCAGGCCCCGGGCGCGCACCCAGCCGAAGAGGAGCGCGACGCCGGCCAGCAGGGGCAGCGCGGCCGCGGAGACCCACGTCGCCGGCGAGCGGCCGCCCTCGTCGAAGTGCAGGTCCGCCGCCGTCAGCGCCGCCCCGACCACGGCGTTGGGCCCGTGGCCGATGGTGCGGTTGTTCACGAAGGTCTCGCGCACCGTGGAGGCCACCGAGTAGCGATCATCGGGGTCGAGGCCGCTGATGCCCACGCGGGTGGCGTCGGCGAGGAACAGGTCGGGGTCCTCCGGGTCGTCGCCCACGGAGAGGATCATCTCGGCGTCGTCGATCTCGCCGTGCATGTACTCGTCCCACTCGAGCTCGCGGTCCACCACCCGCACGGTGAACGGTTGGTAGCTGGCCACCCGGCCCTCGGCGGCGGCCTCCACCGTCTCCTGGGAGATCCCGTAGGGGAGGTCGTCCTCCACGATGAAGGACACCTCGGCCTCCGGCTCGGCGGTGACGCGCTCATAGCCCACGACGCCGATCCCCACGGAGGCGCCGGCCAGCCCGAGGGCCAGAGTGGGGGCGACCCAGGCGGGGAGTCGGCCGATGACGTCGACGGGCGAGGGTCCGCCGGAGGAGGTGCGCGTCATCGCCTCAGTGTACGAGATCCCGTCAGGCCTGGGCCGGTGCGGAGTCGGAGCAGTGGGCCTGGAGCGCACGCATCGCGGCCGCCACTCGCGGGTTCTCCTCCGAGCCTCGGCGACGGGCGAGCAGGATCCGACGTCGTGGCACGGGAGATCCGGCCAGGGGGACCTGGACGACGTCGGGATGCGGGATCGTCATCGCCAGCCGGGGCACCGCGGCGATGCCGGCACCGGCTGCCACCAGCGCGGTCGTGGCGGTGAACTCCTGCGCCAGGTGGGCGACCCGCGGGGCGTAGCCGACGGCCCGGGTGGCGGCCAGCAGCTCGGCATAGGCGTCCTGGTGCGGATGCCCGGTGATCCAGTCCTGGTGGGCGGCGTCCTGGAGGGTGACCGTCTCCGCCGCGGCGAAGGGGTGGGCCCGGGGGACCAGCAGGTCGAGGGGGTCATCCTGAAGCCCGGTCACCGTGAGGTGATCTGCGGACAGCCCGCCGGTGGAGTCGTCGGCCACGTAGATGCCGAGGTCCACCGCCCCGGACTCCAGGGCGGCCACGAGCTCGCCGGAGTAGACCTCCTTGACCACCGGGCGCAGCTGGGGGTGCTGAGCCCGCAGGCCGGGGAGGGCCGGGGCGATGATCGAGGAGATGGCCGTGGGGAACCCGCCGATGCTGATCGGTCCGCACAGCTGTGTGGCGGCGGTCGCCACATCACCGAGGGCGGTCTCCCACTGGGCGTTGAGCGCGCGGGCGTGGGCCACCAGCCGCTCGCCCGCCGGGGTGAGGCGGACGCGCCGCCCGTGACGTTCCAACAGGTCGACGTCGAGCTCGCGGGCCAGTTCCTTGAGCTGCCGGGAGACTCCGGAGGGGGTGCGGTACAGAGCCTCGGCGGCGGCCGTGACCGTGCCGTGCTCACAGACGGCGATGAGCAGCTGGAGGCGCGAATCAATCATGTACCTATAGTGCATGAAATCAGGAAAATGATGAACCTGGACTCCATGATGATGTCCCCGTAGAACTGAAGGTATGACACCACATGCCCCCGCAGAGACGACTCTCGAGAGCCCGCGACGGCTGGCGGCCATCCTGCTGCTGTTCGCGGCGGTGATGCTGGTCGGCGGGACGGACATGACCAAGGTCGTGGTCGCCCTGCCGGAGCTGACCGCCGACGTCTCGCTCGACCCCGCCGGGTCGGTTTGGGTCGCTGACATCTACCCCCTGGCGGCCGGCGCCGTCCTGATGACCAGTGCCGTGCTCGCCGACCGCTTGGGGCGGCGACGCCTCTACCTGTCCGGGCTGGTGGTGGCCGTCCTCAGCGCCGCGCTGGTCGGCTTCTCCTCCACCGGTGCGGCGGTCATCGCCGGGCGGATCGGCCAGGGCGTCGGAGCGGCGCTGCTGATCGCCGGCACGGTCGCGATCATCCGGGTGACCTTTCCTGGAGGCCATCTGCGCGCCCTGGCCTACGGGGTCTGGGTGGTCGGCTTCAGTGCGGGTTCGGCGCTCGGGCCGCTGGTGGGCGGGGTGCTGGTGGACCTGGCCGGCTGGCGCTGGGTCTTCTGGGTCAATGTGCCGGTGCTCGGCCTGTGTCTGGTGGCCGCCGCCGTCGTGCTGCGCGAGTCCCGCAATCCGGACCCGCCGCGCCTGGACGGGCTCAGCATCGTGTCTTCGATGGCCGCCGTCGGGATGCTGGTGGTGGGGATGAAGACCCTGGCGCGGCCCGAGTCGCCGGCCTGGGCCAGTGTGGCGGCGCTGCTCGGCGGGGCGCTCCTCGCGGTGGTGTTCGTGGGCCGCCAGCTGCGCATGCCGCGGCCGTTCCTGGACGTGCGGCTGCTCGCCGACCCGCTGCTGGGCACCTCCGCGGTGATCATCCTCGCGACGCTCGGCGTCTTCAACGGCGCCCTGTATCTGCTCACGCAGCAGCACCAGCTGGTCGACGGACTCTCCGCTGTGCGCACCGGCATCGCCCTGCTCCCTCTGGTCGCCGCCAGTGCGGCCGGAGGGCTCCTGGGGCCGCTGCTGCACCGATGGATCTCGCAACGACCCCTCATCGTCGTCGGACTGGGCCTGGTCGCCGGCGGGCTGCTGACGGTGGCTGCGCTCGACGGCGTCGGCAGGTCGGCGGGCATGGTGCTGCTCGGGGTCGGGGCCGGGATCATCATGTCCATCGGGGCGAACGCACTCATGAGCGCGGCGCCGGAGACCCGGACCGCCGACGCCGGCGCCATCCAGGAGACCGCCTTCGCACTCGGCGCCGGCGTCGGGATCGCCGCACTGGGGACGCTTGCGATCCATCACGGGGCGGAGGCGGCGACTGGGAGCTCCGCGGCGGTCCACGGTCCCGGCGCCGAGGCCGCCCTCGGGCTGGGTGCGGTCCTCTACGCCCTGTTCGCCATGGGCGCGGGCCTGATGATCCTCAGCACCGCCGACGGCGATCCGGAGACGGCCGCCGAACAGGAGCCTGTGCGCAAGGCTGTGGGGGAGGCGCAGCGTCATCAGGGTGCGCGGCGCGAGCGCGCGGATCGTCGCCCGCGGAATGCTGAGGGGGCCGACGTCCGGCGCGAGCCCGTCGAGGTCGGCGGTCGTCGCGGATCGGGCGTCACGTCCCGTGCGTCGTCGAGGTGACCGCCCTCCCCGTCTTCAGGGGCGGAGGCCGGAGCCCTTGTGGTGCGGGGGCCCATGGTATTGCCTGAAGGGATGAGTCCGGGCTCCTCCCCGCCGGCGCGCGACGCCACCCTCGACATCGCGAAGGCGCTGGCCATCATCCTCATCGTGGTCGGGCATGTGTGGCGCGCCCTGGAGTCGGCGGGCCTGGTGCAGGACCCCCTGCTGACTCCGGTGGACGGCGTCATCTATATGGCGCATCTGTCGGTCTTCGCGTTCACGGCGGGGCTGTTCGTGGCCGGCGGGATGCGCCGCGACGGACCCTGGCACTACGCGCGCGCCCGCACGGTCACCTTCCTGTGGCTCTACACCCTGTGGTCCACCCTGCAGCTGCTGATGAAGATGGCCGTGGGCTCGGTGGTCAACGACCCGGTCTCGCCGGTGGAGCTGCTGAGGATCTGGGAGCCGAAGGAGCAGTTCTGGTTCTTCGGGTGGCTCACCCTGATGATGCTGCTCGCGGCCGCAGCCCGGCCCTGGATCAGTCGTCGGGCCGCCGCAGTGACCCTCGGGGCCGCCGCCGTCGGCTCGCTGGCGGTGTGGGGGCTGAACTGGAACGTCCTCGGCGGTGAGGGCCTCGCGCTGACGGTCTTCTTCTTCGCGGGAGTGGTGCTGACCGGGCGCCGTCTGCTCGGCTGGATGCAGGGCCTCCGCGTCGTGCCGGTGCTCCTCGTGCTCATCGTGGGCGGCGCCGTGTGGGTGGTGCTGGGCGCCACGCTGCTGGGGACACCGCCCACGGCCTACGGGAGTCTCCGCACCGTCTCCAGCGTGGCGCTCGGCGTCGTCGGCTCCAGCGCCGGCGTCGTCGCCGTCCTCGCGGTGTCCTGGCTGCTTGCGCGGAGGTCCGCGGGCATGCGCTGGCTGGCGTGGATCGGTGAGCGGTCGCTGGTGGTGTTCGTCGCGCATGTGTTCTTCACGGCGAGCACGCGCATCGCGCTCAGCGCGGTGGGAGTCGACTCCCTCGGCGTCCACGTGGTGGTGCCCACCCTCGCCGGCGTCGTCGGGCCGCTGGTGCTCTACGTCGTCGCACTGCGGCTGCGGCAGGACTGGGTGTTCGAGGCCCCGCGGTGGCTGAGACGCCTCACCCGTGCTGACCGGAGTCCCGCCCCGCGTCCCTGAAGGCGGGTGGGTTCTCGTGTCCCGGGGCGGGAATATGCACCCCATGCCCAAAGTTGAGTATCATTGACTCAAGTTTGCATGACAGGGCTCGCCGGACCTGATGTACTACAGGTGAGGGCCCGCCGAGGCGCTGAGAAAGGAGCCTTCACCCCATGGACGTCAAGCTCACCACGAAGTCGCAGGAGGCCGTGTCGGCCGCCGCGATGAACGCCAGCACCGCTGGGAACCCGCAGATCGAACCGGCCCACATCCTCAAGGCGCTGATGGACCAGCGGGAGTCCGTGGCCGTCGCCCTGCTCAAGGCCGCCGGGGCGGACCCCGACGCCGTCTCCACGCGGGCCTCCGCGGCCATCCGACAGCTGCCGGCCACCAGCGGCGACGCCGTCGCGGCCCCGCAGTTCTCCCAGGCCGGACTGTCCGTCATCAGGGCCGCGCAGGCAGAGGCCGAGCAGCTGGGCGACGACTACGTCTCCACCGAGCACCTGCTGCTCGGTGTGGCCGCTGACGCCGGACCCGCCGGCCGCGCCCTGTCCGAGGCGCAGGCCGGCCCGGAGGCGCTGAAGGCCGAGCTGCCGGGACTGCGCGGCGACCGCAAGGTCACCACCCCGGATCCGGAGAACACCTTCCAGTCGCTGGAGAAGTTCGGCACCGACCTCACCGAGGTCGCCCGCTCCGGCAAGCTGGATCCCGTCATCGGGCGCGACTCCGAGATCCGCCGCGTGGTCCAGGTGCTCTCCCGGCGCACCAAGAACAACCCCGTGCTCATCGGTGAGCCCGGCGTCGGCAAGACCGCCGTCGTCGAGGGGCTGGCGCAGCGCATCGTGGCCGGCGACGTCCCCGAGTCCCTGCGGGACAAGACGCTGATCTCCCTGGACCTCGGGGCGATGATCGCCGGCGCGAAGTACCGCGGCGAGTTCGAGGAGCGGCTCAAGGCCGTCCTGGAGGAGATCAAGGCGGCCGAGGGCGGGATCATCACCTTCCTCGACGAGCTCCACACCGTGGTCGGCGCCGGCGCCTCCGAAGGTTCCATGGACGCGGGCAACATGCTCAAGCCCATGCTGGCCCGCGGCGAGCTGCGGCTCATCGGTGCGACCACCCTGGACGAGTACCGGGAGAACGTGGAGTCCGACGCCGCCCTGGAGCGCCGCTTCCAGCAGGTCTACGTGGGCGAGCCCTCCGTGGAGGACACCATCGGCATCCTCCGTGGCGTGAAGGAACGCTACGAGGCCCACCACAAGGTGGCCATCGCCGACAACGCCCTGGTGGCCGCCGCCTCGCTGTCCGACCGGTACATCAGCGGACGTCAGCTGCCGGACAAGGCCATCGACCTCATCGACGAGGCCGCCTCCCGGCTCCGCATGGAGATCGATTCCGCGCCGGTGGAGATCGATGAGCTGCGCCGGGTGGTGGACCGTCTGACCATGGAGGAGATGGCCCTGGCCGAGGAGACCGACGCCGGCTCCGCCGAGCGCCTGCAGGCGCTGCGGGACGACCTCGCGGACAAGAAGGAGGAGCTCGCCGAGCTCACTGCCCGCTGGGAGGCCGAGAAGTCTGAGCTCAACCGGGCCGGTGAGCTGCGCGTCCAGCTCGACGACCTGCGCAGCCAGGCCGAGCGCGCCCAGCGCGAGGGGGACCTCGCCGAGGCCTCCCGTCTGCTCTACGGGGAGATCCCCCAGCTGGAGCAGCGCCTGGCCGACGCCGAGGCCCAGGAGAGCTCGCCCGGGGAGGGCCGGGGTGCCCGCATGGTCTCCGAGGAGGTCGACGCCGACGGCATCGCCGAGGTCATCTCCGCCTGGACCGGGATCCCCGCGGGCCGTCTGATGCAGGGCGAGACCGAGAAGCTGCTCCACATGGAGGAGCTCATCGGCTCCCGGCTCATCGGTCAGCACAAGGCGGTCGCCAGCGTGGCCGACGCCGTCCGTCGGGCCCGCACCGGGGTCTCCGACCCGGACCGGCCCACCGGTTCCTTCCTGTTCCTGGGTCCCACCGGGGTGGGCAAGACCGAGCTGGCCAAGGCGCTGGCCGAGTTCCTCTTCGACGACGAGCGCTCCATGGTGCGCATCGACATGTCCGAGTACTCGGAGAAGCATTCTGTGGCCCGGCTGGTGGGTGCGCCTCCCGGGTACGTCGGCTTCGACGAGGGCGGTCAGCTCACCGAGGCGGTGCGGCGGCGCCCCTACTCGGTGGTGCTGCTGGACGAGGTGGAGAAGGCCCACCATGAGGTCTTCGACATCCTGCTCCAGGTCCTCGACGACGGCCGCCTCACCGACGGGCAGGGTCGCACCGTGGACTTCCGCAACGTGGTGCTGATCCTGACCTCCAACTTGGGTTCCCAGTTCCTGGTGGACCAGTCGCTGGGGGCCGACGCCCAGCGCAAGGCCGTCATGGAGGTGGTCAACCGGTCCTTCAAACCGGAGTTCCTGAACCGCCTGGACGACATCGTGATGTTCGACCCGCTGTCCATGGAGCAGCTCAGCAGCATCGTGGACCTGCAGATCGGGTCCCTGCAGGAGCGGATGGCCTCCCGCCGTCTGGTCCTGGAGGTCACCGACCCGGCCCGCGAGTGGCTGGCCTTCACCGGCTACGACCCCGCCTACGGGGCGCGACCCCTGCGTCGGCTGGTGCAGCGGGAGATCGGTGACCAGCTGGCCAAGGCGCTGCTCTCCGGTGCGGTGGAGGACGGCGACACCGTCCTGGTGGACCGGCAGGAGCTCTCCCTGGAGGAGGATTCCGTGCACGGGCTCACCGTGGCGAAGAAGGATGCGGCAGTGACGGGCTGAGGCCGCGTCACCCCTCCATCGAGTGGCCGCGAATCCCGGCATCTGCCCAGTGACGCGCCGCGACACGGGTGAAAGCACCGCGATTCGTGGCCACTCGATGCTGCTGGGGGCTGCTCAGAGGTGGATGCCCTCGCGGGCCAGCAGTCGACGCTTGGTGCTCACCCCGCCGAAGCCGTATCCGCCGATGGAGCCGTCCGCCAGGATCACCCGGTGGCAGGGGATCGCGAACGCCACCAGGTTGTTCGCACACGCGCTCGCCGCAGCCCGATGGGCCAGCGGGCGTCCCGCCATCTGTGCCAGCTCCGCGTAGGAGACTGTCTCACCGGCGGGCACCTCGCGCAGCGCCGACCACACCTGCTGTCGGTACTCCGAGCCCGGCTGGACGACGGCGAGTCCGTCGAAGGCGGCATGGTCGCCGTCGCCGTAGGCCGCCACGGCTTCGGCGACGGCGCCCCGGTCCGTGGGCAGCGGGTTCATCTCTCGGTCCGCGGTCTCCGGGGCGGTGGCCTCCAGGCGGTCCATCATCTGCTCCAGAGCGCGGCCGATCGCTGCCACCTCCGGCTCCCCGCCCACCGGATGGGCCAGGCTCGCGGCGCGGATGGTGTCATCCTCGGGGGAGTGGACGACGACGGCGGAGCCGAGCTCGCCCAGCGATGCGGAGGACCAGCGCAGCTCCGGCAGCGGCGTGGAAGGGTCGGTGGTCATCGGGTCTCCTGGCGTGGTGGAACATGGGGTGATTCCAGGGTCTCAGGCGCCGGCGTGCCGGTGCCGCAGATCAGGCGCAGGACATGTGTGCGCATCAGATGGTCTTCCCAGGTGGCGCTCTCGGGTCCGAGCTGACCGAAGCGCAGCATGTTCACCATGCCGAGAAGGCTCGCCCAGACGGAGACGGCCCGCAACGCTGAATGAGGGGGTATGGCCAGGCCGAGCTCGTCCAGGTCCCTGGCGAGCCAGAGCGCCGCCGGGTCCCGTGCCGCCGACTCGGAGGAGAGTCGGGGATCGTCGGTGGCGTCGTCAAGAGCTGCGACCAGCCGAGCCACCTGGATGGCGACGCGTGTCCCGGGGATGACAGTGTCCCGTGGTGCCCGGTAGTCCGCCACGGGGGACCCATGGATGAGTTCCCACCGTCGGGGATGGCGCCGGGACCAGTCCAACATCGCGAAGGCGACCGATTCCAAGGAGTCGTCACGTGCCACAGCGGCGTCGACCGTGTCCGCCAGGCGATCGTAGGCGTCGGTGATCAGGAGCGTCAGCAGCTCGTCCCGACTCCGCACGTAGCGGTAGACGGCACTGGAGACCACGCCGAGGTCTCGTGCCACCGCTCGGAGCGACAGGCTCTGGGCGCCGTCGGCGTCGAGGTGGCGGTTGGCGATCTCCAGCACGGCGGCCTCCGTGGCCTGCCTGTTCTTCTGGCGGGGCGTCATGCCGGCGTCGGACGTCATGGCACGAGGCTAGCAGGACGCGGAGATCACCAGTCACATATGAGAGCAGTGCTCTTGCTTTCGGGGGCTATGGGGAATAGGGTCGACTCGTCATCGGAGAGCAGTGCTCTCATTCGTGGTGCGGGACATCGACAGGAGGCTGGCCATGCGCACAGCAACGGTCATCGGCTATGGGCAGATCGGGGCGCGGATCGTCGCCGATCTGCTGCGTCAGGGAGTGGAGACGACAGTGGTGACGCGCTCTGCGGGAGCTTCGGTGCCGGAAGCGGCGAGGCATGTGATCGGCGATGCCGGACGCCGGGACGACGTCGCCGGCGCCGCAGCGGGGGCTGAGGCGATCTTTGCCTGCTTCCACACCGGGTATGACTCCCGGCTATGGGCAGATGTCCTGCCCGGCTTGGAGCAGGTAGTGCTCGACGTCGCTGCCGAGCAGGGCAGCGTGGTGATCTTTCCCGAGTCGACGTACGCCTTCGCGGCCCGGGCGGAGGAGCTCAGAGACGACGCCGAGTTCGCGCCTGCAGAGGACAAGGGGCGGGTTCGTCAGCGGCTGATGGAGGCGCGGTCGGCCCATCCCGCTCCCGCGCTCAGCGTGCTGGCGGGAGACCTCGTCGGTCCTGATGCTGCGCCCGCGACGAGCGTGGTCCGCATGATGATCACGGACCGCGTGGCGGCGGGCCGGCGCCCCATCATTCCGGCAGACCCCGATGTGCCGCATGCCCTCACCGACATCGCCGATCTCAGTGCGGCGATGATCCACAGTGCGGAGCACGTCGAGGAACTGCTCGTGGGAGTGGCAGGAGCCGGTGGGCATCGGCTGCTGATCGCGCCGTCGCAGGCGCCGACCCTGCGCGACGTCGGCGAGCGTGCGGCTGGTGTCGCCGGGCGTCCTGCTGCGGCGCCGTGGGTGCTGCCTCATGGTGTGTTGCGTGCCGCAGGGCTGGTCAGTCGGACGGCGCTGGAACTCGCCCGGCTTCAGCCCATCTGGTGGCGTCGCTGCGTCCTGGTCCCGAGCGGAGAGTTCGCCGGTGCACTGCCTGGAACGCCCTGGAGGCGCAGCGTCGAACAGATGGTGAGGCAGAGCGTGGAAGGGGCACTTGTCTGAGGCTGGCCGCCGCCTCAGGCGTCGGCGTCAGTGCTGTCAGCGTCGTCCGTCTCGTCTTCGGTGTCCTCCGTGTCCTCGGTGTCTTCCTCGCCCTCGGCGTCATCTCCGGCGTCATCTCCGGAGCCGGGCTCGGCGTCCTCATCGTCGGCGGCGGAGGAGTGCTCCTCCGGGTCCACCACGAAGTTCCCCGTCATGGTGGTGCCGCCGGCGGGCTGCAGCAGGCAGTTCACCCGCCGGTCGCTTTCGCGACGCCAGGTGGACTCGGTCGGGTGGGAGATGCGGACCTCCAGTGCGAAGTCCACGGAGTCCACGGCGTCCTGGTCCAGCTGGCCGTTCTCCTCGCAGGCGCGGTGGGCCCGCTCCGAGATCTCCTCATCACCCGGGTACTCGCCCACCTCAAGGTCCTCCCAGTGGATCACCTGCACGTCATAGCTGTGGTCGCATTCGATGATCGTGGCAGGGGCGGATTCGTCATGCGGCTGGAAGCCGGTCAGGCAGTCGCCGGCCAACCACTGGTCCGGGGCGGCGTCGCGGAGGATCACCCCATCGATGCCGGGATCGTCCTCGCGCTCCGCGACCGTCTCAGGCAGCTCTGTGGGCTCCTCGCGGATCAGGAACCACCACAGCAGAGCCAGCGTGACGAGCACGACCAGCCCGCCGATGAAGACGAAGGGGAGCATGTTCGGTCGGTGTGGGTCGCGGTGAGCGGTCTCGCGGACGTCGAACTCCTCGAGCCCCGCAGGCTCCGCCTCCTCGGGCGTGCCGGTCGGGGTGTCAGCGGCCGGCCCGTCTGTGGCCGGCTCGTCGGCGGGCATCTTCTGCGCGGGTGTCTGACCCTCCCCGGAAGTGCGGGCGTCACGAGCCCCCTTCCCTCGGGCGGCGCGCTGGCGAGCCTCGCGGCGGGCCCGGCGCGTCTGCGGCGAGGACGTCCCGTCCTGGCCGTCGGTGCGGGATGTCGGGTCGGTGGTGCCGTCCTCGGTGCTGTCTTCCACTGCGGCGGTGCTCCTGTGCGCGTCGTGGCGGGTTCGGCGGGGGCCTCCGGCGGAGCCCCGCGGCACGCCGCCGGGGTGATGTCCGTCCCATCCGGCCGTCATCCAGGGCGCCGTCAGGTGGTGACGGCACTCGGAAGAACAGCCTGTGAGCAGGTGGGGACCCCCGTGAACTGGACCTTCCCGGCGCGCGACACACTGCAGGACGGGCCAGAGTGGAGGGCTTCGCCCTGCGCGGACGTGCGACGCGCCGTTCCCAATCATGTTAACCTAGGAAGCACGAACCAGTTGATCGCAGAGATACTCCCGCGGTGGACCCTGCCCGGCATCGCGAGGACCAGAGAAGACAGAGGGGGTCTCGCTCATGGGGCGCGGCCGTCAGAAGGCGAAAGCAACGAAGCAGGCTCGGGAGATCAAGTACTTCACCCCGAACACTGACCTGTCAGCTCTCGAGCGAGAGCTGGCTCAGTCGCGTGGGGACAGCTCGGCGGATGACCTGACCTCATACGAGTCGGAGGACGAGTCGTACGGCTACGACGACCTCTCAGACCGCTACGGCCGCTGAGTCCGTGGAGCAGCGCAGCACCGCTCCGCTCAGCAGGTCGGCACAGATCAGCAGTCACGAATCCGACCCGGCGATGACCGCCGGGTCGGATTCTGCTGTGCCTGGACACGGCACCCTCTACACCGATTCCCCGGCCTTCACCACACCTGTGGCCAATGCGCATCGGGCCGCTCTGCGCTCCATCGCCCGAGTGGTGGAGGACACCGCCCCTCCGCAGCCTGCCGAGGAGGCCCGCGCCGGCATCCTGGAGCTGATGGGATCCCGTGGCATCCTGGTGGTCACCGGTGCCGGCGTCTCCACCGATTCCGGCATCCCTGACTATCGAGGCCCGCAGGGCTCGCTGCACCGGCACCGGCCCATGACGTACCAGGAGTTCCAGCACGACGCCGGCGCTCGTCACCGGTACTGGGCCCGCAGCTATGTGGGCTGGCGTCACATGGACCAGGCTGCTCCGAACATGGCCCACCGCATCCTTGCCGCCTGGCAGCGCCGGGGGCTGCTCACCGGCCTGGTGACGCAGAACGTGGACGGTCTGCACGCCCAGGCGAACCGCGAGGCCGGCATCGTCAGCCCCCTGATCCCGCTGCACGGGGACCTGGACACCGTGATGTGCCTGGCCTGCGGCAACCGGGAAGACAGGCGTCACCTGGACTCGCGGCTCGAGGAGGCCAACCCGGGCTATGCCGAGGAGGCGATCCACGCCGCCGAGAACGTCAATCCCGACGGCGACGTCAGCCTGGACGACTCCTGGGTCCAGCGGTTCCACATGGTGGCCTGCCTGGTCTGCGGCTCGACGCGTCTGAAGCCCGACGTGGTCTACTTCGGCGAAAGCGTCCCGCCGGAGCGCAAGGCCGCCGTCGACGAGCTCATCGACGCCTCCACCGGACTGCTCGTGGTGGGGTCCTCGATGGCCGTGATGAGCGGCTTCCGGATCGCCCTGCACATGCGGCGGGCCGGCCGTCCGATCGGGGTCATCAACGGGGGCCCCTCCCGTGCGGACGCGAAGGCGGACTGGCGCTGGCGCACGCGCATCGCCCCGGCGTTGCAGGACCTCGACGCCGCCCTCGCCTGAATCTCATTGCTTGGCTGAACCTCAGCGGGGAGGAGACGTCGCCTCAGCCCTGCGAGTGTCCACCCGCGCCGAGCTTGACGATCGCCTCCACGATCGTGGCCCGCTGCGCTTCGGTGAAATGGCCCGGGGTCAGCGCCTCGTAGAACCACAGCCCGTCGGCGGCCAGTCGCGCCAGGAACGGCAGCAGGGCAGGGTCCGGCTCGGCGTCCCGGGAGGAGCCGCTGTCTCCTGCGCTGTCTCCTGCGCTGTCTCCTGCGCTGTCGCCACTCGTCGGGGCCGGAGCCCCGCTCGGGGCCGGAGGGGACCAGCGGTCGTGGACCCGGTCCCAGGCGGCCTGGGCGGCCGGATCACCGGCGGACTCCAGCATCAGCAGCAGCTCGGCCCGGTCCGGGTTCTGCGAGGCACGGATATAGGCGTCCAGGCGCTGCCCCGGCGTCAGCTCCTCATAGGGGCCGCCGGCTTCGGACTCCATGCAGGCCTCCCACTGCCCGGAGACGTGCTCATGCAGCGCCAGCAGCATGTCCTCCCGGGACGGGAAATGGTAGAGCAGCCCGCCCTTGGTGAGTCCGGCTTCGGAGGCCACCGATTCGTAGGTCAGGGCCGTGACGCCGTCGCGCTGGACGATGCGCGTGGCGGCCTGCAGGATCTCGGTGCGTTTGGACTGTCGCATGATGGTCAAGCCTAACCGTCGTGGAGCGCGGGGCGCTCAGGAGTGCCGGGCCCTCAGTGGTTGCCCGGATACGCCTGCGATGCGGTGCCGGGGGTGTAGCGGCGCAGCAGGGACAGCGTGGTCGCGGCGCCTGCCACCAGCACCACGGCGACGGCGACCAGCACCGCCACGAAGGCCCCGTCCATGGCGTCGGCGGCCGCGAGGACGACGTCGGACCGGCCGCTGGTCAGCGCCGCCGTCGGGCTGGCGTCGGCGAACTCGCCGGCACCGGTCGGCAGCACCAGGAACCGGAAGTAGGCGAAGTTCAGCAGGCTGCCCATCGTCGCCACGGCCACCAGGCCGCCGAACTCGTAGGAGACCTCCTCGATGGAGGCCGCCATCCCGGCCCGGCGCGGCGGGACGTTGCCCATGATCGCCGTGGAGGCCACGGAGATGGAGGCGCCGAGCCCGGCGCCCATGATCAGCAGCCCCAGCACCAGCACCGGCAGCAGGTGCTGCGCGGCCCCGACGACGGCGACGCCGGCGCCCACCGCCGCTGTGCTCAGTCCACCCCCGATGAGCAGCAGCAGACCGGTGCGCTGCAGGACCGCACCGCCGATCAGGGCCAGCGGCAGGGAGCCGACGGCGATCACGGAGACCAGCAGGCCCGCCTCCAGCGGGGTGTAGCCCTCCACGAGCTGGAAGCGCTGCGTGCTGGCCAGCTGAGCGCCCATGATGGCGAAGACGCTGGTCCCGGCCGCCACCATGCCTCCGGTGAAGGCCTTGTTCCGGAAGATCGTGAAGTCGATCAGCGGCTCCCGGAGCCGGGTCTGCCGCCGGCCGAAGACGGTCAGGGACGCGGCGGCGATGACGGCGGAGCCGATGACGAGCGGCCAGTTGATGTGGTTCTCCGCCAGGGACTTGATGGCCAGCACGGAGGCCGTGAGGCCGACCATCACCTGGGCCGAGGAGACCCCGTCCCAGTGCTTGCTGGGATTCCGGCGGTTGGGCGGGCCGATCAGGATGATGGCCAGCAGTCCCGCGACGGCGATGGGTACGTTGATCAGGAACACCGAGCCCCACCAGAAATGCTCCAGCAGCAGTCCGCCCACGATGGGGCCGATGGCCATGCCGACCAGCGAGACCGACGCCCACACGGCGATGGCGACGTTCCTCTCGCGCTCCATGGGGAAGCTGATCCGGATGAGCGCCAGGGTGGCGGGCATCATGGCGGCGGCCCCGACGGCGAGGAGCGCCCGGGCGGCGATGAGCGTCTCCGCAGTGGGGGAGAAGGCGGCCGCGAGCGAGGCGAGCCCGAAGATCACCAGCCCGTACTGGAAGAGCCGTTTGTGGCCGAGGCGGTCGCCCAGGGACCCGGATCCGGGCAGCAGCCCGGCGATGACCAGCGGATAGGCGTTGATGATCCACAACGACTGCGAGGTGGAGGCCTGGAGATCCTCGGTGAGCCGGGGCAGCGCCGTGTAGAGGACGGTGTTGTCCAGGGTGATCAGCAGCAGCGCGGAGGAGACGATGACGAGCACGCTCCAGCGCTGCCAGCGGGAGAGCTGCTGGCCGGGGCCGGTGCCCACGACAGGGAGGGAGGCGGTCGTCATGCCAGAAACTGTACCGGACGTATGGTGAAGTGTGGAGGGTTCTGGGACCGAGATCACCGGTGGGCGTGACGTGTGGTGCGGGCCCACGGCTGAGCGGGGCGCGGCTGACCAGGGCGTCCGCTCAGCGGCGCCCCGGGTCAGCGGCGGGACATGTACAGGGTGAACGCCTTCGTCAGCAGTCGGTCCACGGGGAAGTCCCACTCGCCGTAGGTCTGCACCACATCCGCCCCCATGGTGGTCTTGAACCGGGTGAGTCCGGCCAGCGGATACTCCGGGTCCAGGGACGGGCTGAGCCCGCCGAGGTCGTACCACCGGCAGCCGGCGGCCAGCGCGTCCTCGATCTGCCGCAGCTGCAGCGCCCGGGGTGCGTAGCGCTTGCGCTCCTCGGAGGAGGAGGCCCCGTAGACGTACCAGGCGAACTGCCCCTGCCGCACATAGATGGCCGCCGCCAGCAGCGTCTCCTCGTGGTGGGCGAAGTACAGCGTGCACTCGGTGTCCTCGGCGGCGTTGAGCTCGCGGAACATCCGCTGGAAGTAGCTCAACGGGCGGCCGGTGAAGTCGTCACGCTCCGCGGTCTCCTCGTAGAGCGCCTGCCAGGCGGGCAGGTCCTCCTCCCCGCCGGTGCTGATGGTCAGCTCCGAGCGGGTGGACTTGCGGGTCTGCCGCCGCGAGGTCTGGTCCATGCGGGCCAGGACCGCGTCGACGTCGAGGGCGGCGCCGTCGTCGTCGGTCAGCGGGATGCGGGCCTGGAACTGCGGCTGACCGGCCTCGAACTCCTCCGAAGCGGAAGGGGCCTGCCAGCCGAGGCGCTCCAGCTCGGCACGGACCGCGTCGGCGCCGTCGTGGACCGTCAAGGGCTCCAGCTCGGTGATGCTGCGGTGCTCCCCGGAGGCCAGCGCGCGGCGGACGTCCTGAGCCGCCCAGCGGCGGGTGACCCCGGGCAGGCCCATGCGGATCAGGAAGGCCCCCTGGCGCTTCAGGTGGTCCGTCAAGGCGGGCAGCAGCGCACGGAGCTCCACCTCGTCGGGGTCGAAGACCGGCCCCTCGGCCAGGTAGGCCAGACTCTTGCGGCCCAGCACCGGAACGGCCGCAGGGACGGGCAGCCGGCGGTGGAGGACCAGGGTCGCGGCCACGAGCCGGTCGCCGTCGAAGGCTCCCAGCGATTCGCCCCGCCAGTCGGTCTTGACCTGCGGCCAGCGGGGGTTCTGCAGGAACGACGACGTCGGGTGCCGACGCAGGAAGGTGGCGTGGTCGGCGGTGCTGATCGGCGTCACCGAGAGCCGGCGCGGGCTCGTCGTCTGCCGGGAGGGCTGGGGTGGGGTGCTCACGGTCCCGATGATACCGGCCGGGCCTGCCGCTCCCGGGGACGCCGACAGGCGGTGCGGGGGATCGCGGCTCGGGCGGCGAGTCTCAGAGTGCGGGCTCCGCCGGGCGTCCCGCCGCCGGCCCTGTCACCCACGCTACGCTGTCGCCCGTGACCATCCTCTCGCTGATCTTCTTCGCGCTGGCGACCGCCGGCACGCCTGGCCCGAACAACACGATCGCCATGGCCTCGGGCGCGACCTACGGGCTGCGCCGCACGGTGCCGACGATCGCCGGGGTGAACATCGGTTTCCCGGTGATGATCGTGCTCGTCGGGCTGGGGCTGGGTCAGATCCTGGAGCAGCAGCCGGTGGTCCTGGACGTGCTGCGCCCGATCGGCATCGCCTACCTGCTGTACCTGGCGTGGAAGATCGCCTCCGGCCCCACGGACCTCTCGGCCCAGGACGGGGCCCGTCCGCCGTCGTTCGTGCAGATGGCGCTCTTCCAGTTCGTGAACCCGAAGGCGTGGACCATGGTGGTGGGCGCGATCGCCGCCTACACCGGATTCTGGGAGTCCTTCACCGTCGAGGTGCTGGTGATCGCCACCGTCTTCCTGCTGTTCGGGACCCCGTGCACGGTGAGCTGGGCGCTGCTCGGCGTCGGAGCGGGCAGGCTCATCTCCAAGCCCGCGCACCTGCGGGCCTTCAACCTGATCATGGCCGGCCTGCTGGTGGTCTCCCTGATCCCGGCCGCCGTGGAGACGGTGGCGTCCATGACGGGCTGAGGGCTCTGGCGAGGAGTGTCGTCCGCCGGTACCCTGACGCGGGACAGCATCGCCGTCGCGCAGAAGGGTCGCATGTCAGCGCAGAACCACACCTCCGCCCCGTATCCTCCGACGGACGGCTCGTACCTGGGCCCGGATGAGGTGCGGCACCGGCTCAGTGACGACGACGCCCGGCGGCTCGGCCTGACCGGCTGGCGCCGCTGGACGGTCGGCCCCGCCGCCGGCACGCCCGGGCGGGCGAAGCTCCAGGTCGCGGCCGGGGTCGTGGGTGGCTCCCTGCAGCTGGCCTCGCAGCTCTACAACGTCGCCTCCGGGGTGGACACCGGGGTGTGGGCCACCGTGGTGATGATCAGCGGAATCCTCTTCTATGTCCTGGCCCTGGGCACCTATGTCACCTACCGCGGCAACATCGACCACGGCGTCTACGCGCGCCTCGATCAGGCGCGGCGCGAGGAGGCCGCCCGCTGGGAGGAGACCCACGGCCGCCGTCGCCAGCGGCTGCGGGACGCGGCTCAGGCTCAGCAGGCGCCGGAACGGGCCGCCCACCCACCCGGTGCGGGGGAGGGTGGGCGGCCCGCGTGAACCGTCAGCGTGTGGATCACTGCATGTCTTCGAGCTGCTTGCCCTTCGTCTCCGGGACGAAGCGGAACACGAAGAACAGCGAGATCGCCGCGCAGATGGTGTAGAAACCGTAGGCCACACCCAGGCTCAGGTCCGCCATCATCGGGAAGGTCGTGGAGATGGCGAAGTTGGCCAGCCACTGGGCAGCGGCAGCGATGCCGAGGGCGGTAGCCCGGATGCGGTTGTTGAACATCTCGCCCAGCAGCACCCAGACCGCCGGACCCCAGGACATGCCGAAGAAGACCACAAAGCCGTTGGCGGCCAACAGGGCGATGACGCCGCCGGTGTCGGTCAGCTGCGGGGTGACGCTGCCGTCGGCGGTCTCCACCACCGGGGCTGTGGCGAAGATCCACGCCAGCAGACCGAGGGTGACGGTCATACCGGTGGACCCGATCATGAGCAGTCGACGGCGGCCGATCTTGTCCACCAGGGCGATCGCGATGATGGTGACCACGATGTTGGTCACGCCGGTGATCACGGTCTGCGCCAGCGCGTCGGCCTCGGTGAAGCCCACCGACTGCCACAGGGTGGAGGAGTAGTAGAAGATCACGTTGATGCCCACGAACTGCTGGAACGTGGAGAGCAGGATCCCGACCCAGACGATCGGCAGCAGGCCCAGGGCCGGGCCGCGCAGATGCTTCAGCCGGGTCCGCGTCTCGGTGCCCAGGCTGCGGCGGATCTCCTCGATGCGCTGGTCCACGCCCGTCTGGAGCACGCGGCTGAGCACCTCGCGGGCCTGGGCCGGGGAGCCCTTCTTCACCAGGAATCGCGGGGACTCGGGGATCATCAGGGCGAAGGCGCCGTAGGCCAGGGCGGGGACGACCTCCGCGAAGAACATCCATCGCCAGGTCTCCAGGCCGAACCACAGGGGCTCCGCCGCGCCTCCGGAGAGGCCGGCCAGCCAGGCGTTGGAGAGCAGGGCGACGAAGATGCCGACCACGATGGCCATCTGCTGCATGGAGCCGAGGCGGCCGCGGATCTGTGCCGGAGAGATCTCTGCGATGTAGGCCGGAGCGATCACCGAGGCCGTGCCGACGCCGAGACCACCGATGACCCGCCAGACGATCAGGTCGGTGGCGCCCACGGCGAAGGTGCAGCCGACCGCGCTGATGAGGAACAGCGAGGCCGCGATGAGCATGACCCGGACGCGGCCGATCCGGTCGGCCAGCTTGCCGGCGGTGAAGGCGCCGACCACGCAGCCCAGCAGGGCCGAGGAGACGACGAAGCCCGTGAGTGCGGGGCTGAGCTCGAAGCCGTCGCGGACGGCGGAGACGGTGCCGTTGATGACGGCGGTGTCGAAGCCGAAGAGGAATCCTCCGAGGGCGGCGACCGAGGCCAGCAGCAGCGCTTGGCCGGTATGGAAGCTCTCGGGTGCGGAGCGGGTCTCTGTCATGGGGTCCTCCTGTGGTGATCCGTCCCGGGGAGGATCTGGTGAGTCGCGTCACGTGTCGCTCATCGGGACGGCAGGCCGGTGTGAGTGGTGCGGATCACTCTAGGGAGCCCGTTCGCCTGCTGTCTATGTGATGAACAAGAAGCGCGCTCTAGTCTTGCTGAACGTTCATCCAGTGAACGACTTGCCGGTGGAGCGGAGCTGTTCGTCGAGGGCCAGGGCCACCGCCCCCAGGACGCCGGCGCGCTCACGCAGCCGCGAGAGGCGCACCGTCAGTTGGTCGGTGGCGGGCGGCACGGCGTGGCGGCGGATCGCCTCATGCATCGGCGCGAGGAGGAGGTCCCCCGCCTGGGCGAGCTCGCCGCCGACGATGATGGCCTCGGGATTGAACAGGTTGCACAGGTTGGCCAGCGCCCTGCCCGCATGGTGCCCGGTGTCATGCAGCACCCGCAGGCAGGCATGGTCGCCGTCGGAGGCCGCCGAGACCACCTGAGCGATGGAGATCCCCGGGCCCAGCCGGGGCTCCAGCAGCTCCAGGATGGCGCGAGCGGAGGCCACCGTCTCCAGGCAGCCCCGGTTGCCGCAGCGGCACACCGTCCCGTGGTCCTCGATCGTGGTGTGCCCCAGCTCCCCGGCCGTGCCGCCGGGTCCCCGGAAGAGACGCCCGTCGATGATGAGCCCGCTGCCGACGCCGTCGGAGAGCTTCACGTAGGCCATCGTCTCCGCGCCCCGTCCCGCACCCCAGCGATGCTCCGCCAGGGCGGCGAGATTGGCGTCGTTGTCCACCGACACCGGCGCCCCGAATGTCTCCGCGGCCTGCTCGGCGGGATCCAGGCCCGCCCAGCCGGGCAGGATGGCACGAGAGTGCATGCGGCCTCCAGGGCGGCCGACCGGGGCCGGAAGCCCCATGCCCACCCGCTGCACCGCGCTCAGCCCCCGGCGCTGGTCCGCCAGGATCTGTCCGAGCAGACGCTCGGCGATCTCCAGGGCACGGGGCGCGGACGTGCCGGCCGGCAGAACGCTGCGGCACAGCCCCAACGGTTCGCCGGAAGAGTCTGCCAGCGCCACGGAGATGTGCCGGTGTCCGACGTCCAGACCCACCACGGTGCCTTCGCCCGGGGTGAGGCGGATACGGGGCCGATGCCTGGTGCCGCCCGGCACGGTCTCCACCCGTCCGTCCTCACGGAGACGGCGGACGATGTTGGAGACGGTCGCGGGCGCGAGCCCGGTCCGGCGGGCGATCTCCGCCTGAGTGGTGCCGACGTGGTCCCGCAGTGCGGCCTCCACGCGGCGACGGTTCGCCGCGGCCAGTGCGCGCTGCGAGCCCGGCGCTCCGGCAGGCTGAGAGACGGGTCCCTGGGTCATCACGCTCCTCGGCAGTGAGGGATGACGGCATTGTACCCGGGGGGCCGTCAGGCCGCTGCCGGCCTCATCGGAGGGCGGCAGCGGCGATATGCGGCGGGGAGGACGGCTCAGTCGGCGTAGGCGCCGGTGAGCAGCACGCCGCCGCCGTCGACACCCTTGGCACCCTGGACGAAGTCCTCGCCGGCACCGGCCACATCCTCGGGCGAGTACGCGGAGACCTCGCCCATCACCCAGGCGGTCTGACCGGCGGCGGTCAGCTGGGCCACGGCGGCGTCGGCCTGCTCCGGGGCCACCACGGCCACCATCCCGACCCCCAGGTTCAGAGTCCGCTCCAGGTCCGCCTGCGGGACCCGGCCGAGCTCGGCGACCAGCGAGAACACCGCCGGCCAGGACCAGGTGGAGCGGTCCACGGTGGCCAGCAGGCCGGCCGGCAGCACGCGGGCCAGATTCGCGGCCAGGCCGCCGCCGGTCACGTGGCTGAACCCGCGCACCGGCAGGTCTGCGGGCAGCTCGCCCTGCGCCGGGTCGCCGTTGAGGGCCTTCACCAGGTCCAGGCAGGGCGTGGTGTACAGGCGGGTGGGTTCCAGCAGCTCCTCGCCCAGGGTGCGGCCGAACTCGGGGACCTCGCGCTCGTAGCCCCACCCGGCCGCGGACACCACCCGGCGGACCAGCGAATAGCCGTTGGAGTGGATGCCGGAGGACCCCATGCCGATGATCACGTCACCGGCGCGCACGCGCTCCGGACCCAGCACGGCGGAGGCGTCCACCATGCCGGTGGCGGCGCCGGCGACGTCGTACTCGTCCTCGGCCAGCAGACCCGGGTGCTCGGCTGTCTCGCCGCCCACCAGGGCGGTGCCGGCCTCCGCACAGGCCTTCGCGATCCCGGACACCACGGCGGCGATCCGGGTCGGCTCCACCTTCCCGGTGGCGATGTAGTCGGTCATGAACAGCGGCTCGGCGCCCATGACCACGATGTCATCCACCACCATCCCGACCAGGTCGAAGCCGATCGTGTCATGGACGTCCATCGCCTGGGCGATCGCCACCTTGGTGCCGACCCCGTCCGTGGAGGTGGCCAGCAGCGGCCGCGGCAGAGCCTTGAGGGCCGAGGCGTCGTAGAGGCCCGCGAACGCGCCGACCCCGCCCATCACCGCAGGCGTGTGCGTGGCTTCGATATGGGCCTTCATCAGTTCGACGGCGCGGTCTCCCGCCTCGACGTCGACCCCGGAGGCGGCGTAGGTGATGGGTGCGGGCTGGTCGGTCATGAAGTGGCCTCCGCGAGCGGCTGGTCGTCGACGTCGAACTCTGCATCCGGACCCGGCTCGCACCCCGAGGGGGCCGACCGGTCCATGCCGGGAAGCTCCGGCTGCTCCAGCAGCAGCTTGCCGCGGCGGTTCTCCGGCGGCAGCTCGATCGGGTACTCCCCGGAGAAGCAGGCGGTGCACAGGGTGGAGCGCGGCTGCTCGGTGGCGGCGATCATGCCCTCCTCCGAGATGTAGGCCAGGGAGTCGGCCCCCACGGCCTGCCGGATCTCATCCATGCTGGCCCCGTTGGCGATCAGCTCCGCCCGGGTGGCGAAGTCGATGCCGTAGAAGCAGGGCCACTTGATGGGCGGCGAGGAGATCTTCACGTGGACCTCCTTGGCCCCGGCCTCCTTGAGCATGCGCACGATCGCCCGCTGGGTGTTGCCGCGCACGATCGAGTCGTCCACCACCACCACGCGCTTGTCGCGGACCACGTGCTCCTGCACGTTGAGCTTCAGCCGGATGCCCAGCTGCCGCAGCGTCTGCGAGGGCTGGATGAAGGTGCGGCCCACATAGGCGTTCTTGATGAACCCCTGGGCGAAGGGCAGCCCGGAGGCCTCCGCATACCCGACTGCGGCCGGAGTGCCGGACTCGGGCACTGGGATGACGATGTCGGCGTCGTGGGTGTCCTCACGGGCCAGCTGGCGACCCATCTCCACGCGGGACTCGTACACCGAGCGGCCGTTGATGTTGGCGTCGGGCCGGGCCAGATAGACGTACTCGAACACGCAGCGCGCCGGCTTGGGGGAGGCGAAGTGCTGGGAGCGGATCCCGTCGGCGTCGATGGCGATGAACTCGCCGGGCTCGATCTCGCGGATCACCGAGGCGCCCACGGTGGCCAGCGCCGACTGCTCGGAGGCGACCACCCAGCCGCGGTCCAGGCGGCCCAGCACCAGGGGGCGCACACCCTGGGCGTCGCGCGCCGCGTAGAGCGTGTTCTCCGTCATGAAGACCAGGCAGAAGGCGCCCTTCAACGTGGGCAGCAGCGCCATGGCCTGCTCCTCCAGGCTGGCGCCCTCCTCATCTTTGAGCAGCGCGGTCACCAGGGCGGTGTCCGTGGTGTTGCCCTGGGCGAGCTCCCCGAAGGAGGGGGTCGCCCCGCCGCTGCGTTCCACCAGGCGGTCGTAGAGCTCCGCCGAGTTGGTCAGGTTGCCGTTGTGGCCCAGCGCGACGGTGCCGTGCGGGGTGTCGCCGAGGGTCGGCTGGGCGTTGGACCACTGCCCGCCGCCGGTGGTGGAGTACCGGCAGTGGCCCACCGCGATGTGACCGTTGAGGGCGGTCAGAGTGGACTCGTCGAAGACCTGGGAGACCAGGCCGATGTCCTTGTAGACGCGGATGCTCTGGCCGTCGGAGGCGGCGATGCCGGCCGACTCCTGGCCGCGGTGCTGGAGCGCGTACAGCCCGTAGTAGGCGAGCTTCGCGACCTCCTCACCGGGGGCCCAGACGCCGAACACTCCGCATTCGTCCTGCGGGGTCGCGTCGTCGTCGAGCAGATTGAAGGTCAGGCGACCGTCAGCGCGGGCCATGCTCGTCGGTCCTCTCGGAGGGTGCGGGGGTGGCGGGCACGGCACGGTATTCGCGCGTGCGCCGGCGAGAACGGCGGTCCAGGAACAGCCACGCAGTGGCCGCCAGGGCCAGTCCGGGCAGGGACAGCACGAACGTCACGAAGCCGATGCTTCCGGCGGTGGAGTAGTCGTCCGCCGGTCCGGTGATCAGGACCAGGACGACGGCGGCCACGAGGGCGACGACCACGCCCGCCACGAGGAACGGGACGAGACGGGGAGTGGGGCGGACCGTCACCTGGCGGTGCTGTTCGCTGGAGGGCATGGCTTCCAGTCTACTGGCTTCGCGCGGCCCGGAAGAACGCGCCGGTCCCCGGCCGCTACTGCGGAAGCTCCTCGCCGGTGAGGCGCCGATAGGCGTCCAGGTAGCGCTCCCGGGTGGCGGCGACGACGTCGGCGGGCAGCGCGGGCGGGGCGACGCCGGAGTCGCGGTCCCAGCCGGAGCGTGACGAGGTCAGCCAGTCACGGACGTACTGCTTGTCGAAGGACGGCTGAGCGGACCCCGGCTCCCAGGACTCGGCCGGCCAGAACCGGGAGGAGTCCGGGGTGAGCACCTCGTCACCGAGCACCAGCTCGCCGGTGGCGCGGTCCCGGCCGAACTCCAGCTTCGTGTCGGCCAGCACCACGCCGGCCTCCCGGCAGGTCTGCTCGGCCAGTCGGTAGATCCGCAGCGTGGCCTCACGGAGCTGCTCGGCCAGGTCCTCGCCCACCGAGGCGGCGAGCTCGGCGAAGCTGATGTTGACGTCGTGGCCTCCCTGCTCGGCCTTCGAGGACGGGGTGAAGATCGGCTCCGGCAGGCGGGAGCCGTCAGTGAGCCCCTCCGGCAGGGGGATGCCGGTGACGGTGCCCGACTCGCGGTACTCGGCCAGCCCGGAACCGGTGAGATACCCGCGGGCGATGCACTCGGCCTCCACCATCTCCAGGTCCCGGCAGATCATCGCCCGCCCGGCCACGGCCTCGGGCACCTCGGTGGAGACCACGTGGGTGGCGATCCCTGCCTCGCGCAGCTGCTCGAACCACCACAGACTCAGCTGGGTGAGCACCCGGCCCTTGTCCGGGATCGGAGTGGAGAGCACGTGGTCGTAGGCGCTGATCCGGTCGCTGGCGACCACCAGCACCACGTCCTGGCCGTCCCAGGCGGAGCCGGGGGCCGGTCGGTAGAGGTCACGGACCTTCCCGGAGGTCACATGGACCCAGCCGGGCAGCTGGGAGGAGACGCGGATGTCCCCGGCCAGCGCCTTCGCAGCGATGTCGGTGCGGTGCTGGGCGCCCCGCCAGCTGATGCGGGACACACCCTCGTAGGAGCGGCCCACCGCCTCGGCGAGCGTGGAGCCGGTGCCGACGACGGCGAGCACACGCCCGCCGGCGGTCAGCAGGTTCCCGTCCTCATCCCGGCCGGTGCCGGCGTGCAGCACGGCGACGCCGTCGAGGCCCTCCGCGGCATCCAAGCCCTGGATGACGTCGCCCTTGCGGGGAGAGTCGGGGTAGTTCTCGGCGGCCATGACGACGTCGACGGCGTAGCCGTCCCGCCAGTCCAAGGTGCGGTCCGCGCCCAGGGAGCCGGTGGCGCAGTCCAGCAGCAGCCGGCCCAGGGGAGTGGCCAGCCGCTCCAGCACGGCCTGGGTCTCCGGGTCGCCGAAGCGGACGTTGAACTCCACCACCCGCACGCCGCGGGAGGTCACGGCCAGACCGCAGTACAGCACGCCCACGAAGGGGGTGCCTCGGCGGGCCATCTCCGCCACGGTGGGGCGGGCGACCCGGTCCATCACGGTGGCCACGAAGTCGCGGGTGACGCCGTCGTCGTGCGTCTCGGTGTAGCCGGTCAGCCAGTCCAGCGGGGTGTAGGCGCCCATGCCGCCGGTGTTGGGGCCGGCGTCGCCGTCGAAGATGCGCTTGAAGTCCTGGGCGGGGCTCAGCGGCACCAGGTGCTCGCCGTCGGCCAGGACGAACAGCGAGACCTCGGGGCCGTCGAGGAACTCCTCGATCACCACGGACCCGCCGGCGTCGAAGCAGGCCTGCGCGTGCGCCAGGGCGGCCTCACGGTCCTCGGTGACCACCACGCCCTTGCCGGCGGCCAGGCCGTCGTCCTTGACCACATGGGGAGCGCCGAAGCGGTCCAGTGCGGCCTCGGCGGCGGTCAGCTCGGTGGCGTGGACGGCGCCCGCAGTGGGCACCCCGGCGGCCTCCATGACCTCCTTGGCGAAGGCCTTGGAGGCCTCCAGCTGGGCGGCGGCACCGGAGGGCCCGAACACCGGCACCCCGGCCTCCCGGACGGCGTCGGCCACTCCGGCGGCCAGCGGGGCCTCCGGGCCGACGACCACCAGGTCATAGCCGTGGTCGGTCACCAGCTGGGCGACCGCCTCGCCGTCGGAGGCGTCCACCGGATGGCAGGCGACGTCCTGGGCGATCCCGGCGTTGCCAGGGGCTGCTTCGACCGTGTCGACGGCGTCGTCGCGCAGCAGTGCTCGGACAATGGCGTGCTCGCGGCCTCCCGGCCCCACAACTAGTACCTTCACGGTGGTCAAGACTACGTCATGGGGCTGCCATCAGGGCCGAGTTGGTCCGCAGTTGCGGGTACTCGACTCGATCGACTCGAGTACCCGCAACTGCGGACCAACTCGGCAGTTCGTCGCGCGACGGAGGCGCGGCATCTCTGCGGAGCGCCCTCTAGACTGGGCCGCATGAGCGCCGACCACCCCCAGAGCACCCGCACCGCCCGTGACGCCGCCCCTGCCTCGCCGGCTCCGGTGACCACGGGGACGCCGCCGCATACCGCCTCCGCCGCGGAGTCCGCGGAGCTGGCCTGGGTGACCAGGGCCGGGGCCGTGGAGTCCCGGCACATCGGCTCGGCGGTGCTGCTCGGCCCCGACGGTGCAGTGCTGGAGTCCCTCGGCGCCCCGCAGCGGCCGATCTTCCCGCGCTCCACGCTGAAGCCGTTCCAGGCGATCGCCTCCCTGCGGTCCGGTGCCCTGATCTCCCAGGAGGCGGTGGCCCTGGCCTGTGGGTCCCACAACGGGTCGCGGCGGCACCAGGAGGTGGCCGCGGCGGTGCTGGAGGCCGAGAAGCTCGACGAGTCCTACCTGCGCTGCCCGGCCGCCTACCCGGCCCGGGAGAAGGACCTGATCGACCACATCACGGCTGGCCGGGAGAAGACCCCGCTGGCGTTCAACTGCTCCGGCAAGCACGCCGGTTTCCTGGCGGCCACCCGCACCCAGGGGTGGCGGTTGGCCACGTACACGGATCCCAAGCACCCCATTCAGCAGGCGGTGATGACCGTGCTGGAGGAGTACTGCGAGGAGGTCCCGGGCGTGGTGGGCACCGACGGGTGCGGGGCGCCCGCGCCGTCGCTCACCCTGACGGGGCTGGCCCGCGGGTTCTCCAAGATCGCCTCCGCCACCTCCCGACGGGACGCGGAGGTCCACGCCTTCACCGTCTCCCAGGCGATGCTGGACTACCCCTGGGCGGTCCACGGGCGCGGAGAGGCCAACACGGTGGTGATGGAGGAGCTGGGGCTGCTCGCCAAGCTCGGCGCCGAAGGCGTGCTGATCGTCGGTGCCCCGGACGGCACGACGGCGGCGGTGAAGACCCTGGACGGCAGTCAGCGGGCCAACAACCTGGTGGCGCTGAGCCTGCTGGCCGCCCACGGCGTGATCGACGTCGACGCGCTCGGCGCGGTGCTGAAGAAGCTCATCCGGCCGATCACCGGCGGCGTCGACGAGGCCCAGGTGGGCAGCATCCGACTGTCCCACACGGTGCTCGAACGGCTCTGACGCGGCGGTCCGGGAAATCGATGGCACGACGACGCATCACCGCTGAAGCCGGGACGGCCGCACTGCGCCGGTGGGCTGAGGCCGGCGACGCCGATCGGCGCACCGTGGCCACGGCCGTCCGGTATCTGCTGGAGGAGCTGGCCGAGCGCGCCCCGGGGAACTCCGTGGAGGTCCGGGTGCCGCCCTTCGGCGTCACCCAGTGCGTGGAGGGGCCGACCCACACCCGCGGAACCCCGCCGAACGTCGTCGAGCTCGACGCCGCCACCTGGCTTGCGCTGGCCGTCGGCCGGCTGAGCTGGGATGAGGCGCGAGC
Source organism: Nesterenkonia sp. CL21 (assembly GCF_031705515.1). NCBI lineage: Bacteria > Bacillati > Actinomycetota > Actinomycetes > Micrococcales > Micrococcaceae > Nesterenkonia > Nesterenkonia sp. CL21. Next base: position 247,021 of record NZ_JAUTWR010000004.1, read on the forward strand.
GGAGGGCCGGATCTCCGCCTCCGGCATCCGCGCGGACCTGACCGACGTGCTGCCGCTGGTGCACGGCTGAACCCACCCCTCACGTGGAGAGGGTGCGCCTCCGCCCGAATGACGCCCTGCGGCGGCTCAGTGCGGCGGAGACGCACCCTCTCAACGAGGCTGGTGATCAGTTCCGGCCCGACGTGCCCTGGCCCGGACGGTCATCACCGTGGGGCGGACCATGGCCGGGGCGCTCGTCGTGGTCGGGCGGACCATGGCCGGGGCGATCATCTCCGCTGGGCGGGCCGTGGCCCGGGCGGTCCTGGCCGGTCTCGTCCTCGTCGAGGCCTTCGGGCCAGTTGACTAGCAGCTCGTCATCGCCGTCGTCGTCGACCTTCTCCACCGTGATCGAGTTGATCGTGTAGGCGCTGCCGCCTCCGCCGCCGCGCACGGCGATGTTGCCGATGAGCCCGTCGGCGGGCTCGGTGCCGTCCATCGTGAACTCGGTGACCAGGTCATACGTCCCCATGTTCACCAAGCCGCGGTTGAAGTAGGCCGGAATATGGGAGGCGACCTCGGAGGCGGAGTACTGGTGATCGTTCACCGCGGCGCCGTCGCCGGAGGTGTAGCCGCCGTTGGACTCATCATGGATCCATCGGATCCTCACCGATGTGGTGCCTGCCGGTGTGACGTTGACCGTGAGGCGGTAGGTGGCGTCGGGCTCGGGATCGAAGGCGACCTGGCCGTCCTCCCCAGCGGTCGACCATGGCCACTGGGAGGAGTCGTTCCCGAGGATGATGTTCGCTCCGGTGTATCCATCCCCGTGCTCCGCGTGGTAGACATGCACGCCGTCGATCGGGTCGTGCCCGTCGTCGTAGTCCGGTTCGATCCATTCGTGCTCCGCAAGGAACTCCTCGGGCCAGAGGATGCCCAGCAGAGCCTTCTTCGCGTGACCGTCGACGTCATAGGGCATGGCGTACTCGCCGCCTCGCCAGCCTTCCATGACGTCGCGGACCCCGGCGAGCTTCACTGTTGAGATGACCTTGGGGTTGTCGGTGGTGTTCCCCGGGCCGATCGCATAGTCCCGGAAGATTCGGAACAGCTCCGCATACTGGACGCCCTGGTTGTTCTCCTTGACCTCGTCGAACTCCCCCGGAGGCACGCCCACGTCCATCTCGGTGATGTGGATCTCCACCCCGGGCAGGGTGGCGAAGAGTCGGATGTTGTCTTCGACGTCGCCGATGTCAGTGGCCAAGCCGTAGTGGCCCTGCATGCCGATGACCTCGATCAGCTGCTTTCCGTCCGGTCGCAGACCTTCGTGGGTCTCGTTGATCTCCCGGACCATGTCATGGACCACACGGGCCTTGTTCGGGTTGTTCAGGCCGAAGTCGTTATAGGTGAGTTTGACGTCCCAGCCGTTCTCATCCACCACCTCGGCGGCTTTGAGGAACGCCATCTCCACCCAGTCAGCGCCGAGGGCCGGGTACCAGCCCTGGCCGGTGGTCAACGACGCTCGCCAGTCGGAAGGATCCGCGCTCTCGATCGCCTCATTGACCACGTCGATCGCTTGGAGGTCTTCCCCGAAGTGTCCGAGGACCGCTTCGATGTGGGTCTCCAGGTTCTCCTGCGCCACAGCGGGGTCGTACTCGCCGGGCTGCCCGTAGCGGGCCGGGGGTGCGTCCCACATCCACGACGGCGTCTGGGAATGCCAGGCCAGCGTGTGCCCGGAGAAGAGCAGGTCCGGGTTGTGCTCCGCGTGCTGGGCCATGGCTGCCTCAGCGTTCTCGAATGTGAAGACGCCCTTCTCCGGCTGAGTGCTCTCCGGTTTCATCTCATTGCCCGGCGTGTAGGAGGCGTAGTTGTAGATCAGTCCTTCCATCTCTCCGCGCCCGAAGATGCCGAAGTGGAAGTAGTCCTCGTACTGATCCTTCAGGGCGGGGTAGTTCTCATAGGGCATGCCGGTGGGTGGCAGGTCGCTCTCTGGAGCTGCCTCCGCGGGTTGGTCCGGCGAACCGATGAGGGAAGCGCTTGCCAAAAGTCCGACGAGGGCCGCCGCTCCGAGGAGTCGGAGGGGCCGTCGTCGCGGTGGTCTGTCTTCGGCCTGTGGATGGTTGTGATGCCGCGGGATGCACATGGGACTCTCTCCGTCAGTATCGGTGAGGCCGGGAGAACTGCCTCGCGTCCAATGGAATACGCTTTCCATCTCCCTGCGTTGAACCTACTGTGGCCTGGCTCACATTTCAAGGGTCTCGAAAAACAAAATCGTGTCAATGGAGTCGGGACAGCGAGAGAGTGCTCTCCGAGCTGGTCTGCGCGGGGCCCGAGCGCGCGTGAGTTGGTCTGGAGTTTGGGGGGGGGGGGGGGGGGGGGGGGGGGGGGGGGGGCCCCCCCCCCCCCCCCCCCCGCCCGGGGGGGGGGGGGGGGGGGGGGGGGGGGGGGGGGGGGGGGGGGGG
>NZ_JAUTWR010000005.1:0-241996 GCF_031705515.1 Nesterenkonia sp. CL21
CGGCACCGAGGATGGCGTTGAGGACGGCACCGAGGATGGCGTTGAGGACGGCACCGAGGATGGTGTCGAGGACGGCACCGAGGATGGCGTTGAGGACGGCACCGAGGATGGCGTTGAGGACGGCGTCGAGTACGACCCGTCGATCAGCGTCGAGCCGGGTACCGTCACTCCGGGTGACGATGTCACCGTCGAGGGTGAGGGCTTCGTGCCGGACTCCACGGTCACCGTGGTGATCACCGACGAGGACGGTAACGTCGTCGACACCATCGAAGGTGTGGAGACGGACTCCGACGGCGGCTTCTCCATCGACTGGACTGTCCCTGAGGGCACCCAGCCGGGCGAGCTGACCGTCACCGCCACCGACGACGTGGACTCGGACGTCACCGCCTCCGAGACCGTCACCGTCGTGGACGCAGACGGCACTGAGGCTGGCGATGAGTCTGGTACCGAGGACGGCGTCGAGTACGACCCGTCGATCAGCGTCGAGCCGGGCACCGTCACTCCGGGTGACGATGTCACCGTCGAGGGTGAGGGCTTCGTGCCGGACTCCACGGTCACCGTGGTGATCACCGACGAGGACGGCAACGTCATCGACACCATCGAAGGCGTCCAGGTGGACTCCGACGGCGGCTTTTCCATCGACTGGACTGTCCCTGAGGGCACCCAGCCGGGCGAGCTGACCGTCACCGCCACCGACGACACTGACCCGTCCGTCTCGGCCTCCGAGACCGTGACGATCGCCGAGCCGGCCGCGGCCGGCGAGGACGGCACCGGGACCGTCGACCCGGGCACCGGCGCTGAGGATGGCGACGGCAAGCCGGGAGACGGCAAGCCGGGCGACGACCTCGCCTCCACGGGTGTCTCCGGCGCGATCGGTCTGGGCCTGATGGCCCTGCTGCTCGTCGTCGTCGGCTCCGGTGTGGTCGCCTTCGCGAAGGTCCGCCGCACCAGCTGACCGGCCATGAGCTAATCAGCCGATCACACGCAGCTGGCGGCGTCATCACCTGTACCGGTGATGACGCCGCCAGCTCGTCTGTTTCTGAGGCGCCCCGCACGACGTCCGCCCTTGACAGCTGCGGCCCTCGCCCGCTGATGTTGTTCCAGCACCGCAACACCTGGAGAGTGACGAGGTTCCGTGACCAGACCAGACACCCCCGGCCAGGCTGACCCCCAGCTGGCCCAGACTCGGCGCGCACTGCGTCACCTGCCCGGCGGGGCCCGCGCCCTGACCTGGCCCCTGGTGGCACTCGTGCTCATCCACACGCTGATCATCGGCCTGTGGGTCGCCCCCAGCACTCCGGCTCGCGATGCGGTGGGCCAGGACCGGGTCCGCGAGTACATCCAGCCCTGGTTCCAACAGAACTGGTCGATCTTCGCCCCGAACCCGCGGCGCGTGGCGGTCACCTTCGAGATCCGCGCCATCGTGGAGGACCCTGACGCCGGAGAGACGGTGCACACCGATTGGGTGGACCTCATCGACAACGAGGACGGCATTGTGGCCGGCAATCCGTTCCCCGCCCGCACCGCGAAGATCTCCCGGCGCACCGCGGACCGCCTCCACAGTGCCATCAGCGACATGAACACCGAGCAGCGCGACTGGCTCAAGGCCAGCTACACCGACACCCCTGTGGAACAGCTCCGGGAGCGTCTCGTCGCGGTCGACGGCGGTGCCGGAACGTCAGACATCAACCGCTATATGACGGCCGACGCCGCGGCCACGCGCATCGCCACCGGTGCCGCTGAGAACATCTGGGGCGAGGACGGAGAGGTCCTCCACGTCCAGTACCGCACGTCCACCCGTCCCGCTCCGTCTTGGGACGACGAGGAGCGGACCGTGGACGACACCACCCGCACGGAGCGGGAGTACGGCTGGCGGGCGGCGACAGATCTCACCGAGGAGGAGATCGCCTCCTTCGCGCCCTACCTGGACCAGGGAGGGGACTGGCGATGAGCCTCGTACGAGACCACGTGATCCAGCCGCTCAACGACTGGAACATCCGCGGCCAGGGCTGGCTGCTCCTGCAGCAGAACGCCCTCTACGGCCTCTCAGCCACGCGCATCCTCGTCGGCGTGGCCATGCTGGGTCTGCTGCTGACGAACTTCACCTCGCGGCACATCCTCTGGGGGACGGGATCCTTCTGGGCGGAGCCGTACCGGGAGGTCAACGCCTTCGGCGAGCTCGTGGACGTGTTCGGCGTCGAATCGCCAGCCCTGTTCACCCTCATGTACATGGCCCTGATGGGTCTGGCCGTGGCCGTGATCATCGGCTGGCGCACTCGCGCCACGACCCTCCTGCTCGCGATCGGGATGGCGGCGCTGGTGGAGCGAGCCTCCCCGATGGGTGACCAGGGGGACAACATCGCCCGCATCGGGCTGCTGCTCATGGTGCTCATGAACACCTCCGCGCACTGGTCCCTGGACGCCCGACGACGTCGACGCGGCGAGCAGCGCGCCGCCGCGGGGCAGCTGGGCCCCTTCGCACACGTGTGGCACTCCCTGCCGGTGTTCCCCGGGTGGTGGACCAGTCTCATCCACAATGTGGCGCTGATCGGCCTGGCCTGCCAGATCTTCATCCTCTACACCGCCTCCGCCCTGTACAAGGTCCAAGGGTCCACCTGGCAGGCCGGCACTGCGCTGTACTATCCGCTCAGCCTCCACGAGTACGGTGTCTTCCCGTGGTTGAACAGCCTGGTCACGGGCAATCCGGTGCTGCTCACAGCGCTGACCTACTTCTCCGTGTACGTACAGCTCTTCTTCGCCGTCGGGCTGCTGCACCCCGTCAGCCGCCGACTGGCTCTGGTCGGTGTGGTGCTGCTGCACGGCGGCATCGCCGTGATGATGGGTCTGCCGTGGTTCTCGCTGGCCATGCTCGCATTCGACGCCATCTTCGTCTCGAGCCGCACCTGGCGGGGCATCGAGAGGACCACCGTTGCGGTGCTGCGGTCGGTGCTGCGACGCCTCCCGGAGCCGCTGCGGGGGAAGCTGGGCGGCGGCCGGGACTCTGGGGCACCTCGTATCGAGTCGCATTCTGCCCACGGTGACCGCGACGGGGCGGTCTCGGGTGCGGGCCGCGGCGACGAGGCGGAGGAGGAGTCACGGGAGGACGAGGAGCCGGAGGCCGAACCGGCCGGTGCGCCCCGACGCACCCGGCGGTGATCGTCCCTGTCAGCGCGTCCTCGGCCGGACAGGCCGCTGGCCCGGCAACCCCAGGGAGACCAGGTGCCGGACCAGCGAAGACGGCGCGACCCGGGAGCGTCAGGGCCCTTCGCCGCTGAGTCATCCGAGGAGAATGCCGTTCAGCCCGAGAACCGCCTGATCATCCGCAGGTGTCGCTGCCACTCGTCAACCAGGGATTCCCCCTGCTCGATCCGTCGGCGCCCCCAGAAGTCCGGGAGCACTGCCATCCTGACAATGCATCATTGCTCGTGGCAACAGTTCCCGCTCGGATTTCTTCAGGGAATGTCCTGGTTCTCGGGCGCCGTGTCCTCTCAGGTGTGGGCTTCTCAGACACGCGGCCCGGACTCGGGGGTGCAGGAGAGCGCGGTGGCCAGCTGCACCACCTGCATGGCCCACGGGGCCGAGGTCCAGCCTCCCGGCCCGACGGTGCGTACCTCCCACCGTGTGGTGTTCAGCAGGGCCAGGTTGCTGTTGACGTACTGCGTGGCGTTTGGGCCCACGGTGAAGGTGTGCGTGGGCGTGTTGGAGGTGGGGGAGGAGAAGCGCTGGATCTGGTAGCCCTGGCGTGGCAGCGTGCCGGCAGGATGTGACCAGGTGATGGTCAGCCGTCCCAGCAGCAGCGAGCCTGAGCAGCTCAGGTTGGCCACGGGCGGCACCGTCGCCACAGACAGCGTGGCCGCGCCTGCAGGCTGCTGGTGGGTCCATGAGGCCTCCGTCGGTTCGATGCGGGGCGCCACCGAGCTCGAGACGCCGAGGCAGACCAGACCCAACACGGCGGTCGCGGCCAGGAGGCGTCGCATCATCGCGCCTCCCCGTCGTGGGTGTCGGCTGGGTTCGCCGCATCTGCCGCCCCGGCGGCAGTTCGGCGCCGACGGCGAAGCAGGTGCCCCACCGCCAGGGAACCGAGAGCGGCGAGCAGCAGGAGCAGCAGCGCTGCTCCCGTGCTGGCCAGGTCTTCGGGCTCACGTGCCGTCGGGTCGTCGGTTCCCGGCACGTGATCCTCCGCCCCCTGGTCCGGCACGTCGTCCGGGCTCGGGGGGCCCTCCGTGCTCGGTGGGGTCACCGTCAGGTCGTCGCCGAAGGCCTCCGCATGCACCCGCAGGGACGTCAGCCCGGAGGACGGCTCGGACGTCGCCCCGTCGCTCAATGTCACCAGGACACGCAACCACTGCGGGTCGGTGGCGTCGACCGCCCCGAGTGACTCCACGGACCCGTCCCGGGGCACGTCCTCGGCCTCCCGGAGCACCACGGACCCGTCCGGACACACCGCCTCGGCGGTCAGCGCCGGGTCAGACCACGGCACCCTGCAGGACTCCACGCGCACCCTCAGCGGGACGTCCCCGGTGCTGCTGAGCCCGAGACGGAGCTCGCCCGGCCCCGGCGCATCAGTCTCCACGGCGACCTCCCAGGGCACCACCTCACCGGGTGCCAGTGTGCGGGAGGCCTGCGGCAGGTAGGAGGACGTCAGCTGCAGGTGCTGTCCGGCGATCACCTCCACCTGAGGCTCATCATCGAGGGCCTCGGCGTGGGCCGCCGGGGCGTCCGCCATCAGCAGTCCACCGGAGGTGAGCGCCGCGCAACCCCCGACCATCACACCCAGGGCACGGGCACTGGGTGCGGAGGCGTGGCGGGGGCGGTGCCGTCGCGACGACGTCGATCCGCCGTCCCGCGGCCAGAACGCCCAGCCGACCAGCAGGGCGGCGGCCACCGTGATGGTGCCCATCACCCAGGGGTCCCCCATGCGGTGGATGGGCTGGGCCAGACCCGGCACCGACCAGAGCACCTCGCGCACCTCGGTCACGGTGTACGGGTAGGGGTCCTCGGAGTCATTGGCGTCCCCCTGCATGGTGAGCACCCGTTCCTCGGGTGCCTCACCCGGGCTCACCGACGTCACCCGGTGCGTGACCGGCATCTGGCCCGGCCGGTCGACCGTCACGACGTCGCCGACCTCCACGACCGCGGCGGGGACCTCCTGGACCACTGCGGCGGAGCCCTGGGGGATCGTCGGCTCCATGGAGCCGGTGCGGAACAGGATCAGCGAGATGCCGAACAGATGAGCGCATATCACCAGCACGATCGCCGTCAGACCCCCCAGGGCGGCGAGCCACAGCAGCACCTCCACGCACGCTTTCCGGATACGGGACACGGCGCTCACCCGCTCGAGGAGGTCCCCACGGCGCGCCACAGCGGCGTCGTCGAGGTGCCCTGGACCTGATTCGGGGCGGTGGAGGACAGGGTCAGCTCCAGGCAATAGTGCACCTCGGAGCCCTGGTCCGCCGCGACGGTCTGACTGTCTGCCGCGTCGCCGGTGAGCGCCGTGCCCCGGGACACCACCACGGTCCCGGCGTCGAAGCTGGCTGCGTTGCAGGTGGTTCCCGAGATGGTCCGCACCCCGTAGGTCATTGCATTCGCCAAGGTGCCGGTGTTGCCGTCGTCGCCCTGCAGCTGCACGGTCCCACCGGCGGACCCGGCTGCGGTGCGCACGCTGAACAGGGCGTAGGTGCGCTGGCCAGGGGTCAGCCCACTGGCCACGGTGAAGCTCAGCTGATGGGGGTCCTCCGCGTCCGTAGTGCGGAAGTTCGACCCGTCGGTGGAGCCCTCCAGGGTGAAGTGCCCGGCCGAGACGGTGCCTCCGGCGAACTCCGAGTCGTTCCACGATGCCAGCGTCACCGAGGCGCCCACGCCGAGCACCAGGCCGCTGGCCGCCAGAGCCCGGATCCTGCGGGAGAGCTGGCCACGGCGTCCGCGGCGGGGCCCCTCGGCAGAGGCCGGCGCCGCCTCGGTCATGGGTTGTCGACCGAGGTCGCCGTGACCTCCCAGGTCACCTCCGTGGTGTCATCCTGGACGAAGTCATCCGGACTGGCCTGGACTTCGAAGCACAGCAGCACAGGTGTGCCGGCGTCGCCGTCGCCGGCGGACAGATCGAAGGAGGTGGTGCTGCCGATGCCCTCGCTGAGGTCCGCGCCGGACGCCACCGAGGTGCCGCTGGCGGCGCCGGCCGCATCGCAGGTGTCCGGATCGGCCAGCACCTCGTAGGACAGGTGCGCGGCGTTCTCTCCGCTGGAGGCGACCACGCCGATGCCGTCTGAGGCCTCCACGGTTCCGTCGATCGTGGTGTCGGCGTCCAAGCGCACCCAGAACGGCGCATAGACGGTCTGGCCCGGGGTCATGTTGTCCGCGGCGAAGGTCAGCTGGGCGGCCTCGTCGATGGCGTCATGGTCGGTGTAGGTCTCACCGTCGGTGGATCCCTCCAGGTTGAACGACGCCGAGCCGAAGAGCCCTTCGGCGAACTCCGAGTCGTTCCAGTTGGCCATGGTCACCGCCGCCCCCAGGCCCAGGACGAGACCTCCGGCCAATACTGCCTGGACCTTCCGGCGACGAGCGGTCTTCTCTTCGGGTGTGCGTGACTCGGTCATGGATGCCCCCTGGACGAGTGAGTCGCGCCCGCGGGATGCTGAACCGGATCGCCCCAGAGGGGCCGGTCGGTCTGGCTATCGGGCGTCCCTCTCGAATGTAATGCGCTTCACCCGCGGCGACAAGAGGTCAGAACAGATTCCTGGGACGTGGTCAACCGTAGAGCTGCGATCAGAAGAGCGTGGCGACGTCCGCCGGGCGCAGCCGCCGCAGCGCCGGGGTGTGTGCCAGGCCGCGAGACCATGCCTCCGGGGGGACTCCCAGATCTTGCACGAGATTGGCCACCACCACCGCGGTGGTCAGGCCGACCAGCTCACCCAGTTGGGCTTCCGTGTAGTCGGTGGCCCCTCCGGTGTGGGTGAACGAGTTTCGCACCCGGGCGGTGCGCTCGGCCCACTCCTGGACCGGCAGCCCGAGGTCGATCCGGCTCGCCAGTTTGACGCGCTCGGCCATCGCCACCAGCTTCAGGCGCAGTGTGGAGTCCTTCCGCTGGCGCTTCGACCGGCCGTCCGTGGTGGCGAAGAGCGCTTCCGCCGCGGCGACGATCACCAGGAGGTTCAGCTCGGTGTAGCGGTGCGGAGCTCGGAGCATGCCCATCAGCAGGTCGATGGTGACGCGGTGCTTCAGGCGCAATTCGTACCAGCGTTGGAGGGCTGCGGTGATCTCGAGCTCGGCGGCCGAGAAGATCAATGAGCCGCCGGGGGAGATCTGGGAGGGGAATGTCAAGGTCTGGCGCCAGTACAGCAGGACTTCCCCATGGGTGTCGTCGGCCGGGATGCGGGCGCGCATTCCCGCCGGAGGGGCGAGGGAGGCCAAGGAGAACAGGTCCTGGATGGCGTGGGCATTGCGGCGGATCTCCTCCACCGACAGGCCGTCCTGGTTCGGGTCCACCACCTCCACCTCCACATGGCCGAGAGACGGGGTGGCGGTGAACTGCAGACTGTGGCTCTCGGAGGGCTCCTCTGTCCGGCAGGCCACGGCGACGGAGACCGAGTCCGGACCGGCAGCGGCTGCCGCTGCCTCCTCGTCAGCCGACTCGCCGCGCATCGTTCTGGCCGACCAGGGGGCGAGCTCGGGGATCTCGAGGGTCGCTCGGCGGTATCGATGCTGCTCGGGTGAGTCGACGGTGTCTCCGACGAGTATCGCGTCGACGGCGACGTCGCCTTCTTCAGGGGCTCCGCTTGCATCGACGGGAAGGGGCAGCGCCCCGAACAGGGTCACGGAACGTCCTGGCACCTGCTCGTCGGGCACCAGAGGAGCTGCGGCGCGTTCCTGGGAGGGGTCAGCCGCCGGTCCGTCCAGCAGGCCGTGAAGCACTCCGGAGCTCCAGGCACCGGGGTGCGGAGCGTCGCCGGGGCGGAGACGCAGATGTCCACCTTGGGACTGGCTGACGCTCAGCGTCCCGACGCGTCGGGGCGAGGGCCTGTCGTCCGGCCACCATGTGCCGGACAGGTGCTGCTGCAAGATCACGGTCGTCGTTCCTCGGATGGCGGAGGGCGCGCTGCGGGTCTGGGCGCGGCGGAGTCGTCCAGGGCCTCTGATCCGGTGCGCAGCACGGATCAGCGCCTTCTGAGCGGGAGCACCGGCCTCATCGGGGTCTGAAAGACACGGTTCAGACCAGTCCTCACAATCTCCTCATTGAAGCACTTTCACCCCTTCTCTGGTGAACCGGCTAGTCATAATCGCGCTGACCTGGTGCTCGTGTGCGACATACGAGCTCGGCGCGGCTACGGCCCTTCACGTGGAGACGTGCTGCCCGGGTGAGGGTGTGCGACGTTCACTCTGGTGCCCTCATCGCAGAGAATATGAGATAGTGCACTCAAAGCCAGACGAGGGCAGGACACCTGTTCATCTGATCACCAGGATTCTTGGGCCTGAGGTATCGGTTCACCTCGGCAACCTAGTGGTCGGCAGAGCGGGAGGACTGTCTTCCCATCGCGCTCCCATCTGGGGCATCCGATCCGGCGGCGCGGCTCCCCAGGCGAGGAGTCTCCTGGGCTCACGGAGAAGGATGCCCCATGCGCGAGCAGACCTACCCCCACACATCGCCCGGCGTCTGCCCGCGTCGTGGCACCTCTGCGGCACTGGCCCGAACGGCGCTGGAGCAGCACTGCCTGGAGGTCGTCGCACCGGTCGTGCTGGTCACCGGCCCCTTCGGCACAGAACGTGCGGCTCTGCTCACCCAGGGAGCGACGCGTGCCCAGGCGAGGCTCGAGGTCATCGCCACGGGGGAGGTGCCGGGCAGGCTGCTGACCCGCCGTCTGCAGATTCTGCAGGAGCTCGGTGTGCAGGAGGCGGCTCGCAGGCTCATCGACGGCAGAGCCGGAGGCTCAGAGACAGCGCCCGGTACGGGGGAGCACCACCTCCTCATCGACCAGGCTGATCTGCTCGATGAGGATTCCGCGGAGGTCATCGACGCGGTCATCCGTTCCCATCAGGTGGGTGTGCTGATGACCGCCGCCGGGCCCTCCGCGATCGCCCGGCGACTGGCCCGCGTGCTGAACGGCCCCCGGGGACTGCACTTGGAGCTCGCCACGCTCACACTTGAGGAGACGCGGACGCTGTTGGCCCAGATGCTGGAGGAGCCGCCGACGGCGGCGTTGGCCCGCTACCTGCATACCTGCTCCGGCGGGGTGCCCGAGGACCTCGCCCTCCTGGCGCGACACGGGACGGCGCAGGGCTGGATAGGCACCGTCGACTCACGCAGCGTGGTGGTGCGGCCGCCCCAGTGGATGGACCGACGTGCCGCCGATGGCGACCTCGCACGCCTGCGCGAGGCGTTCGGCGCCCACGCCGCCCAGGCCCTGCGCGCCGTGGCGCTCCGAGGAGAGGTGCCTGTAGATGAGGCGATGGCCTCCGATCTGCTGCGTGAGGCGATATTCCCCCTGGAGGAAGCAGGTCTGCTGACGATCACCCGCACCGGTGTGGCCATCAGCCGACCGGCCCATCAGCACAGCCTGGTGATGGCTCGTCAGCCCGTGGCAGAGCCCCCTCGGACTCCCGCGGGCACGTTGCACGCCTGGTCCCTGGGGGAGCCGGTGGACCCGGCTGATGCTCGCGCGGCTGCCTGGGACCTCCTGGAGCGAGGTCTGTTTGATCAGGCCCAGTTCCTCCTCCAGGGGCTGCCGGACGACGACGTCGATCGCGTCCACCTCCAGGCCTGCTGTGAGATCGCCGTCGGGGCTCCCCGTCGAGCCCTGCGTCTGCTGAGGTCTGTGGCCCCAGGCTCGGACCCCACCACGATCGGGCTGCTCGCCTTCATCGACATCGTGTTGCTCCGGGACGTCGAGGCGGGCGAGCGCCGTCTCGCCGACCTGGCCGCCGCCGCGCGGACGCATCCCGATCTTGACGATCTCCTGCGGGCGCTGACCCACCTGCAGGTGCACGCCGCGGGAGGCGTGACCCCCCTGCCGCCGCCTGAGACACTGTCCTTCGAAGAAGGTCCGCATCCGGGAGCAGCGGCATCGGCGCTGCCAGTGACCAGGGAGAGGACACCGGAGGGGAGGCTGGACAGGACAGGGAAGTCCGGTCCGGACCTCGCCCGACTCGGACGGGTGCTGCTGAAGACGCTGGAGGTCTGCCGGGCTGCTCACCAGGATCCTCCAGACTCCACCAGCGGGGTGACGGCGCTGAGCGGTGTGCCCTTCCGCGAGGTGCCGATCGTTGCGGCGAACTGGGTCGCCTGCGTCCTCGGAGCTTCCCGGCTGATGCTGGCTCCGGAGGAGGATGTCCTCCCGGAGGACTGGTTCGAGGGGGAGCCGGAGGGCCGGGTCCTGCTGCGGACCACCGGCACCGAGCTGCTGCACATGCTCCAGGACCTCCTGTGCGGGGAGCCCCTGGACGACTTGCGGAACCTCCTGGAGGACATCTGGGCCCAATTTGACGGAGGCCTGCCGCAGGGGCCCGTCCGCCGGGCACTGTTGGAGGCCCTCGACCATGCCGTCGAAGGCGGGCGGGCCGAGGAGCTGTTGGGTCCTCCGGGATACGTCCCGCCGCGCACCCAGGGCTTCTACGATTCGCCCTGGCGGCAGGCGCTGATCTCCGTGGGCTGCCTGCTCGATGCGGTCGGCCTCGGCGATGCCGAGCACCTCCTGCGTGCGCTTCACGCAGTGCCACAGGACAGGCCGCATCGACGGGTGGTGCTGCGCTGCCTGATCCTCCGGGGCCTGGACGCCCTGCCAGTGGAGACGCTGGACCCGCTGATCCGTCAGGCCCGCGAAGCCGGCGTGGAGGAGGAGGTGGTGGATCTGCTGGTCGCCCGACTGGACGGTGCTGCGCACCGCGTCCAGGCCGCCGTCGCTGCGCTGGAGGGTCGAGGCGGTCGATTCCGCGTCGCCTCCGTCGCACGGCGCCCCGTCCGTCCTCTGTCCGACATCACGGGACTGACCGCTGCCGGACGGGACCGCATGGCGCTGCTCTCGGCCCGGGAGCGGGAGGTCACGGCACAGGCCGTCCAAGGCCTGAGCCTGGCGGAGATCGCGGATGCCCTGAGGGTCTCCCAGCGCACCGTGCAGAGCCACGTGCGCAACACCTACCGCAAGCTCGGCGTCGGCTCGCGCACCGAGCTTCGCGCCCAACTCTTCGAGGAAGGAGACCGCCGATGACCCGCAGCCCGTATCCCCGGACCCAGGATTCACCCTTGTCCGGACGACTCGCCCGCCGATTCCTGGATGACGCAGCGGGAGACTCATGGATACTTCATCTGCCTGGGCACTGGGGCGTCGAGGAGCTGCTCGCCGCGATGCGGAAGTCCTCGGTGTTGGCGGTCATCGACGGCTTGGGAGGACACCAGCCCCGGCCAATCGAGACTGCCGCCAGGGCCGCAGGGCAGCGGGGACGCGACGGACCGGTGGTGGTGCTGTGGCCCGGTCAGCTGGAGGACGACGTGGTGGAGGACCTCGTCAGCCTCTGCACCTCAGGACGCCGACGCCTCCTGGTGGTGGTCCGCTCCGCCCAGGACGTTCCCGCCCGCCTGCGCGAGCTCGAGCGGACGGGGCATCTGCGCGAGGTGATCCCCGGCACGATCAGCGCCCGTGAGCTTGGCGTTCAGATCAGGCGGCACCTCGGAGGGCCGGTGTCACTTCGGGTGGTGCGGCGTCTGTACCATCTCTCGGCCGGGCAGCCGGCGCTCGCGGAGCGACTGCTGGGGATGGCTCAGGGCTGCGGAACCCTTCGGGAGTACGAGGGGTTCTGGGAATGGGACACCGACGAGGACGAGCTCCATCGGTCGCTGTCCGAAGGTGGTGACACCCTGCTGCTGGGGCTCGACGTGGAGGAGCGAGAGCTGCTGACTCTGGTCGCCGTGGCAGGCCGCATCCCAGAGCAGCACGCTGTGAGCCATTACGGTGACGAGCCGCTCGCCAGCCTCATGGCACAGGGCATCCTGGGCTTCGAGACCTCAGCTGTCCGAGGCTGGTCAGACCTGCGCGTCACCGCCGAAGCGGTGCGTGTGATGATCCTCGGCGAGATGCGCTGGCCGGACATCCTGCGTTGGTGGCACAGCCAGGGCCGCAGCATCGACATGTCCCAAGGTGGCGAATCCTCTGCGACGGCGCTGAGCTGGTGGCGCGCCCGTGCACAGCAGACTCCCGACCAGTCCGAGGCCGCCGAGCTGGCTCGTCGAGGACTCGCGGCCTCCTGGTACCGGATGGTGCAGGTCCTCGTCGATCTCTACGCCCGTCCGTCCGCCGAGCTGATGGTGCTGGCCGCGCGCGCTGACAACGCTCTGGGCGCCGTCGACCCTGCGCTTCACCGTCTGGCCTCCCTCCCGGATGACGCCGGCCGGGCCGAGATCCGGGAGGCCGTCCTCGTCGCCGAACGGATCCGACTGTTCCACCCTGAGAAGGCTCAGCCCGTGATCAAGACCCTTCGCGGCCGAGCTGGTGGCGACTCGCTCACCAGTACCTTCGACGAGGTGCTGATGCTGAGTGAGGACGTCGGCCGCACGGACGAGCTGCTCGCCGCCCTGCAGAGGCTGCGGGCCTCGGAGGACTGCGAGGAGGCGCTGCTCAGTCAGCTGTGGGCCGGCGCTCTCCTGGGGCTCCGGCGCCAGTCCGACCTGGGTCGTGAGGTGCTCTCCAGCCTCATCGACGTCCTCCGCCGGGAAGACGGGTTCCCGGATATGGAGGAATGTGCGGTGGCGATGCTGCTGCTCATCTCTGCCACCTCCGGGTGGCGGGTCGACATGCTGCGGGTGGAGACCGACATCTGGAATGAACGCCGTCTGCGCAGCCCCGCCCTCGCCGGAGTCGGCGACCTGCTGGCGGCCTTCCCCGCGATGCAGGACGATCGTGCGCACCTGGCCTGCCGCAGTGCCTGTTCTGCCGCGAGGATCCACGCAGCGGGTGACACCTACGGGCTGTTCCGGTTCAGTCGAGATCTGGCCGCCGCGGCGGCGTCATTGATGACCCAGGCCCCGCGCGAGCTCCTCGAGGATCCGGTCCTCCAGGATGCAGTCCTCCGGGAACCGGTGCTGCGGGAGTCCGAAGCCCCCGACGGGATCCCCTGGCTGCGACTCGCCGGGGAGGGCCTGCGTCTCAGCGCCGCAGGGCTGCGGGAGGATGACCTGCGTCGTCGCCTTGAGGACCTGGCAGAGCAGGCGGCCGCCGAGGGGGAGACGGCCCAGGAACAGCTGCTGCTGTTCATGGTGCTGCTGCGCCGTTCCTCCCGGGCCGCCCGTCAGGTGCAGCGGGCCCACTGGCGGGACGACCCAGGAAGGCCCCGGCTCATCCGCCTGTTCGCCGAAGCGCAGGACACAGACGACCCGGTCGCGGCGGTCGACGCCGCAGAGCGTCTCATCGGTTCTCACGCCCGCCTGCTGGGGCTCGCCGTGCTGGCCAAACTGTGGGACCGACGGGAGGAGCTGAGCAGCGGACTGCGTATCCGGCTGATCAACCTCGTCCTGGACTCCCAGCGCCCCGGCGAGGCATCCACGCTGTTCCGAGACCAGTTCGTGCTGACGCTCTCCGGCCGTGAGGCGTCCGTGCTGGCCGGACTGCGCGCCGGGCGCACCACCGCGCAGATCGCCCGTGATCTGCACGTCTCGGCCCGCACCGTGGAGGCGACCATCTCCGGCATGCTGCAGCGGTTCGGCTGCAGCAATCGGATGGAGCTGCTGTCGCTGCGCCTGAGACTCGACCGCACCGCCGCCTCGGTGAGGTGAGCCGCCCGCCCGCCGGCCCTGGCGGCTCGGAGGACCGCGGAGTCCTGGCTGCGTCGCCCGAATCAGCGCTGACCTGCGACGCTGCGGTGATGACGCAGGTTTGCCGGCGCACCTTTCGCGGTCTGCGCGAGCAGCTGAGGATGTGATGTTCGGACAATGGGCATGTCCCGTCAGCGCCCACCGTGCCAGATGCGCATACGGTCGCGACATCTGTGGTGCAACGACGGATTCCGACGCTGTCTGCGCCTTCCTAGGTTGAAGAGGTGCCCCTGGAGCACTCATCGCCGATGACCTGGAGGGATCGCGAGATGACCACACATGCACCTGAGACGGTCCGTACCGTCCCCATACTGGACCTCAGAGTCACTCCCATGGACCGGGAGACCCTGCTGGCACGTCTGGCCCAAGAGATCGCCTCAGGGGGACGCCTCACCGTCGCCGGGCACAACCTGCATTCGGCGTATCTGATGCGCACCGAGACGCCGTTCCGTCGCTTCTACGAGCAGGCCGAGGTCCTGCTGATCGACGGGATGCCCCTGCTGGCGCTGCTGGGGCTCCCCTTCGCACGTGACGGGCGGGCCCGGCTGGGTCCGCGGCATCGCCTGGGGTCCACGGACTGGGTCCCTCAGGCGGTGCACCTGCCGGCCGTCCGTCGCGTCGCTCTGCTCGGCGCCTCCGCGTCCTCCAACGCCGGGGCCGCGGAGAAGCTCTCCGGCAGCACCGGCGGGGGTGCCGACGACGCCGTCGAAATGCTGTCCCTCCCCGCCGACCCGTGGTTCCCTGAAGACCTCGACGACGTCGTCGCTCGGGTGAGAGCCTTCGCACCCGAGATCCTGCTCATCGGGATGGGGATGCCGTTGCAGGAGCAGATCGCCACCTCACTGCGGGCCCGCACGGAGATCCCGGTGATCGCGACAGTCGGGGGAGCGATCGACCAGCTCTCCGGAGCGCAGTCTCTGGCGCCGCGGTGGGTGGGACGGATCGGACTGGAGTGGGCCTGGCGCCTGGCTTCCGACCCGCGCCGATTCGCCGGCCGCTACCTGGTGGAGCCGCTGCGGCTGGCCCGCCTGATCCTGCGAGGTGCGGCATGAGCTCCGACGACATGACCGCCCACAGCCCTGCCGACGGTCCTGCCGAGTCTCCTGCAGAGGGCGGGCTCTCCGCCGATCCGCTCGTCACGGCCGTCATCCCCACGGTGGGCCGACCCAGCCTGCGGGAGGCGGTGCGGTCCGCCCTGCGCCAGACGGTACCCACGATGCCTCTGGTCGTCGTCGACGACCTCGATGCGCTGGCCGTGGTGCAGAGCCGTCTGACCGGGTTGGAGTATCGCCTGGTGTGCACCGCGGGTCGGCAGGGAGCCGGAGCCGCGCGCAACCTCGGGGTGCAGTTCGCCGAGACCCCGTGGGTCGCCTTCCTCGACGACGACGATGACTGGGTCGCCGAGAAGGCCGAGTCGCAGATCCGGCTCAGCCCGGCGGCCTCCGAGCAGGACGGGCGTCGGCCTGCCGAGGGCACCGTGATGTCCTGCCGCGCGCTGCTCGTCGGCGCCTCCACCCGGGCGGTCCCGGAGCGCCCTTACAGGACGAGGCTGGGGCCCGACGGAGCAGTGGCGCCCGGAGTGGTCGGCTACGTGTTGGACCGCTCCACGGTGCGGCTGCGTCGGAACTTCCTGCAGACCTCCACCCTGCTGTGCCCCCGCGAGACCGCCCTGGACGTCCCGTGGGACGAGAGCCTGAACCGGCACCAGGACTGGGACTGGCTGATCCGACTCGAGAGCGCCGGGGTGCGCATCGAGACCATCCCGGACATCCTGGTGCGCGTCCAGCAGGGCAGCGTCGGATCAGTCTCCCGCAGCCTCGACTGGGAGGGCAGTCGTGCCTGGCTCGACTCTCTGCTGGTGGAGGTGCCGGCCGCCGCTCGGGCCGACTTCATGGCCTCCGTGGTGGCCCGCGGCGCCCTGGCTTCACGCGCCTGGTCCCGGGGGATCCGGGAGCTGATCTCCGGGCTGCGTGCGGGTGCTCATCCCGCGGCGCTGCTGGTGGGACTGAGCGGGATGGCGGCTCCCCGGCTGCCGGTGCATCATGGCTGAACGCAGCTGGGCCGCCGCGTTCCTCCGCACGGCCGGGCTGCGCATCGCGGTGCTGCCGGTGGCCGCGGCCCTGACCCTGACCAGTGCGGGCTTCACCATGCACTTCGCCGGGGCGGCCGCCTTCGGCTTCATCGTGCTGGTGGCCCAGCTGCGCATGGCGCTGCCCTTCGCGGACCTCGGACTCGGTGCGGCCGTTTCCCGGGCAGTGGCGCGAGCCGGGGAGTCCCCGGCGGCCCGTCGGGAGGCCGCCGCACTGCAGCGTCGCACGGCGCGCCTGCTGGCCGTGGTCGGCGTCGCCGGCTCCGTGCTCGCTCTCGCGGTGGGGCGGGCAGGGCTGTGGTCGTGGGTCTTCGGAGTGCCGGACGAGCTGCGCGGGCAGCTCGACGCCGCGATGACGATCTCTCTGGTGCTCTTCCTGCTCACCCTGCCGCTCGGCCTGGCCGAGCGGGTGATGATCGGCCAGGACCGGGCGGACCAGCTGGTGCTGCTGGGCCTCGTCCCCGGGGGCGTCAACCTGGCGTACGTGCTCCTCGCGGGAATGGCGGGTGTCAGCCCCATGTGGCTGGCACTGGGTCTGCCGATCGGCATGGTCGTGTTCCTGCTGCTCTGTCGGCGTGCTGCCGCGCGGTCCTGGGACACCGCCCCGGAGGTGTTCGACGACGCCGGCACCGTGGCCGGGAGCGAGCCCCCGAAGGGTTCCGCAGGGCCGTCGATGGGCAGCATCCTGTACGGCGGGCTTCCGGTGCTCATCGCCAGCGCCGGGATGGTGCTGTTGGAGCAGCACGGCCGGTTCGTGCTGGCCGCCGCCGCCACTGCGGAGCAGCTGAGCGAATACTCGTTGGCCCTGCAGCTCTACATGCCGATCTACTCGGTCATGTACATGGCGGGCATCGTGTTCTGGCCGCGGTTCTCCAGGAGCCTCGACCGAGGTCTGTGGATTCGGGCCAATGCTGCTCTGACGGGGCTGGGACTCGCCGCCGCCCTCGGATACCTGCTCCTGGCCCGCCCTGTCTCCCGGCTGGTCTCCGGCGGCGAGCTGCAGCCGTCCTGGATGCTCACCGCCGCCATGGCGATCCTGCTGGTCGCGCAGTCGGCGCATCTGACCCAGATCAATCTGCTCACTGACCGCTCAGGCTTCACGTGGCAGGCTCTGATGTCCTGCGTCGCCCTGGCCTGCGCGGTGCCGCTGAGCGTCCTCGGGGTCCACCACGGCCTCGGGGCCGCCGCACCGCCGATGGCGATGATCGCCGTCGTGGTGACGCTGCAGGTGCTCCCCGGTGCGCTCGTCGCCGCCCGCCGCACCGGTGCCGCAGTGCGGTCACTCGGAGAGGCCGCTGCACCCCCTGACGCCCCCGCGGGCCTCACGCCTGCGAACCCCTTCACGAACACCGATGAGGACACAGGTGGCGACGCCGTCGACGTCACCGTCATGACAAGGAGCACCCGATGATGAGGACCACGCTGAGACAGCTCCTCGGGCCCGTCCCGGACCCACTGGTGAGGCATGTGATGTACCGCCGCCGCTTCGGCCGGTGGGGCGACTTCCGCCGCCCCACCCGCTTCACCGAGGTCCTGACCCGCCGGATGCTGGCCGAACGCACCCAGCAGATCGCCTGGACGTGTGACAAGACGCGGATGAAGGAGTACGCCGCCAGGACGTGCCCCCAGCTGCAGGTGCCGGCGACCCTCTGGCGCGGCCGCGAGGTCGACGATCTGAACGTCTCAGACCTGCCGGAGCGCTGGGTCATCAAGCCCAACCACGCCAGTGGGATGGTCGCCTTCGGGGACCGATCCACCACCGTGAAGGCGCTGCGGGGGACCACACGCGGCTGGCTGCGCACCTATGACCGGGCCGCCCTGGGGGAGTGGGCCTACCGGTGGGCGGACCACAGCCTGATCGTGGAGCCGGACCTGAGCCGGGACCGCGGCCGAGACCTGGTGGACTACAAGTTCTATGTCTTCCACGGTCGGGTGAAGATGCTGCACCGCTCCTCGGGGCGCTTCACCGCCGGTCACGGTGAGCGGTTCTACAGCCCGGACTGGCGGATCCTGGACCTCTACAACGGGGTCACCCAGGAGCCGGAGGCCCCGCGGCCGACGTCGCTGGCGGAGATGATCGCCCACGCCGAGGCGCTGGGCGGCGGATTCGGCTTCATGCGGGTGGACTTCTACGAGATCGACGGCGTGCCGTGGTTCGGGGAGCTCACGCCCTACCCGTCGGGTGGGATGGATCCCTTCGAGCCGGAGGAAGTGGACCTGGAGATGGGCCGCTGGTGGATGGATGCCCCCGAGGGGAGCCTGCGATGAGTCTCGACATCGTCCCGGAGAGCGGCGCCGCCGGCCCACCCCGTGGGCGTTCCACGCCGACGGACCAGACACCGGATGTGTGGTCTGCGCCGGCGTCCGAGCCGGCGTCGGCGGCAGTGGTGACCGTCCCGCACACCTGGGCGGCAGCCTCCGTCGAGCTGCGCGGGCTCACCCACCGCCGGGGGCGAGGAGCCTGGCGGCTCGCCGCCCCTGGCGGCGCAGACCGTGCGGTCACCGCCCCTGATGCTGCGGTGCCCGTCTCGCTGGTCGGCACCGGTGAGCTGCGCCGCTGGCACCGCCGCGTGTCCGGTGGGATCGCCGCCACGGACCAGCTGCTCATCCTGGTCACCCTGCTGGGGCTGCACCTGCTCGGTGTCCTGCCTTCGGGCATCGGGGAGGCGTCCCTCTCGGCCGGCGTGCTGGTGGTGTGGGGACTGCTGCTGGCCGTGGCCCGCACCCGCAATCCCCGGCGCTTGGGCACCGGCGTTCGAGAGCTCGGACGGGTGCTCACCGCCTCCGGCGCGGTGCTGGGCCTGACCGCGGTGCTGGGACTGGTGCTTCCGCAGGCGGCCCTGCGGCCCTGGGCGCTGGCGGCGATCCCCGCCGGTGTGGTCCTCCTGCTCGTCGGACGTCTCGTCTGGCGGCGCACGCTGCGGCGCCGTCGCGACTCCGGTGAGGGGGTCAGGCGAGCCCTGATCATCGGGGAGAGGGGCAAGGTGGGCCACCTGGCCGACCATCTGCGGCGACTCGGCCCGGACAGCGGCTTCCTCCCCGTGCGGCTGATGGTCAAGGAGCCCCGGGACGAGCTCGACGCCCCACCGGGAAGCGTCGCCGTCGAGGCCCAGGCCTCCCGGGAGCAGATCATCGCGCAGGCCCGCGACGCCGTCACCCGGGACGCCGTGGACACGGTCATCCTCACCGGCGCCGATCAGCTCACGCCCCAGGCGCTGCGCGAACTCGGCTGGGCGCTCGCCGCACTGGACGTCACCCTGGTGACGGCTCCGTCGTTGAGCGAGGTCTCCGCCAGCCGCCTGCACACCACCAGCGTCGACGGGGTTCCGCTGGTGCAGGTGGACTACCCGCAGCTCAGCGGTGCGGCGGCGGCGCTCAAGCGTGCCTTCGACATCGCCTTCTCCCTGGCGGCGCTGCTGGGGCTGCTGCCTCTGCTGGTCGGGGTCGCGGTGCTGGTCCGCCGGGACAGCCCCGGCCCGGCACTGTTCTCCCAGACGCGGGTGGGGCTGCGGCATGCGCGCTTCCGGATGCTGAAGTTCCGCTCCATGGTGACCGACGCCGAGGCGCGCCGGGAGGAGCTGCTGGGCTCCTCCGAGGGGAATGCGGTGATGTTCAAGCTGCGCCACGACCCCCGCGTGACGAAGGTCGGCGCCGTGATCCGCCGGCTCAGCATCGACGAGCTCCCGCAGTTCCTCAACGTGCTGCGCGGCGAGATGTCCGTGGTGGGGCCGCGGCCGCCGCTGGTCAGCGAGGTGGAGAACTACGCGGAGTCCGATGAGCGTCGCCTGCTGGTCAAACCCGGCATCACCGGGCTGTGGCAGGTGGGCGGCCGCTCCGACCTCAGCTGGGAGGAGTCGGTCCGGCTGGACCTCTACTACGTGGAGAACTGGTCGTTGACCGGCGACATCGGCATCGTGCTGCGCACCCTGCGGGCGGTGGTGCGCGGTGCCGGAGCGTACTGACCCCCGTGAGCAGCAGTCTCGGCGGATCCCGCGGGAGACGCCGTCGCGACGGCGAGGGCGACGCCACTCGTGCCGCAGGCGACGACGAGCATGACAGGCACGACGACGACAGCAGTGAGACATCAGACAGGACTGGGGAAACCATGAGACCGAACCATGCACAGGAGATCTCAGGCGGCCGCCTGGTGGAGGCGCAGCTGCTCCTCGACGAGCCGCAGCTCATCGACAGCCTGACCGGACCCGGGCCGTGGCACGGCACCCTCCCGTGGGAGGGCAGCTCCACCCGAGGCGGTGCCACCTCCAGGATCACCCTGGAACGTGCTCAGGACCCGGAAAGGGCCGTGCGGCTGCGCCTGGTGCCGAGTCGGCCGGCGTCGGCCGCCGAGGTGGACGAACAGATCAGGAGCTTGCTCGGTCTGCTGGCGTTCGCCCGCCTGGCCGCACGCCCCGCCGTGACGTACCAGGCTCGGATCGCGGCCGACGGCTCCGAGAGCTCTGAGGCGGTCTGGGTGACGCGAGATCTGCCGGGCACCCGCCGGGAGCCGGTCGCCGGGCACACGGCCGACGGGGACGTGACCGACGAGGACCCGACCGCATCAGGTCCGCCGATGTTCAGTACGACGGACGTCGCCTTCGCGGACCTGCTGACCGGCTGGCAGGAGCTGCGCACCCAGCATGAGACAGCACTGTCCCTGCTGCTGGCCGGCACCGGGCTCTCCGAGGAGTTCCCGGAGGCCAGCATGCTGGTCCTGCTGGGCGCGGCCGAGGCGATCTTCGTCACCACGTCCGGTCTGCGCCGTCGCGAGATCAAGGATTCCACGCTGCGCCGGAAGCTCGAACATCTGGCTCAGCAGGTCGGCGTCGATAAGGTCGTGGCGCCCGAGATCCCCGCCGCGGTCTGGGCGGAGCATGCGGCACGGTTGCGCAGCACCTTCACGCACAGCGGGCGGCTGGACCCGGGAACCGCCGCGGAGCTGAGGCTGTTGGTCCAGCTGACCGCCGGCGTCGTGGTGCTCATGCTGCTGCGGGAGCTGGGCGTCCCCGCCGGAGAGGACCGCCGGCGCCTGCGGAGCCTGCCGATGCTGCGGGAGGCGGTGCCGGCACCGCGGGCGAGCACGTCCCCCACTGACCGCCCTCCGGCGAGTGCACCTCCAGGCCTCGTCGGAGGGCTTCCGGCGTCGCTCCCTGGCGACGTGCAGGTCTGCGCCTCGGAGAGGAGAGCGTCATGAGCATGTCCACCATGCTGGCCCATGCCGTGGGACGCCGGCGCGAGGATGGGTCCGCGCCATCTGGCCCGGAGCCTGACCCTGCGCCCGCGCCTGAGCTCGCCCCTGAACCCGCGCCTGAGCTCGCCTCTGAATCCGCCCCGGAGGCGGAGCCTGACCCGCCGTCCGGCGGCGAGGTGTGCCGTCCCTGGGACGCGGCACGTCCGCACAGCGGGAGCCTCGCCTGGGCAGGGGAAGAACCTGGGTGGCCCACGAATCGACACGATCGGCAGGAGGAGTCACAGATGACGGTGCGGGACATGCTGCGCGTGGTGCGCCGATACTGGAGATCCTCCTGCGCGCTGTTCCTGCTCGGTCTGGTGCTCGGGGCCGCCTTCTTCGTCCTAGCGCCCCGGGAGTACACCTCCACGGCGCGGATCTACGTGACCACCGCCACCGGTGAGGATCTGTCTCAGCTGCAGCTGGGGCGGTCCGTCTCCGAGCAGATCGTGGCCAGCTACGCCGACCTCGTGAGCACCCCGGTGGTCCTGGAGCCGGTCATGCGGCGCGAGGGGGTGGAGGAGCCGCTGGCCGATTTCGCGGACTCTGTCGATGCGGAGGTGGTCGACGGCACGACCCTGCTCGAGCTCTCGGTGCGCGCGTCCAGTCCTGAGGTCTCAATGGCCCGGACCGAGGCACTGACCGACAGCCTCGTGGAGTTCGTCGGTGACCTCGAAGCGATGCAGGGGGCGCCGCAGGACCTGATCTCCGTGAGCATCATGCAGCCCGCCGTGCTGCCGGAGGCGCCGACCTCCCCGCAGCCGCTCCTGGTGTTCGGCGGAGCCGCCGGTGCCGGGGCCGCCCTGGGGCTGGGGTCGGCCGCCCTGCGGGAGAGTCTGAACCGGAGGGTGCGGGACCGCCATGACGTGCAGGCCAGCACGTCGATGCCGGTGCTGGAGCTGGGTGAGGAGCCCGAATCCGACGCGGCCGGGGCCATGCGGAGGATCCTGGCTCCGATGCAGGCCCTGCGCGCCCGGTCAGGAGGCCGTGGTGCCGAGAGGCCCGCACCGGTGATGCTCGTGGCCGGCGTGGACCCAGATGTGCTCTCCGCCGACGTCGCCGAAGCTCTCGCCCGCGCGGCTGCAGGCGATGGTTTCCGCGTCCTGCTCATCGAAGCCTCCGGAGGGCACGGGTGGGCGGCGGCCGATCTGCCGCAGAGTCCGCAGAGCGCGGAGAACGGCCGGTCCTCCCCGGTTGCGGGAGTGTCCGTGCGTGGACGGCGTGCCGCTGCCGGCGTGGAGATCATGGCCCTGGACGCCCCGACAGGGGCCCTCGAGGCCGACCTCCGGCACACGCGACACACCGTGGACCGCGCCCGGACCGCCTACGATCTGGTGATCCTCAATGCCGCACCGGTCTCCGCCGACGCCCGGGGCCTGGGGCTGGCGGGGGACGCCGACGCCACGTGGCTCGTGCTCCGGGCTGGGCACACCGTCCAGGAGGAGCTGTCCGGGGCCCTGGGTGTGCTGGAAGGACTCAGCCGGTCCCTCGCCGGCGTCATCGTGGTGGGGAGGACGACGGCGCGCCGCCGCCGGCGCGCTCGCCGGGCGGCGTCTCGTGGTGCGAGCTCCCACCGTGGGGCGCCTCCGCGGGAGGGTCCTCGCGGAGGAGGACGGCACGGAGGAGGACGGCACCGGGGAGGGCAGCGCCGTGCAGGTGCGCGAGGGCAGCGACCATGACCCTTCGGCCGGCGGGCACGCTCCCGTCGGGGCTGCAGAGGGTGCTGTCCGGCGGGCTGATCCTCTGCGCGATCATCAGCGTGCTCTTCGTGGGGCGGTTCTCCCCGCTGCCGATGACGATGCTCCTCGATGCGTGGATCATCCTCTTCATCGGCGCCGTGCTCCTGCGCGGCCGCATTCTGACGCTGCTTCCGCTCAGTCTCGTGGCGATCTACGCCTACACCCGACTCATGGGGGTCTGGGCGACTGATGTCCCGTGGGACGACTTCTTCCAGGCCTACCGCTGGCTGCTGTACCTGGTGGCCATGGGCGTGGCCGTCGGGCAGCGCTGGACGCGCCGCGGGGCGCTGACCACGCTGACCTGGTGGCTCGTCTCACTGGCGACGGTGAAAGCGGCCCTCACCTGGGTGCTGCACGGACCGGGGGAGCGTCCTGGCCTGTTCCTGGAGAACAACTTCGAGCTGGCGCTGTTCAGCGGGCTCACCGCCGTCGTACACCGGGGATCGCCCCGATCACGTCTGTGGCTGCTGCTCCTGCTGGGCGTCCTCACGGTGCTCTCCGGGTCGCGCAGCGGCGCGGTGGCCTATGTGCTGTGTTTCCTGTACGCGATGCTGAGCACCCAGACGCGCGATGTGTTCCTGCGGATGGTGGCCCTGGCGGTGCCCATGGTGGTCGCGGTGATCCCGTTGGTGATCTTCCAGGAGCGTGCCGCGGAGTCCGAGGTCATCGACCGTGTCCGATTCTTCGACGTGTTCCTCCGGGAGACGCAGGACTGGGAACCGGTGAACTGGTTGGTGGGCACGCTGCCGATGACACCGATGAGTCCGGCCACCTGCGAGGAGCTGGCCTACTACGAGGCGCTGTTCTCCTCGGCGGGAGACGGCACCTGCTACTCAGTGATCTTGCACGCCTTCGCCCTGCGGGTGGTCTTCGACGCCGGGGTCCTCGGCGTCGTGCTCATCCTGGCCCTGCCCTGGATCTTCCTGCGGCGCGCGGGAGTGTCGGCCCTGCTGGCGGCGACCCTCATGGCGATCGCGGTGACCAACAGTGTGTCGGTCAGCGGGTTCAACAACCCCTACGTGGTCCTGCCGTTCCTGCTGGCGATCCTCACGTCCTCCCGGGCCCACGCGGGGGAGCACACCGGGGCCTCGCCCTGGGTCTCTGCTCCGTACCCGCACAGCATGACGGCGGGGGCCCACCTCCCCCTGCCCCGCGCGGAGTGCGCGGACGGAGCCGAGGAGGGTCCCCGCCGTCGTCGTGAGTGGTGACGATGAGTGGTGAGGATGGGGCGACGGCGCGGAGGCGCCGTGCGCCTCAGGCGTCCAGCTGCTGGCGCTTGGCGCTGATCACCCCGGTGTCGAAGCCGCCCAGGTGCAGGTTGCCGTGGAACCGGCCGTGCTCGATCTTGATGCATCGGTTCTGCACGGCGTTGAGGCCGAGGTCGGTGGCGCGCTGCATGGCCTCCTCGGAGTGGATGCCCAGCTGCACCCACAGGGTCTTCGCGCCGACCTCCGCGGCCTCCTCCGCCAGGGCGGGGAGGTCATCCGGCCGGCGGAACGCCACCACGATGTCCGGCGCCTCGGGCAGGTCCTGCAGGGAGGCGTAGCCGGGCTCGCCCAGGACCTCGCTGATGCGCGGATTGACGTAGTAGAGCCGGTAGCTGGAGTCGGAGGTCAGATAGGTGGCCACGAAGTAGCTGGCGCGGGCCGGCTTGTCGCTCATGCCCACGATCGCCACGGACTTCGCCGAGCGCAGCAGCTGCAGCCGGCGCGCGGCGTCCGGCTCCTGCCAGGTCCCGTGCGGGTGCTCCGCGGTCACGGTCTCCGCCGGGCCGGCGGTCTGGGGTGCGCTGGTCATCAGGCCTCGCCTCCGTTCTGTGCGGCGCCGACGACGGCGGGCGCCTCCTGCTGAGCGGCCAGGGCGCGGTCCAACGCCTGGTCCAGATCCCAGATGATGTCCTCGACGTCCTCCAGGCCCACGGAGATGCGGATCAGGTCCTCCGGGATGCCGGCGGCCGTCAGCTGGTCCTGGGTGAGCTGCTGGTGGGTCGTCGACGCGGGGTGCAGCACCAGGGTGCGGGCGTCGCCCACATTGGCCAGGTGGCTGGCCAGCTGCAGCTCCTCGATGAACCGGGCCCCGGTCTCCCGGCCGCCGCGCACGCCGAAGCTGAACACCGAGCTGGTGCCCAGCGGCAGCAGGTCCTTGGCCCGCTCATGGTGCGGATGGGAGGGGAGACCCGAGTGGTTGACGTACTCCACGCGCTCATCGGCCTCCAGCCATTCGGCGACCTTCTGCGCGTTGGCG
This sequence comes from Nesterenkonia sp. CL21, assembly GCF_031705515.1. Taxonomy (NCBI): domain Bacteria; kingdom Bacillati; phylum Actinomycetota; class Actinomycetes; order Micrococcales; family Micrococcaceae; genus Nesterenkonia; species Nesterenkonia sp. CL21. The sequence goes on from NZ_JAUTWR010000005.1 coordinate 25,092, forward strand.
GTGTGCTCCTCCATGCGCTGCGGCAGGGTCTCCACCCCCTGGATCAGCTGGAAGGCGGCCTGCGGGGTCAGGGACGGCCCGAAGTCGCGAAGCTGCTCGGCACGGATCTTCGTGAGGAACCCGTACTCCGCGAAGTTGCCCCACCAGGAGAGCCCGCCGTAGGACTCCACCGGCTCGGTCATCTGCGGGAACTTGCCGTTGTTCCACGGGAAGGTGCCGGACTCCACGATCACGCCGCCCAGCGTGGTGCCGTGGCCGCCGAGGAACTTCGTCACCGAGTGGGTGACGATGTCTGCGCCGTGCTCGATGGGGCGCAGCAGGTAGGGGGTGGTCAGCGTGGAGTCCACCACCAGCGGGATGCCGTGCTCGTGGGCCACCCCGGCCAGTCCGGGCAGATCCACGACGTCGCTGCTGGGGTTGGTCACGACCTCGGTGAAGATCAGCTTGGTGTTCTCCTGCAGCGCGGCCTTGAAGTCCTCCGCTTCGTCCGAGTCCACGAAGGTGGTCTCGATCCCGAAGCGGCGCAGGGAGACGTCCAGCTGGGTGATGGTGCCCCCGTAGAGCTTCGAGGAGGCCACGATGTGGTCCCCCTGGCCGCACAGGGCCGCGAAGACGAGGAACTCCGCGCTCATGCCGGAGGCCGTGGCCACGGCTCCGATGCCGCCCTCCAGCGAGGCGAGGCGCTCCTCCAGCGCGGCCACCGTGGGGTTGCCGATGCGCGAGTAGATGTTGCCGAACTTCTGCAGCGCGAAGAGGTTCGCGGCGTCGTCGGTGTCCTTGAACACGAAGGACGTGGACTGGTGGATCGGCACCGCGCGGGTGCCGTAGACGGCATCCGGCACGGCCCCGGCATGCAGGGCTCTGGTGCGGAATCCGAACTGTCGATCACTCATGGATGCTCCTGAGTCGGTGGCGGGGGTCTGGGTGGTGGTCTGTGCGGTCTGGGTGGTGGTCTGCACGGGCCGGGTGGTCTCGGCGCGCGGCGGGCTCAGCCGACGCGTTCTCGGCAGATCTGAGCGATCTGCGGCACGCAGTGTTCGTTCTGCAGGCTCGTGGTGTCGCCGAGGGTGTCGTCCTCGTGCAGCTGGGTGAGCAGCCGGCGCATGATCTTCCCGGAACGGGTCTTGGGCACCTCCGGCACCGGGATGACGGTGCGCGGCTTGGCCACCGGGCCGATCACGGAGCCGACGTGGGACCGCAGCTCGGCCAGCAGCCGCGCCTCCGCCTCGCTGTCGCCGGCCGTGAGCGCCCCGTTCAGCCGCTCGCGGGCCGCGGCGGTCAGCACGGTGAACGCGACGGCGGCGTGCCCGGTGGTGGCGTCCGGCACGGGACACACCCCGGCCTCCACCACGTCCGGGTGGGAGACCAGCGCCGACTCGATCTCGATGGTGGAGAGCCGGTGCCCGGAGATGTTGATGACGTCGTCGATCCGCCCCAGGATCCACAGGTCGCCGTCGGCGTCGCGTTTGGCGCCGTCCCCGGCCAGGAACCAGCCCTGGTCCGCGTACTTCTGCCAATAGGAGGTGTAGTACCGCTCCGGGTCGCCCCAGACGGTGCGGGCCATGGAGGGCCCGGTGTGGGTGAGCACGATGCTGCCCTGCGCCTCGGCCGGGACCGGTGCGCCGGCGTCGTCGACGACGTCCACCGCCACTCCCGGCATGGCGCGGGTGGCGCAGCCGGGCTTCAGGCCGGTGTCCTCCGGGCGCGGGGTCAGCACGGTGGAGCCGGATTCGGACTGCCACCAGGTGTCCACCATGGGGATCGCCGGGGCGCCGTGGTCGTCGCGGGTGTCCCGGCCGAGCTGGCTGCGCAGCCAGGTCCAGGCCTCCGGGTTGACCGCCTCGCCCACGGTGCCCAGCAGGCGCAGGGAGGAGAGGTCGTAGTGGTCAGGGACGCCGTCGGGGAACCAGCCCATCAGGGACCGCACCAGGGTGGGGGCCGTGTAGTAGGTGGTCACGCCGTGGCGCTGGATGATCTCGAAGTGTCGCCCGGGATGCGGGGTGTTCGGCGTGCCCTCGTAGATCACCTGCGTGGCGCCGGCGGCGAGCGGCCCATAGATTTCATAGGTGTGGGCGGTGACCCAGGCCAGGTCCGCGGTGCACCAGTGGACGTCCTGCGTTCGGCGGGATGGATCCGGGTGGGCGAAGAGCCGCAGATAGGTGAACAGCGCCCCGGTGAGATACCCGCCGGTGGTGTGCACCAGCCCCTTGGGCTTGCCGGTGGTGCCGGAGGTGTACATGATGAACAGGTCCTGCTCGGCGTCGAAGGCTTCCGCGATGTGCTCGGTCGAGGCGGACTCCACGACGTCATGCCACCAGACGTCTCGGCCCAGACCGTCCCCGGCGAGGTCCTCGGCGGTCCAGGGGATCTCCGAGCCGGTGCGGCGGATGACCAGCACATGGCGCAGGCTGCCGCCCTCGGCCACGGAGAGGCCCTCCACGGCGGCGTCGGCGTTCTCCTTCACCGGCACAGCCTGCCCTCGGCGGAACTGGCCGTCGGTGGTGACCAGCAGCGCCGCCCCGGTGTCCTCCACGCGGAAGCGCAGCGCCTCGGCGGAGAATCCGCCGAAGACCAGCGAGTGCACCGCCCCGATGCGGGCGCAGGCCAGGGTGATCGCCACCGTCTCCACCAGCACCGGCAGGTAGATCACCACCCGGTCCCCACGGCCCACCCCCAGGGCGGTCAGGGCGTTGGCTGCCTGATTGACCTTGTCCTGCAGCTGCGCGTAGGTGACGTCCTGCCGGTCCCCGGGCTCGCCTTCGAAATGGAGGGCGACGACGTCACCGCGCCCGGCGGCCACATGGCGGTCCACGCAGTTGACTCCGGCGTTGAGCGTGCCGCCGTCGAACCAGCGGATGTCCGGGCCGCGGCGGGTGCGCGGGTCCGGATCTGTCCACCGGTGGGTGGTGTGCCAGGGGGTCTCCCAGTCCAGCAGGGACGCCGCCTGGTCCCAGAAGGCCAGGCGCTCCTGTTCGGTGACCGGGTCCGCCCAGGAGTGGACGTCCGCGGTCAGCGGGTGCTGCAGAGTCGCCCGATCGATGTCTGACGCCGGCGTCACGCCCATGTCTTCAGCGCCTTCCTCTCCACGACGCCCAGCAGCGCGTCGGTGATCTTGCCCAGGATCGCCAGCAGGATGATGGCCAGCAACAGACGGTCGGTGCGCCCGTTGTTCTGGGAGTCGGTCAGCAGGAAGCCCAGCCCCATGGAGGAGGCGATCAGCTCCGCGGCCACCAGGAACAGCCAGGCCTGGGCGAGCGCGAGGCGCAGCCCGGAGAACACGCTGGGCACCACGGCGGGCAGCTGCACGGTGACCAGCAGGCGCAGCCCGTGGTACCCGAACGCGCGGCCGGCCTCCACCAGCTGTGGATCCACGTGCCGCAGCGCGGAGTGCACGGCGGTGAAGACGGGGAAGAACGCACCGATGGCGATGAGCGTGACCTTGGAGTCCTCATAGATGCCCATCCACAGGATGAGCAGCGGCACCCACGCCAGGGACGGCACGGCCCGGAAGGCCCCGATGGTGGGGTGCAGCAGGGAGTCGGCGATCTTCGACAGGCCCAGCACCGAGCCCAGCGCCAGGCCCAGGCCCGCGCCCACGGCGAAGCCCAGCAGCACCCGCTGCACGGAGATGGCGATGTGCTGGTAGAGCTCCCCGCGCTCGAACAGCTCCACCCCGGCGGCCAGCACCGACTGCGGAGTCGGCAGCTGCACCGGGGAGAAGACGCCGGCCGCGGTGACGCCGTACCAGAGGGCCAGCAGGACCAGCGGCACGATCGCTCCGATGAGGACCCGACCGCCGGGGATGCGACGGACCCGAGCAGGCACTCCAGCGTCCGGACTGTCCGGGCCGGGCACCGGCCGGGGTGCGGCTGAGTCACGGTCGCCCAGCACCCGTGCCGGCTCCGCGCTCTGGTGGCGGCCCTCCTCGTCCCGGGTCCGAGCGCCGTCAGGCAGCGTCTGGCTCATCACTGATCATCCTCGTCGTCCTCGACGATCGTGGCCTCGTCCTCAGAGCCCTCGGCGTCGGTGGCCTGCCGGTTCTCCGCGAACTCCGGGTGGAACAGCGTCTCGAGCGCCTCGTCGATGCTGTCCTGGCTGGAGACGTCGCCGGTGTCGAGGAAGATCGGACCGACCTCCTGCAGCACCTCACGCTGGGCGGCGCCGGGGACCGGGTCGACGTCGAAGTTCGACCGCTCCCGGATCACCGTCTCGGCGACCTCCAGGTCGATGTTGCTGTGCTCGGCCAGGATCTCGGCCGTCTCCTCGGGGTTCTCCTGAGCCCATTCGCGGGCCTGCTCATAGACGTCCACGACGGTCTGGGCGACGTCGGGGTGGTCCTCGATGAACGACTCGGTCGCGTTGATCACGCTGTAGGTGTTGAAGTCCACGTTCCGGTAGAACAGCGTCTCGCCGTCGGCCTCGGCTCCCGCCATGATCGGGTCCAGTCCGGCCCAGGCGTCGACGTCGCCGTTGGCCAGCGCGCTGCGGCCGTCCGCGTGCTGCAGGTTCTGCACCTCCACATCGCCCACCTCCAGGCCGGCCTCGTGCAGGGACTGCACCAGGAAGAAGTACGGGTCGGTGCCCAGCGTGGCGGCCACGGAGACGCCCTCGAGGTCGCCGACGTCGGTGATCCCCGAGTCCGGCGAGGTGACCAGGGCGGCCCACTCCGGCTGGTTCTCGATGAGGATGATCTGCTGCGGGGCGCCGTTGGCGCGCGCCAGCAGGGCGGCGGAGCCGGCCGTGGACCCGACGTCGATGGCCTCGGCACGCAGCTTCTCATTGGCGTCGTTGGAGCCGTGGGACTGGATCCATTCCACCTCGGTGCCGGCCTCGGAGAGCTCCTCTTCGAGCCAGCCGTGCTCCATGATCACCAGGCTGAGCGGGTTGTAGGTGGCGAAGTCGAGGGTGAGCGTGTCCAGTTCGCCCTCGGCGGTGCCGCCGGATCCCTCGCCCTCCACGCATCCGGTCGCCAGCAGAGCGACGGCCGCGCCGGCGATCGTCGCGGAGGCGGCGCGTCGGAACCGCGGCCGCGGGAAGCGGGCAGGGGAGAAGGAGGTGTCGGTCTGACTGGGCATGTCGTGAAGGGACCTTTCGTGCGTGGGTGGGAGCCGCCCCGGTCGAGCTCGGGCTCCGCCCGGCCGCGCCGAGCGGAGGCCGGGAGCGCCCGGGCCGCGCGGCCTGTCAGTCCTGAGCTGTCAGTCCTGAGCTGTCAGTCCTGAACTGTCAGACCTGAGCGGAACGTGCGGTCCGGCCGGGGCGGGTGGGCTAGTGCGCGTCGACGCCGAGGCCGGCCAGGAGCTCGCCGCGCAGGGCGGCCAGCTCGGCGGAGGCACGGTCACGCGGCCGGCTGCCCGGAACGGTGAGCAGTCGGGAGACGGTGGCGCCCTCGCGGGCGGGGTCCACCGGGTCGGAGCCGAGCAGCAGGATTCGGTCGGCCAGCTGCAGGGCCTCGTCGACGTCGTGGGTCACCAGCAGCACCGTGGTGCCGGTCTGCGCATGGACGTCCAGGAGGAGGTCCTGCATCTTCAGCCGGGTCAGGGCGTCCAGGGCGCCGAAGGGCTCGTCCAGCAGGAGCACGCCGGGGCGGCGGGCCAAGGCCCGGGCCAGCGAGGCGCGCTGCGCCATGCCGCCGGAGATCTCCCGGGGGCGAAGCTGGGCGCGCTCGGCCAGGCCGACCAGTTCGAGCAGCTCATCCACTCGCCGACGGCCCTCCGCCGCGGACACGTGCCGCGGCAGCCCGAGGGAGACGTTGCGGTGCACCGAGCGCCAGGGCAGCAGCCGAGGCTCCTGGAAGCCGACGGCGGTCCGTTCGTCATAGGTGCGCACCGGGGTGCCGTCGATGATGACCTCACCGGAGCATCCGGCGTCGAGACCGCCGACGGCGCGCAGCAGCGTGGACTTCCCGCAGCCGGAGGCGCCCAGGATGGCGACCACCTCGCCGGGGGAGATGTGCAGGTCGACGTCGTGCAGGACGGTGCGTCCGTCGAAGGCGCGCCCCACACCGCGCAGCTGCACGTCCATCGAATGCGTGGCGGCCCCTGCGGGGGCGGGACGGTCCAGCAGAGCGACGCCGCCGGAATGCTCGGAGAGGTGCTGGTCAGACTCGTGCGTCACGAGTGCGGGTGCAGACGAACCCATAGGAAATTCACTCCCATCGATCCTGGCGGTAGCACCTTTTCTGATGCGACGGGCACAGAGAGGCCGATCGACGCATCCGAAGGTTGCTGCGGCGTCACAGAGCCAGATCTCTCAGCCGCTCGGGATGGTGTACGTGCTCAACCCTACGCGGATCAGCGTGGGCCGGGCAAAGGTGATGTCACAGTGTGAGACATGTGGGGTGGCGTGGGCCCGACGACGGTGCCCCCGGATGCAGGGGGATGCCCTCAGGCTTCGGGAGACAGCGGGCCGAGGCTCTTGAACTCGCTCTGGTGGAACACCAGCGCCTCGGCGGAGTCCTCGACCGCCAGGTCCAGCAGCTCGAGCACGACGATGTCATGGTCGCCGGCCCGGACCTGGTCGTAGATGCGGGTGGTGAAGGTGACGGGCGCACCCTCCAGGGTGATCGACCCACCTGTGCCGATGCTTGTCCTCAGGCCGGTGAATCGGCTCTCCCGGTCCTTGGAGGCGATCTTCCGGCACAGCTCCGACTGGCCGTGCCCGATCAGTGACACTCCCAGCTCGGTGTCCGCCCCGGCCAGCTTCGGCCAGGTGGTGGAGCTGTGCTGCACCGCCACCGTGGCCAGCGGTGGCTCGAGCGAGACGCCGATGGTGAAGGTGGAGGCCACGAGCCCTTCCGGGCGGCCGTCCACCTCGGCGGCGACGACCACCACCCCCTGCGGGAAGTGGCCGAAGGTCCGGCGCAGCTCCAGCGGATCGACGTCGGCCAGCCGGGTGGCGGCGCGGCCCACGGCGGGGCGGGCTCCGGTGTCAGCGGGCGCGTGCGGCACGGTCTCCTCCACGGTGGTCGTGGGGCGCTCGGCGGCGGCCAGTGCGGTGCTCATGGCGGATCAACTCCCATCGGTCCTGGCGGTAGCACCTTTTCTGAAGGACCCGCCGGAGGGGGCGGATCGCATCCGAAGGTTGCTGCGGCGTCGACGAGCCAGATCTCTCGGCCGCTCGGGATGGTCTGTGTGTCCAGCGTACGGCCGCAGAGAGATGTGATCAAAGAACCGTTCGCAGGATGAGACGCGGCGACATATTCCGTCCAGCGGGCGCGCAGGATGCGTCCAGAGTGTGGCTCCCTCAGTCCGAGGGGGCTGTACATTCTTACGCCTCGTGACATGAACTCAATCCGCTGACTTGACGATTGTTCATCTGCTGCGCGTATGGTTGACCCCAACGAACCCATCCAGAGCGACTGAGAGATCTGGCTCGACGACGTCGCAGCAACCACCCGGAGCAGCCGTGCCCAGTGCGGCCCGGGGAACGGTGCTAACGCCAGAGACGATGGAGAATGCCCGATGATCTCACTGCGCCATGTGTCCACGTCCTTCCCCGCTGCCCGGGGCAAGGAGCCCATCCACGCCGTCGATGACGTCTCCTTGGAGATCCCCCGCGGGAGCATCCAGGGGATCATCGGCTTCTCCGGCGCCGGGAAGTCCACGCTGCTGCGCAACATCAACCTGCTTGAGCGCCCCACCTCGGGTGAGGTGCATGTGGGCGGGGTGGAGCTGACCGCCCTCGACGACGAGGCTCTGCGTCGCGCCCGGCACCAGATCGGCATGATCTTCCAGGGGTTCAACCTGGTGAACAATCTGACCGTCGCCCAGAACGTGGAGCTGTCCCTGAAGTTCGCCGGCGAGAAGGACCGTCGCGTCCGCCGGCGTCGCGCCGCCGAGGCGCTGGAGATCGTGGACATCACCGACAAGGCCAAGGTGTACCCGGCCCAGCTCTCCGGCGGGCAGAAGCAGCGGGTGGCCATCGCTCGCGCCCTGGCCACTCGGCCGGAGGTGCTGCTGTGTGACGAGCCGACCTCCGCCCTGGACCCCTTCACCACGGCGACGGTGCTGCAGTATCTCGCCGACGTGAACCGCGAGCTCGGCATCACCGTGGTCATCGTGACCCACGAGATGGAGGTCATCAAGGCCCTGGCCGATCACGTCGCCGTCATGGAGTCCGGCCGCGTGGTGGAGCAGTTCCCCGCCCGGGAGCTGCAGCGCGAGGGCTTCGCTCCGCACACCTCCATCGGCCGGTACCTGGTCAGCGACGGCATCAGTGTGGACCGTGACGGCGGCGCCCGGACGCAGGCGCCGACGCCGAGCGGGGACCAGGGTCGCGCCGCAGAGTCCGCAGAGTCCGCAGAGTCGGCAGAGTCCGCAGAGCCGCCGGCGCCCCAGGACCCGCCCCGTGGCCCCCGGAGGCTCGCGGCCTCTGAGCTGCTCGCCGCCGTGCCGTTCGAGGGAGGTCGTCGCTGATGGAACGCATCCTCGAACTGCAGCCCGAACTCGTCCAGGCCATGCTGGAGACCTTCGCCATGATTGCGGTGGCCATCCCGCTGGCGGTGCTGTTCGGCACTCCGCTGGGCATCTGGCTGTTCATCCATGCCCCGGGCGGAATCGCTCCGCTGCCCCGCGCCCATGCGCTGGTCAGCGGGATCGTCAATATGGTCCGCTCCTTCCCGTTCCTCATCCTGCTGATCGCGATCATTCCGTTCACCCGGCTGGTCGTCGGCACCACGGTCGGCACGGCGGCTGCGATCGTCCCACTCACGGTCAACGCCATTCCCTACTTCGCCCGGCTGGTGGAGCAGAACATCACCCAGCTGGGGTCCGGGGCGGTGGAGGCCTCCCGTGCCATGGGGGCCACTCGCGGACAGATCATCCGCAATGTGCTGCTGGTGGACGCCAAGCCGGCGATCATCGGGTCCATCACGATCACCACCGTCAGCTTCATCTCCTATTCGGCCATGGTCGGACTGGTCGGCGGCGGCGGAATCGGCGACTTCGCCATCCGGTACGGGTACTACCGCTATGAGACCGCGGTGATGATGGTCGCCATCGTGCTGATGATCGCCCTGGTGACGCTCGTGCAGTTCAGTGGCACCCGCCTCGCGCGGCTCACCGACAAGCGCATCTGACCACCGGCCGGTTCGGCCGCCCCTGCGCTCCGTGCGCACTCCTCCATCCCGGCGTGCAGGTCGCTGCACCCTGACAACGAAAGCTTGTGACATGCCCAGAACACTGACATCCTCCGGCGTCTCCGGCGCGCTCGGGCTGACCGGGGCCACCGGTTCGCTCGCCTCCTCCCCGCTCGGGCGCCGCGGCCTGCTGCTCGGCGGACTCGCCGCAGTGGGGACCTTCACCCTGACCTCCTGCGGGCTGGCCGACGCCGTGGGCGACGACGACCGCACGATCAGCATGATCGTCACCGAGTCGGCGCCCTTCCAGGACCCCACCGAGATCGTCAAGGACATCCTCGCCGAGGACGGCTGGGAGCTGGAGACCACCTACGTCACCGACATCATCCAGCCCAACCAGGTGGTGGCCCAGGGGGAGTACGACGCCAACTTCTTCCAGCACATCGCCTACCTGCGGCAGTTCAACCAGGACAACGGCACCGATGTGGAGCCCGCGTTCTCCGTCTACTACGCGCCCAGCGGCATCTTCTCGCTGCAGCATGACAGCATCGAGGACCTCCCCGACCGCGCCCAGATCGCCCTGGCGGTCGACACCGCGAACAACGGCCGCGGGATCAAGCTGCTCGCCGACGCCGGGGTCCTGGAGATCGACGAGTCCAAGGAGGTCACCGAGCTCTCGCAGCGGGACATCATCGACAACCCGAAGGACTTCGAGTTCATCGAGATCGACCAGCAGTCCGCCGCACAGACCCTGCCGGACGTCGACGCCGGCTTCGCCTTCGCGCGGCTGGTCGCCGAGGCGGGCCACGACGTCGCGGAGACCGCGCTGATCCTGGAGGACGACGACGACGTCCGCATCCCCTTCACCTGCGTGGTCGCCGGGGCGCCCGGCTTCCAGGACACCGAGAAGGCCGCCGCCCTGCAGGAGGCCTTCCAGTCCGAGGAGGTCCAGCAGTGGTTCGAGGACTACCTCGACGGCGCCATCGACTTCACCGACGAGTTCACGCTCGACACCGTCGAGCCGATCTGGGAGGACTTCACCGCATGAACCGCAGCACCATCGGCCGTCCCTCCCAGACCCCCACACTCTCCCGGCGGCGGCTCCAGCGCGGTGCACTGGGCATCGCCGCGCTGGCCGCCGTCGGGAGCCTCACCTCCTGCGGGCTGGCCGACGCCGTCGGGGACGAGGACCGCACCATCAGCATCATCGTGACCGAGTCCGCGCCCTTCCAGGAGCCCACTGAGATCGCCAAGGATCTGCTGGCCGAGGAGGGCTGGGAGCTGGAGACCACCTATGTCACCGACATCATCCAGCCGAACCAGGTGGTGGCCCAGGGTGAGTATGACGCGAACTTCTTCCAGAACTTCGCCTACCTGGACCAGTTCAACTCTGACCACGGCCTGGACATCGAGCCGGTGTTCGCCGTCTACGAGGCCCCCGGAGGGCTCTTCTCGAGTGAGCACAGCGAGCTGGGCGATCTGCCCGAGGGCGCCCAGATCGCGCTGCCGGTGGACACCGCCAACAACGGGCGCGGCCTGAAGCTCCTCGCCGACGCCGGGCTGCTGGAGATCGACGAATCGGTCCCGGTCACCGAGCTGTCCCAGCGCGACATCATCGAGAACCCGCGGGACCTCGAGTTCGTGGAGGTCGATCAGCAGTCCGTGGCGCAGAGCATCGACGACGTCGACGCCGCCTTCGCCTTCCTGCGCCTGGCCTCCGAGATCGGCCTGGGCCCCGAGGACACCCTCGCCCTGGAAGGTGAGGACGTGGCCCTGCCCTTCACCTGCGTGGTGGCCGCCGCCCCGGACTTCGCCGGCACCGAGGCCGCCGAGGCGCTGGAGCGCGCCTACCAGTCCGAAGAGGTCCGCGACTGGTTCGCCGACTACCTCGACGGCGTGCTCGACCCGGCCTTCGAGGTCGACGTCGACGCCGCCTGGGCGGAGATCTCCGCATGACCGCCCCCACCCTGCGGCGCTCGCCAGCGGCCGCAGACACCAGACTCTCCCGGCGCCGGCTGCTCAGCGGTTCACTGGGCATGGCCGCTCTGGCCGGCGTCGGGAGCCTCACCTCGGGCTGCGGGATCGCCGGGGCACTCGGAAATGACCGCACCCTGCGGCTGATCGTCACCGAGTCCCCGCCGTTCCAGGAGCCCACGAAGATCGCCGAGGAGATCCTCGCCGCGGACGGCTGGGACGTCACCGCCACCTATGTCACCGACATCATCCAGCCCAACCATGCGGTGTCCAACGGCGAATACGACGTCAACTTCTTCCAGAACATCAGCTACCTGCGGCAGTTCAACGAGGACAACGACCTGGACATCGAGCCGCTGTTCTTCATGTTCGAGCAGCCCTCGGGGATCTACTCGGCCGTCCATGACACGCTCGAGGACATCCCGGAGCGGGCACGCATCGCCCTGCCGGTGGACACGGCGACCAACGGCCGGGGCATCCGGCTGCTGGCCCGCGGCGGGCTGATCGAGATCGACGAGTCCAAGCATGTGGCGGCCCTGTCCGTGCATGACATCACCGCGAATCCGCTGGACCTGGAGTTCGTGGAGGTGGACCAGCAGTCGGTCGGTCAGATCTACCCGGACGTGGACGCCGTCTTCGGCTTTGCCCGACTGCTCGCCGAGGTGGACGTCATGCCGGAGGAGGTCCTGATCATGGAGTCCGCGGACGAGGCGCTGCCCTTCGCCCTGGCGGTCTGCGCCCGCCCCGGCTTCGCCGAGGAGGAGCCGGAGAAGTACGAGGCGCTGAAGAGCGCCTATCACGACGACGAGGTCGCCGCCTGGTACGGCGACTACCTGGACGGGATCCTCACCCCGGCCTTCGACCGCGACATCCACGCCGCCTGGGAGGACGTGAACAGCCGATGAGCACCACGACGACGAGCATCGAGACCAGCACTGACACCAACACCAGCACCAGCGGCGGGCGCGGCGTGGAGGCGCCGCACTCCGGCGTCGAGCTGCCCGAGAGCCTGCTGGAGACCATCGCCTCCGGAGCGGTGCACCGGGAGCTGGCCCGCGAGCTGCCCCATGAGCCTGTCCGGCTCCTGGACGAGGCGCGCTTCGGCGCCCTGCGGGTGCCCCGGGAATTCGGCGGCCCCGGCGGGAGCGTGGAGGACCTGATCCGCCAGGTGATCCGGTTGGCCGCCGTCGACTCCAATGTGGCCCACCTGTACCGCGGACACTTCGGGTTCGTGGACTCGCTGCGCTTCCAGCCCGAGGAGATCCAGCAGGCCTGGTACCCGCGGGTCCTGGCCGGGGCGACCGTGGGCAACGCGTCCACGGAGAAGGGCGGCAACGCCCTGGGCACGCTGAACACGGTGCTCACCCAGGACGAGGACGGCACCTGGCGCCTGGACGGGGAGAAGTTCTACTCCACCGGGACCATCTTCTCGGACTACACCCGGGTCTCCGCCTCCCGGCCGGGGCTGGAGGGGCGTCGGTTCGCCGTCGTCGCCACCGATGCCGAGGGTGTGGAGGTCATCGACGACTGGGACGGCTTCGGCCAGAAGCTCACGGGCACCGGCACCACCCGATTCCACGGCGCCCCGGTGGAGGACGTCGCCGTGCTGGACCGCGTGCCGGGCTCGCATGAGGCGGTGCACGAAGCTGCGTTCTTCCAGCTGTACCTGCTGGCCGTCCAGGTCGGCATCGCGAAGGCCGCGGTGGCCGACGCCGTCGCGCTGGTGGCCAAGCGCACGCGCACCTTCAACACCTCCGGCTCCGGGCAGCTGTTCCGCGAGGACCCGCTGATCCAGCAGATCATCGGCACCATGTCCGCGAAGGCCTTCGCCGCCGAGTCCACGGTGTTGGAGGTCGCGCGGATCCACGACCGCTCCCTGGAGGCCGGGTTCGCCGCCGGCACCCACCGTCTGGGCTTCGACGGTGAGCTTCCGGGCGCCGTCTACGACGCCGAGATCGCGGTGGAGCAGGCGCAGGTCACCGTGCCGGAGATCGTCATCGGGGTCACCCAGGAGCTGTTCCAGACCGTGGGCGCCTCGGCGACGCTGCGCACCAAGGCGCTGGACCGGCACTGGCGCAACGCGCAGACCGTCGCCACGCACAACCCGATCGTGTTCCGGGCCCGGTCCATCGGGGACTGGGAGATCAACGGCACGCTGCCGGAGGGGCTCAACGCCATCGGCGAGGCGAAGGGGGCCCAGCGATGACCGGGTCCGGCGCAGCCCGTCCGATGCTGTTCAACGCCTTCGACATGCTGGTGCCGGTCCACCAGTCGCCGGGGCTGTGGCGGCACCCGGACTCCCGCATCACCGCCTTCGACTCCCTGGACTACTGGACCGAGCTCTCCCGCACTGTCGAGGACGCCGGATTCTCCTGCCTGTTCCTGGCGGATGTCCCCGGCATCTATGACGTCTACGGGGGCAGCGCAGACGCCGCGGCCCGTGGGGGAGTCCAGTACCCCCTGCTGGACCCGCAGGTGATCGTGCCCGCGCTGGCGGCGGCCACCACGCACCTGGGCTTCGGGCTGACCGCCTCGGTGACCTATGAGGCCCCCTACCTGCTGGCCCGGCGCTTCGCCACGCTGGACCATCTGACCGGCGGGCGCATCGCCTGGAACATCGTCACCAGCTACCAGGACTCCGCCGCGCGGAACCTCGGCATGGAGGGGCAGATCCCCCATGACGAGCGCTACGACCGGGCCGACGAGTACCTGGAGGTCATGTACCGGCTCTTCGAACACTCGGTGGAGGACGATGCCGTGGTGGCCGACGCCGAGCGCGGCGTCTTCGTGGACCCGGAGAAGATCCACCCGGTCGGGCATCAGGGCCGCTGGTTCTCCGTGCCCGGAGAGATGCTCACCCATCCGGGCCCGCAACGGACCCCGCTGCTGTTCCAGGCGGGCTCCTCGGCGCGCGGGCAGCAGTTCGCCGTCGACCACGCCGAGGCGATCTTCGTGATCAGCTCCCGGCCGGAGAAGCTCGCCCAGCAGGTGGCCTCCACGCGGCAGGCCGTGGCGGACACCGGGCGCGACCCGGAGTCGGTGCGATTCTTCGCCATGGTGACCATCGTCGTCGCCGAGACCGAGCAGGAGGCGCAGGACCGGCTCACGGAGTACCGCAGCTGTGTGGACACCGAGGCCGCGCTCACGCTCTTCGGCGGCTGGACCGGGGTCGACCTGTCCGGTCTGGACGACGACGACGTCATCGCCGATGTGCAGACCGAGGCCAACCAGTCCGCCCTGGCCATGTTCACCAAGGACCCGACCAAGCAGTGGACGGTCCGCGACGCCGCGGAGTTCATCTCCATCGGCGGTCGCGGCCCGCTCATCGTGGGGGACCCCGTGCAGGTGGTGGACGAGCTGGAACGCTGGCAGACCATCACCGGGGTGGATGGGTTCAACGTCTCCGCCGCGGTGCGGCCCGCCGACTTCGAGCGGTTCCGAGACCTGATCACCCCGGAGCTGCAGCGCCGTGGACTGCTCGCCGAGCGTCCGGAGACCCCGGTGACCCTGCGGGAGCAGCTCGTCGGTGCAGGGCCGCACCTGGCCGAGGACCATCCGGCCCGCCGGCTCGGCAGCCGAGCAGAGGCGGCTCCCGCCGGGTCCTGACTGCCGGGTCCTGACCGGCTGAGCGTCTGACCGGCGCTCCTCACAGACCCTTCCGACGTCGGCACCGTGGTTTCACTGGGCATGGCCGCGGTGCCGGCGTCGGGAGTTCATATCTGGTGCCACAGCAGCAGGGCGTGGTCTCCCGTCTCGGGGTCGATCTCCTGGAATCCCTGCCGCCGGTAGAACCGTCGGGCGTCGGCGTCAGGCGCATCCACCGGGACCTCCACCAGCGTGACGCCGCCGGCGCGGGCGTCGTCGAGCACCGCGGCGATCAGCCGCGCTCCCAGCCCCTGGGATCGACGCGGGGGCACCACGTAGAGCTCGTCGAGCAGATCCACCGGACCGTCCCACCACACATTGGGGCGGCGGGTCACCAGCGCGACCCCGTCCGGGGCGCCGCCCGGATCCTGCCAGCCCAGCCAGGCGCGGGTCTGCTCGGACCCCAGCAGCCGCCGCAGTCGCTCAGCCAGCACGGCGGCCCCGGGCGTGGGGGAGCCGAACTCGGTGTTGAAGTCGTCCAGCAGCCGGGCGACCATCCCCGCGTCCTCTGGGCCTGCCCGCCGCACGTGTGTCCTGACGCTGCCGCCGTCGTCGTCCATTCCCACTCCTCCTCGCCGTTCTGCACCACCACATCACGTCTGCCTCAGCAGATCTTGCGGTGCAGACGTGATGTCGTGGTGCAGAACCGCCGGGGCGGAGGGCCGTCGCGACTCAGCGTGAGGCGCGGTGCAGGATCTGCTCCATGATCGCGTCGTGCACCATGCGCGGCTCCCCATAGGCCGGGTAGCGGAACTGCATGATGTTCGCGTACGGGTTGATGTCCAGCACGACGGCGCCCTCCCCGGTCTCCAGGTCCGGCACCAGCAGGTCGACGGCGGCGGCGCTGAGCCCCGGCACCGACCACAGCCCGTCCACGGCCAGGTCTCGCAGGGCGTCGGGGAGCTCGTCGGTCACGTCCACGGCGAGGCCTCCGCCGCGGGAGGTGTCGGCGATCTCGGTGAGGCGACGCACCTGCCCGGCCGCCGGCACATCCGTGGTGCTCAGCCCCACCGGGGCCAGGAAGTCGTCGGTGACCTTCGGCTGGCGCGGCCGCAGGTAGGCGTTGTCCTGCCGTCGGGCGATCTCGGTCTCCGCCAGCTCGCCCACCGTGGAGACGCCGTCGCCGACCACGTAGAACGGCACGCGCACGATCGCGCCGGCCACCTGCTCACCCACCACGTAGACCCGCAGGTCCACACCCGGGTGATGTTCCTCCACGATCATCTGGTACTTCGAGTCGGAGGTGGCCGAGCGGGAGGCCATGGCCCGCTGCCAGGCCTGGCGCAGCTCGCCCTCGGTGCGCACGGCGGTGCTGATGCCCTTGCCGGCCCGCCCGGAGGAGGGCTTCACCGCCACGGGGCCGCCCAGAGCCTTCATATACTTCACCGCGCGGGAGAACTCGGTGGGGCTGATCGCCCGGCCCTTCGGCGTGGGCACCTCGGAGGCCTGCAGATACTTCTTGGTCATCTGCTTGGACCGGGAGACACGTCGGGCCTGATGACTGACCAGAGAGGTGATGATCGCGTCCATCCCACCGATCACCACGCCGGAGAGGAACAGCAGCTGGTTGGCGTCGCTGATCTTCTTCACTGTGATCTTCTTGCGCTTCGCGGCGGCGGCGAGCAGCTGGTCATGCGGCGAGGTGCCGTTCCAGGTCTGCAGCTGGTCCAGCCGGGGCTCCAGCTGGTCCACGATGAACCGCTCGACGGCGTCGGCGGAGTCGGACAGGACCGCCGGCACCTGCCGCGTCGCCGAGGAGGAGCCGGCGTCATCGATGCCGACGTCGCCCTCGTGCGTCGCGACGGCGGGGGCGGCGTCGAGGCCGTCGGTGGGGCTGTCCGGGGAGGCGGTGGTCTTGGAGGCCATGGCTCTCAGGATATCCTCACCGGGAGGCGGCCATGAGAAGCTCGTCGGCGATCGCCCCGGCCACGTTCCGCGGGCTGCCGTAGGCGGGGCAGTGATGGGGCACCAGGCTCGCGCTGATGTCCGCTTCGAGCACCACCGCTCCCTCCGCGCTGTCCAGGTCCGGGACCAGGAGGTCGATCCCGGCGGCGCCGAGCCCGGGGATGGACCAGAGCGCGTCGACGGCGAGCTCGGCGAGCTCCTCACCGATGCGGTCCGTGACGTCCACGGGGATGCCGCCGGCCCGCAGGTTCGCGGCCTCATTGAGGACCACGACCCGCCCCGGCTCCAGCACCGTGGACAGAGACAGGCCCATCGGTGCGAGGTCCTCCTCCTGGACCGCCGGGGTGTGGGCGGCCAGGTGGCCGTGGCTCTGCCGGCGTGCGGCATCGCGCTGCAGCAGGGTGCGCATCTCGGAGGTTCCGTCACCCACCACGTGCAGCGGAACCCGCACGATCGCGGAGACGAGCTTCTCACCCACCACGAAGGCGCGCAGGTCCAGGCCGTCATGGAACTGCTCCACCATCAGCTTCCTGCTGGGCGCCTCGCCGGTCAGCCGGGCGTCGAGCGCCTCCGGCCAGGCCTGCTGCAGCTCCTCGGCGCTGGTCAGATGTGTGGCGATTCCGTGCCCGGGCTTCGCGGACGCAGGCTTGAGCACCGCCGGCCCGGACAACGACCCCAGGTATTTGGCGGCTTCGGTGATCTCATCCTCGCTGAAGGTGCGCCCGGCCGGCACCGGGATCTCCTGCAGCTCGAAGTGTCGCTTGGTCAGCGCTTTGTTCCGGGTCACTCGACGCGCATTGGAGCTGACCAGGGAGGTCATGGTGCGATCGAAGCCGCCGATGACGACGCCGCCGAAGAGCAGGACGTGGTTGTGGGGTGACACCTCGCGGACGGTGATGCGTCGCTGGGCCAGCTCCCGGCGCAGCAGCGCCTGGTGGCCGGGGGCCTGAGGGATGGCGTTGAGCTCCTCGACGCGGGGCCCGAGGTGCTCGGTGATGAACCGCTCCAGGGCCGTGGTGCCGGCGTCGGTGGTCATGGCCGGGCGTTCGTCGGAGTCGCCTTCGACGGCGTCGTCGTCACCGGCGACCGCGTCGTCGTCGTGCTCTGCAGCATCCTCATGCGCTGGGTCCTCATGCGCTGTCACCTGATGCGCTGGGTGGTGATGCGCTGTGTCCTCTGCGGCGCCGTCTGCGGTCGACTGCGAAGCATTCCCGGGGCTGGCCATGCCCACCAGGATAGCCGCCGGGAGGGGCCCAACTCTGCGAAGGAATGTGACACCGGCCTCGTGCGTGTCCAGGGGAGGCCGGTAGAGTGCGGGCCGTACCATCCAGAGCGGCTGAGAGACCTGGCTCGACGACGCCGCAGCAACCCGACCGTCACGGTGACACAGGCGGTCCGGACACCCAGCCCCAGCCCGCGGCGCCGCCGTCGGGCCCCGGGGCGGGGATGCCGGAGCGCCGGGGTGCTAAGGCCAGGACCGATGGAGGGCTCCTCTGGCGCGTGCACCCTGGCTCCCGGGCTGCGCGTCGAGCGCCTGCATCGGCGACCCGCAAGGAGGAACCGATGACCGACCGCCACACCCAGCCGCCGACCACCCCCGCAGGACAGCGCGAGATCCTGTTCAACGCCTTCGACATGAACTGCGTGGTCCACCAGTCCCCGGGGCTGTGGCGCCACCCGGAGGACCGGGCCCGCGAGTACAACACGCTGGCGTACTGGACCGACGTGGCCCGAACCCTGGAGAAGGGCCTGTTCGACGGGCTGTTCATCGCCGACGTGCTGGGCCCCTATGACGTCTTCGCCGCCACCCCTGACGCCGCCCTGTCCTCCGGCGCCCAGGTGCCGGTGAACGACCCCTTCCTGCTGGTCTCCGCGATGGCCGCCGTCACGGAGCACCTCGGCTTCGGGCTGACCGCCGGCACCGCCTACGAGCACCCCTACCCGTTCGCCCGCCGCCTGGGCACCCTGGACCACCTCACCGGGGGGCGGGTCGGATGGAACGTGGTCACCGGATACCTGCCCTCGGCCGCAAAGAACATGGGCCAGGACGACCAGATGGAGCACGACGCCCGCTACGACCACGCCGATGAGTACATGGACGTGGTCTACAAGCTGCTGGAGGGCTCCTGGGAGGACGACGCCGTCGTCGCGGACAAGGAGGCCGGCGTCTTCACCGACACCTCCAAGGTCCACCGCATCGAGCATGAGGGCCGCTACTTCAAGACCCCCGGCATCTCCGTGGTGGAGCCCTCCCCGCAGCGCATGCCGGTGGTCTACCAGGCCGGTGCCTCCACCCGGGGGCGGGCCTTCGCCGGCAAGCACGCCGAGGCCGTGTTCATCAACCCGCCCACCAAGGAGCTGGCCAAGGCGTCGGTGCAGCGCATCCGGCAGGCCGCCGTCGACGCCGGCCGGGACCCCTACAGCGTGCGGATCTTCGCCATGCAGACGGTGGTCACCGGGGCCGACGACGACGCCGCGCAGGCCAAGTACGACGAGCTGGTCCAGTACGTGGATCCGATCGGCGGGCTGGTGCTGATGTCCGGGTGGATGGGGCTGGATCTGAGCCAGTTCGACCTCGACCAGCCCATCGGTGATGTGGAGTCCAACGCCATCCAGTCCACCGTGGAGACCTTCCAGAAGGCCTCCGGCCGGGAGGGGGAGCCGTGGACGGTCCGGCAGCTGGCCGAATGGGTCGGCGTCGGCGGATTCGGACCGGTGATCGTCGGCGGCGGAGAGTCGGCGGCTCGTCAGCTGGCCGACTGGCAGGACGAGACCGACGTGGACGGGTTCAACCTGGCGTACCACATCACTCCCGGAACCTTCGAGGACATCGTGGAGCACGTGGTGCCGGCGCTGCAGAGGCTGGGACGGTACAAGACCGAGTACACGCCGGGCACGCTGCGGCACAAGCTCTTCGGCGCCGGCGACCACCTGCCGGCGGAGCACCACGGCGCGCAGTTCCAGCTGCGCCGTCGTCAGGCCGCCGAGGTCTGAGGGTCCCAACTATGCGGTGAGCCCGGAGGGATTGTCGCTGCACGCCGCGTCAGCGCCGTGATTCTGACAATCCCTCCGGGCCCAACCTGCTGCAGGCGGGTCAGCCGCCTCCGCGGTCTCCCGGGGCACCGCCTTCCTGCGCCCAGTCGCTGCCCTCCTTCTCGGTGCTCAGGCCGGGGTCGCTGTCCACGTCCCCGTGGGAGGAGGGCACCGTCTCCGGCGCGTGGAACTCCTCCTCGAAGGTCTCCGCGGCCTCCGCACCGCCCTGCCGGACCGCCTCGGCGGCGGCGGTGGCGGCGCGTCGGGTCTTCTCCGCCACGTCCTGGGCCACCTTCCCGGCGGTGTCGCTCACCGAGGAGACCGTGTCTTGGATCTTCTCCTGCAGGTCCGGGTCGTTCCAGGCCTCGGAGGCGGACCTGCGCGCCTGCTCGAAGCCCTCCTTGCCGTGCTTCGTGCCGAGCACATAGCCGACGGCCATGCCGACACCCAGTGAGAGCAGTCCCATCGTCAACTCCTTCGTTCCGTCATGACCGTGGTCGAGGCGGGCGGGCCACGCTGGTGCCAGCGTCGGTCTCCGGCCCCGCCGGTCCTTCGAAACTACTGGCGGCGGAGGGCTCATGTCACCAGGTCACGACCCGGATCCGACCCCCATTCGACCCTGAGACCACCCTGAGAGCACGAGGGCGACGGCGCACGGGTCGGTGGCCTCAGAAGCTGCCGACGGTGAGCACCAGGGGGATCAGCGCGGCCGTCACCAGGACCGGGATCACCAGGGAGACGACCCCGACGTCCTTGTAGGACTCGCGATGCGTCATCCCGCAGACGATGATCAGCGTGATCACCGCCCCGTTGTGCGGCATGGAGTCCAGCCCGCCGGAGGCCATGGCCGTGATGCGGTGCATCGCCTCCAGGCTGATGCCCTGGTCCACCGCGAGGTCCCGCAGCTCCTCGCCGAGCGCGTTGAGCGCGATGGTCATGCCGCCCGACGCCGAGCCGGTCACCCCGGAGATCGTCGACGTCGACACCGCCGAGGCCACCAGGGCGTTCTCGCTCACGCCGAAGATCCCCTCCCGGATGAGCGCGAAGGCTGCCAGAGAGGCGACGACGGCGCCGTAGCCGACCTCGGAGGCCGTGTTGAAGATCGGCAGCAGCGCGTTGCGGGCGCCGTCGGTGATGCCCTGCAGGATCCAGCGCAGGTGCCGGGCGTTCATCGCCAGGATCGCCAGGATGGCCCCGGCCAGGGCGGTGAGCACCGCCCAGGCGCCAGCCCGGTCACCCAGGCCGATGCCGCCGTAGCGCTCGTCCTGCAGGTAGCCCCAGTCCATCAGTGGGAACAGCACCATGGTGCAGCCGAAGTTGATGAGGAACACCAGCAGCACCGGGATGAAGGGGAAGACATGGTTGGGCGGCGTCAGCATGCCGGGAGTGGCAGGCCGGGCGGGGGAGGCGCTGTCGCTGGTGTTGCCGCTGTCGGTGCCGTTGCCGGTGCCGTTGTCGTGGGCGGTCGTGGCGCCCGGCCCCGGTGAGGTCCTCGTCTGCCCGGCGGAGGATCCGGCGGAGCCTCTGGAGGATGACCCGTCGCCGACGGACATCGCAGCGGCCCCGGCACCGATGTCGGCCCCGGCGCCGCTGCGCAGCTCCAGGGCTGTGGGGTCCGCGAAGTGCTCTCCACGGGCGGTGAGCTGACGCTTGCGGTGCTCCAGCCACAGCATGCCCAGGATGAAGATGATCGTGCCGCCGAGGATTCCGAGGCCCGGCGCGGCGAAGGTGGTGGTCTGGAAGGCCTGGCCCGGGATGATGTTCTGCACCTGGGGCGAACCGGGCAGCGCGGTCATGGTGAAGGTCAGCATGCCGTGGGCGATCGCCCCGGGGATGAGCCGGCGAGGGATGTCGGCGGCGCGGAAGAGCTCCCGGGCCAGGGGGAACATCACGAACACGACCACGAAGACGCTGATGCCCCCGTAGGTCAGCAGGGCGGTGGTGAGCACCGTGGCCAGCAGCGCCCGTTTCGGCCCCAGCCAGCGGGTGACCACTCGAGCGATGTCGGTGGCGTACCCGGCCATCGTCATCAGCTTCCCGAAGATCGCCCCGGTGAGGAACATGGGGAAGTACTGACCGATGAAGTTCGCCAGCGCAGGCATGAAGATCTCGGTGTAGTTGGCCAGGATCGGGGCACCGGAGAACAGCATGGCCACCAGTGCCGAGAGCGGCGCGGCCACCACGATGGTCACCCCGCGATAGGCCAGGGTGATGAGCAGCGCGAGCGAGACGAGGATTCCGAGGAGTCCCAAGGCCATACGTCCTCCTGAGGGTCAGGGTGGGCAGACACGACGACGCCCCGCCCGCCGCGAGGACGGGCGGGGCGCCGGTGGGTGCCTGCCTCAGTGGGTGGGGAAGCCCAGGCTGATCTGCGACTCGCTGGGCTCGGGCCAGCGGCTGCTGACCACCTTGCGGCGGGTGTAGAAGTTGAAGGCCTCCGGGCCGTACATGTGGGTGTCTCCGAACAGGGAGTCCTTCCAGCCGCCGAAGCTGAACGCGCCCACGGGCACCGGGATGGGGACGTTGACCCCGACCATGCCCACTTCGATGTCGAACTCGAACTCGCGGGCGGTCTTGCCGTCCCGAGTGAACACGGCGGTCCCGTTGGCGTAGCGGTTCGCGTTGATGAGCTCCACGGCCTCGTCGTAGCTCTCCACGCGGACCACCGAGAGGACGGGCCCGAAGATCTCCTCGTCGTAGACCTTCATGCCGGGCTTCACGTGGTCCAGCAGGGAGGCACCGATGAAGTAGCCCTCCCCGTCGAAGGTCTTCTCGCGCCCGTCGAGCACCACCGTGGCGCCCTCCTCGGCGGCGCCGGCCACATAGCCGGTGACGCGGTCCAGCGCTTCGCGGGTGATCAGCGGCCCCATCTCCGAGGCCGGGTCGGTGCCGTCGCCGATGCTCAGCCCCTCGGCGCGGGTGCGGATCTTCTCCACGAGTTCGTCGGCGATGTCGCCGACGGCGACCGTCACGGAGATCGCCATGCAGCGCTCGCCGGCGGAGCCGTAGGCCGCGGAGACGGCGGCGTCGGCGGCGGAGTCCAGGTCGGCGTCGGGCATGACCACCATGTGGTTCTTCGCCCCGCCGAGGGCCTGGACCCGCTTCCCGTGGGCCGCGCTGGTGGAGTAGATGTACCGGGCGATCGGCGTGGAGCCCACGAAGCTGACCGCCGCGATGCCCGGGTTGACCAGCAGCTCGTCCACGGCCTCCTTGTCGCCGTGGACCACGTTGAGGATGCCGTCCGGCAGTCCGGCGTCGCGGAAGGCCTGGGCGATCAGCAGGGACGCGGAGGGGTCACGCTCGGAGGGTTTGAGGATCACGGCGTTGCCCGCTGCGATGGCGGTGGTGATCATCCACAGCGGCACCATGGCGGGGAAGTTGAACGGGGTGATGCAGGCGACCACGCCCAACGGCTGGCGCACCTGATGGACGTCCACTCCGGTGGCCACCTGCTCGGCGTACTCGCCCTTGAGATGATGCATCAGGCCGGTGCAGAAGTCCACGTTCTCCAGGCCTCGGGTGATCTCGCCGTTCGCATCGGAGAGCACCTTGCCGTGCTCGGCGGTGATCGTGGCCGCCAGCTCGCCGCGCCGCTCGTCGAGGATCTGGCGGGCCTTGAACATGATCTGGGTGCGCTTGGCCAGGCCGGTGCGGCGCCACGCCTTCTGCGCCTCCGCGGCGACGGCGACGGCGTCGCGGACCCGCCCGGCGTCGGCCAGGGCGAGGCGTCCGGTCTCATGCCCCGTGGCGGGGTTGCGCACGGGGGAGTGGCGCTCGGCGTCGGTGATCATCTCTGCGCCGATGATGTGTCCGATCACGGGCAGCTCGCCGTCGACGCCGACGGCGGCACCGGTGGGGGAGGTCGTGGGGGTGGTGGGGGTCATGGATATCAGGCCTTTCTGGTCTCTGCGGGTGCGGCGTCGCCGGTGGTCTCGGAGGAACTCTCGGTGCCGGCAGTGCCGGCAGTGCCGGTCCCGTCCCACCCGGGGGCGCCGCCGTCGGGGGAGGTGTACTTCACGATGAGGGTGCAGTCCTTGTCCGCGTAGCCTTCACCGATGAGCTGCTCGAAGCGGCGATGCGCCAGCTGCGCGGCCTCCAGACGCACTCCGGTCTTCTCGCCGGCATCGAGGGCGAGGCTGATGTCCTTGTGCGCCAGGTCGGCGCGGAAGGTCGCGTCATAGTTGCGGTTCGCGGCGGCGGAGTCCACGACGCCGGGCACCGGGTACCAGGTCTGCTGGGCCCAGGAATGCCCGGAGGAGACGGAGACGATCTCCCAGAAGACCTTCGGGTCGAGCCCGAGCTGCTCGGCCAGCTGGGACCCCTCGGAGGCGGCCATGAGGTCGATGAACAGCATCATGTTGTTGCAGATCTTCGCCGCGATGCCGGCCGTCGGCCCGCCGGCGGCGATGACCTTGCCCGCCATGGGCTCGATGAGTGCCGAGGCGTCGGCCACCGCGGACTCCTCGCCGCCGACCATGAAGGCCAGGGTGCCGGCGGCCGCCCCGGAGATCCCTCCGGAGACGGGGGCGTCCACGAAGCGGAACCCCCGGGCGGCGGACTCGTCATGGCAGTGCTGCGACGTCTCGATGTCCACGGTGGAGGAGTCCGCCAGCAGGGTGGTCTTCTCGGCGGTGGCCCAGATCCCGTCCTCACCGCCGAACACGGCCCGGACGTGCTCGCCCTTGGGGAGCATGGTGAACACGACGTCGGCACCGGCGACGGCCTCGGCGATGGTGCCCACCGTCTGCACGCCGTGGGCGGCGGCCGCCGAGGCGGCTCCGGCATCCAGGTCGAAGCCGCGCACCGTGTGCCCGGCCTGCACCAGGTTCGCCGTCATGGGGCCGCCCATGTTCCCCAGCCCGATCCATCCATAGGTGGCCATGCGCTCCTCCTCGAGTCGTGGGTCCGGCCTCCTGTGCCGGTTCGGTCACGCCGTGCGGGAACCCTCCCACGGGTGTGTCATGCCTCACACTAAGAGGTGCCGCCTGCGGCTTCAATGCACGATGGGCCGGGAAAATTGCACGCACAATGTGCATCTGCGCACACTGGTCCGCATGACGGATCACCCCTCCGGGGAGCCCCAGGCACAGCATCTCGACGCGCTGATGACCTTCCTCTCCGTGGCGCGGCTGGGCCGCTACACCGCCGCGGCCGACGCCTTGGGCATCAACCACTCCACCGTCTCCCGGCGCATCGCCGGACTTGAGCGGTCCCTGGGTGGACGGGTGCTGGCCCGCACCCCGTCCGGCTGGGAGGTCACCGCGCTCGGGCAGCGGGCGCTCGCGGCCGCCGAACGCGTGGAGGACGCACTGGCCTCTCTGGCCGGAGACGGCGAGCAGGACGGCCGCATCTCCGGTGTGGTGCGATTGGGCTCCCCAGATGCCTTCGCCGTCCATCTGGCCACCTCGGCCCTGGCCGAGCTGCAGCAGGCCAACCCGAACCTGGCGGTGGAGCTCATCAGCGCCACCCAGCGGGCCCGGCAGAACCGTTCCGGCCTCGACCTGGAGATCGTGGTCGGCCGTCCGCAGATCCACCGGGCGCAGGCCGAGCACGTCATGGACTATGCGCTGCGGCTCTATGCCACCGAGGAGTACCTGGCCCGTCACGGGCGCCCGGCGGACCTCTCCGAGCTGGCCGGTCATCGGCTCAACTACTACGTGGAGGCGGTGCTGACCATCGACGACCTCGACCGCGCCACGCAGAGGCTGCCGACCATGCGCCGCGGCATCGCCTCCACCAATGTGCTCTCCCATGTCACCGCCACCACCGCCGGAGCCGGCATCGGGCTGCTGCCTGACTACGTGGCCGTCCACCACTCGGAGCTGATCCACCTGCTGCCCGAACACTATGTCCACCGCCTGTCCTACTGGGCGGTGGGCCGGCAGGAGGCGCTGCGCAATCCTGCGGTGCAGGCGGTCTACGCCGCGCTCCGCGAGCACGGCCGTCGCACGGAGCAGCGGCTGCGCTCAGTCGGGCAGGTCTGAACCGGAGAGCTCCTCGAGCATCAGGGCCACATGCAGGGTGGTCAGCGTCTCGCCGTCGTCCAGCGGGCGTCCGAGGCGACGTTCCAGACTCTCCAGCCGGGCGTACAGCGTAGGACGGCTGACTCCCAGCCGGGCGGCGAGCTGCGTCTTGCTGCCGCGCGTGCGTACCAGGGCTTCGATCAGCGCCCTCAGGTCACGGGTCTCCGCGTCGGTGCCGCGCAGCAGGCGCAGCTCATGGGCGAGCAGCCGTTCGACGACGTCGCGCCGTTCCAGCTCGGCGAGCACTCCCCAGAGCCGGATGTCCCCTGCGGTCCAGAACTCCGGGACCGCCGGCCGGAGGTGCCGGCCCCGGCCGCGCAGCGACGCGGCCAGCGCGGCGACCTCCCAGGCGGCGTCCAGCTCTCGGCGCGCGCCGTGCAGTGACTGTGCGGGCTCGCCCAGCGCGGCGGTGCACCGCAGGGCCGCCTCGGGAAGCCGTCGGCGCAGGGATCGCTCCACCGCCCGGCACAGCCGTGCCGTGGGACGCTGGACGTCCATGCCGGCTGGAGCCGCGGCGAGCACCGCGAGGGAGCGGTGATGGCAGCTGCCCACCAGCAGCGGCATGTGCAGCTGGGCGCCGGCCTGGCGCACGACGCCGGCCAGCGTCTCCAGCGACCAGCCGCGCTGCGGGAGCGCCCCCGCGGAGGCGTCCACCGCGAACACCAGGGGGATCAGTCGAGCGGAGGAGGGCAGGCCCAGACTGCGGGCGCGTTCGACGGCGACCGCCTCGGCCAGCGGAGGGACGGCGGCGAGGTCCTCGAGCAGCGCGCTGGTGGCCTCCAGCAGCGGATCCTGATCACGGACGTGCCCACCGGTCCGCAGCTGGCGGGCGACCAGCTCGCGGTGCAGGTGCTCCGTGATCTCCACGAATCGCACCACCTGGGAGAACCGCAGCACCGGGGTCAGGGTGTGGGCGTCCGGGCGTTCGGCGCGCTCCGCGCAGACCCGTTCCAGCGCGGCCGCCAGCCGGGGGCGCTCGGGCAGCACCTCCACAGCGAGCCCGGCGGCGTCGACGTCGTCGAGATCCTCCAGATAGCCGCGCAGCAGCTCCTCCAGGTCCTGACGCCCCTCATGCAGCAGGGGCAGGGTGGACAGGATGAGCTCCCCGCCCTGCAGCAGGGGGCCGGGGCGGGGCTCGCCGATGACATGGGCCCAGCGGACCGGGTGCTCCAAGGAGACGCCGGGGCTGAGCAGCTGGGGGCGGCCGGCGGCCATCGGGGGCAGGGTGAGCGCCTCGTGGAGGGTGACGGCGGCATGATCGAGAGCAGGCATGGTCTTGACAGTATGTAAGAAAACAAGGTGATGTGTCTCACATCCTGGTCCTTCCGGTGGGCTTCTCCGCAAGGAACCATGGACCGCACGGGACGTCGCGGCTCCGGTGATGCCGGGGCCGACGTCGCACGGCGGGAGAAGACCCCCCCCCTCACGGAAGGTGACAGGCGACGATGAACCACACGCAGACCTCCGACTCCCAGGCGTCCGGCTCACCGGCATCAGGTGTTCCGGCATCAGGTGTTCCGGCGTCAGGTGCTCCGGCAGGTGACCCGATCAGCGCCGAGCGCCTGGCCGCCGGCCGGAGAGCCTATGACCTGGACCGACAGCATGTCTTCCACTCCTGGAGCGCCCAGGAGAAGATCACCCCCATGACGATCCTGGACGCCGAGGGGTCCTGGATCTGGGACGGGGACGGCAACCGGCTGCTGGACTTCACCTCCCAGCTGATCTTCACCAACGCGGGCCACCGGCATCCCGCCATCGTGCGGGCCATCCAGGAGCAGGCCGCCGAGCTGTGCACCGTGGCGCCGCAGCACGTCAACATCGCCCGCTCCGAGGCCGCGCGGCTCATCACCGAGCTGCTGCCCGAGGACATCCAGCACGTGTTCTTCACCAACGGGGGTGCCGACGCCAACGAGCACGCGGTCCGCATGGCGCGGCTGCACACGGGGCGACACAAGGTGCTCTCCGCCTACCGCTCCTATCACGGGGGCACCCAGCTGGCGATCAACCTCACCGGGGACCCCCGCCGGCTCCCCTCCGACCACGCCGCCGACGGCGTCGTGCACTTCATGCCCGCCTACACCTACCGGTCCCATTTCGGCGCGCAGGACGACCACCAGGAGGCCGAACGTGCGCTGCAGCATCTGCAAGACGTCGTCGCCTACGAGGGCGGCGACCAGATCGCGGCGATCATCCTCGAACCCGTTCCCGGCACCGCGGGGATCTACGTGCCTCCGCCGGGATACCTCAAGGGCGTGCGGCGGCTCTGCGATGAGCACGGCATCGTGCTGATCATCGACGAGGTGATGGTCGGGTTCGGGCGCACCGGCGCCTGGTTCGCCCACCAGCACGCCGGCATCGAACCGGACATCGTCACCTTCGCCAAGGGCGTGACCTCCGGCTACGTGCCGATGGGCGGCGTGGCCATGGACGATGCGATCTATTCCAGCTTCGCGCAGACCCCCTACCCGGGTGGACTGACCTATTCGGGCCACCCGTTGGCCGCGGCCGCCGCCGTCGCCACCATCACGGCGATGCGCGAGGAGCGCATGGTGGAGCACGCGCGCTGGCTGGGGGAGGAGGTCATCGGCCCACGGGCGGCCCGCTTCCTGGAGGACCACCCGAGCGTGGGCGACGTGCGCGGGCTCGGCGCCTTCTGGGCGGTGGAGCTGGTGGCCGACCGGCAGACCCGGGCCCCGCTGGCTCCCTACGGGCAGACCCCGGAGGTCATGGGGAGGATCGTGGCGGAGGCGAAGCACCGCGGGGTGCTGCCGTTCACGAATATGAACCGCATCCACATCGCCCCGCCGATCAACATCTCTGCGGAGGACGCGCTGACCGGACTGGACGCCCTCGACGCCGCGCTCGCGGTGGCCGACGACCACGTGGCCCGTACGGCCGACGACGGTGCGGCGGGCTGAGCCATGTTCGGGCTGCCGACGAGCACCACCGTGATCATGGCCGCGGTCATGGGCTTCTGGGTGGTCTACACGCTCGTGTTCTATGTCAGCACGCGCGGCTGGGCCGTGGAGGACGCCGACTACGAGGGGCGACCGCCCGTCCGCGGTGAGGCCCCCTCCACATCGCGGCACCGGGACGCGGACGGGGGCGAGGACGCATGAGCGTGGAGATCGTCTTCCTGGTGGTCTACTTCCTGATGCTGTTGGCCATCGGGGCCTGGGTCTCGAGGATCAGCACCCGGGACCGAGAGGGCTATCTGCTGGGCGGCCGCAGCCTCGGGCCCGCGGTGACCGCGCTGCGCCTGCAGAGCACCTCCATGTCCGGCTACATGTTCCTGGGCGCCGGCGGGCTGGGCTACTCCCAGGGGTACTTCTCGATGTGGTACGCCCTCGGCGACCTCGGCGGCGGCGTGCTGAACCTCTCGGTGCTGGGACGGCGCATGCGCAAGCTCTCCCACCTGCTGGGCTCGATCACCTCCATCGGGTACCTCGAGCATCGCTATCCTTCGGCGTGGACCCGGGCCGTCGCCGCACCGATCGCGCTGTTCTGCATGTTCTTCTACGTGCTCGCCCAGCTGCTCGCCGGCGGCCAGGGGCTCTCCATGGTCACCGGCCTGGACCTCAACGTCTCGCTGATCATCGCGGTGGGCGTCATCGTGGGCTACACCCTGATGGGCGGCTACCTGGCGGTGGCCTACACGGACTTTGCCCAGGCGATCATCCTCGTCATCGGCATGCTGTGGATCCTGATCGCCACGCTGCAGCATGTCGGCGGGCTCACTGCCGGCCACGAGGGCATCGGGGCGATCAACCAGAACCTGCTCACCATGTGGGGCGCCGAGGGCCAGTACTTCGGGCAGTGGGGCATCATCCTCGGAGCGCTGCTGGTGTTCAGCATCGGCTATATGGGCTGGCCGCACGTCAACGTCAGCCACATGTCCATGCGGCGCCCATCGGTGGCCCGCCGTGCCGGGCTCTATGCCACCGGCTTCAACCTGCTGTTCATCCCCGGCGCGTACCTGGTGGGCATGATGGCGCTGCTGATCGTGCCGAACCTGGACGACCCGGAGATGGCGATCTTCAGCGTGGCCGAGACCGTCCTGCCGTCCTTCGCCGTCGGGTTGGTCATGGCCGCGATCATGGCGGCCATCATGTCGACGGCGGATGCGCTGCTGCTGCAGGCGGGCACCATCGCCTCCCAGGACCTGTGGGGCCGGTTCGTGCAGAAGAACATGTCCGAGCGTTCGGCGGTCGCGGTCTCCCGGCTGACCATCCTCATCCTCGCGGTGATCGGGCTCGTGCTTGCCATGACCCGGCCGCCGGGGGTCTTCGACGTCGTCGTCTTCGCCACCTCCGTGCTGGGTGCGGCCTTCGTGCCGGCCTATGTGTGTGCCGTGTGGTGGAAGCGGGCCAACTCCGCCGGGGCGATCTCCTCCATGATCGCCGGCACCGTCGGGGCGGTGGCCGCCGAGATGCTCGGCTCGGCCGACGGTCTCGGGGTCGACGCCATGGTGGTGGGGATCCTGTCCTCGACCGTGACGATCGTGGTGGTCTCCCTGGCGACGGCGTCGGTGGACCCGGTGCCGGAGAGAGTGCTGCGTGCGGTGGAGGAGACGGCCAAGGTGGACGCCGTCCCGGCCCGGTTCGTCCTCGGGGAGGACGCCTCGCTGGCCACGCAGCGGCCGCAGCAGAAGGGTCGGGAGCGTGGTTGAGACCGTCCGGTCCATATCGGGCGTGCCTCAGGCGTCACCCCCGAGGTCACTCCCGACGGCGGAGCCACCGCTGGTGCCGGACTGTGCCTGGCCGGTGCAGATCGGCAGGGAGCAGGCGGTGCAGACCGTGGCCGGTCGCCTTCCACCGCCCGGGGCCGCGGACCTGCAGGCCGAGCTGCATCTGCATCCGCTGCTCGCAGTGGAGTTCGTGGGCTCCACCCGGCCCGGGGCGCGCAGGCCGCCGCTGACCGGCCACGCGCTGGTCGATCTGATCGGCGGGCGGGCCTATGTCGCCGAGCCCTGGACCGAGGTCGAGTTCCTGGCTCTCGATCAGCTCTCCGCCGCGAACCCCGCGCCTGCGGCACAGATCGGACGGGAGGAGGCCGTGCGCGCCGCACGCCGGGTCCTGGGCAACGTGCTCCTGCGTCGACGTCGCTGGGGGATCGGCGGTGGGCTGACCCTCGGGCGTGACCCGGTCTGCGTGGCGAAGCCGAACTGGTGGATCACCGGCGCTGCTGGAGGCAGGGCCGTCGAGGTGCTGGTGGACGCCGTCTCCGGGCGGCACTACGCGTTCCGCGCGTGAGCGTGCCGGGACACGGCGTCGCAATGTCCCGGTGACGTGACTGACATGTCTGAAGCAGAGAATGAACCTGACGAAACAGTGAGGTCGAGGACGAGGAGAGGTGTGCATGACCTGGCAGAGAAGACCTACACGAACTGCGGTGATCCTCTGGACCTGCGTCATCCTCGGATTCGCCGTCATGGAGTTCCCCGGTGTGCTCTTCTTCCATGACGTCGCCGAGCCGAGGATCTTCGGGATGCCGTTCATCTATGGATTCACGATCATCGTCTGGGCCCTGATGTGTGTGGTCCTGTTCATCGGCTACCGCACCCATTGGGGCCGGAGGAGGGCAGACGTCGACGATGCCGCCCCTGAGTCCGGCGCGGACGGAGGAGAGCACGCATGACCACCACCGAGATCGTCGGACTTCTGGTGATCGGCAGCTTCCTGCTGATCCCCCTGATCATGGGCGGGCTGGCCTCACGGAAGGCTGCGGCCACCGCGGAGGACTTCTTCATCCAAGGCCGAGGCATGGGCTCCATCGCGGTCTTCTTCACCGTGGCGGCCACATGGTGGAGCGCCTTCGCCTTCCTCGGCTCCAACGCGAGCTTCTACCTGGACGGGCCCCTCTACTGGACCGCCATCGCCTGGAACATCTTCTTCGGGGTCATGTACTACCTCGTGGGCAAGCGCATCTGGTTCCACGGCAAGCGGGGCCGCTACGTCACCCCGCGGGACTTCTTCGTGGACCTCTACGGCTCCCGGAAGCTGGGCACCTTCATCGCGGTCATCCTGCTGGTCTTCACGCTGCCGCATCTCCAGATCCAGCTCACCGGCGGGGCGTATCTGATGGAGGTCGCCTCGAACGGGGTTCTGCCGTTCTGGCTGGCCGGGCTGCTGTTCTACCTGGTCATCATCATCTACGTCTGGTCCGGCGGCCTGCGCGCGGTCGCCTGGACCGACATCTTCTACGGCGTCCTGCTCTTCACCGGCATGATCACCGCCGGGATCTTCCTGGTCGGCGAGGTGGGCGGCATGGGCACTATGTTCGACGAGATCGAGCAGATCCAGCCGGAGAACCTGATCCTTGCCGACGGTGCATGGATGGCGTGGATCGCGATGTTCGTCATCACACCCATCGGCGCCTTCATGGGGCCGCAGATGTGGACTCGCATGTATGCGACACGGTCGCCCCGGCTGTTCGACCTGATGCCGTTCCTGCTCGCCGTCGCGGCGATCAGCTATGTCGGCTCCATGCTGATCGGCAATGCCGCGGTGGTCCTGGACCCGGACGTGGAGGCGGCCGATCAGGTGCTGCCACGCATGCTGCTGGACTATGCGCCGATCGTGCTGGCGCTGGTGCTGATCGCCTGCGGTGCCGCTGCGGCGATGTCGACGGCGAACTCCCAGGTCCACGCCATGGCCGCCAGCTACACCGTGGACTTCCATGAGAAGTACGTGCAGAAGAACCTCACGGAGAACAAGCGGGTGTGGGTCGGTCGCTGGGCGATCCTGGTGTTCTCTGCCGTCGCCTACGTGATGACGCTGTACATCCCGGGTCTGCTGGTCACGATCGGCCTGGTCGCCTTCGCCGGCCTGGCCCAGGTCATCGTCCCCACCCTGGGAGCCCTGTTCTGGTCGCGGGCCAGCGTGGCCGGCGCGACGGCGGGGCTGGTGGTCGGCGTCGGCGGCGTCGTCCTGTTCACGGCGGTGCCGGAGGTGCTGCCAGGACCCTTCGCCGCCGGCGGCGGGGGACTGCTGGCGCTGCTGCTGAACATCGTCGTGTTCGTCGGGGTGAGTCTGGTGACCCGCCCGCGGGAGCCGGGGATCATGGCGACGTTCCGGGCGCGGACCCGGGACTTCCGGAAGGAGCTCTGGGACTCGGAGGACCAGGAGCAGACGGGCCAGGAGCAGACGGGCCAGGAGCAGACGGGCCAGGAGCAGACGGGCCGGGAGCAGACGGGCCAGGAGCAGACCGGTCAGGCACAGGCGGACCGGCGCTGAGGGCACGAGCATCACAGACGAGGAGAATCAGCATGACCGAGCAGAGCACGAGCTCCGGGTCCGCGCCGCACCGCGCGGACGGCGACGCATGGGGCCCGGACCGCGAGATGTTCCTGCGGGACTTCCACCACACCACGGGATTCGGCGCCACCGAGGCCGGAGGCATCGATCGCCAGGCCGGCACGCCGGAGCACGGGCAGGTGCGGGACTGGTTCGAGAGCCGCGCCGAGGAGCTCGGCTTCACGGTGACCACCGATGAGATCGGCAACATCTTCGCCGTGAGCCGGTGGCTGGACGACGCCCCGTGCGTGGTGGTCGGCTCCCACCTGGACAGCCAGCCCCTCGGCGGCCGCTTCGACGGCACCTACGGGGTCGTCGCCGCGCTCCATGCGGCGGCCGCGCTGGACGCCGCCGTCTCCGCCGGAACTCTGGTGCCCAGGTTCAACGTGGCGGTGGTGGACTGGTTCAACGAGGAGGGTGCCCGCTTCCCGCCGTCGATCATGGGCAGCTCCGTGTATGCGGGTCTGCTGGACGCCGACCGCACGCGCCAGACCCGGGATCCGCAGGGCGTCACGGTGGAGGAGGCGTTGCAGTCCATCGGTCGCCGAGGGGACGGGCCGGGGCCGCAGGCCGCCGCCTACGCGGAGATCCACATCGAGCAGGGCCGCCGGCTGGAACGGGCCGAGGTGCCCATCGGGATCGTCGAGCGGAGCTGGCACACGCAGAAGCTCCTCGTCAGCGTGGTCGGGGAGCAGTCCCACACCGGCGCCACGCTGATGGCCGACCGCCGTGACGCCCTGGTGGCGGCGTCGCGGGCGGTGATCGCCGTGGAGGACGTGGTCCGGCACTTCGAGCCGGAGTCCATCGTCACCTCGGTGGGAAAGTTCGACGTCGAGCCGAACTCACCGATCGTGGTGCCCCGCCAGGTGGACCTCGTCGTAGACCTGCGCGCGGACCGCCGCCAGGACGTGGAGCGGGCGCGCGAACTGCTGCTGAACGAGTTCGCGGACATCGCCGCGCGCAGTCGCGTGGAGATCAGCGCGGAGGACTTCGACGTCCGGCCCGTCCAGACGTTCCCCGAGGCGGGGCTCGATCTGGCCGCCAAGGCCTGCCGCGACGTCGGGGTGGAGTCCCTGAGGCTCACGACCTTGGCAGGCCACGACTCCATACCGATGAACCGCATCGTGCCTGCCGTGATGCTCTTCGTCCCGTCGGCGGACGGCGTCTCACACTGCGAGCGTGAGTTCACCTCCGACGCGGATCTGGTCACCGGCCTGGAGGTGCTCACCGCGCTGGTGACGCGTCTGGTGACGGGGGAACTGGACGGCGTCGCGCCAGGAGGCCGGCTCCAGGAGGCGGAGGAGGCATGACGGCGGAAGCCATGGCCTCGCAGGCCGACGGTCGCAGCGACTGCCTGGCCCATCTGTCCGCGCGGGAGGTGCTCCGCCGTTTCGCCCGACGGGACCTCGCCCCCTCCGAGTATCTGGAGCAGCTGCTGGAACGCATCGATGCCGACGCGGAGGCCGAGCCGCCGGTGAACGCGTTCACCGAGGTCCTGCGGGATCAGGCGCGCCGTGAGGCCAGGGCGGCGGATGACCACTATGCCGCGGGGAGCGGGACAGCCGAAGGGGACGGGAGACGGCTCGTGGGCCTGCCCGTGGCGACCAAGGAGAAGCATGCGCTCGCCGGACGGACCCTGAGCCAGGGCATGGCCGCCTACGCCGACGAGATCGCGGGCGAGGACCATCCCGTGGTGCAGCGGCTGCGCCGTCACGGCGGGGTCATCCACGCGAGGACCACCTCCCCGGAGTTCTCCTGTGCGACCTTCACCCACACGCGGCTGTGGGGTGTGACCCGCAACCCCTGGGACAGGTCGCTGAGCCCCGGAGGATCCTCCGGCGGGGCCGCGGCCGCCCTCGCTGCGGGCCTGACCCCGCTGGCCACCGCCTCGGACATCGCCGGGTCTACCCGGCTGCCGGCGTCGTTCACCGGAGTGGTCGGCTATAAGGGGCCCTATGGCTCTGTGCCGGGCGTCGGACCCTTCGCCGCCGACTGGTACCGCGGTGACGGGGCCATGGGACGGACCGTGGGGGACGTCGCCCTGCTCACCGAAGTCATCCGCGGGGTCCATCCCGCCGACCACGCCACCGTGCCCACGCAGGCCGTGCCGTCAGCCGACGCTGACCGGGCGCCGGAGGATCTGCGGGGACGTCGCATCGCCTACAGCGCGGCGTTGGGCGACTACCCCGTGCAGCGCTCGGTCCGTGAGCAGGTCGACGCGGCGGTCCTCGCCATGGAGCAGGCCGGGGCGGAGATCGTCGAGGTGTCGCCGCCGTGGACGACGTCGGAGATCCGTGAGACCACGATGGCGCACTTCGGACACATCCTCGCCGAGGGTATGAGTCGACTGCTCGCCGGCCGCGAGGAGACGGCGGAGGACTACACGCTGCGGTTCATCGCCGATGCTCGGGCCCACGCCCGCCGGCTCTCGCTGTTCGAGACGCTCGAACGGGAAGCCGCCATGCAGGCCCAGCTGGCCACGGTCATGGAAGGAGCCGATGTGCTCGTCACTCCGACCTCCGCCGTGCTGGCGCTCCCCGCGGAGGCCCGGTGTCTGGACGGGTTGACCGTTCCCGATGTGGCCTCCGGGGGAGACCGGCATGTGGAGCATTACTGGGAGGCCCATATGACCGTCCCGTTCAACGTGGCAAACAGGTGCCCGGTGCTGTCGGTCCCGGCGGGCGTGGCTCGGGGAGTGCCGGTCGGTCTGCAGATCGTCGGGCATCCCTACGACGAGAGCACGGTGTTCGACGTCGCCGCGCGGTTCGAGCAGATCCGGCCCTGGCGGCACCGGCGGCCGCCCGCACCCGACGACGTCTGACTCATACCGCCTGACCGACCCTGCTGACCCGACCTGCTGACCCGCACCGGAGCACCCACCTGACAGGAGGCCCCACCATGGTGGACACCATCATCACCGGAGCCCGTATCCGGCCCATGACGTCCCAGCATGGTGCGGCCGAAGCGGCCGAGACCGCGCTCGCCGTCGCCGACGGCCGGATCACGCATCTCGGCACCGATGAGGAGATCCGTGCACTGGCCGGCCCGGGCACGGAGATCATCGACGCCGCCGGGGCCGTGCTCACTCCCGGGCTGATCGACTCCCATATGCACCCGGTCTGGGGTGCAGAGCTGGCGGTCGGACTGGATCTCGACGGGCTGACCGAGCTGGCGCAGGTCCGCCAGGCCGTCGCCGCCGCGGCCGCCGAGTTGTCGCCCGGAGGCTGGATCCGCGGCTGGAACCTGGACTACAAGGCCTTCGACGGGCATGGGATCCGCGGCGACCTCCTCGATGAGGCCGCCGCCGGGCACCCATTGGCCCTGATCTTCTACGACCTCCACACGGGCCTGGCCAACCAGCCGGCTCTGGACGCGGCGGGGCTCGACGTCGACCACGTCTTCTCCGACGCCAGCGAGATCGTCCGCGGTCCGGACGGGCGCCCCACCGGAGAGCTGCGGGAGATCCCCGCCTTCATGGCGGTGCTGGACGCCGCACCCCCGGGCGGCGGCGAGGAGGTCGCGGTCCGGGTGCGGCGGATCCTGGCTCAGAGTGCGGCCTCCGGGGTGACCAGTGCGGTGGTCATGGACGGCCGCGATTCCACGCTGAGCACGCTGGAGGAGGTGGAGACGCTGCCCGGGGGTCTGCCCGTGCGTCTCCACATCGCGCTGTGGCACCAGCCGGGAGACGACGATGCCGCCGTCGCGGACCGGACCCTGCGCCTCGGCGACGCTGGGGCCGAGCATCCCGGGGGACCCCGGTTCCAGGTCTCCCTGATCAAGATGTTCCTCGACGGCGTCATCGACGCCGGCACCGCCTGGCTCCACGAACCCGACGCCGCAGGCGACTCGACCCGCCCGTTCTGGCATTCGGTGCGGCGCTACGACCAGGTGTGC
The DNA here is from genome assembly GCF_031705515.1 of Nesterenkonia sp. CL21. NCBI lineage: Bacteria > Bacillati > Actinomycetota > Actinomycetes > Micrococcales > Micrococcaceae > Nesterenkonia > Nesterenkonia sp. CL21. Next base: position 61,937 of record NZ_JAUTWR010000005.1, read on the forward strand.
CGGGCCTACCATGAGGCGGGATTCCAGCTGGCCACCCATTCCTGCGGCGACGCCGGCGTCGCGCACGCGCTGCAGGTGTACCGCACCCTGGAGGGGGCGTCCGGCCCAGCGCACTCCCTTCACGGGGCACCGCACCGCATCGAGCATCTGGAGACCCTGACCGATGACGACGTCGCGGCGCTGGCCGCCTCGGGAGTGGTCGCCTCCATGCAGCCGCTGCATATGCAGTGGCGCGAGGCGGACCATTCCGACTCCTTCGCGGCCCGGCTGGGCCCGGAGCGTGCCGGGCACGCCTACCGGACTCGGGACGTCCTCGACGCCGGTGGCCGCCTTGCGCTCGGGTCCGACTGGCCGGTGGCTCAGCTGGACGCCCGGCTCGGCATGGCGTGGGCGCAGCTGCGACGGACCCCCGGTGACCCGACGGCGCCGGTGTTCGAGCCGGAGCAGCGGCTCAGCGCGGCCGAGGCGCTGCTGGGGTACACCCGCTGGGCGGCCGAGGCGCTCGGCCGGGAGGACCTCGGCGTCGTCGCACCGGGTGCGGTCGCCGACCTGGCTCTCTGGGAGGAGGACCCGATCACCGCGGACCCGGACCACCTTCCGGAGCTCCCGGTGCGGTGCACGCTGCTCGGCGGGCAGGTCACCGTCGGCTGAGCGTCAGGTTCTGCACCACCAGATCACGTCTGCCCCACCAGATATGGGTGTGCAGACGTGATCTGATGGTGCAGACGCGCGGGGGCCGGGGGCAGCACACGACGGCGACGGCGACGGCGGCGCGGCACGGCCCGCTGGTCAGAGCAGCGTCCAGGCCTCGCTGAGCACGTGACGCAGGATCTGCTCGATCTCCTCGAAGTCCTCCGGGCCGGCGATCAGCGGCGGGCTGAGCTGGATGACGGGGTCGCCGCGGTCGTCCGCTCGGCAGTAGAGGCCTTCCTCGTAGAGCTTCTTGGAGATGAACCCGAAGAGGATCCGCTCGGACTCCTCGGCGCTGAAGCTGGCCCGGCTGGTCTTGTCCTTGACCAGCTCGATCCCGTAGAAGTAGCCCTCGCCGCGGACATCGCCGACGATCGGCAGGTCGAGCAGCCGCTCCAGGGTGCTGCGGAAGGTGCCGGCGTGCTGCTGCACATGCTCGAGGACGCCCTCGGACTCGAAGATCTCCAGGTTCTTCACCCCGACGGCGGTGGAGGCCGGGTGGCCGCCGAAGGTGTAGCCGTGGCCGAACATGGCCCCGGACTGCAGGAAGGGCTCCATGAGTCGCTCTGAGGCGAGCACGGCTCCCAGGGGCGCGTAGCCGGAGGTGATGCCCTTGGCGGTCGTGATCATGTCCGGCTGGTAGTCGAAGTGCTCGGCGCCGAACATGTGGCCCAGCCGGCCGAAGGCGCAGATGACCTCGTCGGAGACCAGCAGCACGTCGTGCTCGTCGCAGATCTCGCGGACCTGCTGGAAGTATCCGGGTGGGGGTGGGAAGCAGCCGCCGGCGTTCTGCACGGGCTCCAGGAACACGGCGGCCACCGAGTCCTCACCCTCCGCCTCGATGGCCAGGCCGATCTGGTCGGCCGCCCATCGGCCGAAGCGCTCCAGGCTCTGCTCATCGGTGACCTCCAGGGCTCCGGCGGTCAGCTCGGAGGCCCGGTAGGCGTTGGTGTTGCTGACGTGCACCGTGCTGGGAACCAGGGGCTCGAACGGCTGCTTCAGTCCGGCGAGCCCTGTGATGGACAGTGCTCCGTGGGTGGTGCCGTGATAGGCGGTGGTCCGGCTGATGACCTTGTGCTTGCCGGGGCGTCCCGTCAGCCGGAAGTAGTTCTTGGCCAGCTTCCAGGCGGTCTCCACGGCCTCGCTGCCGCTGTTGGTGAAGAACACGCGGTCCAGGTCCCCGGGTGTGAGACCGGCGAGCCGTTCGGCCAGCTCGATGGCGGGCGGATGCGCATAGGACCACAGCGGCATGAACTCCAAGGTCCCCATCTGCTGCGCGGCCGCCTCGGCGAGATCCCGCCGGCCGTGGCCCAGCTGGGAGGTGAAGAGGCCGGCGAGCCCGTCGATGTAGCGCTTCCCGTCGGCATCCCACAGGTGGACGCCCTCTCCGCGCGTCATGATCGGCACGCCGGTCTCGGGAAGGTCGCCGTGCCGGGTGAAGTGCATCCACAGGTGCTGGGTGGCCGCGGACTGGAGGCGGGAGGCCTCCTCCGGGGGGAGGGCTCGTTCAGTCATGGACCCATGGTGCCCCGGGGCACCCTCGGATTCAAGAGAATCAGCGAACTTTATCTGTATCAGCGACGAAATCAGTTGTTCACAAGCCGATGCTTGGCTTGATCCGTACATCCCCTGTAGCGTAGGTCGAAGTGACCTGGATCACATCAGACGCGCGGCTCGCACGGAGCCGAGCAGGAGATAGGAGGCCACGGATGGCACTGACGGAGTTCTTCAACGTGATCGACGGCCAGACGGTGCCTGCGGTCACCGGGGCGACCTATGACGTCATCGCCCCCCACACGGGCGAGGTCTACGCCCGGGCGCCGCTCTCCGGAGCCGACGACGTCGACGCGGCCTTCGCCGCGGCGGCCCGGGCCTTCGAGAGCTGGAAGCGGACGACTCCGAAGGAACGTGGCGAGGCGCTGCTGAAGATCGCCGACGCGTTGGAGGCGCGCTTCGACGAGTTCGTCGACGCCGAATGCCAGGACACCGGCAAGCCCCGTCACCTCACCGCTTCCGAGGAGATGCCGGTCAACATCGACCACTTCCGCTTCTTCGCCGGCGCCGGCCGCCTGCTGGAGGGCAAGGCGGCGGCCGAGTACATGGAGGACCACACCTCCTTCGTGCGCCGGGAGCCGATCGGCGTCGTCGGCCAGGTCACCCCGTGGAACTACCCGCTGCCCATGCTGATCTGGAAGGTCGCCCCCGCCCTGGCCGCCGGCAACACGATCGTGCTCAAGCCCAGCGACACCACGCCGGCCACCTCCACGCTGTTCGCCGAGCTCTGCGCACAGATCCTCCCGCCGGGAGTGTTCAATGTGATCTGCGGGGACCGCGACACCGGCCGCGCCTTGGTCGCGCACCCGGTGCCCGAGATGGTCGCCATCACCGGGTCGGTGCGCGCGGGCATGCAGGTGGCGCAGGCGGCCTCCCAGGACCTGAAGAAGGTGCATCTGGAGCTCGGCGGCAAGGCCCCGGTGATCGTCCATGACGACGCCGACCTCGCCTCCGCCGCCGAGGGCATCGCGGCGGCCGGGTACTTCAACGCCGGCCAGGACTGCACGGCGGCGACCCGTGTGCTCGTCCACGAGTCCGTCCACGACGAGTTCCTCGCCGCGCTGAAGGCACAGGCCGAGAGCACCACGCTGGGCGGCCCCGACGATGAGGCCGACGTCTGCCCGCTGAACAACGCGGACCAGCTGGCCACGGTCACCGCGAAGGTCGACGCGCGGCCGGAGCACGTGCAGCTGATCACCGGCGGGCACCGGGTGGGGGAGAGCGGCTACTTCTACGCCCCCACGATCCTGGACGGGCTCGCCCAGGACGACGAGCTCATCCAGGAGGAGATCTTCGGCCCCGTCATCACCGTGCAGACCTTCTCCTCCGAGGCCGAGGCCCTCACGATGGCGAACGACGTGAAGTACGGGCTGGCCTCCAGCGTGTGGACCACCGATCACGGCCGGGCGATGCGGGCCGCCAAGGAGCTGGACTTCGGCTGCGTGTGGATCAACACCCACATCCCCTACCTCTCGGAGATGCCGCACGGCGGCTTCAAGCACTCCGGCTACGGCAAGGACCTCTCCCTGTACGGCCTCGAGGACTACACCCGCATCAAGCACGTCATGAGCTTCATCGGAGACGGCGAGTAGGACGGAGCGTCATGGAGACCACGACGACCACTGGCTGGGGGCGGCGCGCGCTCCAGGGCGCGCGCCCGGTCCCGCTGTGGCTGGACACCCCGGACCGCCCCGCCGCACGGCCTCCCGTCAAGGACGGGGAGCAGGCGGACCTGCTGGTGGTCGGCGGCGGGTTCACCGGACTGTGGACTGCCCTGCGCGCCGTCGAACGTTCACCGGGCACCCGGGTGCTGCTGGTGGAGGCCGACAGGCTCGCCGAGCAGGCCACCGGACGCAACGGCGGTTTCTGCGAGGCCAGCCTGACCCATGGGGAGGAGAACGGCCGCAGCCGCTGGCCGCAGGAGTACGAAGCCCTCGAACGCCTGGGGCTGCGCAACCTCGACGAGATCGAGGAGACGATCGCCCGGTACGGCATCGACTGCGGCTTCGCACGTGGCGGGTCGCTCACCGTGGCCACCCGCCCCCATGAGGTCGCCTCCCTCGCTCCGGAGGACCCCGGGTTCCTCGACGCCGAGGCGGTGCGCACCCACCTGGACTCGCCCACCTACCTGGCGGGACGGCACGACGCGCGCGGCACCGCCGTCGTCGATCCCGCCCGCCTCGCCTGGGGCCTGGCCGAGACCGCCGAACGTCTGGGGGTGCGGATCGCCGAGCGCAGCCGCGTCACGCAGCTGCGGCAGCTCCCCGGCGGCGACGGCGTCACGGTCCGGCTCCAGACCCCGCACGGCTCCGCGGGCGTCAGCGCCAGGCAGGTGGTGCTGGCCACCAACGCCTTCCCGAACCCGCTGGGCCGCTCGTGGCGGCATCTGCGCACCCGCTGGGAGACCGTGCCCGTCTACGACTACGTCCTCGCCACCGAGCCGCTCACCGCCGAGCAGCTGGCCGCCCTGAGGTGGGACCCCGCCGTCGGCGTGGCCGATGCCGGCAACCAGTTCCACTACTACCGGATCACCCCGGACCGGCGGATCCTGTGGGGAGGCTACGACGTCGTCTACCACTTCGGCCGGTCCATCCGGGAGGACCACCTGGACAGGCCGCAGACCTTCCAGCGGCTCGCCGACCACTTCGCGGCGACCTTCCCCCAGCTGGAGGGCATCCGATTCACCCACCGATGGGCCGGGGTCATCGACACCTCCACTCAGTTCTGCGCCCTGTTCGGCCAGGCCCACGGGGGTCGCACCGTCTACGCGACCGGGTTCACGGGCCTCGGGGTGGGAGCCTCCCGCTTCGCCGCCGACGTCATGCTGGACCGGCTGCAGGGCCTGGACACCGCACGCACCCGGCTGGAGATGGTCCGGAAGCGCCCTCCGCCCTTCCCACCGGAACCCTTCGCCTGGCTGGGGATCATGATCACCACCTGGGCCCGTGCCCGGGAGGACGCGACCGGGCGGCGCAACCTCTGGCTCCGCACCCTGGACCGGCTCGGACTCGGATTCGACTCCTGAGGGGGAGCAGATCCGCAGCCACCACCCGCAGCCCACCGACCACTCGCAGCACGTACTTACCCGTCCAGCACCCGCACCACCGCCAACACCGCACCACCGCCAACACCGCTTCACCGGCACCGAGGAGGACCCCATGACCCGCACCCCCGACTCCCTTCCCCAGGACCCCATGATCCGCTCGCTGGTCCGCTCCCAGCTGGCGGGTCGCCGCGTCTCCCGCCGCCGACTGATGATGGGCGCCGGCGCGGCAGGACTGCTCGGGGCACTCAGCGCCTGCGGCACCGGGGGAACCCCCGGCGCGGAGGAGGGTCCGGCCGAGGACCTCTCCGACGAGTCGATGGCGCTGTTCTGGGCCAACTGGAGCCTCTACCTGGACTATGACAGCGGCGCCGGCACCTACCCGACCCTGGAACGGTTCCAGGAGGAGACCGGGATCAGCGTCACCTACGCGGAGGACATCGACGGCAACGAGAGCTATTACGGCACCGTGCAGAACCAGCTCCGCCAGGGGCAGGGCTTCGGCCAGGACATCGTCACCTTCACCGACTGGATGGCGGCTCGCCTCATCGCCGCCGGCCAGGTCCGCGAGCTGAACCATGAGAACATCCCCCACCTGGACAACCTGCTGCCCGGCCTGCGCGATGTCGGCTTCGACCCGGACCGTCGCCATTCGGTGACCTGGCAGTCCGGCATGACCGGGCTGGCCTGGAACAAGGAGTCCGTGCCCGACGGCGTCCACTCGGTCACCCAGCTGTTCACCGACCCCGACCTGCGCGGCCGGGTGGTGGTCCTGGACGAATGGCGGGACACCCTGGCCCTGATCATGCTCGACCAGGGTGCGGACGTCACCTCCTTCGACAGCGACGACTTCGAGTCCGCTCTGGAGCTGCTGGAGGAGAGCATCTCCAATGGGCAGATCCGGCAGGTCCGGGGCAACGCCTACATGGAGGACCTCGTCTCCGGGGACGCCCTGGCCGTGATGGCCTGGTCCGGCGACATCACCCAGCTGAACCTCGAAGAGGGGGACCGTTGGGAGTTCGCCCTCCCCGAGGCCGGCGGGGCCCTGTGGTCCGACAATCTGCTGATCCCCCACGGCGCGGAGCACCAGACGAACGCCGAACGGCTCATGGACTTCTACCTGCAGCCCGACGTCGCGGCCGAGGTCGCCGCCTACGTCAACTACGTGTGCCCCGTCCAGGGAGCCCAGGAGGCCATGGAGGAGATCGACCCGGATCTCGCCGAGGACCCGATGATCTTCCCCACCGAGGAGATGCAGGCGGACCTGCACACCATTCGCAGCATGGACGCCGAGGAGGAAGCCGAGTTCACCGACCGGTTCCAGGCGGTGATCGGGAACTGATGTCTGCCACCGGCAAGGACCTCGCCCTGCGAGGCATCACCAAGCTGTTCAGCGGATTCACCGCCGTCGACGACCTCGACCTCCACGTCCCGGCGGGCAGCTTCTTCGCGCTGCTGGGACCCAGCGGCTGCGGCAAGTCCACCACGCTGCGGATGGTCGCCGGCCTGGAGCACCCCACCCGGGGACGGATCCTCATCGGCGACGACGACGTCACCGGCACCAAGGCCCACCAGCGGGAGGTCAACACCGTCTTCCAGAGCTACGCGCTGTTCCCCCATCTCAGCGTCCTGGAGAACGTGGCCTTCGGTCTCCGACGCCGCAAGGTGCCCGACGCGCTCGGCCGCGCCTCGAAGGTGCTGGACCTCGTGGAGCTGGGGCATCTGGCCCAGCGGCGCCCCGCCCAGCTCTCCGGCGGCCAGCAGCAGCGGGTCGCCCTGGCCCGCGCCGTGGTCAATGAGCCCCACGTGCTGCTGCTGGACGAGCCGCTCGGCGCGCTGGACATGAAGCTGCGCCGCCAGATGCAGGCCGAGCTGAAGCAGATCCAGCAGGAGGTCGGCATCACCTTCATCCACGTCACCCACGACCAGGAGGAGGCCCTGACCATGGCCGACACCGTGGCCGTGATGAACGCCGGCCGCATCGAACAGATCGGTCCACCCGGAGAGCTCTACGACCTGCCGCGCACCGCCTTCGTGGCGAACTTCCTGGGCAAGTCCAATCTCTTCGAGGCCGAGGTGGTCGACGCCGCGGGGCCCCAGGGACTCACCGTGCAGTTCGGCGAGACCACCTGTCGGCTCGCCGCCGAGAGGGCCGTGCAGCAGCAGGGCCGGATCGTCGTCGGCATCCGCCCGGAGAAGATCGTCCTCACCCGCGCCGGACGCCGGCCCGCCGACGCCCAGGCCGACTGGACCCGCGTCACCGGAGGACGCGTGCGCGACGTCGCCTACACCGGGGTCTCCACCGAATACGAGGTGGAGGTCCCCGGGGCGGGGAGCCTGACCGTGTTCTCCCAGAATCTGCGCACCGAGGTCATCGGCCCCGGCACCGAGGTCGACCTGTGGTGGGAGGACGCCAACCTGTTCGGACTGGCCGGCGGCTCCGACACCGAGGCCGGCGTCGAGGAGCTGTGATGGCCGTGAACACCACCCCCGGCGCCGCCGAGGAGCTCACCACCCCGCAGGAGCATGTGGAGCCGCCCATCCCGCCCGAACAGTCCGCCGAGGAGCGCCGCACCTGGCGCGCCCGCGGGCGGCTCGGCATGCTCCTGGTCATCCCCGGGTTCGCCTTCATCACGCTGTTCTTCGTGGTACCGGTGTTCTCCATGCTGGCGATGTCCCTCTACGTGCGTCCCGAGGGCGCCGTGCCGGGAGAGTTCGTGCCCGGGTTCAACATCGCCACCTATGCGCACGTGATGACCACCTACGGGAACACCTTCGTGCGGTCGTTCCTGTTCGCCACCGTCGCCACCGTGGCAGCCCTGTGCATCGGCTACCCCATGGCCTACCTGGTGGCGGTGCGGCTGCGCGGCCGGCACCTGCTGCAGGGGCTGCTGCTGGTGGTCATCATCGCCCCGTTCTTCTCCAGCTTCATCCTGCGCGTGCAGTCCTGGCGGTTCATCCTCTCCGACGAGAGCTGGGTGGTCGGGTTCCTCAAGGCGATCTCCGTGCTGCCCCAGGACGGGCGGCTCACCGCGACCGCGCTCGCCGTCGTCGCCGGCATGACCTACCTGTACCTGCCGCTGATGACGCTGCCCATCTACGCCAACCTGGAGCGGCTGGACACCCGGCTCATCGAGGCCGGCGGGGACCTCTACGCGGGAGGGCTCCAGACGTTCCTGCGGGTCACGCTGCCGTTGTCCACACCCGGGGTGATGGCGGGGACCATCCTGACGTTCATCCCGGCCTCCGGCGACTACGTCAACGCGGTCATGCTGGGCAACAACGTGGACACCACCACTGTGGGTCAGATCATCGACTCCCGGTTCTTCCACGCGACCGACTATCCTTCGGCCGCCGCCCTGTCCGCGGTGCTGATGGCCATCATCCTGATCCTCGTCACGCTCTACGTGCGCCGCTTCGGGACGAAGGAGATCGTATGAGGGGAGAGACCATGAGCACGGATCCGGCCACCCGTCACGCCGCGCCCACGCCCCGACGCCGGTTCGACGCCGGCCGGTGGTTCGTACCGGTCGTCGGTGGGCTGGCGTTCCTCTACCTGCTGGTCCCGATCGCCTACATCTTCGTGTTCTCGTTCAACGACGCCGGCCGGACCAACCTGACCTGGCGCGGCTTCACCCTGGCCAACTGGCAGGACCCGTGCCGCCCCTCCCAGCTGTGCGAAGCGTTCGGGAACTCGCTGATGGTGGCGGTCATCGCCACCACGGTGGCCACCGTGCTGGGCACCATGATCGCCTTCGGGCTCGAGCGCTACCGGTTCCGCTTCGCCGGCTCGGCCAACATGCTGATCTTCCTGCCGCTGGCCACCCCGGAGGTCGTGCTGGGCGCCTCGCTGCTGTCCCAGTTCCTCAACCTGGGGGTCCAGCTGGGGATGGGCACCACGGTGCTCTCACACATCATGTTCTGCATCTCCTTCGTGGTGGTGGCCATCCGGGCACGCATCGCCACCCTGGACCCGGCCCTGGAAGAGGCGGCCGCGGACCTCTATGCCTCGGGGCGCACCGCGTTCTGGAAGGTGACCTTCCCGCTGCTGATCCCCGGCATCGCGGCCGCGGCCCTGCTGAGCTTCGCGATCAGCTTCGACGACTTCATCGTGGCGAACTTCAACTCCGGGGCCTACACCACCTTCCCGCAGTACGCCTATGTGGCCGCGCGGCGAGGCATCCCGGCCGAGGTCAACGTGCTGGGATCGGCCATGTTCCTGGGCGCGATCGCGCTGGTCGTCGGCGTCCAGGTGTGGCGGTACTGGCGGGGCAGGAAGCTGGCGGCGCTGTGAAAGGCTGGGGGACATGGTGAAGAACAGGAACCACCGGGCGGCCGAGATCGACGACGTCAACAAGGCGATCATCGAGCTGCTGCAGCAGGACGGCCGCCGCTCCTTCGCCTCCATCGGCAAAGAGGTGGGCCTCTCCGAGGCCGCCGTCCGGCACCGCGTGCACCGGCTTCAGGAGCTGGGGGTCATCCAGATCGTGGCGGTCACCAACCCGCTGGAGCTGGGGTTCCCGCGGCAGGCGATGATCGGCATCAAGGTCGAGGGTGCGCTGGAACCGGTGGCCGCTGAGCTCGAGGCCTATGACGAGGTCGACTACGTAGTGATCACCGCCGGGGCCTTCGACCTGCTGGTGGAGGTGGTCTGCGAGGACGACGACCACCTGTTGGAGATCATCTCGCAGCGCATCCGGACCCTTCCCGGGGTGGTCGGCACGGAGACGTTCATGTATCTGAGCCTGCGCAAGCAGACCTACACGTGGGGTGTGCGCTGAGCCGGGCTCGGAGCCAGCTGTGGGCAGAGTCTCCTCCTCAGGGCTGAGGGCGGAACGGGGCGGCGCCTCTAGAATGGGGCCGGGCGTGCCTGCGCCCGGTGTCCCCGCTCGCCCCCGACAAGGACGGAGCACGTGGCTGCTCAGAAGACGGACGTCCGCACGCCTGCGGAGCTCCGGTCCGCCGTCGACCCTGCCGTGCTGGAGGCCCAGGGGCTGAACTCCATCCAGGTGGCCGAGCGCCAGCGGCTGCAGCTGGCCAACGTCCAGCCGCACACCACCTCCCGTTCCATCGCGGAGATCCTGCGCACCCACCTGATGACGCTGTTCAACCTGATCATCGGGGTCTGCGCGCTGGTCATCGTGATCCTGGGCCGCTGGCTGGACCTGCTGTTCGCCGTGGCCGCCGTCGCCAACGTGGTCATCGGGCTCATCCAGGAATACTCGGCCAAGCGGAAGCTGGACGCGATCGCGCTGCTGCACCAGGACAGCATCACGGTGCTGCGTGACGGGATGCTGGTGGAGATCCACCGGGAGCAGATCGTCCTCGACGACGTCGTGGAGCTGCGCCGTGGCGACCAGGTGCCCGCCGACGGCGTCGTGATCTCCTCCTCCGGACTGGACGTGGACGAGTCCATGCTCACCGGCGAGTCGGATCCGGTGCCGAAGCGCCGTGACGACATCGTCCTCTCCGGCACCGCGGTCCTGGCCGGCACCGGGCGTTTCGTGGTCTCCGCGGTGGGCGACGACGCCCATGCCGTGAAGCTCGCCACCGAGGCCAAGCGCTACCAGAAGATCAACTCGGAGCTGCGCCGCGCCCTCGAGAAGGTCGCATTCTGGCTGTCCCTGGTGCTGCTGCCCATCACCGCGATCGTCTTCAACGGGCAGATGCAGGCCTTCGGCGGGTGGAGCCACGCGTGGGCCTCCGGTCAGTGGCGGGAGGCGATGGTCACCGCCGTGTCCTCGGTGACGGCGATGATCCCGCAGGGGCTGGCGCTGATGACCACCATCGCCTTCGCGGTGGCCGCGCTGCGCCTGGCCCAGGACAAGGTCCTCATTCAGGAGCAGCCGGCGGTGGAGATCCTGGCCCGGGTGGACGTCGTCTGCCTGGACAAGACCGGCACGCTGACCGACGGCACCATCGCCTTCCACGGGGCGGCGCCCTTGGACTCTCGCGGGCTTCCGGCAGTGCAGCACCGGGACCCGTCCTCCACCGCGCTGGAGGGGACCGAGCCGTGGCAGCAGGTGCTCGCCTGGTTCGGTGCGGACCTGCACGCCAACCCGACGGCGGCGGCCCTGCAGGTGCCTTTCACCGCCCTGCCGCGGCATCACGCCGCCTACCAGGTGCAGTTCTCCTCCGCCCGACGGTGGTCCGCAGTGACCTTCGCCGACGACGCCGGGGAACTGGCCGGGCACTGGATCCTCGGCGCCCCCGACATCCTGCAGTCGCCGCATGTGGCGCCGCAGGCCGAGGTGGACCGGCTGCTGGGGCACACGGAGGCCACCGCCGCCCAGGGGCTGCGGACCATGGTCCTCGCCCACGCGCCGCTGGAGGGCCCCATCCTCGACGGCGCCAGCGGACCGTTGGGACGAGGCGAGCGACTGCCGGACGGGCTCATGCCGGTCACCCTGCTGACGTTCAAGGAGAACGTCCGCTCCGACGCCCGGTCGACTCTGGAGTACTTCAGCGCGCAGAACGTGGCTCTGAAGGTCATCTCCGGGGACTCGCCGCGCACCGTCTCGGCGGTGGCCCGGGAAGTGGGGATGCGGGTCGACGGCGACGGCGTGGACGCCTCCCGGCTGCCGGAGGATCCCGAGGCGATGCGGTCGGCGCTGGCCACCCATTCCGTGTTCGGCCGGGTCTCCCCGGAGCAGAAGCGCACCATGGTGGAGGCGCTGAAGGCCAACGGTCACGTGGTGGCGATGACCGGCGACGGCATCAACGATGCGCTGGCCCTGAAGCGCGCGGATCTGGGCATCGCGATGGGCAACGGGGCTCCTGCCACGAAGGCGGTGTCCCGGATGGTGCTGCTGGACGGGCGGTTCGACCGCCTGCCGAAGGTGCTGGCCGAAGGTCGGAAGGTCATCGCCAACACCGAGCGGGTGGCGCACCTGTTCCTCACCAAGACGGCCTACGCGATCGTCCTGGGACTGTTCTTCGGGCTCATGTTCTGGCAGTTCCCGTTCCTGCCGCGCCAGTTCTCCACCGTGGACTTCCTGATGATCGGCTGCCCGGCGTTCTTCCTGGCGCTGATGCCCAACACCCGGCGGTACCGACCGGGGTTCCTGCGCCGATCCGTGCTGTTCTCCATCCCGGCGTCGGTGGCGATCTGTCTGGCGGTCATCGCCGTCAGCGCCGCAGGGCGGCACTTCCAGGAGCCCGCAGCCGGGGTGCAGACGGCCTCCACCCTGTGCCTGACCCTGGTGGGCCTGTGGGTGCTCAATGTGGCGCTGCGGCCGCTGACCACCCCGCGGATGATCCTGCTGGCCTCCATGTACCTGCTGCTGGCGGCGGCCCTGCTGGTGCCGATCTCCCAGCAGTACCACCTCTTCGCCATGCCCAGCGCGGAGCTGCTGGCGGTGGCCTTCGTCGCCGCGATGGTCGGCTCCGGGCTGATCGAGCTGGGGCACCGCTGGCATGACAGGAAGGTGGACCTGGACCCGCTGGACCCGGTGGAGCCGGTGGAGCCCGCCCCGGCCGCCGCGCGGCCGGATCGTCGGTGAGCCGGGGGGCAGTCAAGCCGGGGGCAGGTGCCGCGCGGGCCCGGACCGGGTCCGGTCAGTCGCCGATCACGGAGATGACGAGGTCCTCGCCGCTGGCTCCGACCTGGATGTCGAGGCCGAAGCTGACGTCGTGGCTCTCGTCCAGCTCGCCGCCGTCGAAGTAGTCCAGGGACTCGAAGGTGACCGTGGCGCGGAGGTTGTCCGCCCCGGAGATGGACCAGCCGTCGTCGCCGAAGGTCAGCGAGATGTCGGAGGGGTCGGGCATCTCCCAGGAGATCGTGTCGGCGTCCACCTGGTTCGGAGTGGTGATCCCCATCGGGCAGCCGCTGGGCATCAGGACCTCCTGCTCGGCGCAGCCGGTCAGGTACTCTTCCACCTCGTCATGCAGCAGCTCGGCGGCGGTCTCCGAGGCTTCCAGCTCGATGTCGATCCGGTGATCGCCCTCGGCGGTGACGACGTCGTGTCCGGAGCCGGTCAGCCATTGGCTGTCGATGCCGACGTCGACCACCGTGGGGACGAAGGCCGCCAGGGTGGCGCCGTCCTCGTGGAGGTTCACCGGCTGCCCGTTGACCTCGACCTGGCCGATCCCGCCCAGTGACGCGGCCGGGACGGAGAGCTCCACCTCGGTCATCGCCTCCGGGGCGAGCTTCCAGTCGTCGAAGAAGAACCAGACGCTGCCCTCGCGGGTCATGGGCAGGTGGGCCTCGTGCTGCTCGCCGTCCACCGTGAAGGCCAGGTCGGCGCCGTCGCTGCGTTCCGTGATGGACAGGGCCTCGATCTGCTCGGCCGAGTGGCTCAGCGCCTCGCCGTCCAGCAGAACGGAGTCCACGGAACCGAGCTCCAGGCGGTCCTCGGCGGGAGGGGCCGGTGCGTCCTCGGGCTCGGCGGCGTCTTCGGAGTCCTCTGCCGAGTCCTCGGTCGCGCCGTCCTCGGCATCATCGGGGTCGGCGGCGTCGTCCTGCTGGGTGTCGTCCTGCTCAGCGTCGTCCTGCTCAGGCTCGTCGTCGGTGTCCTCACCGGGGGCCCCGTCCTCCGCCTCGGCGGAGAGCACCAGGTTCTGGGCGGGCCCGAGGGCACCCAGCTCGGGAACAGAGGAGAACATGCCCACGGCGGCCGACCCGTTCCCCGAGCTCAGGGCCTCCCAGTAGTTCTCGGCCGTGGCGTCGGTGGCGTAGACGTGCTCGTCCACCTGCCAGATGCCGATGCCGCTGGCCACCAGCGCCAGTACCAGGCCGCCGCCCCAACCGGCCCAGACGGCAGCGCTGCGCCTGCTGCGCGTGGGCTGACCGGCGGACGCGGCAGGAGCGGCGAGAGCGGGGTGTGGAGGGTGCGCCGCCTGCCCAGGCTGAGGCGGCTGACCCGGGTGGACGCCGTACGGCCCGGGGTGATGCCCGGGAGGCTGAGACTGCGGTGCCCCCGACGGCGGAGTGCCGGGCCTCGGGGGCGGGCCGGGCTGACCTGGGCCGGGCTGACCTGGGCCGGGCTGACCTGGGCCGGGCTGACCTGGGCCGGGCTGACCTGGGCCGGGCTGACCCGGGAACGGCCGACCGGGTGCGTGCTGGGGAGCCTGCTGGCCCGGCGCGTGCTGGCCGGGGCCCTGCTGAGACGGGCCCTGCTGCGGCGGACCCTGCCGGGGAGGCCCAGGCTGGCCGGGCTGCCCGTCTCCAGGACGGGTGCTCATGCCGGGGAGGGGCCCGGCGGGAGCCGCGGGGCCCCAGGGGCCGGGGCCGCGCTGGACGGCGCCGAAGGACTCCTCCGGCGATCCAGGACCACCAGCGGGAGTCGGCGACGACGCGGAAGCCCCGCCGCCCTGCTGACCGGGGCGACCGGGCTGCCCGGGGCCGTCGGGGCGCTCGCCGGGGTGGGCGCCGTCGTGGTGTCCCTGGTGATTCATCAGCTGCTGTTCCTCATCGTTCGGCTCGTCGACCCGTCCGCGGCCACACTCCTGGGTCGGATCGCCCGCCTGGGTGGTGCGGTCCGGCCGCGACTGCGGATTCAGCCTAGCAACCGGGCACAGCGCAGACCGTCCTCCCGACGCCGTCCGTGGCCCCGTGACGGTCACGATCCCGCAACGATGCCGTCACCCGCGCCACCGGCGCCCGCATCGAGCACCGCGGTCCCCACGCCGTTCTGCACCCGGAACGTGAGATCGCACCTCGAACGGTCACGGTGCGATCTCACATCAGGATCAGCGAGACGGCGATCATCGCCGGGATCGCCAGGATGGTGGTGACCAGCACGGTGTCGCGGGCGATCACCTCGCCGGACTCGTACCGGATGGCGCTGACCAGCACGTTCTGAGCGGTCGGCAGGGAGGCCATCACGACGGCGGCCAGCAGCTGGTGCCCCTCCAGCCCGAACGCGAAGGCGGCGAAGACCCAGGCCAGCGTCGGGTGCAGCAGCAGCTTCAGGCTGGAGGCCAGCAGGACGTCGCGGCGTCGCCCGGCCTTCTTGTCCAGCGGGCGGCTGCCCACCAGGGAGAGCCCGAAGGAGAGCAGCATCAGCGGGATGGAGGCCCCGGCGATCAGCTCCACGGATTCATGCATCGGGCCCGGCAGGTGCCAGTCCTGCCAGGAGAAGATCAGCCCCAGCACGGCGCCGATGATCATGGGGTTCACCGCCGACTGGCCGAGGCTGCGCAGCGTGGAGGTGCGTCGGGCGGGCCGGACCTTGGTGGTGGTGCCCTGGTCCCGGGTCAGCCAGTCCATGGCGGTCACGTAGACCGGGGTGTAGAGGGCGAGCTGGAACATGATGATGGGGGCGGCGAAGGCCACGTCGCCCAGCACGTAGGCGGCGATGGGGAAGCCGAGGTTCGCCGAGTTCACCAGGGAGCCGCTCATCCCGCCGATCATCCGCTCCGAGCCGGGCCGTCGCTTCAGCAGGAGCTTGGCCAGCAGCAGGTAGATCAGCAGGGTGGTGAAGGCGCCGAGGGCGGCGATGGCGAACTGCGGGCCCAGCACGTCGCGCAGGGAGGCGTCGGCGACGGTGAGGAAGAGCAGGCAGGGCGAGGCGACGAAGAACGCCACCCGGCTGAGGACCACGCGCGCCTCCGGCGGAAGCAGTCCCAGCTTCCCGATGACGAAGCCCACACCGATGATGAGCCAGATGACGGAGAAGCCGGAGAAGACTGCCTCCATATCGCCCCCTGATCATCCTCGTGCCGACCGTCCGATTCCGAGGATGACTCTACTCCTGCGGGCTCAGGCCATGCCGCACAGGGACGTCGGGTGACGCGAGCATGACATGAGCCCGCCGTCGTCGTCCTGCCGGGGCGGACGACGACGGCGGGCTCATCAGATCTGAGGGCCGGTGGGGCTCACTCTCCCTCGGTGGGGCTCAGGAAGTCCTCCCGGATCCGGTCCACACCTTCGGAGGAGATCTGGAAGCCGTGCTCCTGGCCGGCGTCGATGATGATGCCGGCGCCGGAGAGGGACTGCACGACCGCCACGCCCGGGGCGTCGACGGCGTGCGGGGCGTGCTCGGCGTACTCGGCCGGCACCACGTCGGTCCCCGAGAACAGGGCGATCAGCGGGTTGCCCTCGTTGTCCTGCAGGGTCAGCGGGTTCACCGAGGCGGTCTCCGGGGTGACCTCCTCGCTGCTGAGGAAGTAGACGGTGGAGGTCAGGAAGGCGCGGATGATCTCGCTGGGCTGGGCCTCACCGTCCTTGCCGGCGATCAGCGTGTCGCGCAGGTCGGGCAGCTGCTCGCCGTCGGGGGTCTCGTCGGGGTTCTGGGCGCCGGGGGTCTGAGGAGTCTCGCTCATCCGTCCACGCGATCATGTCCGCGCGCGGAATGCAAGGCCGCGCCTGTGACGTGGGGGACTGACATCTCGGAGCCGACATGTGCGCCGTGGGCGGCGGGCGCGCATGCCCGGGTGCGGTACCTTGGGCATCGTGCTGCTTTCAGACCGTGACATCCATGCAGAGCTCGACGCCGGCCGGATCCAGCTGGACCCGCTGGACGAGTCCATGATCCAGCCCTCCAGCGTCGACGTGCGCCTGGAGCGCATGTTCCGGCTGTTCGACAACCACAAATACGCCCACATCGACCCCTCGGTGGAGCAGACGGACCTGACCCGCCTGGTGGAGGTGGACCCCGAGGAGCCCTTCGTGCTGCACCCCGGGGAGTTCGTCCTCGGCGCCACCTATGAGGCCGTCACCCTGCCGGAGGACGTCGCCGCCCGGCTGGAGGGGAAGTCCTCACTGGGACGGCTGGGGCTGCTGACGCACTCCACCGCCGGATTCATCGACCCCGGGTTCTCCGGGCAGGTCACCCTGGAGCTGTCCAATATGGCCACGCTGCCCATCAAGCTGTGGCCGGGCTCCAAGATCGGGCAGCTGTGCTTCTTCCGCCTGACGTCCCCGGCCAGCCACGGCTACGGCAGCCAGAAGCACCAGTCGCGGTACCAGGGCCAGCGCGGCCCGACGGCGTCGCGGTCCCACGAGAACTTCCACCGCACCATCATCGGCTGAGGGCCCGACGCCGGACCTTCTCCAGGTCTCTGGCTCAGCTCATCCCCGCACGCGGTGTTCGCGCATCTTCGCCGGCCCGGTGGGGTTGCGCACCAGCAGCATCGCGGCCAGCCCCAGCACCAGGATCACCACGATCCCGAGGATGATCGCCTTGTCTCCGCCCTGCACATCGGTGTCCTCGGCCGAGGAGATCAGCAGCATCAGGGAGATCAGCGCCGGGGTGAGGAAGCTGACGCTGCGCCCGGCGGTGGCGTAGAGGCCGAAGAGCTCCGCGGCGCGGGCGGGCGGCGCGAGCCGGGCCAAGAACGCGCGAGAGGACGCCTGCGCAGGACCCACGAAGAACGTCAGGCCCAGTCCGAACACCCAGAACGCGGCGGTGGGCTCCAGGACGAGCACCCCAAAGTCCCGCTCCACGTCGAGGAAGTACATCAGGCTCGCCAGGGTCACCAGCGCCATGACGCAGGTCATGATGACCGCCCGCGGCCCGAGCCGGTCGTCGAACCAGCCGCCGAGGAAAGCGCCCAGCGCGGCGACCACGTTGCCGGCGATGCCGAAGATCAGGATGTCTCCGGTGGTGAACCCGAAGACTGTGACCCCCAGGATCGCCCCATAGGTGAACACCGCGGAGAGCCCGTCCCGGTAGATGGCGGAGGCCAGCAGGAACCACAAGGTGTTGCGGTCCTCCTTCCAGAGCCCGACGATCACCCGGATCAGACGCCGGTAGGACTCGGCGATCGAGACCTTCTCCTCGATGGTCTCGGCGTCGGCGGTCTTGACCTTGGTGAACAGCAGCGGCAGCGCCCACAGCAGGAACCAGGCCGCCGCGACGACGGCGACCATCCGGATGTTGATGGCCTCTTCGTCGCCGAGCCCGAACCAATAGGGCGGATCCCCGGCGACCAGGCCGAAGTAGACGAGCGAGAGGATCGCGATGCCGCCCAGGTAGCCGGCGCCCCAGCCGATGCCCGAGACGCGGCCCATGCGGTCATGGTCGGAGATGTCGGTGATCATCGCGTTGTAGTTCAGGTTCGCGAACTCGTCGAACAGCGTCATGGTGGCCATCAGGGTCACACCCA
Source organism: Nesterenkonia sp. CL21 (assembly GCF_031705515.1). Taxonomy (NCBI): domain Bacteria; kingdom Bacillati; phylum Actinomycetota; class Actinomycetes; order Micrococcales; family Micrococcaceae; genus Nesterenkonia; species Nesterenkonia sp. CL21. The sequence goes on from NZ_JAUTWR010000005.1 coordinate 80,274, forward strand.
GCACCAGGTATCCCTGGTCGGGCTTCACGAAGAAGCAGGAGGCCACCAGCGCCACCACGATCAGCGTGTTGATGATCAGCCACAGTCGACGGCGGCCGGCCTTGTCCGCGCGCTGGCCGATGACCGGCGCTGTCACGGCGATGATGCCGCCGGCGATCGCGTTGGCCGTGGTCAGGTACTGGGTGCCCTGCCCGCCGGGCCCGACGGCGTCGGCGATGTAGGTGCCGAAGACGAAGGTCACCATCACCGCACTGACGGTGGCGTTGCCCCAGCTCCAGAGGCTCCAGACAGCGATGATGCGCTTGTGCAGCGGCTGGCTCGCGGAGCTCGGGGCCGCGTCCACGGATGAGGTCATGGGCGCATCGTATCGTCGAGCAACCGTCACGTGGCATGGCTGGCAGGGTGCCGCTGGAGAAATCCCCGGCCGGCGCGGCCGCCGACGGCCGCATCCAGGCCGTGCGACGAGCGTCACCCCGGTCCGTCCCTTGCGCCTGTTAACATGGGACGACTCCTCCTCAGTGCGGCTGACGTGGAGCGTCCCGCGCCGCACGGTGTGGTCCTCGACGCGGAAGGAAGCCCATGCTGCTGATGCTCGCTGTGCTGTTCGCAGTGAGCCTCGTGGCGCCCTGGCTGTTCCGTCGGATCGGACGCTCCGCCTTCGTCGTCCTCGCCGGAGTCAGCGCGGCGGCGCTGGTCTGGGTGTTGGTCCACCTGCCGCAGGTGCTGCGCGCGGACCAGGGTGCGCCCTCGGGGTCCCCGAACGCACCGCCGTCGGAGATCACCGAGTGGATCCCGGAGCTGGGCGTGGAGATCGCCTTCCGCGTGGATGCCCTGACGCTGGTGATGTCCCTGCTGATCCTCGGCATCGGTGCGCTGGTGCTGCTGTACTGCGCCCGGTACTTCCGCGCCTCGGAGACGGCGGCGGGGCCGTTCGCCGGGCAGCTCTTCGCGTTCGCCGCCGCCATGCTGGGCCTGGTGATCAGCGATGACCTGGTGATGCTGTTCATCTTCTGGGAGCTCACCACCATCCTCTCGTTCCTGCTGATCGGCTATTCGGCGCATCGCATCCTCGCCCGCCGGTCGGCCATCCAGGCGCTGATCGTCACCACGTTCGGCGGCCTGGCCATGCTGGTGGGCCTGCTGTGGCTCGGTGAGCTGGCCGGCACCTACCGGCTCTCGGAGATCCTCGCCCAGGCGGACCGGCTGCACGGCACGGCGGTGGACCTCGCGGTGCTGCTGATCCTCATCGGGGCGCTCTCCAAATCCGCCCTGGTGCCGTTCCACTTCTGGCTGCCGGCCGCCATGGCCGCCCCCACGCCGGTCTCCGCCTACCTGCACGCCGCCGCGATGGTGAAGGCCGGGGTGTACCTGGTCGCCCGCCTGGCCCCGGGGTTCCATGACACCGCCTTCTGGATTCCCACGGTGCTCGGAGTCGGGCTGGCCACCATGCTGGTGGGCGCCTGGCGGGCGCTGCGGCAGACCGACATCAAATTGGTGCTCGCCTACGGCACTGTCTCCCAGCTGGGCTTCCTGGTCATGGTCAACGGCCTGGGCACCGAGGACGCCGCCCTGGCCGGGCTGGCGATGCTGCTGGCCCACGGCCTGTTCAAGGCCGCACTGTTCATGGTGGTCGGCATCATCGACCATGAGACCGGCACCCGCGATCTCACCAGACTCTCCGGGCTGGCCCGGACCCAACGCCCCCTGTTCTGGATCTCCGTGGTCTCCACCGCGTCCATGGCGGGGCTGCCGCCGCTGTTCGGCTTCGTGGCCAAGGAGGTCGTCTTCGAGTCGTTCTACGGCTACGCCGAGGTCACCGCCGGCTGGGGCTGGACGGTGCTGATCGGCGTCGTCGTCGCCTCCGCGCTGACCGTGGCCTACTCGGCACGCTTCCTGTGGGGCGCCTTCGCCACCAAACGCTCACCGGAGGGCACCGCGACGGCGCCCACGCGCTTCCACGCGCCGGCCGGTCCCGTGTTCCTCGCCGCCCCGGCGGTGCTGGCCGCCGCCACCGTGGTGCTGGCGCTGTGGCCCGCGCCCGCAGAACGGCTCATCGACCCGTTCGTCACCCTGTTCGAGCCGGTCTCCGCTGAGGCCCATGGCACCTATCTGGCTCTGTGGCACGGGCTGACTCCGGTGCTGGGGCTGTCCGTGCTGGCCTGGGTCCTCGGGCTGGGGCTGTTCGCCGCACGCCGCCCCGTCGCGCGTCTGCAGGAGGGGGTGCCCGCAGTCTTCGACGCCGAACGCGGCTACCGCGCCTCGGTGAAGCTGGTGGACGTCGTCGCGGTGTGGCTGACCTCGGTGACGCAGCGCGGCTCCCTGGCCTGGTACCTGTTTATCATCCTGGCGGTCGCCACCGGCGTGGTCTGGTCGGTGCTGCTGTTCACCAGCCATGAGGTGCCGGAGAGCTGGATCGTCGCCGAAGGGCCCCTGCAGATGGTCCTGGGCGCGGTGGTGATCGGCGGCGCGATCGGTGCGGTCTGGGCGCCCAAGCGTTTCATGGCGGTGCTCATGGTCTCCCTGTGCGGCTATGGGATCGCCGGGCTCTTCGCCCTGCAGGGCGCCCCCGACCTGGCGCTGACCGTGCTGCTGGTGGAGTCGATCGTGCTGGTGGTGTTCGTGCTCGCACTGCGCTCGCTGCCGGCCGGCATCTGGACGCAGAACCCGGCCCGGTTCAGGATCGGGCGCGTGGTGCTGGGCATTGCGTTCGGAGCCGCAATGATGGGTGCGGTTGCCGTCGGGCTGGACTCCCGGGTGGCGGAGCCGATCTCCGCGGAGTTCCCGTGGATGGCCTACGAGGTCGGCCACGGCGCCAACATCGTCAACGTCACGCTGGTGGACATCCGTGTGTGGGACACCTTCGGGGAGATCACCGTGCTGGCCGCCGCCGCCACCGGAGTGGCCTCGCTGATCTTCGTCAAACGCCGGGACGTGCGACGGCGCAGCCTCCACGAGGTGCCCACCGGGTCCGTGGGTCGGGTGCTCAACGAGGACAACCTCACCCCGCGCCAGGCCCGGGAGATCCGGGTGGCCCGCAGCTTCTCCACTGTGGCCCGGGAGGCCTGGCTGGTGGCCGGGCGCACGGTCGCTCCGGAGCACCGCTCGATCATCTTCGAGGTGGTCACCCGGCTGATGTTCCACGCGATCGTCCTGCTGTCGGTGTACCTGCTGGTGGCCGGCCACAACCTGCCCGGCGGCGGATTCGCCGGAGGGCTGCTGGCCGGGCTGGCGCTGACCCTGCGCTACCTGGCCGGCGGACGGTATGAGCTGGAGGCCGCCGTGCCGTTCAGCGCCTCCGCCCTGATGGGCTGGGGCCTGGCGCTGGCCTGCTTCACCGGCCTGGTCTCCCTGCTGGCCGGCGGGCACATATTCCAGTCGGCGGTGCTGGACCTGGACCTTCCCCTCCTGGGCGAGCACCATCTCGCCTCGGCGATCATGTTCGACATCGGCGTCTACCTGGTGGTGGTGGGTCTCATCCTGGACATCCTGCGCAGCCTGGGCTCGGAGATCGACGTCCGCTCCGAGATGGAGAACCGCGCGGCCGAGAGCGGAGAGACCCTGCAGGGTCCGCAGGGCCACGGGATCCACGCCGAGACCACCATGGGGGTGGCCCGATGACCGTGAACCTGACTCTGCTGGTGCTGATGGGTGCCCTGTTCGCCGTCGGGATCTACCTGCTGCTGGAGCGTTCGCTGACCCGCGTGCTGCTGGGCATCATCCTGATCTCCAACGCGGTGAACCTGCTGCTGCTGCAGAGCGGCGGCCGGGCGGGGGACTCCCCGCTGGTGGTCGAGGGCGACGTCGGCGCCGACTTCTTCGACCCGCTGCCCCAGGCGCTGCTGCTGACCGCGATCGTCATCGCCTTCGCTCTGGTCAGCCTGATGCTGGCACTGATCTACCGCTCCTGGGTGCTGGCCCGCCAGGACGAGGTCTCCGATGACGAGGAGGACCGGCGCGTGGCCTCCCAGCCCGTCTATGATCCCGAGGAGGACTCCGAGGTGCCCACCGAGACCTCGGAGTTCGGCACCGAGGACCAGCAGGCAGAGGAGCTGCTCAACCCCCGGTCCGGCCGGGACGAGGACCTGCCGGACCCGCCCGCTGCCGTGGCAGGCGAGGATGCCGCGGTGAGTTCAGACCCCGAGAGGGGGCGCTGAGCCGTGCAGACGAACTTTGTCGAACTGCTGCCGCTGGCAGTGCTCATCCCGTTCTTCGGGGCGGGCCTGGCCTTCGCATTCTTCCGTCAGAAGACCACCCAGCGCGCCATCACCCTCGGGGCCCTGGTGCTCACCGTGGTCCTGGAGATCACCCTGTTGGCCGAGACCTGGGACGGCGGGGCGCATGCGGTCCACCTGGCCGGCTGGCCGGCGCCGTTCGGCATCTCCATGGTGATCGACCGGTTCTCCGCTCTGATGCTGGTGGTCTCCTCGATCATCACCCTGGCGGTGCTGCTCTACGCGGTCGGCCAGGGCGCCGCCGAGGAGGGTGACGACGCCGGGCCGGTCTCGATCTTCTACCCCACGTACCTGATCCTGGTGGCCGGAGTCTCCAATGCGTTCCTCGCCGGGGACCTGTTCAACCTCTACGTGGGCTTCGAGATATTCCTGACGGCGTCGTATGTGCTGCTGACCTTGGGCGGCGGGGAGTCCCGCATCCGTGCAGGGGTCACCTATGTGGTGGTCTCGATCATCTCCTCGATGCTGTTCCTGATCACCATCGGCGTAGTCTATGCGGCTACCGGGACGGTGAATCTGGCGGATCTGGCCCTGAAGCTGGGAGAGCTGGACGGTGACATGCAGCTGCTGCTGCACGTGATGCTGCTGGTGGCCTTCGGGATCAAGGCGGCGGTGTTCCCGCTGGCGTTCTGGCTGCCGGACTCGTACCCCACCGCCCCGGCGCCGGTGACGGCGGTCTTCGCGGGCCTGCTCACCAAGGTCGGCATCTACGCGATGATCCGCACGGAGACGCTGCTGTTCCCGGGGGAGCGGATCAACACCGTGCTGATGATCGTGGCGCTGCTGACCATGATCGTGGGCATCCTGGGCGCGCTCGCCCAGGGGGACATCAAACGTATGCTCTCCTTCACCCTGATCAGCCACATCGGGTATCTGGTGTTCGGGCTCTCGCTGGTCTCGATCGTGGGGATGTCCGCCACCATCTACTACGTGGCGCACCACATCACCATCCAGACCACGTTGTTCCTGGTCACCGGGCTGATCGAGCGTCGGGGAGGCACGTCCACCGTGGACCGGCTGGGTGGGCTGGCGAAGATCTCCCCGGTGCTGGCGGTGCTGTTCTTCATTCCGGCGATGAACCTGGCGGGGATCCCTCCGTTCTCCGGGTTCATCGGCAAACTGGGGATGATTCAGGGCGGGATTGCGGAGAACACGTGGATCACCTGGCTGCTGGTGGTCGGTTCCGTGGTGACCTCCCTGCTGACGCTGATGGCGGTGGCGCGCATCTGGGCGCGCGCCTTCTGGCGCCGCGCGGAGGACGCCGAGGACCCGGACCGGCTGCTGATGTCGAAGACGCTGGCCCATGCCCGGGCGGCGAACAAGCGGCTGCTGCCGATGTCGGTGGTCGCTCCGACGGCGATGCTGGTGGGTCTGTCTCTGGCGTTCACGGTGTTCGCCGGTCCGCTGATGTCCTTCTCCCGGGCCGCCGCCCAGGACATGTACGAGCGCACTCCGTATGTGGAGGCGGTGCTGGGGGAGGAACGCGTGGACGGCGTCCGGGAGGAGCTGGCGGAGTTCGCCTCTCGGATCCCGGACCTCGACACCGGCGACGGCGGGGCCGATGAGTTCGCGCCGGTGCGCACCTCCCTGGAGCCCGACGACGAAGGCGTCCAGGAGGCCGACGACGGCCGGACCGTCGGCGACACCCCCGGCGACACCACCGGCGACACCACGCCGGATGAGGAGCGTGAGGACCGATGAGACGACCCCGGACTCCGCTGGTGCTCGAGCTGCCGCTGATCGGGTTCCTCAGCTTCCTGTGGATGGGCCTGTGGCAGGACTTCAGCCTGGGCTCGCTGATCATCGGCGCCGTCCTGGGCACCATCATCGTGCGCGTCTTCTACCTGCCCCCGCTGCGGGGGTCGGGCCGGATCAATCTGTGGTGGGTGCTGGTCTTCTGCCTGCGGTTCCTGGTGAAGATGACGGCGGCGTCCTTCCAGGTGGCCTGGATCGCCGTCGTCCGGGGGCCGAAGGTGCGCAACTCGATCATCTCGGTGCAGCTGCGCAGCCATGAGGACTTCATCGTGACCGTCACCGGGCACGCCCTGGCACTGGTGCCCGGCTCCCTGGTGATCGATGTGGACCGCACCACGGCGACCCTGTACCTGCACTGCCTCAACGTCACCGACGATCATGATGCCGAGCGGATCCGGCAGGACGCGCTGCGCACGGAGGCGCTGGTGATCCGCAGCTGCGGCAACCGATCGGACCTGGCCGTGGTGAAGGCGGAGCGGCGGCTCGGGCGGGTCAGCGGATTCTCCAAGACGGAGCGTGACCGGCCGATCCCGGCGCACAGCGCCGCCCCGCCGACGACCGGTATGCCGTCCACACCGGGTGAGGAGGCCCGCTGATGCTCGAGCACGCCTACTGGATCACCCAGACTCTGCTGGCGGCGGCGGTGTTCTGCGCCGTCTACCGGGTGTTCCGCGGGCCGTCGGTGCTGGACCGGGTGATCAGTGTGGACGTCATCCTGATCATCGTCTCGTCGATGCTGATCACGGACATGGTGGCCCGGAACCATCAGGACTTCATCCTGTTCGTGATCGCCACCGCGGTCATCGGTTTCCTCGGGGCGGTGGCGATCGCCCGCTACGTGGCGGTGCGACGGCCGGAGGGTGCCGCCGGCGTCACCGAGCTGACTGGTCTGCTGCCCCGCGTCCCCGAGGACCCCGGCAGCGAGTCCGGCGGGTCGGCGGGTGTCGCGACGACCGCGCGACCGGCCCCGTCGGCGGCGAGCCCGTCACGGATCAGCGGCTCGGAGGGTCCGGACCCGCACGGCGGATCCTTCGCCCCCGGCGGCCCCGGGGAGGATGAGGACCCGTCGACCTCGTGGTTCCGGGAGCTGAAGCGGTCGGGCTTCACCCCGCGCGCCCGCTCCCGCAGGGACGAGGAAGGGCCGTCCGATCAGCGGAGCCGACCCGAGGACGGGGGAGAACGATGATGGGAGTTCTGGATCCCGAGCTGCTGGACCAGGTCCTCGACGGCGTCGCCTCGGTGTTCCTGGTGGTCGGCGGGCTGATGTCCTTGGCGGCAGGGATCGGCATGGTCCGGTTCCCGGATCTCCATTCGCGCATGCACGCGGCCACGAAGCCCCAGGTGCTGGGCCTGCTGAGCCTGCTGATGGCCGCGGCGATCACCTGGCGCAGCTGGACCGGGGTGGTCCTGGTGCTGCTGGCGTGGGGGCTGCAGCTCCTCACCGCACCGGCCAGCGCCCATGTGGTGGGTCGGGCCGGGTATCGGACCAAACACTTCAAGGCGGGGCAGCTTGCTCAGGACGAGCTGGCCCGGGCGGTGGACCGGATCTCCCGGGGCCATGGGGCCCGGCGCGAGGTCCGCGACGAGTCGGACTGACCCGCCCAGCGGGTGCGGCGTGGTCGCCACGTGCCTCACCGCCCCATGACACACGTCGACGTTGAGACGTCGACCTGACACATCGAGGAGTCATCTTCCGGCAGATCCGAGGGGCGATGAAGCGCGTCAGCAGCGCAGGACATGCCGGAATGTGACTCCTCGATGGGGGAGCCCGAGGAGGGCGTGCGGTCGGCTCAGACCTCGGCCTTGTCCGCGTAGGCCGCCTTGATCTTCTTCATGGATGCCTTGGCGCCGCGCTGGGAGAGCACCTGCACCCCGGCGGAGATGGCTGCCGAGGAGACCGCGAAGACCAGGGCCTTCTGCAGCGAGATGTCCTCGTCATCGGAACCACGGGGGGAGTCCTCGCCGGTGGCCTGCCTCCAGGCGAACTCGAAGGCCTTCGTGGCGACGAAACCTCCGGCCAGGGAGATCCCGGTGGTCAGCAGCTTGTCCATGATCTTGTCCATCAGCACTCCTGGTGGTGGGATGCGGGCTCGGCAGCACGTCGGCGCAGGTCCGGTGGACCCTGCTGCGGCAAGGGCGCCCGAGGACGCCCTGCACCGTCACCAGCCTAACCGGCAGGCGGCCCGGATGCGCTACTGTGGTGGACGTCATTCGAGACACGACAGGGGAGCGCTTCCCGGGCCTGCGGACGCGGGCACGGCACGGCGCTGAGAGTGGGCACACGGCCCAGACCCTCGAACCTGATCAGGACAACACCGGCACGACGCCGGGACAACGCCTGCGCAGGAAGTCGAGCTGTCCTCGGATGCCGGATCTGCTCCTCGCGTGCCGCATCGCGACGACGGCGCCCCGCTGCCCGGCGGGCCGTCCGTCGCACCGCCGACGGCGGAGACCGCGGCATCGGGCCGCATGGGCCCGCGGTGGGCAGGACCGGCTCCCTCCCTGCGTGCTCGTGGTCCACGCTCGTCACACGAGGGAGCATCATGAGCAGCACTGAACAGACCGCCTCGCGCGGAACGCACGGCCCGGCGGCCGGCCAGTCCGCATCCGGGGCCCCCAGGACCTTCCGCTGGACGGTCTCGGAGATCGTCGTCGCCTCCACCCTGGCAGTGGCCTCCGGCGTCATCTTCTGGGGATGGAACCTGAGCTATCACGTCGTCGGGGGACTCTTCGCCGCCTACCCGCCGGCCGCCACCCTGGTGCACGGCATGTGGCTCTTCCCCGCGGTGCTGGGGATGCTGATCATCCGCAAGCCCGGCGCCGCCATCTACTGCGAGATGGTCGCCGCGGTCGTCTCGGCCCTGCTGGGCTCCCAGTGGGGTCTGACCGTGCTGTCCTCCGGCTTCGTGCAGGGCCTGGGCGCGGAGCTGATCTTCCTGGCGTTCCTCTACCGGCGCTACACCCTGGAGGTTGCGATGCTCGCCGGGGCCCTGTCCGGGTTCTTCGGCGGAGCGACCTACCACTGGATCATCCCCATGTACGCCTACGCGCCGCTGGAGACCTTCATCCACATCGGATGCTTCACGCTCTCCGGGGCGATCATCGCCGGCCTGCTGTCCTGGCTGGCCACCCGCGGGCTCGCGGCCACCTCGGTGCTGGGGCCGCTGGCCTCGCGCCGGGCGCATCAGGAGCCGGTGCTGCGCCGTCGTCGTGAGGGCTGAGGCGATGAGGCCGGACCCCGCTCCCGCCCCCGACGCCCCTGTCCAGAGCCCTGCTGCGGGCGCCGGCGTCGACGTCCGCGGCTGGAGCTACCAGCATGCGGATCGCCCCGCCCCGGCGGTGGACGGGCTGGATCTGCGCCTGGAGCCCGGGGAGAAGGCCCTGCTGGTGGGCGCCTCGGGGGCTGGGAAGTCCACCGTGCTGCACGGCCTGGCCGGAGTGCTGCACGACGACGAGGCCGTCACCTCCGGCGAGCTGCTGGTCGACGGGCTCACCCCGTACCAGGCCCGCGGCGCGGTGGGGCTGATGCAGCAGGACCCGGAGGCCCAGGTGGTGCTCTCCCGCATGGGGGACGACGTCGCCTTCGCCCCGGAGAACCTGGCGGTGGCGCGGGCCGAGATCTGGGACCGTGTGCACCAGGTGCTGCAGGAGACGGGCCTGGCCGGAACCTCCGAGGAGACCCGCGACCTGCTCGACCACCCCACCGCTCGGCTCTCCGGCGGGCAGAAGCAGCGTCTCGCACTGGCCGGCATCCTGGCGATGCGACCGGGCCTGCTGCTGCTCGACGAGCCCACCGCCAACCTCGACCCGGAAGGCACCGACCGGGTGCGCGACGCCGTCGTCGAGGCCTGCCGCCGGCACGGCTCCACCCTGCTGGTGGTCGAGCATCGGCTGGCCACCTGGGTGGATCACGTGGACACGCTGATCGTCCTCGACGCCGCCGGCGGGGTGCGGCACCGGCTTCCGGCCGCCCGGATCCACGACGACGCCGACCTGCGTGCCGACCTCGTGCAGCTGGGCCTGTGGGTGCCCGGCCACGACCCGGTGCCGGAGGCCACCTGGGGGACCGGGCTCCATCCCGCCGGGGCCGCGTCGCCTGCGCCGCTGCTCACCGGCGAGGAGCTCGCCGTCTCCCGGGAGAGGCCGCCCCGGCGGAGGTCGAACCGTCCGGCTCCGGTCCCGGTGCTCCACGGGGTGGACGTCGCGCTCCCGGCCGGACGTGCGCTGGGCATCACCGGCCGCAACGGCGCGGGCAAGTCCACGCTGCTGCTGAGCCTGGCGGGGCTGATCCCGGTCCATGGTGGCCGGCTCGTCGCCGCGGACCGGCTCAAGGGGGCCGACGGCGGTGAGCTCCCGGATGATCCGCATCGGTGGCGCTCTGCTGACCTCGTGGCCCGCATCGGCCTGGTCTTCCAGGAGCCTGAGCATCAGTTCGTCCGGCCCACGGTGCGTGAGGAGCTCGCCCTCGGTGCCCGCCAAGCCCGACGGCCCGGCGGCGACCAGCCGCTGTTCAGCGAGCATGAGGTCGAGCAGCGGGTGGATCGGCTGCTCGAGCGGCTGCGACTGACCGCGCTGGCTGAGGCGAACCCTTTCACGCTCTCGGGCGGGGAGAAGCGCAGGCTCTCGGTGGGCACGGTGCTCGCTGCAGGTCCGGAGGTGCTCATGCTGGACGAGCCGACCTTCGGCCAGGACGCCCACACGTTCGCCGCCTTGATCGGGCTGCTGCGTGAGCATCTGCGCGACGGCGGCACCGTGGTGGCGGTGACCCATGACGAGGCGTTCCTGCGGGCGCTGGAGGCCGAGGAGCTGCGCCTCGGGGAGCCGGGTGCGGGCGCCGTCTCCTCCTCCGCGGGGACCCGCAGCGCGGGAGCGGCCGCCCCGATGCTGACCGGGGTGCGATCGACGTCCTGGCTCGGCGGCTCGAATGCGCTGGCCAAACTGTTCGCCGTGCTGCTCGTGACCGCCGCTCTGGTGTCCACGATGGACTGGGTCAGCTCGGCGGTGGTGATCGTCGCCAGCTTCCTGATGCTGCCGTTGGCCGGGCTGCGACTGGGGCAGTTCCTGAGACGCATCTGGCCGTTCGCGGTGGGAGCGGTGGTGGCCGTCTGGGGGACCGCCATCGCGGCTGAGGAGTCTGGGGCGGTGCTGCTGGACTTCGGCGTCACCACCGTCAGCGAAGGATCCGTGGAGCTGGGGATCGCCATGGGGGCCCGAGCGCTCGCGGTGGTGCTGCCTTCGGTGATCGTCTTCTCCACCACGGACCCGACGGACCTGGCCGATGCGCTGGCCCAGCAGCTGCGGCTCCCGGCGCGCTTCGTGCTGGGTGCGCTGGCAGCGATGCGGCTGCTCGGCCTGTTGGCCCAGCACTGGGTGACCATCGGGCTCGCACGTCGGGCCCGGGGGATCGGCACGCAGGGCGGATTCGCCGGGAAGGTGCGCGCTACGTGCTCGCAGGCGTTCGGGCTGCTGGTGCAGGCCATCCGGGTCGCCGTCCGGCTGGCGGTGACCATGGAGTCCCGCGGGTTCGGTGCGGGACCTCGTACGTGGGCACGGCCGGCGCGCTTCGGCGTCGTGGACGTCCCAGTGGTCCTCGGCGGTGCCCTGCTGGCGGGGGTCGCGCTGACGGCGGCGATCCTGAGCGGGGAATGGAACCCCGTGTGGTGACGGCGGGATCCGCTCCGACGTCGCCGCGCACGCTGTCACATTGTGAAACATTTCACAGCGGCTGAGGGTGTGGGCGGCGAGTGGGGGCCGTGTGGGGGCGTTCTGGCGGCTCAGGGCCACCAACTCGTCGACGGCGATGTGGCCGGGCTCACCTCATCGTCGGGGAGCGGTTCGGCGCGAGGTCTTCGGCAGGAGGCATCCCCGGATTCGCGCGGAATTGCGAAAGATGTGTTGCAGATCCTCCTCTCGCTGTCAGGAGGCAGGGCAGATGGGCCCTGCGTCAGGGGTTGGCGAGGTGACTCGCCGGCGGAGTCCCGTGTGACCTGAAGATGACCAGATGCTCATGCGCATCAGTTTCATCCACCCTCTTCAGCGGGCTCGATTCTCGACGTAGAGTGTTGCCACCTGCAACAGACACCAGCTGCGCCGCTCGAGCTGCTCGCACCATGATTGAGGAAGGCGCCACCGGACTGATCGGCCAGTCACCTGACGGGCCGAACGCGGCTTCAGCCCCGGAAGGGGCCTCTCCGCCGAGGCCAGAGACGCCTTCGCCCGAGGCCGCATCGTGCCGGACGGCCTCCAGATGGAGCGGACTGCGCGGACGGCGTCACGCCCCGCCGGGGCCGTGCCGAGCCACGTGAGGAAACCGTCCGTGAGAATCCCGATCAGCGTCGTCCAGCGGACCACGGCGCGTCCGACTCCCGAGGTGCGGTCGCGTCAGGGGAGCCGTCCGCGAGGCGTCGAGGAGGCGGGATGCTGAAGTTCCTGGCTCTGCGGGCCGTCCGCTACGCCGTGATGACCTTCGCGGTGACCTCGCTGGCCTATCTCATGGCCGTCAGCTTCTTCAATCCCGAGGCCCAGCTCGCGGACATCATGGGCGGCGGGGTGGATCCTGAGGTCAGCCGGGCGAACGTCCAGGACTCGCTGCGGCGGCTGGATCTTGATCCGGACCAGAACGCGCTCCAGCGGTACTGGGTGTGGCTGACCGGAATCCTCACCCAGTGGGACTGGGGCCGGACTCCCAACGGCGGCTACGTCAACGACGAGTTCGCCATCCGGGTGTGGATCTCCACCCAGCTGACGTTGGTCGCCACGGTGCTGACCATGGTCATCGGAATCCTGCTCGGCGTCTACGCGGCGGCCCGGCAGTACCGGTTCGGGGACCGGGCCAGCACCTGGTACTCCTACTTCACGATGATCGTGCCGGTGCCGGTGGCCTACCTGCTGGTCCAGCGGGGGGCGATCTGGGTCAACGAGGCCGCCGGCCAGCAGATCTTCTACGTCACCGGGTTCCGCAGCATCGGCGTCGAGGGGGCCTGGAACCAGTTCGTGGACATGGCGGCCCACTACACGGTGCCCACCGTGGCGATGACGCTCTTCGGCTGGGCCTCCATGCAGATCTCCCAGCGCCAGTACCTGCTGGACTTCGTCAACGCAGACTTCGTCCGCACGGCTCGCGCCACGGGGCTGACCCGCAGTCAGGCGATCCGGAAGCATGCGCTGCGCGTGTCCTTCGTCCCGACGGCGCAGTCCATCGCCTTCACCATTCCCGCGCTGTTCACCGGAACCGTGATGGCCGAGATGGTCTTCAACTGGGACGGGCTGGGCTCCTGGGGACTGCGGGCCCTGCACGCCCATGACGTCAACGCCTCGGTGGCGATCGTCTTCTACGGGTGCATCATCTTCGCCATCGGCGCGATGCTGGCCGACTTCTTCACCTCCCTGGTCGACCCGAGAGTGAGGCTGTGACCCATGTCCATCACCCCGATCAGCGCCGTGGAGAACTCGCGCGCCGCCGCGGACGAGCTGCCGGAGCAGCCGGTGGAGTTCAAGCCGATGGGCAAGAAGCGGCTCATCGCCCGGCGGTTCGTGCGCAACCGGCTGGCCCTCGTCGGCGTGGCGCTGCTGGCTCTGCTGGGTGCGTTTGCGCTCTTCGGGCATCTGCTCACCCCGTGGCACTACACGGAGCAGGACTTCCTGAACCTGGGGACGGGGCCGAGCGCCGAGCACTGGCTGGGGACGAACTCGGCCGGCATCGACATGGTGGCGCTGCTGGCGCAGGGCACCCGCACCTCCCTGATGATCGGGCTGGTCGTCGGCATCCTGACGCCGCTGATGTCCCTGCTGGCCGGCTGTGCGATGGCGTACTTCGGCAAGTGGGTGGACCGCACCCTGATGTGGTTCATCGAGGCGCTGATCATGTTTCCGCAGATCATCCTGATCGGCATCATCATGACCGGGCGCGACGGCGGGCCCGTGACGTTGGCGTTCATCATGGTCTTCTTCGGCTGGATGGCCTCAGCGCGTCTCATCCGGGGGATGTCCCTGTCCTTCGTGGACCGTGAGTTCGTGAAGGCGGCACGTTTCATGGGGGTGCACCCGTTGCGCATCGTGTGGCGGCACCTGACCCCGAACCTGGCCTCCCTGGCGATCATCAACGCGACCACCAGCATCTGGGGTGCGATCCTCGCGGAGATCTCCCTGTCCTTCCTGGGCATCGGGGTCAGCGTGCCGGAGACCTCGCTGGGTCTGCTCATCTACCAGGCCCGCAGCTATGTCTTCGGCCAGCAGCCGTGGATGTTCTGGGCGCCGGTCATCGCCTTCGGGCTGATCGTCGTGGCGCTGATGCTGATCAACGACGGACTGCGGGACGCCCTCGATCCGGAGTCGCGAGCAGGAGGTCGAGCCCGAGTATGAGCACCACGCCAGCAGTGACAGACCGGCGGCAGACCGCCGGGGGCCCGGAGGTGGTCCTCTCCGTGCGGGACCTCAACGTGCGCTTCCCTTCGGAGTCCGGCACCGTGCATGCGGTCCGGGGCGTGGACTTCGACCTGCGTGCCGGGGAGGTCCTGGGCATCGTGGGGGAGTCCGGTTCGGGGAAGTCCGTGACCTCGATGGCCATCATGGGTCTGCTGCCCGAGTCCGCCCGTGTGGACGGAGAGGTCGTGCTCGCCGGAGAGTCCGTGCTCGGGCTCAGCGACAAGCAGATGAGCCGGCACCGGGGGAACACCATCTCCATGGTGTTCCAGGACCCGCTGAGCTCGCTGACCCCCGTGCTGTCCATCGGCCAGCAGATCACCGACGCCATCGGCAACCACCATCCGGAGATGACTCGGCAGCAGAAGGAGGACCGCGCCGCCGAGCTGCTGACCAAGGTGGGCATCCCCTCGCCTGAGGAACGGCTGAAGAACTTCCCCCATGAGTTCTCCGGCGGCATGCGTCAACGCGTCATGATCGCCATGGCGATGGCCAACGACCCGAAGGTCATCATCTGCGACGAGCCGACCACCGCCCTGGACGTCACCGTGCAGGCGCAGGTCCTGGAGCTGCTGAAGGTGGCCCAGCGGGAGACCGGGGCGGCGATCGTCATGATCACCCACGATCTCGGCGTGGTCGCCGGCCTCGCCGACCACCTGGTGGTCATGTACGCCGGTCGGCCGGTGGAGCGTGGCACCACCCGGGAGGTCTTCGCCCAACCATCCATGCCATACACGATGGGCCTCATCGCGGCGGTGCCTCGGCTGGACGTCTCCCCGGAGCACGCGCTGGCCACGATCCCAGGCCAGCCGCCGAATCTGACGCAGCCGCCGCTCGGCTGCCCGTTCGCTCCGCGCTGTCCGATGGCGGCCGAACAGTGCCGCCAGGAGGAGCCGGTGCTGCGCCCCGTACCAGGAGCCTCGGCCCGTGACGACTCCTCGTCAGGTGACGGGGCGGCGCTGCCTCAGGTGGCGCCGCACAGCGCGGCCTGCCTGCGGCTGGAGGAGGCGCTGCGCTCGGACCCGCGGGAGGTCTACGGCGTCGAACGTGTTCAGCCCTCCGCGATCGAGCTGACCCCGCGCGAGAGTCGGGAGACCGTGCTGCAGGTCGAGCATCTGAGCCGCCGGTTCGAGCTGCGCTCCCGGCTGCTGAAGCGCCGCCTGGGCGTGGTGCAGGCGGTCGATGACGTCAGCTTCGACGTCCGTGAGGCGGAGTGCTTCTCCATCGTGGGCGAGTCCGGGTCCGGCAAGAGCACCACGTTGCTAGAGATCATGGAGCTGGACCCGCCGGAGGGTTCGACGCTGCACGTCAACGGCACCACGGTGGCCGGCTCGAAGAAGCGGCACCGGGCGCCGAAGGAGCTGCGGGCGGGCATCCAGATGGTGTTCCAGGACCCCACCGGGGCGCTCTCGCCGCGGCAGACGGTCTTCGAGCTGCTGGCGGAGCCCATGCAGGCGCAGGGCTGGGAGGCCGATCGCATCTCCCGGCGGGTCATGGAGCTCATCGGCATCGTCGGGCTGCAGCCGGACCACCTGGACCGGTTCCCCAACGCGTTCTCCGGAGGGCAGCGGCAGCGCATCGGCATCGCGCGCGCCCTGGCGCTGGACCCGAAGGTGATCGTGCTCGACGAGCCCGTCTCCGCCCTGGACGTCTCCATCCAGGCGGGGGTGGTGAACCTGCTGCAGCGGCTGAAGTCGGAGCTGGGACTCTCCTATGTGATGGTCGCCCACGATCTCTCGGTGGTCCGGCATATCTCGGACCGGGTGGCGGTCATGTACCTGGGCCGCTTCGTGGAGGTCGGTGACGTGGAGCAGATCTATGAGCGCCCGCGGCACCCGTACACCCAGGCGCTGCTCTCGGCCATCCCCGTGCCGGACCCGGAGGTGGAGTCCACCCGGACGCACCTGGTGCTGGAGGGGGACCTCCCCTCGCCGACGAATGTGCCCGACGGGTGCAGCTTCCGGCCCCGCTGTCCGCTGTATCGCCTCCTGCCGGAGGAGAAGCGGAGGTCCTGCCAGGAGGTGGAGCCGGTGCTGGAGCCGCTGGCCGGGGAGGACGACGTCGATCAGCGCGTCGCCTGCCATCATCCTGCGGACCTGCTGAGCACCCGGGAGGCGGCCGTGAACTGAGCGCGTCCGCATCAGAGCATCCGGCCCAGGAGAAGCCCGCCTGGCCGGTCATGGTGCCCGACCCGGCGCAGCGGCGTCGGCGGGCACCCACCAGCGGAGGTGGGCATCCGCATCATCGCACAGGAGGAGAGCACCTATGCAGCACCGGAAGACGAGGATCCCGCGGCGCCGAGCCGCGCTGCCGATGGCCGTCCTGGCGGCCGGAGCGCTGGCCCTGTCGGCCTGCGGCAACGGCGACGGCGGCGGGAGCGGGGGTGGGGGACCCGAGCAGGCCGGTCTGAGCGGGGACCTCGCGGAGGTCTACGACATCAACGCCCAGGACCCGGCGGACCTGCAGGACGGCGGTCAGCTGACTCTGCCCATCGGCCACCTCGGGCCCAACTTCAACGGCCTGACCAATGCGGGCAACGCGCAGGACACCCGGCAGATCCTCAGCGCGGTGCACACCGCCAGCGCCTGGAGGCTGGACCCGGAGGGCGACTACGTCCTCAACGAGGACTACTTCCTCTCGGCAGAGCAGGAGATCACCGACGACGGCACCCAGCTCCTGCACTATGAGCTGAACCCGGAGGCCGTCTGGAACGACGGCACGCCCATCGACTTCGAGACCTACGAGCACACCGTGGCGATCCGCTCGGGAGCCGAAGAGGGCTATGACCTGGTGTCCACGACGGCCTACGACCAGATCGAGAGCATCGAGCAGGGCGAGGACGAATGGCACTTCACCATCACCATGGCGGAGATGTACCAGCCCTGGCAGAGCATCTTCAACGCGGGGAGCACCGGTGACAGCCCCATCATCCACCCTGACGTGGACACCCCGGAGGAGTTCAACGACGGCTTCGTCAACGATGTGCGGCCCGAGTACCGGGCCGGTCCCTTCACCGTGGATGTCATGGACGTGGCCGCGAATGTGATCTCCCTGGTCCCCAACGAGAACTGGTGGGGCGAGGAGCCGGTGCTGGAGCGGCTGAACTTCGCCGCCTATGAGACCAGCGCGACCATCCCCGCGTTCCAGAACGGGGAGATCGACGCCGTCGGAATCGCCACCCGTCCTCGCTATGAGGAGCTGACGGAGTGGTCGGACGAGGGGTATGACATCCGCCGAGGTCAGCGCATGGCGACCTGTGGGTTCGTGCTGAACGGGGATGCCACCACCCTCGACGACGTCGCCGTGCGTGAGGCGATCTTCCGGGTCCTGGACCGGGAGCAGCTGGCGGCGATCCAGTTCGAGGGCATCAACTGGGAGGAGGACACCCCTGGATCTTGGTTGATGATGCCGTTCGATGACCGGTATGAGGACGGCTACCCCGTGGAGGACGACGACCCGGAGGGTGCGGCCGACGTCCTGGAGGAGGCCGGCTGGGTCTTCGAGGATGAGGGGGACGAGTACCGCAGCCGGGACGGCGAGGAGCTGCGGGTGGTGTTCAACACCTTCGGCGATGACCCGATCAACCAGGCGATGACCCAGGCCGCCCAGTCCATGGCGGCCGGGGTCGGCATCAACCTGGACATCAACAACCAGGGCTCCGGGCAGTTCGGCGAGGTCGTGGGCAACCGCGACTTCGGGCTGGTCAACATGTGCTACGGCAAGGCCGGGGCTGACCCGACCAGCGCCCCGAACCAGTTCTACTCCACTGGGGACGGCAACCTGACCGGCCTGGGAGACGAGGAGCTGGACGAGCGGATCAGCGAGCTCTTCGGCATCGAGGACGACGACGAGCGGTTCGCCGAGGCCCATGCCATCGAGCAGGAGGCGCTGAGCACCTACTTCCACTACCTGGCGTACTCGAACGGGCCCGTGATCACGGCCTTCCGTGAGGGTCTGGCGAACTACGGGCCGAGCCTGTTCGAGACCCGCGACTGGACGCTGGTCGGCTGGGAGTCCGACGCCGGCCACGACGGCACTGACACCGGTGTGGACGCCGAGGAGCTCGAGGACACCGACGAGGAGGACACCGAGGCGGAGGACACTGACGCGGAGGACACTGACGCGGAGGACTCCGACGAGGAGTGATCCCGCACGGCCCGGGTGACGGGCCGTCGTCGGCATGAAGACCGGTCGCGGGCGGTCGGGGTGGACAGGTGCGAGTGATCCATCCCGGCCGTCCGCGATCTTGTGTCGACGGGTCGGTGATCTTCGGCTCGGCGAGGGGCGGGTCAGAGATGTCTGGGTCGGCGGCCGGGGAGCCTGTTCCCCGGGCCCGTCATCTCCTACAGTGCCGCCATGAGTGATGTGGACGCTGAGGCGGAGATGCTCCTGCGGTACCTGCACGGGCTGCGCGAGGCGATGATCTGGAAGCTCGACGGCGTGACGGAGCATGATGCCCGCCGCCCCCTGACCCCCACCGGGACGAACCTGCTGGGCCTGGTCAAACATGTAGCCAGCATGGAGATGGGGTACTTCACGGCCCCACTGGGGCGCCCCAGCCCGGTGCCGATGCCGTGGCTGGAGGACGGCGCCGCGTTCAACGCGGACCTCTTCGCCATGGAGGAGGAGAGCCGGGACTGGGTGCTGGACTTCTACCGGACGGCGTGGCGGACCACCGACGACGCCGTCGCCGACCTGGGCCTGGACGCGCCTGCCCAGGTGCCCTGGTGGGGTGAGAACGGCCGCACGACCCTCGGGCGGCTGGTGGTCCATCTCATCGTGGAGACCGCCCGGCACGCCGGCCATGCAGACATCCTGCGTGAGCTCCTCGACGGGGCGGTGGGCATGCGGCCTGGGAACGACAACATGCCGGAGGCGGAGCTCTCCGACTGGCACACGCATGTGGAGGACCTGCAGCGTCTCGCCGATGAGTTCCTCTGAGGCGGAGTCGGCTCCGGATCGACGCGTAGGCTGGTGTCATGCGTATCGCAGCAGCACAGATCGTCACCGGTGAGGACCCGCGGCAGAACCTGGAGCTCGTCGACGAGTGGGCGGGCCGGGCCTCGGAGGCCGGCGCCGAGCTGGTGGTCTTCCCCGAAGCCGTCCAGCGGGCCTTCGGGCACACGCTGACCTCCGTCGCCGAGCCCGTGGACGGCCCCTGGGGCGCTCGGCTGCGTGACATCGCACGGCATCACGGGACAGCGATCGTCGCCGGCATGTTCACCCCGGCAGAGCCGGGGGAGCAGGGCCGCGCGCGGGTGACCAATACGCTGCTGGCGGTGGACGGCGAGGGCGTGCTGGCCACCTACGACAAGATCCATCTCTATGACGCCTTCGGCTTCCAGGAGTCCAAGACCGTGGCCCCCGGTGAGGAGCCGGCGCGGTTCACTCTCGACGGTGAGCTCCTCGGCCTGGCGACCTGTTACGACATCCGATTCCCGAGCCTGTTCACCGCCCACGCCCGGGCCGGAGCGCTGGCCACCATCCTGCCGGCGTCCTGGGGTGCCGGACCCGGGAAGGTGGACCAGTGGCGGCTGCTGGCCCGCGCCCGGGCGCTGGACTCCACCCAGTACGTGATCGCGTGCGGTCAGGGCCTGCCCGCAGCGGCCGGGGTCGAGGCGGTGGAGGGGGCGCCCACCGGGGTGGGGCGCTCCATGATCGTCTCGCCCACCGGGGAGGTGCTCGCCGAGGCCGGCGAGGCCCCGGAGCTGCTGGTCGCCGACCTCGACGCCGACGTCGTGGCCGCCGCCCGGGAGAAGCTGCCGGTGCTGGCCAACGCCCGGGAGATCCCGCAGGGCTGAGGGTTCCTGCCCTGTGCTCCTGCCCTGAGCCGGCTCGCGGCATCCCTGTCCCCCCTCCAGGGGTGAGGGCGTCAGCTGGCGCGCCCCGCTTCACGAAGGCGATGCGTCCCTGAAAGGGGGGGGACAGTGCGAGGGGTCAGGGCCGTGGAGGAGCCGAAGTCCTGCCCCTGCTCTGGAGCAGAAGGCGTGCCCAGGCCACGAACGTCACCAACGGGAAGGACAGGCTGGTCACCAGCCAGGGCACCATCCAGGCGCCCTGAAGTCGCGTCATCTCCAGTGCGGGCCCAGCCAGGAGCCCGACGACGGCGGCCAGCCCGGCGAGCGCGATCGTGACCTTCAAGGAGACGACGACGGCGCGGGCCAGCCCGGCCGCCGCCGCGGAGGCGACACCGGCCGTCCCCGCGGCGCGGCCAGGGGCGGCCCGGCGCAGCGCCGGGAACAGCAGCAGCGTCAGGACCATGCCCGCGACCGCCGCGACGACCGTCGGCGCGGTGATGAGCACCGGCACCCAGCCGATCGCTCCCGCGAAGCCCGCCCCGGTGGCGTCGAGGTCCGTCAGGACGCTCGCGAGCACCCACAAAGCTCCGATCGCACTGACGAGGGCGGCGGGGTAGGCGGCGCTCCGCCAGGCGAGCTGGAGAGCGGTGTGTGGCGTGGGCATGGCAAAACTCCAGGTCAGATCTCTCTCACCGTACCTCAGGCGGGTCAGCCGCACACCGACTGGCTGTGACGCCCGCCATGTGATGAGATGAAGGCTGTGACACGGGGTGCCGCGCACTGCGGCTGAGATGACACCCGTCGAACCTGATCCAGTTAGCACTGGCGAAGGGATTGTCCGGCATGTGCGGCGCTGATCCGCACGGCGCCAGACCCGGTGACCTCCATCGGTGTCCAGTGCGCATCGCCCGCGGGCCGCCTTCGCCTCGAGACGAGAGGCAACCATGAGCACCGACACGGCACTCAACGACGCCGCACCCACCAGCACCGCGTCCACCACCGAATCCGCCGCCGGCCCCCACGACGGCGCCCTGCCCCTGAGCGAGCAGGTCGTCGTCGTCACCGGCGGCGCCCGCGGCCTGGGCGCGGCCCTGACCGCCGCGTTCCTGCGCGAAGGCGCCCGCGTGGTGGTCAACTACCACTCCTCGCAGTCCGCCGCCGACGAGATCGCCGCCGCCCACCCCGAGCAGGCGCTCGCGGTGCAGGCCGACGTCCGCGACGCGGAGCAGGTCCGCAGCTTGATCAGCACCGCGCGCGAGCACTTCGGACGACCGGTGACCACGGTGGTGAACAACGCTCTGGTGGACTTCGCCTTCACCGGCGATGCCCGCTCCAAGGCCCACGAGATCACCGCCGAGGAGTTCGAGGCGCAGTTCGCCGGTTCGGTGACCGGCCCGCTGAACCTCATCCAGGCGGCCCTGCCCGGGATGCGCGAGGTCGGCCAGGGCAGGGTCATCACCATCGGCACCAACCTCTTCCAGCACCCGGTGGTGCCGTACCACGACTACACCGCGGCCAAGGCTGCGCTGCTCTCGCTGACCCGCACCTTCGCCGACGACCTCGGCCCCGACGGCATCACCGTCAACATGGTCTCCGGTGGGCTGCTGCGCACCACCGACGCCTCCGCCGCCACCCCGGAGGAGGTCTTCGACGCCATCGCCGCGGGCACCCCGCTGCGCAAGGTCACCATCCCGGAGCAGCTGGCTGACGCCGCCCTGTTCTTCGCCTCCCCGTGGTCGCGCGGGGTGACGGGGCAGAATCTGATCGTCGACGGCGGGCTGGTGAAGGGCTGAGCATGGGAGCGGTCGCACCGGAGGTCAAGCTGAACCTGTTCCTCTTCGGCGTCGGGCACCACAAGGCCGCCTGGCGCGCACCGGACTCTGCGGTGGAGCGGCTCGGCGACGTCGAGCACTACATCGAGCTGGCACGCCTCGCCGAGCGCGGAAAGCTCGACGCCGTGTTCTTCGCCGACGGCCACTCGCTGGGCATCGGCGCCGTCGAGGACGGGCCCACCTGGTTCCTGGAGCCGCTGACGCTGCTGTCGGCGATGAGTCAGCACACCGAGCGGATCGGGCTGGTCAGCACCGTGTCTTCGACCTTCTGGACCCCGTTCCACGCCGCCCGGCTGCTGGCCAGCCTGGACCACATCAGCGGCGGGCGCATCGGCTGGAACGTGGTGACCTCCATGTTCGACGCCGAGGCGCAGAACCACTCCTATCCGTCCATGCCCGCTCATGCCGAACGCTACGGACGGGCTGAGGAGTTCATCGACGCCGTCACTCGGCTCTGGGACTCCTGGCCGCAGGAGTCCCTGCTCCACGATCGAGACGGGCGATACGCCGACGGCGGCCTGATCACTCCCATCGATCATCAGGGAGAGCACTTTCAGGTGGCCGGGCCGCTCAACGTCCCGCGGCCGCCGCAGGGCCGGCCGGTGCTCTTCCAGGCCGGGGCTTCGGACCAGGGTCGAGACCTGGCCTCCCGCCATGCGGAGGCGATCTACGCGGTCGCCTATGACGCCGAGGCCGCGCGTGAGTACAGCACTGACATCCGACGCCGGCTCGCCGCCGCAGGCCGCGACCCCCAGGGCACGGCGATCATGCCCGGACTGGTCACCTATGTGGGCTCCACCATGGCGGAGGCCCGCGCCCAGCAGGCCGCATTGGATGCACTGCTGCCCACCGAGGCCTCACTGCGCCAGCTCAGCGTGTTCGTCGGCCAGGACACCTCGGACTGGGAGCTCCACGCGCCCGTGCCGGAGCTGCCCCCGTTGGAGGAGTTCACCGGGCCGCAGGGCCGCTACGCGACGATCCTGCGGATCATCGCCACCGAGCGGCCCACTGTCCGGCAGCTGCTGGGCCGGCTGGCCGCCGGGGGAGGGCACTGCACCATGGTGGGCACGCCGGAGTCGATCGCCGATGAGATCGAACACTGGGTGGACTCGGGCGCCGCCGACGGCTTCAACCTCATGCCGCCGGCCCTGCCGGGGAGCCTCGAGGACTTCGTGGACCATGTGGTCCCGGAGCTGCAGCGTCGCGGACGGTTCCGCACCGACTACATCGGTACTACGCTGCGAGACCACCTGGGGCTGGCCGTGCCCGAACGGAGCACAGCCGTACCGGCTGCGGCGTTCAGTCCAGCGGGTGGCTGACCGGCAGGTCCTCGGCCAGCAGGTCGATCAGCTCCGCGGTCAGCTCGTCGTCGACGGCCAGCTCGGCGTCGTCGAGACGAGCGATCGGCGAGACCAGCCGCACGGAGGAGGCCAGGAAGACGTGGTCGGCGTCGAGCAGGTCCTGCGGCGTCAGCGGCCCATAGCCGAGATCCCAACCGGCCTTCTCGGCGGCGGCGAAGATCGCGCCCTGGGTGGTGCCGGGGAGGATCCCGGTCTCCAGCACCGGGGTGATGAGGCGGCGGGCTCCGTCCGCGCCGCGGGTGACGATCAGCACCGTGGAGGTCGGGCCTTCCAGGACCTGGCCGTCGGAGGTGGTGTAGATGACGTCGTCGAAGCCGTGGTCCTTCGCCCAGCGCAGGGAGGCCATGTTCACCGCGTAGCTGAGGGACTTGGCTCCCAGCAGCAGCCAGGGGGCGCGCTCCGCCGCCGTCGAGTCGTAGCCGCGGTCCAGCAGCGTCACCGCCACCGGCTTCCCGCGGGTGGCGCGCATCGCGTCGGTCACCGGGGTCAGCAGCGCCCAGTAGGTGCCGGCGAAGGCGGGATCGTCAGAGGCGGGTTCGCCCTCCACGCCACGGGTGGCCACCAGCTTGATGGTCAGCTCCTCGGGCAGGGCGCCGCGGGTGCGGTACTCCTCGAGGCCCAGCTCGACGGCGGCTCGCCAGCTGGCCGCCGGCGGGAGGCCGATGTCCAGGATGTCGGCCGACCGGGCCAGGCGCTCCAGATGCGCCTCCAGCTTGCGGATCCGTCCGGCCTCCGCATACATGGTCTCGAAGACGCCGTCGCCGCGCACGGCGCCCAGGTCCGTGACCCGCAGCTGGGGCTGGTGCGGGTCGAAGACCAGACCTTCAGGGTGCTCGACGTCGATCCGCACGGCGACGGCGGCGACGGAGTCCTCGTGGAAGTGCTCAGCCATGCCCCTCAGCATAGGGGTCTGGCGGGTGGAGGAGAACATCTGACACCGTAGGATGGTGAGCTGGACGGCGCCCTGATCAGGGCGGAGGGACGCAACAGACAGGGCGGGACGAGCGATGCTGTGGCCACTGAGCGGCCTGGGGATCGAGGGGCTGCCGCAATGGATCGTGCTCATCATCCTCATCTTCGAGGTCGGTGTGCGCCTGGCCGTGCTCGGCATCATCCCGGACAACAGGCGCCCCAACACCGCCATGGCGTGGCTGCTGGCGATCTTCTTCATCCCCGTCGTGGCCCTGCCCCTGTTCCTGATGATCGGCCGCAACAAGCTCTCGGCGCGCCGACAGGAGCGCCAGCGCAGCATCAACGCGGCCCTGCTGGAGGCCACCAGTCATATGGACCTCTCCGACCAGCTGCGGGACAAGGACGAGCAGCTCGGCGCCACGGCGGCCCTGAACAGGAAGCTCGGCGCCTTCCCGCTGCAGGAGGGCAACCGGATCGAGCTGATCTCGGACTACAAGGCCTCCTTCGACTGGATGGTCCAGGCCATCGACGAGGCCGAGGACTATGTGCACGTGCTGTTCTACATCGTCGGTGACGATCCCGAGTACGCCGGCCCCGTCCTGGACGCCCTCGAACGCGCCTCCGCCCGCGGCGTGCAGGTTCGCTTCCTCTATGACCATCTGGGCACCCTGCGGGTGAAGGGATATCGGCGGCTGAAGCGCCGACTGAAGCGGTCCAGCATCGAGTGGCACCGGGTGCTGCCCATCCGCCCGCTGCGCCGCCGGTTCTCCCGACTGGACCTGCGGAACCACCGCAAGATCGTCGTCGTCGACGGCAGGCACGCCCTCACCGGCTCCACCAACCTCATCGAGCCCCATTACCAGCGCCCGTCTGCCGCACGGATGGGTCGGGAGTGGGTGGAGCTCAACGCGGTGATGACCGGCCCCGCCGTGACGGGGCTGGACATCGTCTTCGCCTCCGACTGGTATGCCGAGACCGGAGAGAACCTCGGCGAGCACCTGCTGGTGGACCCAGAGGCCGACGAGGCCGCCGTCGGAGGTTCTCTGGCCCAGGTGGTGCCCTCCGGCCCGGGGTTCCCCGACGAGAACAACCTGCGGCTGTTCAACGACCTCATCTACCAGGCCACCGAACGGCTGGTGATCTGCACCCCGTACCTGGTGCCGGACGACTCCCTGCTCTACGCGGTCACCAACGCCGCCCACCGTGACGTCGAGGTCATTCTGCTGGTCTCCAAGAAGGCCGACCAGTTCACCGTCCAGCACGCCCAGCAGTCCTACTATGAGGCGCTGCTCAACGCCGGGGTGCGGATCTTCCGCTACCCGGACCCGGATGTGCTGCACGCCAAGTTCATGATCATCGACGACGACGTGATGGTCATCGGCTCCTCCAACATGGACATGCGGTCCTTCTCGCTGAACCTGGAGGTGACCCTCATGGTGGTCGACGAGCAGAAGGTCCGTGAGGTGGAGGAGGTCTTCGCCTCCTACATGGCGATCTCCAGCGAGCTGCACCTCGAGGACTGGAGGCAGCGGCCCTGGCACGTGCGCTACTTGGACAATGTCTTCCGCCTCACCGCGGCCCTGCAGTGACGTGTCCTCACGGGCGCCTGGACACATGAGGTACCCTCAGAGGCTGTCCGTGCTCAGCTGAGCAGATGCTCTAAGCTGGAAAGCGCTCGCACACCAGACATTCATCCAGGTGAGGCCACCAATGGAGGGGCGATGATCCGAGATCGCACGCCACCGACGACGTCGGCGGCCGGTGCACGGCGCATCGCCATGCCCTCGGCTCTCCTGGCGGCCGTGCTCGGGCTCAGCGGCTGCGGCTCGGACGGGGAGGGTTCCGAAGCACGGGACACCTATGCCGCCGTCTCCTCCGCCGAGGATGCCGAGCACGACGACGGTGAGGATACGGCAGAGGACGCCTCCGCGGGGATGAGCGAGAGCGACGTCGACGACGAGGCCGCGGCCCGGCTGGATGCCCTCAGCGAGGATGAGTTCCGCGAGCTGCTGCTGGAGGAGGACGAGCTTCCCTTCGAGCCCGACACCTACGTGGAGGAGTCCGGGGCAGAGTACTTCCACCAGCACATCGGCGTCACCGGGGACACCTACGTCACCGGCTTCGGCGATGAGGAGTGCACCCGGCAGATGGACGGGATCAACGAGCGCCTGGTGGGCCAGGACCCCCAGGACGGACTGATCCGGCAGGCCTCCCGCGCGACGGAGACCGGGGAGGAGCGCCTCTACCTGTGGATGCTCAGCTACGCGGAGGCCGTGGACACCGAGCCCCTCTGGGATGACGTGCTCGACGCCTGCGAGGGCCGTCGTCTGGAGGACGGGGCCGACACCATCGACTTCTCCGCGTTCGCCGCCGCAGGATTCCGCGGGCTCACCATGGAGATGGGCGTGGAGAACGGCTCCGACGTCGTCGAGATGGACGGGTACTCCGCCACCCGCGACATGGGCCGCAACCTGCTGATGATCAGCGCGGTCAACGTGGACGCCGCCACCTTCGAGGACGTCCTGACGGCTCAGGCCGCCAAGATCGACGCCCGGCTCGGCCGCTGAGCCCGCCTCCAGTTGGGCTCGCCCCGTCCAGATTCCTGAGCCCCTGCCATCTTCACGGGGCGCAGGAATCTGCGGGGGGGGGGGGCGGGAGCGGCGCGCGTGCCCCTCACCGCGAGGGGAACTCGACTCCGAGGGCGCCCAGCACTCCGGCAGACTTCGTGACGACCTCGTCCCACTCGTCGGCCGGGTCGGAGTCCGCGACGATCGCGCCTCCCAGCCCCAGGTGCAGGAGCGCCTCATCCTCCTCCGGGCGCCCCGGGGCGATGACCAGCGTGCGGATCAGCACCGAGAGGTCCGCGGCCCCGGTGGTGCTGAAGTAGCCCGCTACACCGGAGTAGGGGCCCCGCGGCCCGGTCTCCAGGCGCTGCAGGATGTCCATGGTGGAGATCTTCGGGGCGCCGGTCATGGATCCGGGTGGGAAGGCCGCGGCGACGACGTCGGCACGCGGCACCTCCGGGCTGATGCGCGCGCTGACGGTGGAGACCATCTGATGGACGGTCGGATAGGACTCCACGGCACAGAGACGCTCCGTGCGCAGCGTCCCCGGCACCGCGTGGATGGAGAGATCGTTGCGCACCAGGTCGGTGATCATGACGTTCTCCGCCCGGTCCTTCGGATGCGCGGCCAGCTCCTGGCGCAGCCGCTCGTCGGCTTGGGGATCCGCGCTGCGGGCTCGGGTGCCCTTGATGGGCTCCGAGCGCACCGTGCCGGCGACGTCGATGCTCAGGTAGCGCTCCGGAGAGGTGGACAGGACATCCACCGCGCCCGCACCGCCCGCACCGCCCGCACCGCCCGCACCGCCGAGCTGCAGCAGCTGGGTGAACGGCGCCCGGTTGGCGGCCCGCAGCCGCCGGAACAGGGAGAGTGCGTCCAGCTGATCCGCAGGGGCACGTGCGGTCACCGCCGTGGTCAGGCACACCTCGTAGGTGTTGCCCTCGTAGATCTCCCGCTGCGCCCGCGCGATCATCGCCAGGTAGTCCTCGCGGCCGTCCCGGACGCGCAGCTCCTGGATCTGTGGGGGCTCAGCCTCCGGCGCCGTCGGCTGCGATGCGGGGGAGTCGGGCCCGGCGGCCAACACCTCGTCCCAGGCCAGCGCCGCTTCGCGCAGCCAGGCCGGGTCCTCGCCCAGGGACTGCACCTCCACCTGGCCCGCGGCGTGATCCAGCACCACCGCATGCGTGGCGCGGAAGAGGTGGGCGTCGTCGGCGGCGGGCCGCGCCGCGCGGGGAGCCTGCTGCTGCAGGTCCGGGGAGCCGACCTCTCGGCGCAGTTCGTAGCCCAACCAGCCGACCCAGCCGAGCTGGAACGGCTCCGGGGGGTCGTCAGGGTGGTCCTCTGCGAGGTCCTCGGGGTGTGTCGCCGCGCCCGTGTGCGGCCAGGCCTGGCGCAGCCACCGGAAGAATCCGCCGTCGTGCCGTCGCCAGGGCGCCAGGGCGGAACCGGGCCGGTGCTCCACGGTGACGCCGTCGCGATGCCGCACCTCCAGGGCGTGCTCGCCGCAGGAGAACGCGAGGATGCTGCGTCGGCTGCGCGCCGGCGCGGCGGTGCGGGCGTGGTCGCTGGAGTCGAGCAGGGCCGCCGGCGCATCGGGCCGGGCGGCGGCGAGGAGGGCGAAGAGCAGGATCGCCGCATCCTCGGGCGGCTGCTGTCCGGGCGGAGGAGCGGGAAGCCGGTGCCGGTGCACCGCCGGCGGGACGACGACCTCGGCGGGGTGGGACTGGACCATGGGAGCGTGTCAGTCGTCCCTGCCGAGGAGCCGACGACGCCGCAGCAGGTGGTGGCCGCCGTCGTAGAGCATCCAGATGCCGATGGCGATCTGCACCACGGACAGCCACGTGGCGCTGTGTCCGATCCACAGGAAATAGGCGCCGGTGGCCGCGATGCAGAAGCCCGCGATCACGGTGAACCAGGACAGGCGGCTGGTCTGGACGGTCCGCTCTGGCGGCTGGCCGGAACGGCGGCGCGAGGGGTCGGCGGGCATGGTCACCAGTCTACTGGCCACCCGATACGATGACGGGCGTGACAGAGGACCCCGTTTCCGCCGAGACTCGCCGCGGCCGGCCCCGCAGCGCCGCGTCCCACCAGGCGGTGCTCACCGCCACGGCCCGGCTGCTGACCTGCGGGGAGTACGAATACGACGATGTCACCGTGGAGCGCATCGCCGCCGAGGCCGGCGTGGGCAAGCAGACCATCTATCGGTGGTGGACCAACAAAGCCGGCGTCGTGCTGGAAGCCGTGCTGACCGGGCACCTGCGTCTGGACTTCTCTCCGGTCCCCGAGACCGGAGATCTGCGCGCCGACCTGCTGGCCTGGGTGAGCGAGACCCTGGACGAGACCTTCACCGAGGGACACCGCTCGATGGCGCGCAGCCTCATCTCAGCCCTGGTCACCGGAGGGGCGGAGACGGACAGCCTCCTGGCCGCGTCGCAGATCTGGGAGGAGTCCCCGGTGGCGGACCGCCTGCGGGCCGAGCGCGACGCGGGGCGCCTGCGGGCTGATCTGGAGCCCAGTGCGGCGGCCGCGGCACTGGCGAGCCCGCTGGTGCTGCGCCTCATCACCAGCGGCCGCCCGCAGGACTCGTGGGCCCATTCGCTGGTCGACATCGTCCTCGACGGGGCCTGGGCCCACTGAGCCGCGTGCGGCGGATCGGCGGGAGCCGTCGTCTGCGCCCTCATGCTGTGATTCTCCTCACGGATGGCCTCTCTGTGCCCTCTGGGCATTTATGAGACGACTCGTTCCGTTTATTCTGGAGGGGCTGACGCGTGTCACCCGCGTCGTCCCCTTCGCCCATCCCTCGACGGAGACGGAACCCACCCATGGCAAGACTCCTCCACCGGCTCGGTCTCTTCGCCGCCCGACGCGCCAAGACGGTCATCGCCGCCTGGTTCGCGGTGCTGGCGATCGCCGTGACCTCCTTCCTGTCCTTCGGCGGCCAGCTGACCGACCAGATCACCCTCCCCGACCTCGAGACCACCAGGGTGGCCGACCGGCTCGCCGAGGAGATCCCCGACGTCGGCGGCGGCAGCGCGATCGCCGTGCTCCAGACCGAGGACGGCGCGCCGTTCACCGACGAGCAGATCGAGGAGGTCGCCGCACTCAGCGAGGAGCTCGAGGCGCTCGAGCCGGTGGACGGCGTCACCGATCCCTTCGTGGCCGCCGCTGAGCGCGCCGACGGTGAGGCGGAGCTCCGGGACGCCCGGGAGGAGCTCGACGCCGGTCGTGAGGAGCTCGACTCCGGCACGGAGGAGCTGGAGTCGGGAGAGGAGCAGCTCGACGCCGGTCAGGATCAGCTCGACGATGCCCAGGAGCAGCTGGACGCCGCCGTCGCCGAGGCCCAGGCCGGCGGCTACTACGAGGCCGCCCAGGAGGAGCTCGACGCCCAGCAGGCCCAGCTGGACGCCCAGCAGACCCAGCTCGACGACACTCGCGCCGAGCTGGACGACGCCCGCGAGGAGATCGCCTCCGGAGAGGCCGAGCTCGCCGACGGGGAGGCCGAGCTGGAGCGCGGCGAGCAGATGCTCGAGCTGACTGAGGCGGTGCAGACCGTCTCATCCGACGACGACGTCGCCATCCTGACCGTCACATTCCCGGAGGAGCTGCAGGCCGTCGGCACCGACAGCCTCACCCTGGTCTCGGACACGCTCGCCGAAGCGCACATCGACGGTGTCGAGATCCTGCCCTCCAGCGAGCTGAACTTCGAGATGCCTCACCTGTTCAGCACCGCCGAGGCGATCGGACTGATGATCGCCGCCGCCGTGCTGCTGGTCATGCTCGGCACCCTCATCGGTGCCGGGCTGCCACTGCTCAACGCCCTGGTCGGGGTGGGGATCGGAGTGGCCGGAGCCATGTCCCTGTCCGGCTTCGTGGACATGATGAGCGTGACCCCCATCCTCGGGCTCATGCTCGGTCTCGCCGTCGGCATCGACTACGCCCTGTTCATCCTGCACCGTCACCGCACCCAGATGAAGGACGGCATGGAGCTGCGCGACTCCATCGCGCTGGCCAACGGCACTGCGGGCAACGCCGTCGTCTTCGCCGGGGCCACGGTGATCATCGCCCTGCTGGCGCTCAATGTCACCGGCATCGGATTCCTCGGGCTGATGGGCTCCATCGCCGCCGCCTGCGTGTTCATCGCCGTCCTGATGGCCGTGACCATGACCCCGGCGACCCTGTCGCTGGCCGGGCGCCGCATCCTCGCCCGCCGGGAACGCCGCTACATCGGCCTGCGGAAGGGCCGTCGCATCACCGAGCCGATGAAGACTCCGCGTGCCCTGGGGCTCGCCGCACTGGCGATCATCGGGCTCTGCGTGCTGGCCATCCCCACCTTCTCGCTGCGCCTGGGTCTGCCCGACGCCAGCTCGGACCCGGCGGACTCCACGTCATACCAGGCTTACCAGGCCACTGAGGAGGCCTTCGGCGCAGGGCAGAACGGACCGCTGCTGCTGGTGGCGGACCTCCCCGAGGGGCTCAGCGAATCGGAGGCCCAGGACCTGCAGGTCAGCGTCGCCCAGGAGCTCGACGCCCGTGACGACGTCGCCGCCGTGGTGCCCGCCGCGCTGAACGAGGACCACGACGTCGCCGTCCTCCAGCTCATCCCCGACGAGGGGCCGGCCTCCGAGTCCGTGGAGCAGCTGGTCCACGACCTGCGTGGCCCCGAGGCCCTGACCGGTGAGGCCGTCGACGGCGTCGAACTCTCCGTGGCCGGCATGACGGCGGCGAACATCGACATCTCCGAGGTCATCGCCGACGCCCTGCCCCTGTACCTGGTGGTCGTCGTCGGACTCTCCCTGCTGCTGATGATCATGGTCTTCCGGTCCATCCTGCTGCCGGTGGTGGCCACGCTGGGCTTCGTCGGGTCCTTCGCGGCCGGGCTGGGCGGCGTCGTCGCCGTCTTCCAATGGGGTTGGCTGGGGGACCTGTTCGGCATCACCGAGCCCGGGCCGATCCTGACCTTCCTGCCGATCATCATGGTCGGGATCCTGTTCGGGCTGGCTATGGACTATCAGCTGTTCACCGGCTCAGGGATGCGAGAGGCCTACGCCCACGGGGACTCCGCCCGGCTGGCGGTGCGCAAGGGGCTCCATGCCGGCCGCTCCGTGGTCACCGCCGCCGCGCTCATCATGGGCTCGGTGTTCGCCGGGTTCATCTTCACCGACGAGCCTATGGTCACCTCGATCGGCCTCGCCCTGGCGCTCGGTGTGCTGCTGGACGCCTTCGTGGTCCGGCTGGTGCTGGTGCCGGCCCTGCTGCACCTGGCCGGCCCCGCCGCCTGGTGGCTGCCGAGGTGGCTGGATCGGATCCTGCCCGATGTCGACGTCGAGGGCTCTGCGCTGGAGCGTCAGGTCCTGGAGGTGGACGAGTGGAGCGGCGCCGGCGGTTCCGCCGACGCTGCGGAGCAGGACTCCTCGCGGGTGCCGGAGACCGCCGACGCCGGGCGCTGACGTCCCGCCCCCACGCATCGAGTGGCCGAGAATCCCGGCATCTACCCGGTGACACGCCGTGTCGCGGGGTCAGATGCCGGGATTCTCGGCCACTCGATCTCGGGGGAGGGGGCGGCTCAGGCGGAGCCGCGAGGGTCGACGTCGTCGTCCCCGGTGAGCGGCTCCTCCAGCAGCTCGAACACGCCGTCGATGATCCGGTTCGGCCGGAACGGGAAGTCGGCGATGTCGGCCCGGCTGGAGAGGCCGGAGAGCACCAGGATCGTGTGCATGCCGGCCTCCATGCCGGCGACGATGTCGGTGTCCATGCGGTCGCCGATCATGGCCGTCTGCATGGAGTGGGCACCCAGGTGGTTCAGGGCGGAGCGGAACATCATCGGGTTGGGCTTGCCCACCACGTAGGGGTCGCGCCCGGTGGCCTTGGTGATCAGTGAGGCGATCGCGCCCGTGGCCGGGAGGACTCCCTCGGAGCTGGGGCCGGTGGCGTCCGGGTTGGTGACGATGAACCGGGCGCCGTCGTTGATGAGCCGCACGGCCTTGGTGATCGCCTCGAAGCTGTAGTTGCGGGTCTCGCCCACCACCACGTAGTCCGGGCTGGTCTCGGTCATGATGAAGCCGGCCTCGTGCAGGGCCGTGGTGAGTCCGGCTTCGCCGACCACGTAGCAGCTGCCCTGGGCGTTCGACTCCGGCGAGATCTGGTTGGCCAGGAAGGTCGCGGTGGCCAGGGCGGAGGTCCAGATCCGGTCCTCCGGGACGACCAGCCCCGAATGCCGCAGCCGGGCGCTGAGGTCCCGCGCAGTGAAGATCGAGTTGTTGGTCAGCACAAGGTAGGGGAGGTCCTGGCGGCGCCACTGCTCCAGCAGCTCAGCCGCCCCCGGAAGGGCCTCGTGCTCACGGACGAGCACGCCGTCCATATCGGTCAGCCAGCATTCCACAGAGTCACCGTTCATGGCCTCATCCTATGCAGTCTGCCTGCCCCTGCCCAGGACGCAGGTCACGTACCCGTCTGCGAGCCCGTCCCTCTCGTCGCCCGCGCCCGCGCCGGTCCTCGTGCCCTTGACGGGACTCGAGCCTCTGTGGTTCATTAGTGCAGTAATGAACCACAGAGGTAGTGGACTGGACTATGCTGGGCGGGCTCCTGAAGGAAGGTGAGGCAGTGGAAGAAGGTCGCGCACTCTTCGTGCAGATCGCCGAGCAGATCGAGGCGTCTGTGCTGGACGGCACGCTCTCCGAAGGGGAGCGGGCGCCGTCGACCAATGAGCTCGCGACGTTCCACCGCATCAACCCCGCCACCGCCGCCAAGGGGATCAACCTCCTGGTGGACCGCGGAATCCTCGTCAAGCGACGGGGTCTGGGCATGTTCGTCGCCGAGGGGGCCCGCGAGGTCCTCCGGGCGGAACGTCGGCAGCAGTTCGCCGAGAACTACCTCGAACCCCTGCTCATCGAGGCCCGGGCGATCGGGCTGACCACCGAGACCGTCCTGGAGATGATCCGCAGCCGCGGATCTCGCTGACGGTCACCACAGGAGAGGAGGCGCCCCATGGGCACCGCCATCGACGTCCGCGGAGTCACGCGGCGCTATCGGAGCACGACGGCACTGGATCAGGTGTCCGTCAGCTTCGAGAAGGACATGATCCACGGGCTGCTGGGCCGCAACGGGGCCGGCAAGACCTCGCTGATGTCCGTCATCACCGCGCAGGACTGGCCCAGCGAGGGCGAGATCCGCGTGCTCGGCCACCGGCCGCAGGAGAACGAGCAGGTGCTGCCGAACATCTGCTTCGTCCGGGAGGAGCAGCAGTACTTCGACGACGCCAAGGCCCACCACGCCTTCCGGGCGGCCGCGATGGCGTTCCCGAACTGGGACCAGGAGCTCTGCGACCGACTGGCCGAGGAATTTCGGGTGCCGGAGAAGACCCGGATCAAGAAGATGTCCCGCGGGCAGCGTTCCGCCGTGGGGGTCATCATCGGGATCGCCAGCAGGGCGGAGGTCACGTTCTTCGACGAGCCCTACATGGGGCTCGACGCCGTGGCGCGCCAGCTCTTCTATGACCGCCTGCTCGAGGACTACGCTCAGCATCCCCGCACGATCGTGCTGTCCTCGCATCTGATCGACGAAATCGCCCATCTCATCGAGAACGTGGTGCTCATCGACCGCGGCCGCATCATCCTCGACGAGCCCGTCGAGCAGCTTCGGGACCGGGCGGTGACGCTGGTGGGGCGCGCCGACGCCGTCGCGGAGATCGCCGCCGGACGAGAGGTCCTCCACGAGGAGACGATGGGCCGCATGGCCCGGGCCACCGTCCTGGGAGCGCTCGATGACGGAGAGCGTCGCCGGGTGGAGGAGCTGGACATCGACATCGTGCCGGTGCCCCTGCAGCAGCTGGTGGTCCGACTGACGGCCCGCGAGCAGAAGGAGGGGGCCCGATGAGGTCGACGATGCAGCAGACCACCGAACCAGAGACCATGGACGGAGCGAAGGAGCGCAGCATGGCCCCGACGACGACGACGACGGCGCAGCAGGCCGGTCGGCGCGACGCTGACGCGCATGAGCATCAGAAGTCCGGGCACTCCAGCTACGCCCGAATCCTCCCGGCCTTCCGGCTGCAGTTCGTGGTGCCGCAGCTGATCTGGGTGCCGGCCATCGTGCTGGCGGCTTCCTGGGGCCTGGCCGTGGGCATCGGACTGTGGATCTCCGCACTGGTGGAGGACCGGGTGCCGGTCGAGGAGCCCATCTATACCGGCGCCGCGCAGGCCGTGCTGTGGTGCCTGGTGTTCATGGCGGCCTATTCGGGCACTCATACGTTCCCGTTCGCCCTGGCGCTGAGCTACAGCCGCCGCGTGTACCTGATCGGGGCGCTCCTGGCGTTCCTCGCCGTCTCCCTGGGCTATGGGGTCGCCGCAGCCGGCGGGGCCGCCCTGGAAGAGGCCACGGACGGGTTCGGCGCCCATGTCTACGTGTTCGCGCTGCCGTATCTGCTGACGGACGGGTTCATCGCCCTGGGGGCGATGGCGACCACGGCGAGCATGCTCGTGATGCTGGCCGGCTTCGGCGCGGCGATGCTCTATAAGCGGTTCTCCGTGACCGTGACATGGACGGTCATCATCGGTCTCGTGGCGGTGCTGGCCGTCGCGGCGATGCTGCTCTGGCAAGCCGACGCCTGGCCGACCGTGTGGCAGTGGATGACCGAGCAGACTCCCTGGCGCATCGCCGGATGGCTGGTGACGCCGGTGGTGGCGCTGGCCTTGGTGGACTATTGGCTGATCCGTCGCGCCACGCCCTGAGGCCGACGGCGGTGTGCCGTGTGGAGTGGGGCAGCGCGGCGCCGCTGAAGCCCTGCGAGCAAGAGAGAACCCCGAGCTGACCAGCGTGAGGGGGGACGCATATGAGCGGTCAGCTCGGGGTTCTCGAATCACTCGCACCTTGATGAGGTGATTCCTACTCTAGGAAGCCACCTTGATGGTTCCCCCGATAATCCCTGGGAGTTTCCTGGGAGTAGGTGACCGGTGGGTGAACTTCGCTGGGACAGGCTGCGTCACAGTGCATCGCACCAGGTCAGGGGCGTGAAGCTGGGGCGCTGTCGGGCGCGGTGATCTTCCGCACACCAGGGACTCAGCCCTCTGCGGCTTCCGGGCGAGGAGTGCCGGGGTGAAGCATGATGTGGCCGCCCTCGATGGTCACCAAGTGGGTCCGGACCGGGGTCATCGCCGGAGGGGTCTCGGGGGTACCGGTGCGCAGGCAGAATGCGGAGGCGTGCATGGGGCACTCCAGCGTGCAGTCCTCCACGAATCCGTCGGAGAGTGAGACCGACTCGTGGCTGCACTCGTCGTCCAGGGCATAGAAGCCTCCGTCCTCGGCGTGCACCACCGCGATGTCTGCCTCATATCCTGAATCTTCGGCGTCGACACGCATGACCTCGCCCTCCTCCAGGGAGTCCATAGGACCCAGGTCGAGAGGGGTGCGGACGACGTCGGCGTCGGGGGACTGGGGCATCAGGGGGCCTTTCCACGGGATCGGGGGCGCCGGCGGGCAGCCGGCGGGCTGGGGTGTCGTGCGGGGATGTGTGAGGTGTTGTGCGGGGCCATTGTCTCAGGGTGGGGCATCGGTGATCGCCATGCGGGCCGGTGCGCAGCGAGCCGACGGAGGAGGAGGGGCCGTCAGTGGCCGCGCAGGCGCTCCAGCTGGCGGCGCTCACGTTTGGTGGGACGCCCGGTGCCCCGTTCGCGGACGGGCAGTCCGACGTCGCGGGGCCGGATCCGCTCCTCCGAGTGGTCTCGGTAGGCCTTCTGGGCCACGGGGGCACCCACGCGCTTGGCGGGGGTGTGCACGACCTCCAGGACCAGCTCGTGTCCGGGGCGGCGCACTCGCACCACCGTGCCGGGTGTGACCTTCACGGAGGCCTTCACCGGGTCGCCGTCGATCTTCACGTGTCCGGCGCGGCAGGCGGTGGTGGCCGCCGAGCGCGTCTTGAAGATCCGCACCGACCACAGCCAGGCGTCCACACGGACCGGTGCTGTCGGGGCATTGTCAGCCATAGGACCAGTCTACGGGGTGGCCCTGGGGTGCAGCTGGCCCTGCGGCAGGGCGGGTGGTGCGTGGCCTGGTGTGTTCGCCCGGGAGCAGACAGACGCAGACCCCGTGTCAGAAGCGCAGAGGGGGGACGCTGCTGCCTGACACGGGGTCTGCTGAATCACTCGCACCTTGAAGAGGTGCCTCCACACTAAGGAGCGACCTTGAAAGGTCAATGGACACTTCCTGGGAGTCTCCTGGGATTTTCTGTCCGGGGGCCTGTGCTGGGTGGGCGGGTGGGCTCAGGGGCGCCGTCGGGAACCTGCCGGCGGGGCGTGTCAGGGTCGTCCACGGTGTGTCACGTTCTGATTACGATGTCGCTTCAGTCCCCGGTCAGGCTCCCGTCGAGCAGGGCCGGAGTGGAATAGTAGGGAGCCGAGGGCAGTGCGGCGACTTCGACGATTGTCCTGCGGTAGTGGCATTCGACTCCCGCACTGCCCTCCATCCTCGCTCCCGGCGCATCCCTCCCGGAGCCGGGAACAGCGTCGAGCCGGATCGCGACTCCGCAGACCGGCCGCTCGGAACGGCGGCGTGCCTCACCGAGCTGACCTCGGAGGACTGCGGTTTCGGGGCCTCGCTCACCCCCGGAAGAAACCTCACAGGCGCGCCGCCAGGGTTGAACCTGAGGTCGAAGCTTGCACAAGAACTCCTTGCTCTCGCCTGTTCGGCTGAGGTTACAGTGGTGCCGACCTGGCGCAGGACCGGTCCCGGACGCTTCCCATCGTGAACGGACCGAACCCGCATTGACGGCCAGGTCGCCTGCCAGCCTGACGGACGACTGTGACCAGCATCCCCGCACGGCGCTGAGAGGCCCGCTCGGGTCCGGTGCTCCCATCACCGGACAAGACCCGAGATCGGCTGACCACGCTGTGTGCGCATCGTCTTGAGGGGACCGTTCCCTGTGAACGTCTAGTGAGGAATCCGCTGTGCCGAAGAAGATCTCGACGGCCGTCGCCGGCTCGCTCGCCGTCGGCCTGACCCTGCCGCTGCAGACAGGCGTCGCCCATGCCGCGACGTCGCCCGCCCCGCCGACCGTGCCGGGGGCCCCCGGTCATGGCTCGCTGGCCTCGACCATGAGCCTGGCCGAGCTGCTCGACGGTGTCGACGTCTCCGCCGACGCTGCGACCCCGGCCCCTGTGACGACGGCTGCCGTGCCGGCGTCGAATGCCCCGACAACCGACGACGGCGAGGTCGCCTCGGCGCCAGAGCCGGGCCTCCACCAGCCGACGACCTTCCTCAACGCCCGCACGGGTCCCTCCATGGATGCCGAGGTGGCCTTCGTGCTCGAGCCCGATGAGCTCGTGCAGGTCACCGGCGAGGAGCAGGGCTGGGCCGCGATCGACCACGACGGTGAGACGCTCTACGTGGGGCCGAGCTACCTGAAGCCGGCCACGGCCGAGGCCACGACTTGGCTGAACCTGCGTGGCGGGCCCGGCATGAGCCACGAGGTCCTCCGCGTGCTGGACCCCGGCTTCCCGATGCAGGTCCTCTCCGGACCCGAGGACGGCTGGTACGAGCTCACCGTGGCGGGCCAGACCGGCTGGGCCTACGGCGAGTACCTCTTCTTCGGGGCCGGCTCCGCCCAGAGCGTGGGTGGCGCCGACGCCGAGGCGCCTGCCGAGGCCCCCGCATCCGAGGAGGCGGCAGAGTCTGGTGGAGATGCCGAGACGTCCTCCCACAGCCTGGACGACTACCTGCCCGGGACCCGCGGGCTGGTGGAACAGCTGGCCGCCCAGGAAGGACTGAGCCCGGAGGCTCTCTTCCAGCAGCTCCTGGCCGACCCTGATGTCCTCGACGACGACGGCGTGCTGGACCACGCGGCGCTGCAGGCCCGTCTGCCCGAGGCCGAGCCGGCGGGCGAACCCGACCCTGGTCCGGCGGAGGAGCCCGCCCCGGAGCAGGCGGACGTCGCCGACAAGCCGGCAGAGATGCCTGAAGCCGAGCCGGCCGCCGAGCCGGCCGCCGAGGATGAGGCTGAGGCCCCGGACGCTGAGGAGGAGGGCTCGCAGGGTTCCCTGGATGACTATCTTCCCGGCACGCGAGGCCTGGTGGAGCAGCTCGCACAGCTGGAGGACACTGAGGCTCAGCGGCTCTTCGATGAGCTGATGGCCGATGATGCGTTCCTGGATGAGGATGGTCTGCTGGACCATGACGCGATCCAGCAGCGTGTGGATGAGCTGACCCCGGAGCCGGAGCCGGAGCCGGAGCCTGAGGCCGAGGATGAGGCCGACGCTGCCGACGAGGCTGACGAGGCTGAGGCTGACGAGGTCGATGATGAGGCCGAGGCGGCCGGGTCGGCGCACAGCTTGGATCAGTATCTGCCGGGGACTCGTGATCTGGTGGAGCAGCTCGCACAGCTGGAGGACACTGAGGCGCAGCGGCTCTTCGATGAGTTGATGGCTGATGATGCGTTCCTGGATGAGGATGGTCTGCTGGACCATGACGCGATCCAGCAGCGTGTGGATGAGCTGACCCCGGAGCCTGAGCCTGAGCCGGAGCCTGAGCCGGAGCCTGAGCCGGAGCCTGAGCCGGAGCCGGAGCCGGAGCCGGAGCCTGAGGCCGAGGATGAGGCCGAGGATGACGACGAGGCTGACGACGGCGAGGTCGATGATGAGGTCGATGATGAGGCCGAGGCGGCCGGGTCGGCGCACAGCTTGGATCAGTATCTGCCGGGGACTCGTGATCTGGTGGAGCAGCTCGCACAGCTGGAGGACACTGAGGCGCAGCGGCTCTTCGATGAGCTGATGGCCGATGATGCGTTCCTGGATGAGGATGGTCTGCTGGACCATGACGCGATCCAGCAGCGTGTGGATGAGCTGACCCCGGAGCCGGAGCCGGAGCCGGAGCCGGAGCCGGAGCCGGAGCCGGAGCCTGAGCCGGAGCCTGAGCCGGAGCCTGAGCCTGAGCCTGAGCCTGAGCCTGAGCCCGAAGACGAGCCTGAGTCTGTGGTGGCCGGCCACACCCTGGACGACTACCAGCCCGGAACTCGCGGCCTCGTCGAGCAGCTGGCGGAACTTGAGGGGGAGGACCTGCAGAGCCTCTTCCAGACGTTGATCGGGGACGACTCCTTCACCGACTCATCCGGTGTGCTCGACCACGCCGCCCTGCAGGCTCGCGTCGACGAGCTGACGCCGGAACCAGAGCCGGAGCCCGAGCCCGAGCCCGAGCCGGAACCAGAGCCGGAGCCTGAGCCCGAGCCGGAACCAGAGCCGGAGCCTGAGCCCGAGCCTGAGCCCGAGCCGGAGCCGGAGCCGGAGCCTGAGCCCCAGCCGTCGGGGTCGCCCTCGTACAACTCGGTCTGGGACCGCTTGGCGATGTGCGAATCCTCCGGTGACTGGAGCATCAACACCGGCAACGGCTACCTGGGCGGCATCCAGTTCTCCCAGCAGTCCTGGGAATGGGTGGGCGGCACCGGGTCCCCGCACCAGGCCTCCAAGTATGAGCAGATCGCCCGCGGCTACGAGCTCTGGAAGATCCAGGGCTGGGACGCCTGGCCCGGCTGCAAGGCCAAACTGGGGCTCTCCGGCGACCCGGGCGGCGTCGAGAACTACGAGATGGGCAGCAACGCCCGCACCGCCTCCAGCTCCGCGAACATCTGGAACGCCAGCTTCAGCGTCCCACTGCGCGAGGAGGCCGACTCTTCCAGCGAGAAACTGGCTCAGATCCCGCGCGGCGCCGACGTCGAACAGCTCGGCACCGACGGGGACTGGATCCACGTGCGGTTCACCGACGACGGTGAGGCGCTCACCGGCTGGGTGAACACCGGCTACCTCTCTCACGCCTGAGAGTGCTGACGGTGTACGCTGGGACCGCTGAGTTCTCAGCGACATCGTCTGCCCTCCGCGGCATCCCCTGCTCCGGCTGCGGCACTTCGCGTGCCGCAGCCGGAGCAGGGAATCCTGTGCGTCGCTGACCACAGTCCTGCATGACGGCGTACGGCGCCGGCACAGCTCTTCAGTTCGCGGGAAGAGCCGTGCCGGCGCCGTCGTCGTGTCAGGGTGAGCGCACCACCAGCTCCGGAACGACCAGGACGTGTCGCCCTTCGGACAGCTCGGCCTGCGGGCGCACTGAGGTGCCGTCCGGGCCCATGAGCTGATCCAGGACGGCGGAGGCCACACGCTCGGGCTGCTGCTCCACGCTGCTGATCCCCAGCGCGTCGGCCGTCGGTGTGTTGTCGAAGCCATAGATGAGAAGCTCTGGCCGTCCCGCATCCAGTCCGGCAAGGTGCGCGCCGATAGCCAGCACGTCGGAGGCGCAGACGACGGCGTCGGTGCCGTCCCCGGCCAGGACTGCCGCCACCGCCAGGCGGGCAGCGGTGACGTCGTCGTCCACGGCGAGCCGCTCTCCAGGGGCCACGCCGCCGGCTTCCTCCAGTGCGCGCAGCCAGCCCCGTTCCCGATCGTCGCCGGTGCCGGAACCGGCGGGCCATCCGAGGAACGTGATACGTCGAGCGCCGTTCTCCAGGGCGTGACGGGTGGCCAGCTCGGTACCGACCGCGGAGTCCACATCCACCCACGGATGGGCGTCCATGCCGGCGGCGTCGCGGGTCGCACCCCAGGGGCGGCCGAAGCTCGCGAAGGGGATGCCATGGGCATGCAGCCAGGTGGTGCGGGGGTCCTGATGCCGCGTTCCGGAGAGGACGACGGCGTCGATCTCTCCTCCGTCGACGAGGTCCTCGATCCGGCGGATCTCCTCGTCTACGTCCCGGGCGGTGTAGACCAGCACTCGCATGGCCCGGGCGGTGGCACGTTCGGTGAGCGCATGGACGAAACGGTCTAGCATGACCCCGGAGATCCCACCGCGGTAGGGGTCGAGATGCACGCCGATGGCGGAGGAGCGGCGGGTGCGCAGTTGTCGGGCAGCGGTGTGCGGACGGTAGCCCAGCTCCTTGACGGCGTTGAGGACCTTCTCCTGGGTGCTCCGCCGGACGATCCCGGGGTTGTTCAGGACGTTCGACACCGTCTGCCGGGATACGCCCGCGGCGCGGGCGACGTCCTCCACCGTGGGGGTGCGCGCCATGGGTCCTCCTTTGATCGCTGCCCGTGCGTTCGGGGTGGCATGCCGGTGATGCGCGTCATCCTACACAGCATGCGGAAGACGTCTTGACTTCCGCCAGACGTGCTGAGTAATCTACGTCACGCCAGCCTTTGAACGTTCAAAAAAATGGCGCATGGTCACCGTACCGCATGCGCCTGAAGGAGACGATCCCCATGAGGCAGCCTCAGACTGCACCCCGCTTCCCTACGGCCCGTCGCACCCGCTGCGCCCTGCGCGGCGGCGTCATCCTCGGCGCCACGGCCCTCGCGCTCACCGCCTGCGGCAGTGGATTCGACGACGGTCCCGCTGCTGGGGACGACGCCGGCGACTTCACGTCCGGGGCAGACCCTCTGACCGTGCTGATCGGATCCTCCGGGGACTCCGAGACCGCCGCCGTCGAGGACGCCGTCGCCGCGTGGTCCGAGGAGTCCGGACTGGAGGCGTCCGTGCAGATCGCCAACGACCTCACCCAGCAGCTGTCCCAGGGATTCGCCTCGGGGGATCCGGCGGACCTGTTCTACCTCTCCACCGATGCGATCGCCGGCTATGCCGCCAACGGCAGCCTGCAGCCCTACGGCGACCACCTGGAGAATCGGGACGACTTCTACCCGAGCCTGGTCGAGAATTTCACCGTGGAGGATCAGTTCCATTGCGCGCCCAAGGACTTCTCCACCCTGGCGCTGATCATCAACGACACCCTGTGGTCCGACGCCGGCCTGACCGACGACGACGTCCCGGCGACCTGGGAGGAGCTCGCCGGCGTCGCCGAGCAGCTCACCACCGAGGACCAGGTCGGCCTGACCTTCAGCCCCGAGTACCAGCGGCTGGGGGTCTTCATGGCCCAGGCCGGCGGCGCCCTGGTCGAAGACGGCGCTGCCGTCGCCGACAGTGCTGAGAACGTCGAAGCGCTGGAGTACGTCCAGGAACAGCTCGATGCGGGCTCCTTCGCCTTCTCATCGGACATCGGTGCCGGGTGGGGCGGCGAGGCCTTCGGCACGGAGGACGCTGCGATGGTGATCGAGGGGAACTGGATCACCGGGGCGCTGGCCAATGACTTCCCGGACCTCGACTACACCGTGGCGGAGCTTCCTGGCGGTCCCGCGGGGCCGGGGACCCTGCAGTTCACCAACTGCTGGGGCATGGCCGCTGACAGCCTCAACCAGGAGGCTGCCCTTGACCTGGTGGAGCATCTGACCAGCACCGAGCAGCAGCTCGAGTTCTCCGAGCGCTTCGGCCCGATGCCCTCGGTGGAGTCGGCCGCGGCTCAGTGGTCGGAGGAGAATCCC
Organism: Nesterenkonia sp. CL21; assembly: GCF_031705515.1. Classification (NCBI taxonomy): domain Bacteria; kingdom Bacillati; phylum Actinomycetota; class Actinomycetes; order Micrococcales; family Micrococcaceae; genus Nesterenkonia; species Nesterenkonia sp. CL21. Next base: position 123,480 of record NZ_JAUTWR010000005.1, read on the forward strand.
GAGCTGACCGCGTTCCTCGACGGTGCCGAGTACGCCCAGTTCCCACCGCACCAGGCCGGCGCGGCCGACGTGATCGCCGACCTCAACTCCCAGCTGGAAGACCTCGACTCCGCCGATGCCGAGTCACTGCTGGACTCGGTGCAGGCGAACCTTGAGCCGATCACCGAGTGAGGACCAGATGAGCACTGTCACGCGGGCCGGAGTCGGCCGTGGAGAGGCGGCCGCGGGGTGGCTGTTCACCCTGCCGGTGATCATCATCCTGGGGCTGTTCCTGCTGCTTCCGGTGGTCATGGCGCTCTGGGTCTCGTTCTCCGACTGGACCGGCCGAGGCTCGCCCTTCTCGGCCGACGTGGGACTGGTCGGGGCCGAGAACTACGAGGCCGTCACCACCGGAGGCGGTCTGGCGGAGCGGGACTTCGGGCTCGCCATGCGCAACAACGCCTGGTATGCCGTGCTGGTCATCCCATTGCAGACCGCGCTCTCGCTGTTCCTGGCGGTGCTGGTCAACCGCGCGGTGCTCCGCGGCCGCGGCTTCTTCCGCACCGCGTTCTACTTCCCTTCGGTGACCAGCTCGGTGGCGATCACCGTGCTGTGGCTGTTTCTGTTCTCCTCCTCGGGCGCAGTGAACCGCATCCTGTCCTGGATCGGCGTCGCGGGCCCCAACTGGTTCAATGACCCGACCGGCGTAGTGCACGCGGCGCTGCGGGGGATAGGGGTCGACCGCGGGCCCGAGGTGCTCACAGAGAACAGCTTCCTCAGCGTCTCCTGGTGGGAGTGGCTGGCCGGACCGTCCTTCGCGATGAGCGCCTTCATCCTGATGGCGATCTTCACCACCAGCGGCACCTTCATGCTGCTGTTCCTGGCCGGACTGCAGAACCTCGGCCAGGACGTGGACGAAGCCGCCGTCATGGACGGTGCCGGAATCTGGCAGCGGTTCTGGCATGTCACGCTGCCTCAGCTGAAGCCCGTGCTGTTCACGGTGCTGACCCTTGGTCTCATCGGATGCTGGCAGGTGTTCGACCAGATCTACACAGGAACCCAGGGAGGCCCCGGCAAGACCACCCTCACCCCGGCCTACCTGAGCTACCAATCGGCCTTCATCTCGCAGGAATGGGGGCAGGGTGCGGCCATTGCGTTCATCCTCTTCCTCATCATCGTGGCGATGACCCTGCTGCAGCGCTGGATCCTGCGGGACCGGCCCATCTCCGGCCGACGCCGGATGCTGCCCGCAGACCAGGACTCGCTGTCCGCGCAGCCGAAGGGAGGACGCGGATGACCGCCGTCGCGCTCCGTCACCGAGGGAGGCCTGCCTGGGGACAGATCGGACTCTACGGGGTCCTGTGTGTCCTGGCTCTGGTCTACATCTATCCCTTTCTGGTGCAGCTGTCGACCTCGTTCAAGACCGACCCGGACGCCGCCGCACAGCCGGTCTCCCTGGTGCCGCAGGCGTTCACCTGGCAGGCCTATGAGCGGCTGTTCCTGCACTCGGACTTCCCGGTGTGGTTCATGAACTCCGCCGTGGTGACCCTGCTGGTCACCCTGGGCCGGGTCTTCTTCTGCTCCCTGGCCGGGTATGCCCTGGCCAGGCTGCGATTCCGAGGCCGGGCCGTCATCTTCGCGGCCCTGGTGGCGGTGATGTCCGTGCCTGCCGTGGTGCTGCTGATCCCGAAGTTCCTGGTGATCAACTCACTGGGCATCTACGACTCATACGCGGGCATGGTGCTGCCTCTGCTGGTGGACGCCGCCGGGGTCTTCATCATGAAGAACTTCTTCGAGTCCATCCCCCGGTCTGTGGAAGAGCAGGCGCGGATCGACGGTGCCGGCATCTTCCGTACCTTCTGGTCGGTGGTGCTGCCCATGGCGCGGCCGGCGCTGATCACCATCGTGATCCTGTCGTTCCAGGGCTCCTGGAACGAACTGAGCCATTTCATCGTGGCCACGCAGTCTCCGGAGCTGACCACGCTCACCAAGGGAGTGGCGTCCCTGGCCAGCGGACAGCTGAGCCAAGGCAGCGAGTACCCCATCAAGTTGGCCGCCGCGGTGATCATGACCATTCCGGTGGCCGTCATGTTCTTCATCTTCCAGCGCCGCATCATGAACTCCACCGAAGGAGCCGTCAAAGAATGACTGAAACACCCAATGCCCCGCTGCAGCCGTTGCTCAGCGATGCGCTCGTCGCCTTCCGCGCTCCGACCCAGGTGTGGTCCGGGGCCGACGGCGACATCGGCGGCTCTGCCGTCGAGGGCATCTTCCATGGGGACGTTCGGCATGTGCGCCGGATGAGTCTGCTCTGCCCGGACAGCCAGGTGGAGACCATCTCACGGTCCGTGGAAGGCCCGGATGAGCTGACCTTCCAGGCGCTGCTGCGGGAGGTGGATGATCCCACTCCAGACCCCAAGGTGAGGCTCCGTCGTGACCGGCAGGTCAGCCCTGGGGTGATGACGGAGACCTGGCGGCTGAGCTCTGCAGTGTCCGAGGAAGTCACGGTGCGCTTGGGCGCCATGCTGGTGCCCGAGTTCGCCAGCATGCATGACGTCAAAGCCGGTGTCGCCGCCGACGAGGCGTTGAGCATCGAGCAGCAGGACGGGGGGATCGTCGTCACCAGCGGTGCACGCCGTCTGCGTCTGGAGGCCGACGGTGCCGTGCTGTTCGTCGTCGACGGGTCCGTCCACTGCTCCTGGACGGTCACGCTGGCGCCGCGGGGGCGCTGGGAGTCCACGCTGCGGATCAGCATGGAGGACCCCGGTCTGGTGGTCATCGCCCCGTCCGATGGCGTGCCCACCTCCGTGGCCCAGCTGCCTCTGCCGGCCGACCCGCGCGCCGGCCGGTGGCTGCATCGTGCGGTGGCTGACCTGGACGCGCTGCGCCTGGCGCTGCCGGAGAGCCCGCAGGACGGCTTCTACGCCGCGGGAGCCCCGTGGTTCTTCACCCTCTTCGGGCGGGACTCACTATGGGCCTCTCGGCTCGCGCTTCCGGTGGTTCCGGGATCGGCGGCGCCCACGCTGCGCACGCTGGCGCGTCTTCAGTCCACGGACGACGACGCCGAGGCTGCTCGGGAGCCCGGGAAGATCCTCCATGAGCTGCGCTCCGGCACGTTGAGCATCCCCGGGGAGGCTATTGAGCTGCCCCCGCTGTACTACGGCAGCGTGGACTCCACCCCGCTGTGGATCTGTCTTCTGGCCGAAGCCCGGGAGCACCTGACCCTCGAGGAGCTCCGCGGACTGCGTCCGGCCCTGCGTGAGGCCCTGCGCTGGATCCTGGTGCACGGCGACGGCGACGGCGACGGCGACGGCTTCCTCGACTACATCGACCGGACGGGACATGGTCTGGCCAATCAGGGATGGAAGGACTCCGGGGACTCCATCCAGTGGCGCGACGGCAGACTCGCCGAGGGGCCGATCGCGCTCTGCGAGGTCCAGGGGTACGCCTACGAGGCGGTGTTGGCCGGGGCGGAGATCCTGGAGGTCCTCGGCGAGGAGGCCCCGAACGGCAGCGATGTCAGGGAAGGAGATGACGACGTCGACCTCTCGCTGGAGTCCCTGCGCCGATGGGCGGCCGAGCTCCGTGAGCGCTTCCACCGGCACTTCTGGGTGGAGACCGAGGAGGGTCGGTATCCGGCGATCGCCCTGGACCGGCATAAGCGCCCTGTGGACACCCTGACCTCGAACATCGGGCATCTCATCGGCACCGGGATCCTGGATTCTGAGCAGGAAGCGCAGATCGCCGAGCTGCTGCTCGGGGAGTCGATGTCCAGTGGGTACGGCGTGCGCACCATGTCCACCGAGGCGGCCGGCTACTGGCCGCTCTCCTATCACGGAGGCAGCGTGTGGATGCATGACACGGCGATCATCGTCCACGGTATGCTCCGGGCCGGGTTGACCGGGCCTGCCGCGCGGATCGCCGAGCAGATGCTCGACGCCGCTGAGGGCTTCGCCTACCGGGTGCCGGAGCTCCAGAGCGGCGACCCGGTGGCCGACGTCGGCGCGCCGGTGCCCTACCCCGCGGCGTGCCGGCCGCAGGCCTGGTCCGCGGCCGCCGCCGTCGTCTGTGCTCAGGCGCTTGCAGGCGCCGAGGAGGCCTGACCCTCCCTTCATCCAGTGGCCACGAATCCCGGCTTCTCGCCCTCATCGACCGCGTGTCATGAGGGAGAAGCCGGGATTCGTGGCCACTGGCGTCAGATCTGCTGTCCGATGAGCTCGGCCGCTCGCAGCACCTCGGGGACCCTGCGGCGCAACGTGTCCACGCTGACAGTGTCGTCGTGGGCGACGATGTTCAGGACGCCTGCTGCCTCGCCGCGAGCACTGCGCACCACGGCGGCGACGCTCACCGTGCCGAGCACGCGTTCGGAGACGCCCAGGTGGTACCCGGACTCCCGGATCTCGCTCAGCTCCGCGCGCAGGCTCTCGGACGTCTGGTGCTCCCCTGAGGCGAGCCGCACTCCGGGGTAGTCCTCGAGGTACTCCTGGAGTTCCTCATCTGTGAGGTGCGCGAGCAGCGGCTTGCCAGCCCCGACGTCCAGGGGGAGGCGCCGGCCGATCGGGAACTGGTAGCGCATCGGCTCCGGCGCCTCCACGCGTGCCGTCAGGATCCGGTCGAAGCCGGAGCGCACGAAGATCGATGCCGTCAGGCCGGTCGAGTCCGAGAGCTCGGTCAGGACGGGGCGTGCGGCCTTGACCAGGGGGTCCTGCAGCACGAAGGCGTGAGCCTGAGCCAGCGCCACGGGGCCGAGCGTGTAGCCGTTCTCCGAGGTCTGGGCGTAGCCGCTCCCCACCAATGTGGCCATGATCCGCTGAGCGGTCGCGATGTGCAGGCCCGTCTCGCGGGAGACCTCGCTGAGCCGGATCGGTGACCGCGCATTCTCCAGAGTCCGCAGCACGTCGAACGCACGCTCGAGCGTGCGTCCCTTGTTACCCGACGCGTTCATGTCTCTCCTGTCGTCTTGACCGATGCGCCCCTTCATTCTCCACGAGTGTGCCTCCTGATGGAGGGGTGGTTGACAACACACTCGATGCCATGTGATGGTAAGCACACTCATAAGATGAGAGTAACTATCACTCAGTGAGAGGCATTGATGACTGTAGCAGTTCTCGGGCTCGGTGAGGCGGGTCAGGTCTTCGCCCGGGCCTTCGCTCAGGCGGGAGACCACGTCGTGGGATTCGACCCTGGCCCGGCCAGGACTCCCGACGGCGTCGTCCGTGCTGACACAGCGGCCGAGGCCGTGGCGGAGGCGGAGATGGTGCTGTCGCTGACCACCGCGCGCTTCGCCGTCGCGGCGGCGGAGCAGTGTCGGGCCGCTCTGTCTCCCGGTGTGCTGTACCTGGATCTCAACGCCTCCTCGCCGGAGGTGAAGAAGTCCGTCGAGACGGTCCTCGAAGGTGCCGCGCAGGTCGTCGACGGCGCAGTCATCGGCTCGGTGCGTGCCTTCGGCGCCACCGTGCAGGTCCTCCTCTCGGGAGCTGCCAGCGGTGAGGTCGAACAGCAGCTCAGCAGGGTCGGCACCCGCACCGAGATCCTCGGCGCCCAGGTGGGAGATGCCTCCCGGCGGAAGCTGCTGCGCAGCATCTTCATGAAAGGGCTCAGCGCGCTGGTCCAGGAGTCCCTGGAGGCCGCGGCCGGCGCCGGTGACGAGCAGTGGGTGCGCCAGCAGATGGCCGAGGCGCTGGTCGGCGGCGAGTCCACAGTGGACCGTCTGGACAGCGGCATCCGGATCCATGCTCGTCGGCGCAGCCAGGAGCTGGCCGACAGCCTCGAGCTCATCCAGGACCTGGAGGGCACCTGGCCGATGACCTGGGGCGCACGGGAACGGCACCTGCTGCTGGCCCGACGGGCCGAGGACGTCTCACCGGCTCTCGAGGTCCTGCGGCGTACGCCCACCGCGGCCCTCGGGGACGGCAGCGACCGTCTGGGGTTCGTCGGCGCTGACCTGCGTCCGGTGTGGGACTGCCCGCAGATCGCGGGCCCGGCGCTGACGGTCCAGACCCAGGCCGGCGACAACTTCGCCATCCATCAGGCCCTGGCCCGGGTGAAGCCCGGGCAGATCCTCGTGGTCTCCGGGGAGCGGGGCCGCGAACGTGCCCTGATCGGAGATCTGATCGCTGAGCGGGCGAAGAAGGCCGGGGTGGCAGGGATGATCCTCGACGCCCCAGTCCGTGATGCCGCCGGCATCGCCGAGGTGGGCCTGCCTGTTTGGGCGGCCGGCGTCTCTGCTGCCGGTCCCTACAAATCAGGACCCGCCCGGCTCGGGCGTCCTGTCGCCGTGGGTCATGCTGTATGCAACCCCGGTGACATCGTGGTCGCCGATGCCGAGGGCATCCTCTTCCTGCCCCCGGAGGAGGCCACCGCCGCAGCAGAGGCCGCCGAAGCAGTCCTGGCCGAGGAATCCGCGCGGCGCGAATCCATCCGAAGCACCGCCTAGACCACGATGACGTCATTCCACCACTTGGGAGGAACCATGAAGAAGACCCACAGCCGCACCACACTCATCACCGGACTGCTGGCCCTGCCGGCCCTGGCCCTGACCGCCTGCGGCGGACAGGCTGACGGAGGGGACGCCGAGAGCTTCCCCGACGAGACCATCACCTTCATCACAGCCTTCGCCGCCGGAGGGGCGAACGACTCGCTGGCCCGCATGCTGGCCGAACACACAGAGACTGTGGCCGAGGACTACGACTTCGTCATCGAGAACATCGACGGCGGCTCGGGCTCCGTGGGTCAGGCCGAGGGGGCCCAGGCGGACCCGGATGGGCACACCCTGCTGCTGGTCACGCCGTCGATCATCACCAATCCGATGTTCAACAACGTGCCCTACACCCACGAGTCCTTCGAGCCGGTCATCCTGATCAACAGTGAGCCCCACGTGCTGCTCGTCAACGCTGACGCTCCCTTCGACGACTTCGCCTCCTTCGTCGAGCACGCCGACGAGAACCCCGGACGGGTCAGCATCGGCGTCTCCGGGGCCGAGACCACGACAGCCTTCACCAGTCGCGACCTTGCGACCGCCGCAGGGATCGAGACCACCACCGTGCCGCACGACGGCACGGCCGACGCCCTGCTGCAGGCCCAGGGCGGGCACATCGACGGTGCCGTCGCAGGAGGCCTCACGGAGGCCCAGTCCGCCATCGACGAGGGCAGTCTCAAGCCGATCCTGGTGTTCGACGACGAGCGGCTGGAAGGCCTCCCGGACGTCCCCACGGCGAGCGAGGAGGGGCTGGACACCATGCACAGCTCCTGGCGGGGAGTGGCGGCGCCCGAGGGCACCGATCCGGAGATCATCGAGGCTCTGCACGACGTCTTCCAGGAGGCTCTGGAGACGCCGGGCTACGAGGAGGCCGCACAGAACCTGAACCTCTCCATCGACTATGCCGGACCGGAGGAGTTCCAGGAGCTGATCGACGCCACCTACGAGACCTACTCGGCATATGAGGACTGACCCCCATCCTGCCTCTCCTCGACCAAGGACGGTGATCCATGAAGGTCAGATCGGTTGAGCTGATCGTGCTGCTCGGTCTCGCAGCCGCGGGAGTCTGGTACCTCGTCAGCGCAACGAGCTTCCTGGAGGCCGGGGAGCCGGACTACTACCTGAACCCCGGCTTCTTCCCCACGATCCTGGGGTGCGCACTGCTGCTGTTCATCACGGTGAGTCTGGTCCAGACGCTGTTCAGGACGTCCAACAGGGAGGCGTTTCCGGCAAGGAACACCCGCCGGGTGATCCTGGTCATCGGGCTGACGGCCGCCTACCTCCTGCTCTGGAGCATGATCGAGCCGCTGTTCTACCTGTTCACCGTCCTGTTCTTCCTGGCGGTCTCCCTGGTGCTGACCCTGAAGAGAGGAACCCCGCTGCTGCCGGCGATCGCCAGGCTCGGGCTGGTCGCCGTCCTGCTCACCGGACTGGTCTACCTCATCTTCGACGTCACGTTCGGGATCTCCCTGACATGACGGCCGCCTCGCCGCCCCGAAAGGACGTGTACACATGGGCTTGACGGAATTCGACGTCTCGGTCCTCTTCGATCCGCTCAACATCGTCGCCATCCTGGTCGGTTCCCTGGCAGGCATGTTCTTCGGTGCCATCCCGGGTGTCGGAGCGATGGTGGTGCTGGTCCTCTTCCTGCCCATCTCGTTCCTCCTGCCGCCACTGCCTGCGGTGCTCCTGCTGCTGGCCGTGTATCAGTCGAGCGAGTACGGCGGGTCGATCTCCAGCATCATCCTGGGGATCCCCGGTTCGCCGTCGAACGTGGCGACGATCCTCGACGGGCATCCGATGGCACAGAGCGGAATGCCGGGCAAAGCCTTGGGATACTCGCTGTGGGCGAGCACGATCGGCGGACTCGTCGGTGGTCTCGCGCTGCTGTTCCTCGCAGTGCCGATCGCGGCCTTCGCGATGACCCTCAGCTATCCGGAGTACTTCCTCCTCGGCATGTTGGGCATTCTCGCCGTGGCAGTGATCAGTTCCCACGACCTGATCCGCAGCATCATCTCGGCCATTCTGGGGCTCATGGTCGGCACCGTGGGTATGGACCTCATCACCGGGGACCCGCGGTTCACCGGGGGCCAGATGGAGCTCTATAGCGGATTCACACTCGTGGCGATCATCCTCGGGATGTTCGCCTTCTCCGAGGTCATCACCATGATCAGGGACAAGGGGAGCCGGCCGGCCCCCGACACTCTGACGGTGAAGACGAAGGTGCCGTTCGCGGAGCTGAGGACCACGGCCAAGGCGACCACGGGCGGAAGCGTCATCGGCTCGCTGATCGGCATCTTCCCCGGCACCGGCTCCGGGACCGCATCCTGGTTCGGCTACAGCTTGGCGAAGAAGCTCTCCAGGAACCCGGACAGGTTCGGCAAGGGGAGTCCTGAGGGCATCGCCGGTGCTGAGTCAGCCAACAACTCCTCAGTGGGCGGCTCACTCCTGCCGCTGCTGACCCTCGGGGTCCCTGGGTCGCCGGCTATCGCGATCGTGATGGGTGCCTTCCTCATGCACGGCATCGTGCCCGGTCCCAACATCTTCGCTGAGGAACCCACCCTCACCTACGGAATCCTCTTCGGCTTCCTGCTCACCTCAGTGGCGATGTTCTTCTCCGGGAAGCTGGTGACGCCTATCTTCTCGCGGGTGCTGAAGATCCCCAGCGAGATGCTGATCCCTGCTGTGCTGCTCATCTCGATCGTCGGCGTCTATGCGGCGAACACCTCGAGCTTCGAGCTGTGGGTCGCACTCACCGTCGGTGTGATCGCCTACTTCATGAGGAACCTCGGTTTCTCCCTCCCTGCCTTCGTCCTGGCGTTCGTGCTCAGCGGGATCATCGAAGAGAACTTCCGCCGTGCCCTGCTGGTCTCGGGCGGGGACCTCACGATCTTCGTGACCAGGCCCTTCTCTCTCGTCCTGGTCCTGATCATCGTCGGCCTCGTGAGCCTGGGAATCTGGGGCAAGGTCAGAGGCACCCGGCGCGAGAAGATCCTCGCCGAAGTGCAGGGTACCGACGAGCAGGAGTCCAAGGCCTGACGTCTCCCTCACCTGGATCCAGTGGTCACGAATCCCGGCATCTGCCCGATGACACGCCGGTCAGGGGCGCGAGATGTCGTCATTTGTGACCACTGGATCCCTATTGCGGTCGTAGACTGCAGGCGATCCGTCGGAAAGGGGCCGCATGCCGCAGGAGATACGACCGCTGGAGTCGCTGGCCGATCAGCTCGAGCAGGTCTCGGCCGGCTACGCGGCGAAATTCGGGCTGCATCGAGACGGGGACTGGTTCATGCTCAAGCTCCAGGAGGAGCTGGGAGAGCTGACCTCCAGCTACGTCGCGCTCACCGGCCGTGCTCGGCCTCGTGGACGCGACGACGCCGCCGATCGCCAGGCTTTCGAAGAGGAACTGGCTGATGTGCTCGCTCATGTCCTGTTGCTGGCCCGACATGCAGGGATCGACGCCGACCGCGCAGTGGACGACAAGTGGCTGCGGTGGTTGGACGACTCTGCCGACGTCTGACGTGCCAGCTCACCCATCCAGTGGCCATGAATCCCGGCATCTGCCCGATGACACGCCGGTCAGGAGCCCGAGATGTCGTCATTCGTGGCCACTCGATCCGGTGCGGGCACTTCCTCAGGGGTGCGGCAGCAGCGCCGCACGCCAGTGCTGCTCGTGCGCGCGCACATACGCGGTCGCCGCAGCCCAATGCTCTCCGTGGCCCGCGAGGTACATGCTTCCCCACGGCTCGCGGCCGCTCATGTGGGATTCGCGCAGCAGCCGGTGCATGGCCGCGGTGCGGTCGCCCATCGCCCGGGGGAGTGCGGCTCGGAGCGCGTGGTCCGCGCCGTACCCGTCGACGAACGCGGCGAGTCGGGCAGCCGCCGCCTCCGGATCCTCTGCAGAGTCATTAGCGGTGAAGGCCTGTGCCGAGTATGCCAAGTCCCAGAGCCGACTGCTGGGTCCCGCGCCGTCCCAGTCGATGAATACGAAGCGCTCGCCGACCACCAGGTTCCATGGGGTGAGGTCGTTGTGGCAGATCATCTCGCTCTCCAGGGCGGGGAGGACGTTCTCCCAGGGCGCGCCCTCGGCGGGACGGTGCTGCGCGGCGCCGTCGTGGATGCGCCGCACCAACGCGCCCGCCCGGTGCAGCTCGTCACAGGTGAGTCGACGACCCTCGGCCGTGAGGCCAGGGATGAACTCCAGGATCTGGCGGCCTCGGCTGTCCCGACCCAACACCCGGGGCACGTCGACGCCACGGTCCCGCAGATGCGTCAGGAAGGCGTGGACGCTCGGCGTCGCGGAGCTCCACGGCTTGCGGACCGTGTCACCGATCCGGACGACGCCGTCGCTGACGTTGCCGCCGGTCAGCGGCTGTTCGTGCTCCACGGCTCCAGGTTAGCGCGTCGTCCCGCCCATCCAGTGGCCACGAATCCCGGCGTCTGCGCGATGACATGCCGGTCAGGAGCCCGAGAAGCCGGGATTCGTGACCACTCGATGCGGAGGTGTCAGCGGAAGCGGACCTCCACGGCCTCGCCGTGGGCGGGCAGACCCTCAGCCGCGGCCAGCGCGGTGACGTGGCCTGCCACCTGGTCCAGTCCGTCCCTGCCGTAGTGGATGACCTGTTGGGAGCGCAGGAAGCTGGTCACATTGAGCCCCGAGCTGTAGGCCGAGGCGCCGCCGGTGGGCAGCACGTGGTTGGATCCGGCGCAGTAGTCGCCCAGCGACACCGGAGTGTAGGCGCCCAGGAACACGGCACCGGCGTTGTGGATCCGGTCAGCCAGCGCGGCGTCGTCGCCGGTCATGATCTCCAAGTGCTCGGCTCCGTAGGCGTTGGCGACGTCCACCGCCACGTCCAGGGAGTCGACCACCAGCACCGCCGACTGGGAACCAGTCAGCGACTGCTTCACCCGGTCAGCGTGCGGCGTGCGGGCGGCCTGCTCCTCGACGGCGGTCATCACCCGCTCGGCGAACGTCATCGAGTCGGTGACCAGCACCGCGGCGGCGAGCTCGTCATGCTCCGCCTGGGAGATCAGGTCCGCGGCCACCAGAGAGGGGTCGGCGGACTCATCGGCGAGCACCATGATCTCGGTGGGACCGGCCTCGGCGTCGATGCCGACCACGCCCTGCACGGCTCGCTTGGCGGTGGCGACGAAGATGTTCCCCGGACCGGTGATCAGTTTCACCGGCGGGCACACGACGTGCCCGGCGGCGTCGCGCGCGCCGTAGGCGAACATTGCCACGGCCTGGGCCCCGCCGACGGCGTAGACCTCCTCGACGCCCAGCAGGTGGGCGGCGGCCAGGATGGTCGGGTGCGGGTAGCCGCCGAAGTCCTTCTGCGGCGGGGAGGCGATGGCCAGGGAGCGGACGCCGGCGACCTGGGCGGGCACCACGTTCATCACCACCGACGACGGGTACACCGCCTGGCCGCCTGGCACATAGAGGCCCACCCGCTCGATCGGCACCCACCGGTTGGTGACGCGAGCATCCGGTCCGGGGGAGACCATGGAGGCGGCCGGCAGCTGGGCGGAGTGCACCTCGCGGGCTCGGGAGATCAGCGTCTCCAAGGCGGCGCGGACGGTGCCGTCCAGGTGGTCGAGGGACTCCTCGAGCTTCCACTGCGGCACCCGCAGCGCCGGCGGGCGGACGCCGTCGAAGCGTTCGGAGAGCTCGGTCAGCGCCTCGACGCCCCCGTGCCGGACCTTCTCAAGGATCGGCGCCACGGTCTCGACCGTGGCCGAGATGTCCTGCTCGGCGCGGGGCAGCACGGTGCTGACGTCCGCGGCGCTGCCACGGAGATCCTTGAGGGTGAGCATGTTCCTCCTTGGGACCGGTCGGATTCTCCGCCCATTCTCCCCCGGGGAGGCGCAGGACGCAGAATCTCATGACGATGACGGCGGACGACGACGGCGTGCAGGCAGTCACACCGGCTCACGTCCGGTTGCACTCCAGGTGTCGGTGACACCATGCTGGATGATCGCGGCCCGGCAGTCGCCGACCGCCCACCATCCGACGCCCCGAGGAGTGCCGTGACTGCGGAAGAGACGCTCGAGCCGACACCGGACGAGGATCTGAACACCATCGTCGAGGACAACGTCCCGGACGGGGTCCAGTCGCTGATGGCCGACGCCGGACCCATCCTGGGGATCTTCATCGGCGTCGCCGTCACCCTGGTGGTGGCCCTGGCGATCACCGTGGCCTCCTCGGTGGTGATGAAGCAGATCTTCCGCCGCACGCCGGAGGCCACGCGGGCCATCAACCGCACCCGGCTGCCGCTGTTCCTCACGCTGACGGTCTTCGGCGCCCGGGTAGCGGTGCGGATAGCGGCCACGGAGGAGTCCTGGCAGCCGGCGGTGTCGTTCGTGCTGTTCATCCTCATCGTGGCAGGCATCGCCTGGTGGGCCATGCGTGTGGTGCGCATCGTCGAGGCACTGGTCCTGGCCCGTTACGCCGGCGACGGCGAGATGGAGGACCGCCGGGGACGCCGCCTGCGCACGCAGGTCTCACTGATCCGCCGCATCCTCACCGCGGTGATCATCACCCTCGCGGTGACCGCCGTGCTGCTGATGATCCCGGAGGTCCGGGCGCTCGGAGCCGGGCTGCTGGCCTCGGCAGGTGTGGTCTCCGTGGTGGCCGGCCTGGCGATGCAGTCCACGCTGAGCAACGTCTTCGCCGGAATCCAGCTGGCCTTCACCGACTCGATCCGCGTCGGTGACGTCATCGTCATGGAGGACACCTTCGCCACCGTTGAGGACATCACGCTGTCGGTGGTGGTGCTGAAGGTCTGGGACGAGCGCCGGGTGATCTACCCCTCCAGCTACTTCGTGGCCACCCCGTTCGAGAACTGGACCCGAGTGGGCACTGAGCTGTTCGGCACCGTGGAGCTCGACGTCGACTGGCGCGTGCCGATGGACCAGCTGCGTGCCCGGCTGAAGCGCCTGCTGGAGTCCACCGACCTGTGGGACGGCAAGGACTACTCGGTGCAGGTCACCGAGGCCACCGGCGGCATGGTCAAGGCCCGTGTGGTGGTCTCGGCCCGCAACTCCGGCGAGCTGTGGGATCTGCGCTGCCTGGTGCGGGAGGACCTGGTCAACTACCTGCGCGCCGAGCATCCCTACTCGGTGCCCACCCAGCGCATGCTGCTCTCCCACGAGGAGGCCCTCGACGGTGCGCCCCACCATGTGCGCACGGGCCAGTTCAACCAGGTGGGGGACGACGACGGCGCCCGCCGCGGCGACACCCGCGAACAGCCCGTGGTGCCCGGCGCCCCCGAGCGGCGCCCCGAGGATCACGCCGGCGCCTGGCGGCTCAGCCCGGAGGAGCAGGAGCTCCTGCGCCGGTACGGCTCCGCCGGCCACCAGGCTGAGGAGACGGCACAGGAGACGACTCGGGAGACGACCCGGGAGACGACCGGGGCGACGTCCGGAAGGGCGGATGCCTCGCACGCCGCGGAGTCGGAGCATACGGAGGAGACCCCGCTGACGCAGGCCGGCGAGGGTGCCTCCGTGTTCACCGGCTCCATCACCGCCGTCGAACGCAACCGCGAATTCTCCGGCCCCGGTGAGGAGGCGTACCGGGAGCGCCGGGAGCGTCAGGAGGACGGCGCCCTGGAGGAGGACGGCACGGAGCCGCGCGAGAAGCACAGAGCCCGGCCCGACGACGGCGACTGAGCCGCCGCGGACGGCCGTCCGGCTGCGGCGAGGCCTCGGGTGTCGCCCCAGGTCACGTGGTGGTGTCGACATGGCATCAAGCCGATGACGGCGGGCGCTGGGCGGTTCCCGCGCGTCGCGACATCCCGGTACGGTGGCCGGACCTGTGCCCCCGACCTGGAGCTGAGTGATCACGATGGTTCCCCGAGGACCGGACGCGCGCCGCACGCCATGGCACGACCGCCCCGCCGCTCTGCTGGGAGCGGGCCTGGTGGCACTGAGCCTCGCAGCCTGCGGCCCCGGCGACGAGACTCCGGATGAGGACCCCGACTCCGTGGTGGAGGAGGAGACGGACCCGGACGAAGCCCCGACAGATGACGACGCCGATCCTGACGATCCCGATCCTGATGACACCGCTGACGACGTGCCCGAGCCGGAGGAGGTCGAGGCGCCTGACGCAGCCGAGAGCCCTGATGCAGAGGCCCCTGAGGCGGAGTTCCGCGAGCACCGGGAGGGGCTCAGCGAGGACCGCTTCGACACCGAGCCGCGGGAGAGCGCCGGATTCCCTGACGCACTGGTCCCGCCGCCGGAGGATGAGGACCTGCTGCTCTGTGAGGTCAGACTGGGCGCGCATGACGGCTACGACCGTGTGGTCTTCGACCACGCCGGCACCGGCTTCCCGGGGTGGCGGACCGAGTATGTGGACGAGCCCACCCAGCCGGGCAGCGGGCACCTCATCGAGATGGACGGGGACGCCTACCTGGCGGTCCACGTCACCGGGCTGTGGCCCGGCAACGCGGGAGAAGACCAGGGCCACCTGGTGATGGAGACCGACTGGGCGCACCTGGACACGCTCGTGGAGGGCACCGCGACGACGATCGTCTTCGAAGGCGCCGCCAGCTACTACATCTCCCTGGACCAGGTGCGCGACTACGACGTGTTCGCCATCGAAGACGGCTCACGCCTGGTCATCGACATCCTGCACTGACAACGGCGCCGGACCAGCGCCGGCCCAGGTCACTTCTTCAGCGGATTCCGTCCGTTGAGCTGCATGCTTCCCGACGGCGCCGACGTCTGCCCGTCGGAGCCCTGCCCGTCGGAGCCCTGCCCGCCGGAGCCCTGCCCGCTGGAGCCCTGCCCGCTGGAGCCCTGCCCGCTGGAGCTCCGCCCGCCGGCGTCGGGCAGCGGAGTCCTCGGCACCTCGGAGGTCGGAGTCTCCGAGTCGGCCACCTCCACGGCACCGTCGGACCCTTCAGCGCTCTCCTCGCCGCGACCGCGGCTGTCCTGGGCCTTGGCGGCCTTGTAGGCGTCCACGGTCCGGATGGCCTCGGTGGTCGGCTCGGCGGTGCCGTCGTGGTCGCGCCGCGGGCCGCGCTCCAGTTGGGCGATCGCCTCACCTTCGGTGGGCGCGCCCACCCGCCGCTCCATGGCCCAGCGGACCATCGAGTCCGGGACGAACTTCAACGAGGCGGTGAGCATCTGGTAGCTGCGCGAGGGCACGCACGTGGACGCGCCCTGGGCGTTGGCTGCCAGCGCCTCCCGGACGACGTCATCGGCGTCGAGCCACATCCACCGCTTCGCGCCCTTGACCTTGATGCCGGAGCGTTCGTGGAACTCGGTGCGCACCAGGCCCGGGCACAGGGCGGTGACGGTGATCCCGCGGCCGCGCATCTGCTGGTGCACGGCCTTGCTGAAGTTGATGACCCACGCCTTGGCCGCCGAGTAGGTGCCGGTGGGGGTGAAGCCTGCCACCGAGGCCACGTTGATGATGCGGCCCCCGCGACGCCGGACCATGGCCCGTGCGGCGGTGTGGGTGAGCTCCATCGTGGTCTGCACGTGCAGGCGCAGCAGGTCCCGCTCCTCGTCGAGGTCGGACTCGAGGAAATCTGTGGGGAGGCCGTGCCCGGCGTTGTTCACCAGCAGGTGCACCGGGTTCCGCGCGTCCGCCAGGCGCTCCTGGACGGCGCCGACGCCGTCGTCGGTGACCAGGTCGGCCACCAGGACGGTGGCGCGCACCCCGTACTGGGAGGCCATCGATTCGGCCTGGGCTCGCAGGCGGTCGGCGTCGCGGGCCACGAGCACGAGGTCATAGCCCTGGGCGGCGAGCTGGCGGGCGAAGGCCGCACCCAGCCCGGCGGTGGAGCCGGTGATCAGAGCGGTGTGGGAACTCATGTCAGTATCCTAGATCGACAGGCTCCACGGGTCGGACCCACACGTTCAGCCGGTGTTCAGCTCCACCGGCCGGGAGCCTGTGATGGCCGTCAGCGGCGGCCAGGCCGCTCACGACCCGGACAACATGACACGAGATCGGGACATTGTTACCGCAGCACCGTGCTGCGAAGGAGGGGTTCACCGTGCGCTGGCGACAGAGGACCGAGTGGGGGCCGAGGTCGCTCGGAGACGACGAATGGGCCGTGCTCGAGGCGCAGATCGACGCCGACGACCTCGAGGCCGTGGAATACGCCGTCGAAGAGCTCACCGGATTCATGGACGCGTTCCGGGAAGACGTGGACGGCCATCCCATGGTGGGGGTCACCGACGGGCAGCTCAGCGTCACTCAGGAATACACCGAGAACCGCCGGGGGCGACGGGTGCTGCAGGTGACCTTCTACGCCTCGGGCCGCGTGGGGGTGGCCCAGCCGCACGCGTTCGACCGGCTCGGCTCCGCGGCCGGCTCGTTAGTGGACCACCTGCAGGCGGACGGCATCGTCGTCTCCGAGATCCGCTGGTCCGAGCACCCCTATCGGAAGCGCGCATTCTGAGCGCCCGTGCCCCCGTGCCCCCGTGCCTCTGAACCCCTCAGCCCCTGCCGCTCAGGCGCCGTCGTAGGAGGGGCCGTCGGCCGGCCCTGCTCCACCATCTGCGCCAGCATCGGGCAGACCAGCACGGTGATCGCCCCGCCGGTGACCATCACGGAGGCGACCGCCTCGTCGATCAGCCCGGAGGAGACGGCGATCTGCGTGACGGCCACGATGATCGGCAGACCCGTGGAGGCATAGAGCGCCAGGGCGAGGCGCTCGCGGACGGTGCGCAGTCCGGAGTGCGTCTCGGTGAGCTGTTCGCGCAGGAACACCGGCAGTCCGCGCACCGCGAGGATGGCGGCCACAAAGCCCAGCAGCATGGGCCACTGGGAGACCACCGACCCCAGGTCGATCCCCATGCCGCTGGTCACGAAGAACACCGGGATCAGGAAGCTGAACCCGATGACCTCCACCTTGTGCACCAGCGTGTGCCCGTGCTCGGGGGCCTTGCCGGAGAGCACGGCGCTCAGCAGCATCCCGGCGGCGAAGGCACCGAGCGCGACGTCGAGCTCGAGCACCGCAGTCAGCAGCATCAGCGTCAGCAGGACCAGCACGGTGAAGCGCAGCGTGGTCTGCATAGTGGTGTTCGCCCCCACCGCCATGGCCCGCCCCAGCAGGGGGATGCGGGTGAACAGCCGGTGGGGCACCAGCACCACGACGACGGCGGCCACCGCGAACCCGACCAGCACCATCGCCGCACCGAGCGTGCCCCGGGTGGAGAGCAACAACGACATGGCCACGATGGGTCCCAGCTCGCCCAGCGCCCCGTGCAGCATGGTCGCCCCGCCCAGGGGTGAGCCAGCGGCGCCCGAGTCCTTGAGGATCGGCAGGAGGGTGCCCAGCGCGGTGGAGGTGGAGGCGATGGCGAACACGATCGCCACATGGATCTGCCCCTGGGTGACCAGCAGGCCTGCCCCGATGCCCAAGGCCAGGCAGATCACCCAGGTCAGGGCGGCGGCGCGCCCCTGCCGTCCGCGCATCTGGCCGGTGTTGATCTCCAGTCCCGCCAGCAGGAACAGGAACCCCATGCCCAGTTCGCGGAGGAAGCCCACCGCCTCAGTCTGCTCCGCCAGCTGCAGCCCGAAGGGGCCGATGAGCATCCCGAGCAGCAGCAGCCAGACGACGTCGGGGATCTTGCGGCGCGTGGCCAGCGCCAGCAGCGGGGCGAGGAACGCGGCCACGACGATCCACCAGGTGGAGAGCAGATTCTCCACGAGCATGTGTTCACCCATGCAGCAGAGCCTACGCGCGTATGCGTCCGTGGGCCTGCGTCGGCGCCGCGGAGGTCAGATCTCGCCGAGCCTGCGCAGGTGGTCCAGCTGGGCGGCGGCGATCCGTGTGGTGACCCGCTGCGGGACCGGGCTGTCCTCGCCGTACAGCATCCGGCCCAGCTGCTCCGGGTCCTCGGGCGCAGCGGGTGAGGAGGCCGTCGTCTTGCCCTGCCGGGCCTCCGCGATGAGCGCCCGGACCTGATCCAGCCGTTCGTGGCGGTGCGCCAGGTACCGGCGGGCGGTCTTCGCCAGCGACGGCTGGGCGGGGCCGTGGGCGGGCAGCAGGAGCGCATCGCCGTAGCCGATGAGGCACTCCAGGCTGGCCAGGTAGTCGGTGAGCGTGCCGTCCGGGTGGTCGAGCATAGTGGTGCCGCGGCCCAGGAGGGTGTCGCCGGTGAGCATCATCGCGGCCGGTCCGGCGGGCCCCGGGCCGAGACGTTCGTCCCCGGACTCGGCGACGAGCTGCGCCTGCGGCAGGAACAGGCTCACGGAGTCTGAGGTGTGGCCGGGGGTGTGCACCGGCTCCACCGCCGCCCCGCCCAGGTCGATCCGCTCGTGGTCGCTCAGCGGGTGCGGGAAGAGGCCGTCGGCGCCGGGGAGGCATTGCTCGGGGTCGAATCCGCGGACCGGGGCGCCGGTCCGCTCCGCCAGGGCCGGTGCGGCTCCGGTGTGGTCCCGGTGGCGGTGGGTCACCAGGATCTGCGCCACGGGACGCCCGGCGACGGCGGTCAGGATCGCCTCGACGTGCTCCGGGTGGTCCGCCGGCCCCGGGTCGACGACGGCGACGGCGTCCCGGCCGGCGAGCACGTAGGTGGTGGTCCCCTCCAGGGTCATGGGGGAGGGGTTCTCACAGAGGAGCCGCTGCACGGCCAGCGGCGCAGCGGCAGGTCGGGACGTCGTCGTCGAGGTCATGGCACCACTGTAGGACGGCAAGGACGTCCGGTACGCCAGGTGACGGTGACTCTGTGGCCTGTTCCACCGGCTGGGGCCGCGTCGTAGGCTGGCCCCATGGCACCCGCACAGGAGCGCACCACGGAGAGCGCTGACACCGCTGACCCCCAGCCCACCGCCGGCACGGAGCATTCCACCTCCGGGGCGTATGTGACCGGTGAGGAGTTCACCCGGGACACGAACTACATCGAAGACCGCGTGGTGGCCGACGTCGACGCCGTCCGGGCCGCTGCCAAGGAGGAGAGCTCGACCATCGGGGACCCGCGGATCGCCGGGCTCACCGAGGGGGCCGAGGCCTGGCCGGTGGAAGCCGGTCGGTACCGGCTGGTGGCGGCGCGGGCCTGCCCGTGGGCGCACCGGTCCATCATCGTGCGCCGGCTGCTGGGGCTGGAGGACGTCATCTCCCTGGCCACGCCGGGGCCGGTGCATGACGTCCGCTCCTGGACCTTCGACCTCACCGAGGACGGCCGCGACCCCGTCCTGGGTACCGAACGCCTGCAGGAGAACTACTTCGCTCGGTTCCCCGACTACCCGCGGGGCATCACTGTGCCCGCCCTGGTGGACATCCCGTCCGGCGGCGTGGTCACCAACAACTACCCGCAGCTGACGTTCGACCTCTCCACCCAGTGGCGAGCACACCACCGCGAGGGTGCGCCCGATCTGATCCCCTCAGGCCTGATCGAGGACATGCTGCCGGTGATCAAGCGGATCTTCACCGAGGTCAACAATGGGGTCTACCGGTGCGGATTCGCCGGCTCCCAACGTGCCTACTCGGAGGCCTACGACCGCCTGTTCACCGCCCTGGACTGGTTGGAGGATCGGCTGGCCGACCGCCGGTACCTCATGGGCGAGCACATCACCGAGGCCGATGTCCGGCTGTTCACCACGCTGGTGCGCTTCGACCCCGTCTACCACGGGCACTTCAAATGCAACCGCACCAAGCTCACCGAGATGCCGAATCTGTGGGCCTACGCGCGGGACCTCTTCCAGACCCCCGGCTTCGGCGACACGGTTGACTTCGACCAGATCAAGCGCCACTACTACGTGGTCCACGAGGACGTGAACCCCACGCAGATCGTCCCGGAGGGACCGGAGCTGGGGAGCTGGCTCTCCGCCCACGGGCGGGAGCGGATGGGAGGGTCTCCCTTCCCCGAGGGCGCGACGGCGCCCGGCCCGCTGGCCGCCGAGGAGGTCCCGCCCGGGGCGAATCCGCTGCACGGCTGACCGGCTGAGGAGCGCGCCTCAGCGGTAGGTGCGGATCACCTGGGAGTCGTCCTGGCCGATGAGCCCGGCTGCGGCGGCCTCGGCGTACTTCGCCTGGGCGGCACGCAGCAGTGGGGTGTCGAGGTCGTGGGCGGCGGCGATCTCCGCCACCAGCCCGGAGTCCTTGACGAAGATCCCCACCGCGCTGCGCACCTCCGGCTCGACGCCGGCGAGGCCTTCGAGCATGCGCGGGCCGCGGTCAGCGAGCATCCAGGACGCCGCCGCCCCGGAGGAGACCGCGTCGAGGACGGTCTCCGCCTCCAGGCCGAGCGTCTCCGCGAGGGCCAGGGCTTCGGCGGCGGCGACGATGTGCACCGAGCACAGCAGCTGGTTCACGGCCTTGAACGCCTGCCCGCGTCCGACCTGCTCGCCGCAGTCGACCACGGTGCCCATCGTGTCCAGCAGGTCCTGGTTCGCGGCGACGTCGCCGGGTGCGCCGGAGGCGAAGAGCCGCAGCGCGCCCTTCTGTGCCCCGGCCACACCGCCGGTAACCGGGACGTCCAGCAGCCGGACCTGCCGCGCGGCAGCCGGGTCCGCGAGGGCCCGCACCGCCTCGGGGCCCACCGTGCTCATCACGATCAGGCTGGCTCCCGGGCGCATGCGCGCCAGAAGGCCGGGTGACGCCTCGTCGTCGCCCAGAACGGCCGCGTCCAGCTGCTCCGGGGTGGCCACCATGACGACGACGGCGTCGGCGTCCTGTGCGGAGTCGGGAGCCTCCTCCGTGGCCAGGCCGAGCTCAGCGGCCAGCGTGCGGCGGGCGGGGGAGGGGTCCACTCCGGTCACCTGATGGCCGGCGCGAGCGATCTGTTCGGCCATGGGCAGGCCGATCGCGCCGACACCGACGAAGGTGACGCGTAGGGCGGGCTGGGGAGAGGTGGTGGGTGTGGCGCTCATGGGTCGCTCCTGACAGATGGTGGGCGTGATCCGCTTCACAGGACGGCGCCTATGATGTTAGCGTATGTGAACCCAGCGTGCGAGGTTCACAGATCGCAACATCCGGTGTCCGCCGTCGCGGCGCCACAGGGCCCACCAGAGAGCAGAGTTCACCAGAGAGGGGCGCAGGATGCCGCTTCGACTCGGCGTCATCGCCGATGACTTCACCGGCGCGACCGACATCGCCGGTTTCCTCGTGGCCGCTGGGCTGCGCACCGTTCAGCTGAATGGGCCTCTGCAGCTCAACGAACCTCTGCAGCACAACAGTCCCGTCCAGCCCGACGGGTCGCCCCGGGCCCAGACCCCGCAGGACGCGCACGGCTCGGCGGCGGATCTCGCCGCCGCTCTCGGGCTGCCGGCCGACGTCGATGCGGTGGTCATCAGTCTGAAGTCGCGGTCCATCCCGGCGTCCGAGGCCGTCGCGCAGAGCCTGGACGCGTGCCGTCTGCTGGAGGCTCTGGGAGCAGAGCGGATCCAGTTCAAGTACTGTTCCACCTTCGACTCCACCGCGGAGGGCAACATCGGTCCGGTCACGGACGCGCTGCTCGATCACCTGGGGGAGGACCTCACCGTGGTGGTGCCGGCCCTGCCCGTCAACGGACGCACCGTCTACCAGGGGAATCTCTTCGTCCACCACCAGCCGCTGCACGAGTCCGGCATGCGTGACCACCCCGTGACGCCGATGCGGGACTCTGACCTCCTGCGGCTGATGGAGGCGCAGAGCGCCGGGCGTGCGGTGAAGGTGCCGCATGCCGTCGTCGCCCGCGGCCCCGAGGCGGTCCGTGAGGCGCTGCAGGAGGCCCGGGTCGACGGGGCCCGGTACGCGGTGATCGACACGATCGACATGGACCAGCTGGACATCATCGGGGCGGCCGTCCAGGATCTCCGATTCGTGACCGGCGGGTCCGGGATCGGCTCAGGCGTGGCCCGCAGCCTCACTGGCGCGGCGTCCGGAGTGCCTGGTGCCGGCTCCGGTGGCATGGAGGCCTGGGGCTTCACCGGCGGCGCCGCCGTGGTGCTCTCCGGGTCCTGCTCGGAGATGACCAACCGGCAGGTCGAGGCCTACCGCGCGCAGGCGCCGAGTCGAGGCGTCGACGTCGACCAGGTCATCGCCCGCGGCGCGGCCTACGCCGCGGAGACCGCCGCCTGGGTGCAGCAGACCCAGCACGACGCCGAGACTGCCCCGCTGGTCTACGCCACCGCCCCTCCGGAGGAGGTGCGCGCCTGGCAGGACCGCCACGGAGCCGCCCGGGTCTCCGCCGCCGTCGAAGAGTTCTTCGGCCGTGTCGCCGCCGCCGCGCGCGAGGCCGGCACCACCCGGTTCATCGCCGCCGGTGGGGAGACCTCGGGGGCCGTCACCCAGGCGCTGGGCGTGGACGGCTTCGAGGTCGGCCCGCAGATCGCCCCGGGCGTGCCCTGGACACGGACGCTCGCGGACGGCCCGGACCGTCTCGACCTCGCGCTGAAATCCGGAAACTTCGGGGACGAGGACTTCTTCGCCGCAGCTCAGCGGATGGTTCCCGCGACCGCCGCTGACCCCACCCCTGACACTGCCTCCGGGAGATGACATGACCCGCTTCGCCGCCAATCTGAGCATGCTGTTCACCGAGCTGCCCTTCCTGGACCGTTTCCAGGCGGCCGCCGACGCCGGCTTCACCGGCGTGGAGTACTTGTTCCCCTACGACCACGACGCCGCCGTCGTCGCCGCGGCCCGCCGCGCCGCGGGCGTGGAGCAGGTGCTGTTCAACATGCCTCCGGGCGACTGGTCCGCCGGAGAGCGCGGCCTGGCGACCCTGCCCGGACGGGAGGAGGAGTTCCGCGCCGGCGTGGAGACCGCCCTGCAGTACGCACAGGCCCTCGGCTGCGGCCGGCTGCACGTCATGGCCGGGGTTCCCGGAACGGATGCGGGGTCTGCACAGCAGATCCGTGAGCGGTACGTGGCCCGTCTGCGGTACGCCGCGGAGCAGGCCGCCGCCCACGGGGTCACCGTGCTCGTCGAGCC
Organism: Nesterenkonia sp. CL21; assembly: GCF_031705515.1. Classification (NCBI taxonomy): domain Bacteria; kingdom Bacillati; phylum Actinomycetota; class Actinomycetes; order Micrococcales; family Micrococcaceae; genus Nesterenkonia; species Nesterenkonia sp. CL21. The sequence continues at coordinate 146,805 of NZ_JAUTWR010000005.1, forward strand.
CATCAACACCCGTGACATGCCCGGCTATCACCTGGATTCGGTGGAGCTGGCCCGGGAGATGATCGCCGAGATCGACCACCCCGCGGTGGCCCTCCAGCTGGATCTCTACCACGCGCAGATCATCCAGGGTGACCTGTCCGAGCTCATCCGGGCCACGGCGGACATCACCGCGCACGTGCAGATCGCCTCGGTGCCGGACCGCCACGAGCCCGACGGAGGGGAGCTGGACCTGCAGCACCTGCTGGGCGTGCTGGACGAGGTCGGCTATACCGGGTGGATCGGAGCGGAGTACCGGCCCGCCGGAGAGACCACAGCCGGGCTCGGCTGGCTCCACCGGTTCCAGGGGGAGGCCCGATGATTCCCGACGAACGCCGCCGTCGCCTCCTGCACCTGGTCGAGGAGGAGGGCTCGGCCAGCATCGCCGCGCTGACCCAGACGCTCGGGGTCTCCCATATGACGGTCCGCCGGGACATCCGGCGCCTGGAGGAGGCCGGGCGGCTCGTCTCCGTGGACGGCGGGGTCGCCCTGCCCTCGCGCATCGCCCTGGACGCGACCCACCAGACCAAGCTCGGACTCCGGCCCGCGGAGAAGGAGGCCATCGCGGCGCGAGCCGCCGCCTTGGTCGGCGCTGGCGACGTCGTCTACCTCGATGCCGGGACCACCATGCTCGCCCTGGCGCGCCGACTGGTCCGGATGGCCGCCGACGGCGCCGCCGGTCCGGGCGACATCATCACCAATGACCTGGCCGTGGCCGCCGCCGCGGGGGAGCACCCGCAGGCCCGGGTCCATGTGCTGGGCGGCCAGCTCGACAGCGCCAACCTCTCCACGCAGGGCCCTGTGACGGCCGCGGAGATCGACGACTACAACATCGACATCGCCTTCGTCTCCGCCTCCTCCTTCGACCTGCGGGGACTCTCGGTCCCCTCGGATGCGAAGACCGTGGTCAAGCGCGCGCTGGTGGAGAACGCCGCCCACAGCTACCTGGTCACCGACAGCAGCAAGTACGGCCGGGTCGCCGCCTTCAAAGCCGTGCCCCTCGGCGCCTTCGACGGCCTCGTCTCCGACCCTGAGCTTCCCGAGGCCGCCCGGGAGCGTGCCCGCGATCTCGGCGTGGACCTGCTGCTGACCGACCCGCCCCACTGACCGACCCGCCCCCACTGATCGACCCGCCTTTGAAAGGACTACCCATGAAAGCCCTCGTCACCGGAGGGGCCGGCTTCCTCGGAAGCCGTGTCATCACCGCCCTGCTGGAAGCTCACGACGCCGGCCACCTCGCCGTCGAGGTGGACGAGGTCGTCTCCCTGGACCTCGCCGAATGCCCCGTCGACGATCCCCGCGTGCGCTCCGTGGTGGGCGACGTCGGGGATCCCGAGACCTTGGCCCAGCTGGTCGACGCCGAGACCTCGGTGATCTACCACCTGGCCGCAGTGCTCTCCGGCGGCTCGGAGGACGACGTCGACCTCGCCCTGGAGGTCAACGTCGACGCCACCCGGAACCTGCTGGAGGCCGCCCGCGCTGTCGGCACCGCCCCGCGGTTCGTGTTCACCAGCTCCATCGCCGTCTTCGGCGGGGAGATGCCCGACGTCGTCCCCGAGACTCAGGGGGTGCAGCCCGAGTCCACCTACGGGGCCACCAAGGGGATCGGGGAGCTGCTGGTCAACGAGTACTCCCGCCGCGGCTTCGTGGATGCCCGCATCTGCCGTCTGCCCACCATCTCGGTGCGACCCGGTCGGCCGAACACCGCCGTCTCCTCCTTCGCCAGCGGCATCATCCGCGAGCCGCTCCAGGGAGAGGAGGCGGTGTGCCCGGTGCCGCGGGACACCCGGCTGTGGCTGTCCTCCCCGGACACGGTGGTGGCGAACCTGGTGCACGCCGCCCGGCTGAACCCCGAGCACCTACCTGCCTGGCGGGTGCTGAACCTGCCCGGGGTGACCGTCACGGTCGCCGAGATGCTGGACGCCCTCGAAGCGGTCGGCGGGGCCGAGGCCCTGGCCCGGGTCTCCCATGAGCACGACGAGCGGATCAGCCGCATCGTGCGCTCCTGGCCCGGAGCCTTCGACGTGGACCGGGTCCTGGCGCTGGGCTTCCGCCCCGACGCCAGCTTCGAGGACGCCGTGCGGCAGTATCACGCCGAGTTCGTCGACTAGATCGAGGCAGCCGAGTCCATCGGCTGAGAACAGGACTCCGTCCCGGTCCCGGGACGGTCGTGTGTCAAGGAGGACACCATGACAGAAGAAGCTGCAGGTCTCACGGAGATCACCGCCGTCGTCGGCCTCGCCGCCGCCGTCGCGCTGCTGATCTTCCTGGTGCTGCGGACCAAGGTGCACGCGGTGCTGGCCCTGGTCATCGCGGCCTCGATCGCCGGGCTGGCCGCGGGGATGGCCCCGGCCGCCGTCGTGGAGGCGATCACCACCGGATTCGGTGCGACCCTGTCGACCATCGGTCTGGTGATCGGACTGGGCGTGATGATGGGCCGGGTGCTGGAGGCCTCCGGCGCGGCCGAGAAGCTCGCCGTGACGCTGATCCGCTGGCTGGGGCGCAAGCGAGAGGAATGGGCGCTCGCCGGGGCCGGGTTCATCATCTCGATCCCGATCTTCGTGGACAGCGCCTTCGTGATCCTCACCCCGCTGGTGAAGTCGTTGAGCCGCACGTCCGGGCGGTCTCTGCTGACCCTGGGCATCGCGCTCGCCGGCGGCCTGACCGTCACCCACCACGCGGTGCCGCCCACGCCGGGGCCCCTGGGCGCGGCCGGGATCTTCGGCGTCGGCGTCGGGGAGATGATCCTCTGGGGTGCGATCCTGACCATCCCCTCGCTGCTGTGCGTGGTGATCTACGCGAAGGTCATGGGTCCGCGCATCGAGGCGATGATCGAGGCCGACACGGGGGACAGGCTCTCCCCGAAGGAGGCGTTCGCGGAGTTCGAGGAGCGTGCCGCCGAGCGGGAGAAGGAGCTGCCCTCGCTGGCCATCTCGGTGATGCCGATCTTCGCGCCGATCATCCTGATCTTCCTCAACACGTTCTCCACCAACCTCACCGAGGCCGAGGTCATCTCGCTGCCGGACTGGTTCGTGCAGACGGCGGCCTTCTTCGGCAACCCGGTGATCGCGCTGCTGATCGGTGTGCTCATCGCCATCTATGGTCTGACCCGCGGCCAGGACCGACAGGGCACCATCGCGGACCTGGAGAAGGGCGTGGAGTCGGCCGGCATCATCCTGCTGGTCACCGGTGCCGGTGGTGCCCTCGGGGCGGTGCTGCGCGAGTCCGGGACGGGCGACGCGATCGGCCAGTGGGCGGCCGGGCTGGCGCTGCCGGCGGTGCTGATCCCCTTCGTCATCGCCACGCTGGTGCGCGCCATCCAGGGATCCGGGACGGTCGCGATCATCACCGCCGCCTCCATCTCGGCGCCGATCATGGCCCCCATGGATGTGAACATGGTGCTGGCCGCGCAGGCCGCCTGCCTGGGGTCCATGTTCTTCAGCTACTTCAATGACAGCATGTTCTGGGTGGTCAACCGTATGCTCGGCGTCACGAATGCCAAGCACCAGATGCTCACCTGGTCGGTCCCGACGACGATCGCCTGGGGCGTCAGCCTGGTCACCCTGCTGACGGTGAGCGTCTTCGCATGATGACTGAACCGCATCGAGAAGGAAGGACCAGTGCGTGAGTGACTCTGAGCTGCGTCGACAGCTGGTGGAGATCGGAGCCAGCCTGTTCGACAGGGGGTTCTCCGTGGGCAGCGCGGGGAATCTGAGCGTGCGCACGGCCGATGGGTTCCTCATGACGCCCACCAACTCCTCCCTGGGGCGGCTGAGCGTGGATGAGCTGGCGGAGCTGGACCACCAGTGGCGGCATGTGGGAGGGCCGCGGCCCTCCAAGGAGGTGGTCATGCACCGGGCGATCTATGAGACCCGCCCCGAGGCGCAGGCCGTGGTGCATCTGCACTCCACCTATGTGACGGCGGTCAGCTGCCTGGCCGAGGACGGCCCGGCGATCCCGGCACTGACGCCGTACTTCGTGATGCGGGTCGGGCGCGAGGTGCCCATGGTGCCGTACTACCGTCCCGGATCGGCCGAGGTGGACGCGGAGCTGCGCGCCGCGGCGTCCCAGGGGCCCGCCGTGATCCTGGCCAACCACGGGTCCATCGTGGCGGGGGAGACGCTGGAGTCGGCGTCGAACGCGGCCGAGGAGCTGGAGGTCTCCGCCCAGCTGGCCTTCCTGGTCAAGGACCGGCAGGTCCGGCCGCTGACCGAGGAGCAGATCCGAGAGCTGCTGGACTGAGCTCGGCTGCGGCTCATCGATCGGGGGATTCCTCGTGGTCCCAGGCCCGGACCAGCCCTGGGACCACGAGGAATCCCCCGATGGATGCTGCAGAGCGCGGCGCGCGATAGTGTGATGGGTGGTGTCCCATCGTCTTCCGAGGAGCTCGTGCATGTCAGCGTCAGATGAACTCGACGGCCCGTTCGAGAAGCGGTTCGTGGCCCTGGGCGATTCGTTCACCGAGGGTGTCGGGGACATCGACCCCTCCAGCCCCAATGACTGCCGGGGATGGGCTGACCGGGTCGCCGCCCAGCTGATCGCCAACGACTCCTCCTGGGGGTACGCCAACCTGGCGATCCGTGGCAAGAAGCTCACGCAGGTCATCGAGGAGCAGCTCGAGGCAGCCCTGGTCATGGAGCCGACCCTGGTGACCCTCTACGCCGGGGGGAACGACATCCTGCGGCCCGCGGTCAACATCGACGGGCTCATGGCCAGGTACCGCCTCGCGGCGCAGAAGCTGGTCGACACCGGGGCCCGGGTGGTGCTGTTCACCGGATTCGACTCCGCCAAGGCGCCCCTGTTCAACATGACGCGCGGGCGCACGGCCATCTACAACGAGCACGTCCGCAAGATCGCCGACGACCTCGGCACCGACCTGGTGGACTTCTGGCACATGAAGCAGTTCCAGGACTGGCGCTACTGGGACGTGGACCGCATGCACCTGGGCATCGCCGGGCACACGGAGATGGCCAAGCAGGTCCTGGAGGTCCTCGGCGAGACCGATGAGATCGAGGACCCCGAGATCGACGAGCTGCCGCCCCAGACGCTGGTGGAGCGGACGGTGGACCACGTCAGCTGGGGCCGGGAGCACCTGCTCCCGTGGGTGAAGCGTCGGGTGACCGGCCGCTCCTCCGGCGATGACATGTCCCCGAAGTACCCGGAGCTGACGTCCCGCGTGTGGTGACCCCCTGCCGAGGAGTCCGGGCATCGTGTCCGGGTCTCCTCAGGGTCGTCTCCGGGTTCCCTGTCGCCCGGAGGCGATGTCCTCCCGCCTGCGCCGGCGCCTAGCGTCGGAGGTATGGAAAGACATGACTCGGGCGGGCCGCGCGGCGGCCTCGCCCTGACCCTGCGGTGGCTGTTCTCCGCCGTCGTGATCCTGCACGCGCTGATGGTGCTGGCCCAGCCGTTCCTGGCCGGCGGATCCCTGGACGGCCACGCCGTGCCGCTGCTGGCCCACGCCGCCGTCGGCGGCACCCTGATCCTGGTCTCCATGGTGCTGGTGGTGCTGGGCGTCCTGGCCTGGATGCCGGGCGGAGGCAGCGCCTGGGCGCCCGTGATGGCCCTGGGGCTGGTGACCCTGGAGATCGCACAGGTCGCGCTCGGGCACCTGCACCTGCTGAGCATCCACGTGCCGTTGGGCGTGGTCATCACGCTGCTGGCCGCTGGGCTGTGCCTGGTGGCGCTGCGGAGGCCGCGTCCCCACTCCCGGCGCACCCGGACCACCCTTCCCGCTCGGCGCGACGTCGACCCGGTGAGCCACCCCCTGGCCCGCCCGGTCCCGACGGGAGGTCCCCATGGTTGAGATGGACCGTCGCCACCTGCTGCGGTGGGGAGCCGCCGGCGGGGGCACCGTGGCGCTGGCCGTCGTCGCGAGCCTCTCCGGCTGCGGGTTCGCGGAGATCCGCACCCCGCGCAGCACCGCCGGCCAGGTGGACTTCCGGAACCCGCTGCACATCCCACCGTTGGCGGAGCCTGTGATCGATGAGCAGAGCGACGACGGCGCTCACCGGATCTTCGAGCTCACCGCGCAGACCGGAAGCTCGCAGATCGTGGATGCCGGGCCCACCGAGACATGGGGGATCGACGGCGACCACCTGGGTCCGACCCTGCGGGCGAGCCGCGGCGACACCGTGGAGATCCGGTTCGCCAACGCGCTGCCGGAGGCCACCAGTCTGCACTGGCACGGTATGCGCCTGCCGGCAGAGGCCGACGGCGGCCCACACCAGATGGTGGAGCCCGGTCAGACCTGGGAGCCGTCCTGGCGCATCGACCAGCCGGCGGCCACCCTCTGGTACCACCCGCATCCGCATGGGCAGACGGAGGCTCACGTGCACCGGGGGATCGCCGGGATGTTCATCCTCGACGACGACGAGGAGCAGGCGCTGGACCTGCCGCGGGAGTACGGGGTCGATGACGTGCCGCTGATCCTCCAGGACCGCAGCTTCGACTCCCGGGGCCGACTGGTGGAGAGCGGGCGCCGGAACAACGGCATGCTCGGAGACACCGTGCTGGTCAACGGGACGGCGGAGCCCGTCCTGGACGTCACGGCTGCACGCACCCGGCTGCGGGTCCTCAACGGCTCGGGGGCGCGCAGCTACGCCGTCGGGTTCGCCGACGGAAGGCCCATGACGATGATCGCCTCCGACGGCGGCCTGCTTCCGGCTCCGGTGGAGCTGGAGAAGATCATCCTCACTCCGGGGGAGCGCGCGGAGATCCTGGTGGACATGGAGCCCGGGGAGGAGGCGGTGCTGCGCTCCTTCCCGCAGGAGCTGGGCATCACCCGGGGCATGGCCGACACCACGGGGTCCCGGGATGAGCTGGACCTGCTCCTGCTGCGCGCCGCGACGACGCTGCGCCCGGCACCGCCGATGCCGGAGCGTCTGGTCCCGCTGGAGTCGTTGGAGGAGCGCGAGGCGGGCACCGTGCGCGGCTTCGAGCTGCGCACCAATCGGATCAACGGGCGGCTGATGGACATGGACCGGATCGACGAGGTCGTCACGGCCGGGACCATCGAGATCTGGGAGGTGTGGAACAGCCACGGCCAGCCGCACAACTTCCACGTCCACGACGTCCAGTTCCAGGTGCTCACCGTGGGCGGGCAGGCCCCGCCGCCCGAGCTGGCCGGCTGGAAGGACACGGTCTACCTGCCGCCGCACGAGCCGGTGCGGCTGATCATGCGTTTCGGTGAGCACACCAGCACCGAGGTCCCGTACATGTACCACTGCCATCTCCTCTGGCATGAGGACCAGGGCATGATGGGCCAGTTCGTGGTGGTGGACCCCGGGGGCGAGGACGACGTCGACGTCGCGCCGCGGGGCGGTCCTGATGCTGGGCCGCCGGAGCCGGGCGGGCACGGCCACTGACCCCTCACCGGCGTCCGGCTCGGGTTTGTCCCGGGGCGAATTCGGGGCCTGTGGGGCCCTCGGAGTGATCGCGGAGACCGGTTCGTCCACCCTCTTGCCCTCTCGGTACTCGGTGTTACTATGTACTGGTAATCAGTGATACAGAGTAGTGAGGAGGTGTGATGGGCAAGCAGGTCACGGAGATGCTCAAGGGCACCTTGGAAGGGCTGGTGCTCGCGATCCTGGCGGGTCGACCCGCCTACGGGTACGAGATCACCGCCTGGCTGCGCGAGCAGGGCTTCACCGACATCGCCGAAGGCACCATCTACGCGCTGCTGGTCCGGCTCGAGAAGCGCCAGCTGGTGGATGTGGAGAAGGTGCCCTCGGAGAAGGGCCCGCCCCGCAAGGTCTACACGCTCAACGATCAGGGACGGCGGCAGCTCGACGAGTTCTGGAGGAACTGGACGTTCCTGGCAGAGCGGATCGAGACGCTGCGCGAGGAGAGGACGCAGTGATGACGGAGAAGAAGAAGTGGTTCGAGTGGGTCACCGGTTCGCTCGAGGAGAAGAAGCAGTACCGGGAGCACCAGGAGCGCGTCAAGCAGCTCCCGGCGGGCTACCGCGAGACCCAGAAGGCCCTGGAACGGTACCTGCTGTACCGGGGCGGGCACGGCAGCGGCCAGGAGCTGCTCCGCATGATGACCGATCTGGCCGACCTGATCGAAGGGGCGGCCGCCGACGGCACGGCCATCGCCGAGGTGATCGGTGAGGACCCGGCCGAGTTCGCCGAGGAGTTCCTGGCCAACTACACGGACAGCCAATGGATCACCAAGGAGCAGGACAGGCTGCGCAAGGCCGTCGCCGAGGCGACGACATCGCAGGCGGAGGGGGCGGAGTCATGAGCGCCACGCTGACCGCCCCGGCCATCGAGGTCACCGGCCTGGTGAAGTCTTTCGGCGACACCGAGGTGCTCACCGGGATGGACATGGCCGTGGCTCCGGGCAGCATCTTCGCCCTTCTGGGGTCCAACGGCGCCGGCAAGACGACCGCCGTGCGGATCCTGTCCACCCTGCTGACGGGCGACGGCGGCACGGTGCGTGTGCTCGGGGTCGACGTCGCGGAGGACCCCGGCGGTGTGCGGGAGCTGATCAGCCTGACCGGACAGTTCGCCGCCGTCGACGAGATCCTCACCGGGCGGGAGAACCTCATGCTGATCGCTCGCCTGCGGTACCTGGCGGACCCGGGAGGCGTCGCCGACGAGCTGCTGGCCCGGTTCTCCCTGACGGAGGCGGGGAATCGCCGGGCCTCGACCTACTCGGGCGGCATGCGGCGGCGTCTGGACATCGCCATGAGTCTGATCGGCGAGCCCGCGGTGATCTTCCTCGACGAGCCCACCACGGGTCTCGATCCTCAGGCGCGGCTCGAGGTCTGGGACTCCATCCGCGCCCTGGCCCGGGGCGGCACCACGATTCTGCTCACCACCCAGTACCTGGAGGAGGCCGAGCAGCTCGCCGACCGTATCGCGGTCCTGCATGGGGGTCGGATCATCGCCGACGGCACGCTCGCCGAGCTCAAGGCGCTGATGCCGCCGGCCGAGGTGAAGCACGTGGAGGTCCAGCCCAGCCTGGAGGACATCTTCCTGGCTCTCACCGGGAGCACCGGGAGCACCGGGAGCACCGGGAGCGACCAGAGCACCCAGCGTGTCGAGAAGGAGGCATCATGAGCGTCCAGGCCCTGGAGGAGACCCGCACGCTGCTGGGCCGCTCCCTGCGACACATCACGCGCAGCCCGGACACGATCATCACCACCGCGATCATGCCCATCGCATTTCTGCTGCTCTTCGTCTACGTCTTCGGCGGGGCGATCGACGCCGGTACGGACAACTATGTGAACTACCTGCTGCCGGGGATCCTGCTGATCACGATCGCCTCCGGCATCGCCTACACCGCTTATCGGCTGTTCCTGGACCTCCAGGGAGGCATCGTCGAACGGTTCTCCTCCCTGCCGATCTCCCGATCCGCGGTGCTGTGGGCCCACGTGCTGACCTCTGCGGTCTCCACGGCGGTCTCGCTGATCATCGTGGTGGCGGTCGCGCTGATCATGGGCTTCCGCTCCAGTGCATCCCCGCTGGACTGGCTGGCCGCGGCGGGGATCCTGATGCTCATCACCCTGGCGCTGACCTGGTTGGCCGTCATCGCCGGTCTGTCGGCGAGCACGGTGGACGGCGCCAGCGCATTCTCCTACCCGCTGATCTTCCTGCCGTTCCTCAGCTCCGCCTTCGTCCCCACGGACTCGATGCCCACCCCGGTGCGGATCTTCGCCGAGCATCAGCCGGTGACCTCCATCGTGGACACGCTCCGGAACCTGCTGGGCGGGCAGCCGGTGGGCAGCGAGGTGTGGATCGCGCTCGCCTGGTGTGTGGGTCTGCTGCTCCTCGGCTATGTCGTCGCCGTGAGCATCTACCGCCGACGGGTCACCTGAGATCAGAGGCGCCCCGCAGGCAGGGACGACGACGGCGCCGGCCGACCTCTGTGGAGGTCAGGTGGCGCCGTCGTCGTGCGTGTGCCGCGGGTGTCAGGGGAGTGGTCAGCGTACCCCGCGCATGAGTCGCACCAGCTTCGGCGAGGCCACGGCCAGAGCGACGCCCAGCGCGACGCACACCCCGCCCAGGGTGATGAAGTAGGCGACCTCCTGGCCTGCGGTGTAGAAGCCGGCCAGGATGCCCGCCAGCGTGGTGCCCAGGGCGATGGACAGGTAGAACAGCGCCAGCATCTGGGTGGTGAACGCCACCGGAGCCAGCTTGGTGGCCACGGAGAGGCCGATGGGGCTGAGCAGCAGCTCCGCCCAGGTGACCAGCAGCAGGATGCCGACCAGTGCCAGCAGCGGGGTCCGTTCCAGGGACTCCAGCGGGATGAACAGCAGGTAGGCGATGCCGATCACCACCAGCGCGCCGCCGAACTTCAGCGGCGTGGAGGGCTGCCGGTCGCCCATCGTCGTCCATAGGGCGGCGAAGACGGCGGCGAAGAGGATGATGAACAGCGGGTTGATGGACTGCACCCAGCTGGCGGGCATCTCCCAGCCGAAGATGCTGCGGTCCAGGCGCTGCTCCGAGTACACGGCGATGAACGTGAACTGCTGCTGGAACAGGGCGAAGAATGCGGTGGAGGCGATGAACAGCGGGATGAAGGCGACCACGCGGCTGCGCTCGTCGCGGTCGACCTTCGGAGAGGTCAGCAGCACCACGAAATAGACCACCGCGGCCACGATCACCACCCCGGCGATCACCGTGGCCAGGTTGGCCGCGGTGAGCACGCCGGTGGCGAAGAGCCCGGCGATCAGCACGACGGCGGCCAGCGCGCCGAAGCCGTACCGGCGGCGCAGCCCGGCGGGCAGCGGATTGACCACCGCATGGGCGGAGTCCGGGAGCCGGCGGCGGCCCCGCGTGTAGACCACCAGACCGATGACCATGCCGACCGCGGCGGCGCCGAAGCCCCAGTGGAAGCCGATGCGGTCCTGCAGCAGCCCGGAGAGCAGCGGGCCGATGAGCCCGCCGATGTTCACCCCCATGTAGAAGATCGAGAACCCGGCGTCGCGGCGCGGGTCCTCGCGGGTGTAGAGGGTGCCCACCAGGGAGCCGGCGGCGGCCTTCACCCCGCCCGAGCCCACGGCGACGCAGACGAGTCCGACGGCGAGCCCGGCAGCGCCGGGCAGCACGGCCAGGGCGATGTGGCCGATCATCACCAGCACCGCCGAATGGAACAGTGTGCGCTCGGCACCGATCAGTCGATCCGCGATCCACGCGGTGAGGATGGTGGAGAGGTAGACGGAGCCGCCGTAGGCGCCCACGAGACTCAGGGCCAGGCCCTGGTCGATCCCCAGGCCGCCGTCGGCGACCGAGAAGTACATGTAATAGGCGAGGATGCCCTGCATCCCGTAGAAGGAGAAGCGCTCCCACAGCTCGACCGAGAACAGGTTGAACAGCATCCGCGGATGCCCGAAGAACGACTTCCCCTCATCCGCCGCAGGGACCGGCGACGGGTTCTGATGAATGGTGGTCATTTTTCCCATGGAATCGCATGCTGAGCTAAAGCGCTAATCCGGACGTTTCCTGGATGCTCGCTCGCCAGGGGTGATGTCGGCACGATCGCAGGTCAGAGGCGATCAGGAGGGGGTGGACGGCGCGACGGCGTGACGTGCGAGACAGCTGTGGCCGGCCTCGTCACCCGAGGCCGGCCACAGCTGCTGCGTGGGGGAGAGGCAGGGGGGATGCGCTCAGCCGAGCACGGCGGCCAGGGTCTCCTCCCAGAGGCCCAGGGCCTCGTCCACCTCGGCCTCGGTGACCACCAGCGCGGGGATGAGGCGCACGTTCTGCCCGTACATGCCGTTGTTCAGCAGCAGCAGGCCGCGCCGGGCGGCCTCCTGCTGGACCGCGGCCGACGTCGCCCCGTCCGGCTCGCCGTCGGCGTCGACGAACTCCACGGCCAGCATCAGGCCGAGTCCCGTCACTCCGGCCACCTGGGGGTGCTGCTCACCGATCCGCTCCAGTCCGGCGCGCAGCTGGGCGCCGCGGGCGGCGGCGTTGTCCACCAGCCCCTCCTCCTGGATGACCTCCAGGGTGGCGGCGGCCGCGGCGCAGGCGACCGCGTTCGCCCCGTAGGTTCCGCCCTGGGAGCCCGGGCGGGCCTTGGCCATGAGCTCTTCGGAGGCGGCGATGCCGGAGATCGGGAAGCCGGAGGCGATGCCCTTGGCGAACATCATGATGTCCGGGGAGACGCCGAAGTGGTCCTGCCCCCAGAATTCGCCGGTGCGGCCGAAGCCGGTCTGCACCTCGTCGAGGATCAGCAGGATGCCGTGTTCGTCGGCCCGCTGGCGCAGGCCCTCGAAGAACCGGCGGTTCCCCGGGACGTAGCCGCCCTCGCCGAGCACCGGCTCCACCAGGAATGCCGCGGTGTCCGCCGGTGCCGACTGGGTCTGCAGCACCAGGTCCAGCTCCCGCAGCGCGAAGTCCGTGGCCTGCTCCTCGTCGAAGCCGTAGGCGCGGTAGTGCGTCGGGTTGGGGAAGGGGGAGACCACCACGCCGGGCATCAGCGGCGAGAAGCCGGCCTTGAACTTGGTGCCGGAGGTGGTCAGCGAGGCCGCGGCGACGGTGCGCCCGTGGAAGCCGCCCTGGAACACCACCATGTTCGGCCGTCCCGTGGCCTGGCGGGCCAGGCGCAGAGCCGCCTCCGCGGCCTCGGAGCCGGAGTTGGCGAAGAACAGGGAGTTCAGCCCCGCCGGCAGCACCTCGCCGAGGCGTTCGGTGAGACGCTGCAGCGGCTCGTGCATGATCGTTGTGTACTGGCCGTGGATGAGCTTCCCGACCTGGGCCTGCGCGGCCTCCACCACCTTCGGGTGGCAGTGGCCCGTGCTGGTCACCCCGATGCCGGCGGTGAAGTCCAGATGGCGCCTGCCCTCGGCGTCGTAGAGGTTCACGCCTTCGCCGTGGGTCGCCACCACGGGGGTCGCCTGCTTCAGGAGGGGGGAGAGAGCCGTCACCGGTGCACCTCATTCTGATTGTTGACAATCCGTCCGTGGCCTAGGCTACTCGGTGGGGGTGCGGATGTCAGCCCGTGGCCGGGATGGCCATGGTCGGCGTCGTCGCACCCGTGACCGGCCCCGCGGGGCGGGCGTATCGTGAGCACCACGTCGAGAGACCGCGTGTGAGGCCAGGCGAGAGGCCTGGCTGCAGATCTAGCGTGAGAAGGAGTCCAGATGACAGGCACCACCGCTGAGACCGTGACGCCGCACCGGGAGGCCGACGTGGTCGCCCAGGCGCCGAAGCAGCTGTTCATCGACGGCCAGTGGGTCGACGCCCGGGGAGGGCGCACGCTCGACGTCGTCGACCCCTCCACCGGGGAGGTGCTGTGCGCCGTCGCGGACGCCAGTGAGGAGGACGGCTGGGACGCGCTGAAGGCCGCCGAGCGGGCGCAGGCCGAGCTGGCCGCGCTGCCCCCGCGCAAGAGGGCCGACATCCTCATGCGCGCCTTCGAGCTGATGCATGAGCGCATCGACGACCTGGCCCTGCTGATGACCCTGGAGATGGGCAAGCCGCTGGCCGAGGCCAAGGGGGAGGTCGCCTACGCCGCCGAGTTCTTCCGGCACTTCGCCGAGGAGGCCACCCGCATCGACGGCGGCTACCAGACCGCCCCCGCCGGAGGCTCTCGCTTCCTGGTGACCCGCCAGCCGGTGGGGCCCTCGATCCTCATTACCCCGTGGAACTTCCCTCTGGCGATGGGTGCACGGAAGATCGGGCCCGCGATCGCGGCCGGCTGCACGTCAGTGACCAAGCCCGCCGCCCAGACGCCGCTGTCCATGCTGGCGCTGGGGGAGATCCTCTCCGAGGCCGGCGCGCCGGCAGGGTCGGTGAACATCGTGGTCACCTCCACCTCCGGGAAGGTCATGGAGCCGCTGATCCGCTCCGGGATCGCCCGCAAGCTCTCCTTCACGGGCTCCACCTCGGTGGGGCGGAAGCTGCTGGAGCAGTGCGCGGGCCGGGTCCTGCGGACCTCCATGGAGCTCGGCGGAAACGCCGCGTTCGTGGTCTTCGAGGACGCGGACCTGGATAAGGCCGTCGATGGCGCCATGCTGGCCAAGATGCGGAACTCAGGGGAGGCCTGCACGGCGGCCAACCGGATCTTCGTCCACCGCAGCGTGATCGAGGAGTTCGGTCGCCGGCTCACCGACCGGATGTCCGAGCTGACGGTCGGCCGCGGCGTCGACGACGGTGTGAAGGTCGGTCCGATGATCGATGCGAACCAGCGGGACAAGGTCGACGAGCTGGTCCAGGACGCGATCTCCGGCGGCGCACGTGTGCTCACCGGTGCCGAGGCGCTCGACGGCGGCGGATTCTTCTACCGGCCCACTGTGCTCACCGACGTCCCGGAGTCCGCCCGGATGCGCGACGAGGAGATCTTCGGGCCCGTGGCGGCGCTGACTCCCTTCGACAGCGAGGAGGAGGTCGTCGCCGCGGTCAACTCCACCGAGTACGGCCTGGTCAACTACGTCTACACCGAGTCCCTGCGGCGCGGGCTGCGCGTGGCGGAGTCGGTGGAGTCCGGCATGGTCGGGCTCAACCAGGGCGTGGTGTCCAACCCGGCGGCACCCTTCGGCGGGGTCAAGGAGTCCGGGCTGGGCCGCGAGGGCGGGCCCACCGGCATCGATGAGTTCCTGGAGACCAAGCTCATCGGCATCGCGATGGACTGATCGGACTCATCACCGCCTCGAGTGGCGGATTCACTGCGGCTGTCGGGCGCGATCGGCGATCCAGCAGCAGGGGATCCGCCACTCGACGTGTGACGGGGGTGTGGAGCGGGGCCGGGGTGTGGAGCGGGGCCGAGGGTGTGGAGCCGCGTCGAGAGGGGCTCGCCGTCGTCGGGAATGAACGCCGTGCTTCCTCCGTTGGACAGGACACGAAAAGTTGAGTCGGGTCGACTCAAGTCAGTTTGACACCGCCTGCACCGAGGTGGAGACTTGAGTCCGGTTCACTCAAGCAGACCTGCGCTCCGCACCGGAGCGAGACCGTCCATCGAAGGGAGTCCCCTCATGTCCCGTGCAGTCGGCATCGACCTCGGAACCACCAACTCCGTCGTCGCCGTCCTCGAAGGTGGCGAGCCCACCGTCATCGCCAACGCCGAGGGCGCACGCACCACCCCGTCCGTCGTCGCCTTCTCCAAGGACGACGAGGTCCTCGTCGGCGAGATCGCTCGCCGCCAGGCCGTCAACAACCCGGACCGCACCATCGCTTCCGTCAAGCGCCACATGGGCACCGACTGGAAGAAGGAGGTCGGAGAGAAGACCTACACTCCGCAGGAGATCTCCGCCCGCACGCTGATGAAGCTCAAGCACGACGCCGAGTCCTACCTGGGCGAGGACGTCAGCGAAGCCGTCATCACCGTGCCCGCCTACTTCAACGACGCCGAGCGCCAGGCCACCAAGGAGGCCGGCGAGATCGCGGGCCTGAAGGTCTCCCGCATCGTCAACGAGCCCACCGCCGCGGCGCTGGCGTACGGTCTGGACAAGGGCAAGGAGGACGAGCTCATCCTCGTCTTCGACCTCGGAGGCGGAACCTTCGACGTCTCGCTGCTCGAGGTCGGCAAGGATGAGGACGACTTCTCCACCATCCAGGTGCGCGCCACCGCCGGTGACAACCGCCTGGGCGGCGACGACTGGGACCAGCGGATCATCGACTGGCTGGTCCAGCAGGTCAAGAGCAAGGAGGGCGTGGACCTCTCCAAGGACAAGATCGCCGTGCCGCGTCTGAAGGACGCCGCCGAGCAGGCGAAGAAGGAACTGTCCTCGGCCACCTCCACCGACATCAACCTGCAGTACGCCGCCATGACCGAGAACGGCCCGGTGCACGTCAACGAGACGCTGTCCCGCGCGAAGTTCCAGGACATGACCTCGGACCTGCTGGACCGGACCAAGAAGCCGTTCCAGGACGTCATCACCGAGGCCGGCGTGAAGGTCTCCGAGATCGACCACGTCATCCTGGTCGGCGGCTCCACCCGTATGCCCGCCGTGGCGGACCTGGTCAAGGAGCTCTCCGGCAAGGACGCCAACAAGGGCGTCAACCCGGACGAGGTCGTCGCCGTGGGTGCGGCCCTGCAGGCCGGTGTGCTCGCCGGTGAGCGCAAGGACGTCCTGCTCATCGACGTCACCCCGCTGTCCCTGGGCATCGAGACCAAGGGCGGTGTGATGACCAAGCTCATCGAGCGCAACACCGCGATCCCGACCAAGCGCTCCGAGGTGTTCTCCACCGCCGAGGACAACCAGCCCTCGGTGGCCGTCCAGGTCTTCCAGGGCGAGCGCGAGTTCACCCGGGACAACAAGGCCCTGGGCACC
Source organism: Nesterenkonia sp. CL21 (assembly GCF_031705515.1). NCBI lineage: Bacteria > Bacillati > Actinomycetota > Actinomycetes > Micrococcales > Micrococcaceae > Nesterenkonia > Nesterenkonia sp. CL21. Next base: position 163,063 of record NZ_JAUTWR010000005.1, read on the forward strand.
TTCGAGCTGACCGGCATCGCCCCGGCTCCGCGCGGCGTGCCGCAGATCGAGGTCACCTTCGACATCGACGCCAACGGCATCGTCCATGTCTCCGCCAAGGACAAGGGCACCGGCACCGAGCAGTCCATGACCATCACGGGCGGCACCTCCCTGGACAAGGAGGACATCGACCGCATGGTGGCCGACGCCGAGGCCCACGCTGAGGAGGACAAGAAGCGTCGCGAGGCCGCCGAGCAGCGCAACGCCGCCGAGACCACCGCGTACTCGGTGGACAAGCTGATCAAGGACAACGAGGACAAGCTCCCCGCCGAGGTCAAGGACGAGGTCCAGGCCGACGTCGACGCCCTGAAGAAGGCGCTTGAGGGCGAGGACAACGACGACGAGATCAAGTCCGCCTTCGAGAAGCTGCAGGCCTCCCAGACCAAGCTGGGCGAGGCGCTGTACTCGCAGGCCGGTGCTGACGCCGCCACCGACGGCGCGCCCGCCGGCGACGCCTCCGGCGAGGACGAGGACATCGTCGACGCCGAGGTGGTCGACGAGGACGCCGACGAGAAGAAGTGAGAGGTCGTCCCTGATGGCAGAGCAGGACCAGAACCCGGAGCGGGACGGCGCGGACCGTCCTGAGTCCGAGGAGCCGATCCGCTTCACCGACAAGCGCCGGATCGACCCGGAGACGGGCCGGCCGCGCCACGTGGAGGGAGAGACCGGCGCCGAGGAGAAGGAAGCCGCTGCGGGCTCCGGCACAGAACCGGCAGACCCGGTGCAGGACCCGCTGGCCCAGGCCGAGCAGATCCTGCGCGACCTGCCGGCCGAGGATGCCGAGGACTCCGAGGCCGGGGATCCGGTGAGCGTCGCCGACGCCGCCGGAAGTCCGGACCCCGGAGCGGATCCCCTGGTGGCTGAGGAGCCGGAGCTCGAGGAGGTCCCCGCGGACCAGTCGAGCGCCGGTGACCGCGAGGCCGAGCTGCAGGCCGACCTGCAGCGGCTCCAGGCGGAGTACGTCAACTACCGGCGCCGCGTGGAGCGGGACCGGGCCGTGGAGCGGGACCGCACCGTCGGTCACGTCATCACCGGCCTGATGCCGGTGCTGGACGACATCCACGCCGCCCGGCAGGCCGGCGACCTGGACGACGGGCCCTTCGCGGCCATCGCCGCGAAGTTGGAGTCGCTGCTGCAGCACCAGGGCCTCGAGCGCATCGACGAAGAAGGCGTGCTCTTCGACCCGTCGGTCCACGAGGCGCTCATGCAGCAGCCGCACCCGGAGATCCCCGCCGACCACGTGGCCGCGGTGCTGCGGGCGGGCTACCGCCACGGCGACCGTGTGCTGCGCGCGGCACAGGTGATGGTCTCCACCGGCCCGGCCGAGTGAGCCGAGCCTGACTCTCCGTGCCGACGGCCCGCACCGGGCCGTCGGCACGGATCGGCCGACGCCATCGTCGCGGAGCGTCGCAGCCCACGACGTCGGCACACAGACAGCGCACCACGCGCAGGCCCCGCCCGACGGGGTCGCAGAAGAGAAGCAGGGAGGGAGGCGCCGTGGCCTCGCAGGATTGGATCAACAAGGACTTCTACGCCATCCTGGGCGTCTCCAAGGACGCGTCCGAAGACGAGATCAAGAAGGCCTACCGGAAGCTCGCCCGGACGTACCACCCGGACAAGAACCCGGGGGACGAGGCCGCTGAGCAGAAGTTCAAGGACGTCTCCGAGGCCCACACCGTGCTCTCCGACAAGCAGCAGAGGGAGCAGTACGACGCCATCCGGGCCATGGGCTCGGGCGCCCGCTTCTCCGGAGCCCCGGGCGGCGCCGGCGGCGCCTCCGGATTCGAGGACATCTTCGGCGGGCTCTTCGGCGACGCCGGCGGCTTCGGCCGCGGGGGTCGAGGCGGCCCCGACTTCTCCGACATCTTCGGTGGCATGGGCGGCCGGTTCGGCGGCGGTTTCGGCGGGGGCGCGCCGGCCAAGGGCGCCGACCGCACCGCGAAGACCACCATCTCCTTCGCCGGGGCCGTCCGCGGCACCACGGTGGGGCTGCGCGAACCGGACGGCAACGTCATCGACGTCCGGATCCCCGCCGGGGTGAAGGAGGGCCAGAAGGTCCGCGTCAAGGGCAAGGGCCAGCAGGGACCCGGCGGCGCCGGCGACCTGCTGGTGGAGGTGGCGATCACCCCGCACCGGTTCTACGAGCGCGACGGTGACGACATCCGCATCCACCTTCCCGTCTCCTTCGACGAGGCCGTGCTGGGCACCACCGTCCAAGTGCCCACCGTGCACGGCGAGAAGGTGCGGATCAAGGTCCCCGCCGGCACCACCTCGGGCCGCACCCTGCGGCTGAAGGGCCACGGGGTCCGCCGGAAGTCCCACCAGGGGGACATGCTCGTCGTCGTGGACGTGCAGGTGCCCCAGGACCTCTCCGAGGAGGCGGTGGAGGCCGTGAAGGCCTACGCGGAGGCGACTCGCGACGTCGACCCCCGCGGCGACCTGGAGGCCCGGGCCGCCCTGTGACCGGGCCCGCCGCTGCGGGATGATGGAGAGACGAGACCGACCCGCCCCGGCGCGGCCGGGCGGGAACGGAAGAGGTGAGCAGCAGTGGCCAGGAGACGTCGCTCCGAGATCGGCGGGGAGGACCCGCGGCTGATCGAGGCGGAGCACCGGCATGCTCCGCTGTTCGTCATCTCCGTGGCCGCCGAGCTGGCGGACATGCACCCGCAGACGCTGCGCCAGTACGACCGCATCGGCCTGGTCACCCCGCGGCGCCAGGGCGGCCGGCACCGTCGGTACTCGCCCTATGACATCGAACAGCTCCGGCAGATCCAGCAGCTCTCCCAGGAGGGTGTCTCCCTGGAGGGCATCCGGCGGATCATCGAGCTGCAGAACCGGGTGGAGGAGCTCGAGGAGACCGTGGAGGAGCTGCGCTACGAACTCCGCGAGGCTGAACGGCACTCCACCAAGCCACGGGTCTTCGCCGTCGGCCCGCACGGCGACGTGGTCACGGTGGCCCGAGGCCGCCGGGCCCGCACCAGCACCCAGGCGCTGGTGCTCTGGGACCCGCGCCGCCGCTGACCGGGTGTGTTGCCCGAGTACCCGCCCCGCACACCCTGTCCCGCACACCCCGTCGAGCGGTGATCTGTGCGTCAGGAGGGGTCAGGGGCGGGCGGCGACGTCGGCGATCATCCCCGCCAGCAGCGCCGTCTGCGGCGCGATCTCCGAGACCAGGATGTGCTCATGGACCGCATGCGGCCCTTCGCCGACGGCACCGAGGCCGTCGAGGACCGGCAGCCCCAGGGCGGAGACGAAGTTCGCGTCGGAGGCTCCGCCCACCGCGGCCGGGGTGATCCTCCGCCCCAGACCTGCGGCCAGGCGCTCCACCCGGGCCATGGCGGCCCGGGAGGCCGGGGTCGGATTCATCGGGGGCCGATTGGCATCCACCGCGATCTCCAGTCGCAGCCGAGGGTCGGCGGCATGGGGCTCCGGCAGCCGCAGGGCGCGCAGACCCTCGGCCACCCGGTCCTGCTCGGCCGCTTCGGTCACGCGCACATCCACCTGGCAGGTGGCCTGACCGGCCACCACATTGCGGCTGGTGCCCCCGTGGAAGGTGCCCACGGTGACGGTGGTGCCGTGATCCGGGGAAGCCAGGGCGACGATGTCGGGCACGACGGCGGCCAGCGCGTGCACCGCACTGGCCCCCTTCTCCGGCTCCAACCCGGCATGGGCCTGCACGCCGTGCACGGTCAGGTCCGCGAAGACCATGCCCTTGCGGCGGTCCTTGGGCTGACCGGCCGCACTGGGCTCCGGCACCAGTGTCAGCGCGGACTGCGCCGCGGCGGCCTCGATCGCCGGGCGCCCCGCGGTCGAACCGATCTCCTCATCGCCGGTGAGCAGCAGCCGCAGCGGGGCATGCGGCACTCCGAGCTCGCGCAGCGCACGCACCGCCCAGAGGGTCTGGACGATGCCGAACTTCATGTCCAGCACGCCCGGGCCGGTGAGGCGGTCGCCCTCGGCGGTCAGGGGCCAGCCGGTGATCGTGCCGGCTGGCCAGACTGTGTCGTAGTGGCACACCGAGAGCACGGAGCTCTCCAGCTCCGTGATCTCGCCGCCGTCGACGTCGCGTCCCGGCCACCGCAGATCCAGCACGTCGCCGTGGACGCCGCCGTCGGTGCGGGCCTCGGCCAGCGGCTCGCCGAGTCGTTCCACCGCCAGGGTGCGGATCTCCTCCAGCCCGGCGTCGAGCAGCGCCTTGTCATGGCTGGGCGTCTCCGCGTGCACGATGCGCCGCAGGTCCTCCAGGAGCTGCTCCTGGTGGGCGGCGGCGTGGTTCCGCAGCGCCGGCATCGGGATGCTGGCCAAGGCGTCGGGTCGGGCAGACGTCGTCGGGGTGCTCTCCATCGGGGTCCTTTCCATCGGGGTCCTGTCTCTCCTGGTCATGGTCGTCTCCTCAGCGCACCGGCACCCCGGGCCCGAGCGGGATCCCGAGGGCCCACCACAGCACGAAGAACAGGAACCAGGCGCACAGCAGCGCCACGGAGACCGGCAGCGTCAGGGACACCAGGGTGCCGATGCCGGCCTTCGGGTAGTACCGCTGCAGATACCCCAGCACCAGGGCGAAGTAGGGGCTCATCGGGGAGATGATGTTGGTGGGGGAGTCCCCGATGCGGAACAGCATCTGGGTGACCTCCGGGGAGGTGCCCACCAGCATGAGCATGGGCACCAGCACCGGGGCCATGAGGGTGTACTGCGCGGACCCCGAGGTGATGGTCAGGTTGAACAGCGCGACCAGCAGCACGACGCCGGCGAACATCACCACCACGGGCAGGTCCAGCCGCTCCAGCAGGTGAGCGCCCTCGATGGCCAGCACCATCCCGATGTTCGACCAGCTGAAGTAGGCGATGAACTGGGCGGCCGCGAAGAACAGCACCACCACGCCGGAGAGCTCCTTGATGGAGCGTCCCATCAGCTCCGGGATGTCCCGCGGGCGGGTGATGGTGCCAGCGGCGACCCCGTAGGTGACGCCCACCGCCAGGAAGGCCAACGCGATCGGCACGGCGATGTCGGTCAGCAGCGGGGAGTCGAGCACGTCCCCGCTCTCGGCCTGGAACGGCGAGCCGGGCAGCAGGAGCAGGGAGAAGTACACCGCCAGGAATCCTGCCAGCGTCAGCAGGGACGCGCGCAGCGCCGCGACCTCTCGGCGGGTGTAGGTCAGCAGGGAGACTTCATCGGTGATCGCCTCGCCGCGGCCGCCCTCGTCAAGGTCCCTGCCGGCCGCCAGCACGGCGGTGGCCGCTCCGCCGGTGGCGTCCTCCTCGTGCTTCATGCGCTCGGTCATCCGGACCAGCAGCAGCTCGGTGACCAGCGTGACCACCAGGGCGAGCACCACGGCGGAGGCCGCGGAGAAGAAGTAGTTGGCCACCGGGGAGACCACATGGTCCGGGTCGATCAGCTGGGCCGCCGAGGTGGAGATCCCGGCCAGCAGGGGATCGCTGGCGGTGATCAGCAGGGACGCGTTGTACCCCGCGGAGGCCGAGCCGAAGGCGACGACGGCGCCCAGTACCGCGGAGCGGCCGCTGGCCTTGAACGCCGCGGCCGCCAACGGGATCAGGATGACGTAGATGGCGTCTGAGGCCACGGATCCGGTCACTCCGGCGAGGGCGACCGTGAAGGTCAACCAACGGCGCGAGACCCGGGAGACCACCACCCGGATGGCCGCGCTGATCAGACCCGATCCCTCAGCCACCGCGACGCCCAGCATCACGGTGATGATCAGACCCAGCGGCGGGAACGTCACGAAGTTCTCCACCGCATCGGTGACCATGCGCTGGAAGCCCTCCGGTGTGAGCAGGCTCTGCACGGCGATCTGCTCGCCGTCGGCCGGGTTCTCCGCACCCACTCCCAGGGCCTCCAGGACGGCGGAGAGGACCACCACGACCACCGCGAGGATGATGAACAGCCAGAACGGGTGAGGCAGCAGGTTGCCGATGCGTTCCACGACCCGCAGCGCCCGGACCAGGAATCCGGGGCGATCGCCGGCGCTGCGCGATCTGCGGGAGCGGCGGGTCGGGGTGACGGTGCTGGGCTCTGACATGGCGATTCCCTTCCGCCGGCCCCGGGGTCCAGGGGCCTTCCGGCGTGACGACCTTGCAGATCGCGCCAGTCTAGTCAGAAGGTGGTGATTCGGTAAACGAACTATCCCCTGCGGATGCCAGGAGTCCCTGAGCTCAGCGAGCCCCGCGAGCTCAGCGCTGCGGCGCCGGGTCCTCCTCGGGCTCGACGGCCTCGGAGCCGGCCGGCCCGCCGTCGCCCTCGGAGCCGTCCGGGCCCTGACCTTCGCTCGCTGCCTCGGCTGAGACCACCGGGATCGAGGAGGTCGCCAACGACGTCGCCGGGGAGTAGTTCTCCATGTCCCCGTGCCAGTCCTCGTCCTCCTCCGGCGTCCAGCCGTCCTCCCACGTCCCGGTGGTGAAGTCGTAGCCGATCGGGTCGCCGTTCTCGTCGGTGCGCTGGTACCACTCGGTGTACATGTCGTCCTCCGAGTCCACCCCGGCGCCGGCGCCCAGCCCCGGCTCGGTGGGTGCCACTTGCAGGGTGAAGTCGTCGCCGTAGCGGTCGACGCCGTCGATCACCGCATCCCGCAGCGCCTTCTCCGCGTACTTGGTGCGCAGGGCCCGCGGGTCGGTGCGCACGTCGCGCAGCCACGCGATCATGATCAGCAGCATGATCACGGCGAAGGGCACCGCCGTGACCGTCACCAGGGACTGCAGCCCCTGCAGGGCGGTGTCCCCGCCGGTGAGCAGCATGACGACGGCGACGCCGGTCATCACCAGTCCCCAGAAGACCACCACGGACTTCCGCGGGTTCAGGTCGCCGCGGGTGGAGAAGATGCCCATCACCACGGAGGCGGAGTCGGCGGAGGTGATGAAGAAGATCGCCAGCACCACCATGATGACCGCCGGCAGCCACTCCACATACGGCAGGTGGTCGATGATCGTGAACAGCACCTCGGCGGCGGGCATCTCGTCGTTGAAGCCCTCCAGGCCCTCCCGGTACATCCAGATGGAGGTTCCGCCCATGATCCCGTAGGCCACGAACAGCAGGGAGCTGGGGATCAGGATGACGCCCAGGATGAACTGGCGGATGGTGCGACCCCGGGAGATGCGGGCGATGAAGACCCCGACGAAGGGCGACCAGGAGATCCACCAGGCCCAGTAGAACACCGTCCAGGCGGACTGGAAGTCCATGGTCTCCTGACCCCAGGAGGCCGAGCGGCCCATCATCTCGAACAGGGAGCCGAAGTACTCCACGAAGGAGGACGGGACCAGGTTCAGCAGGAACAGCGTGGGCCCGAGGAAGAACACCAGCGAGATGATGCCGATGGTCAGCACGATGTTGATGTTGGACAGGTAGCGGATACCTCGGGCGACGCCGGAGACCGCGGAGAGCACGAAGCCCACCGTCAGCAGCGCGATGATGATGATCAGCAGCGTATTGGTGACCTCGGCGCCGGAGACGATGGTCCAGCCCTGACCGATCTGCATGGCCGCGATGCCCAGCGAAGCGGCGGTGCCGAACAGGGTGGCGATGATCGCGAAGATGTCGATCAGCTTCCCGGCCAGACCCTCGGTCTGGCTCTGCCCGAAGAGGTTGCGGAAGATCGAGGACATCAGGGGTACGCGGCCCCGGCGGTAGGCGGCATAGGCGACGGCGCCGCCCACCAGGGCGTACATGGCCCAGGCGTGGACTCCCCAGTGGAAGTAGGTCTGCGCCATCGCGGCGTGCAGAGCCTCGGTGGTCTCCGCCGCGTGTGTCAGCGGGGCGGGGGAGTGGAAGTAGGTCAGCGGCTCCGAGGGGCCGAAGAACAGCACCCCGATGCCGATGCCGGCCGCGAAGAGCATCGCGGTCCAGGAGAACGTGGAGAACTCGGGCTTCTCCCCGTCCTTGCCCAGCGGGATCCGCCCGTACTTGGAGAACGCCAGGCACAGCAGGAAGATCAGCACCACGATGGCGACCACGTTGAACAGCCAGCCCAGGTTCTCCATGGTCCAGCCGAAGGTGGACCCGGCGACCTCGGCCACATGGGACGGGCTGCTCACGCCCCAGATCACGAAGGCCACCGTCAGCAGGCCGGCGATCAGGAACACCACTCGGTCCACCGAGTACCGGCGCCGCTGCTCGTCGATGCCGATGCCGGGCACCAGCGCCGGGTGGATGTTGTGCGGATACTCGCCCTGGGAGTACACGTTCAGCCGGTGCAGCGCGGCCCCGGCCCTCCGCGTCGCCGCTCCGGCGGCCGCGGCCGTCTTCTCGGCGGTCGCCTTGGGCGCCGGCGAGCGGCGGGTGTCGTCGTCGGGCTGGGATCCGCCGTCTCGGCGGGAGTGGGGTGGCTGAGAGTCAGCCATGCTGATCACACCTTGTGTGGGTCGGGGTCGGTTGTCTCGTCAGGCAGGGCGCTGCATCTGGGGGCGGAGCATGGGCGTGGGGTGCTCAGCTCCTCGGCGTACGGACGAAGGTCAGGTCGAAGATCCTCCGTCCGACCTTCAGCGCCTTGGTCTCGAAATCGGTCTGGATGCGGCCCTCGAAGCGCGGCGCCCAGCCGCCGACGTCGTCGATCGCCTCCTCCAGGGGGAGCGGTTCGGGGGTCTTGCCCATGCTGCGGGCGTCGAGGTCCTCCAGGCGGACGGCGGTCAGCGGGGACTCCTCACCGGCGCGCTGACCCGCGTGGACGTTGGTGAACGCGGGGGAGGCGGAGATGGTGTCGCGCATCTGCACTGCGTAGCCGGACCAGTCGGTGGCCAGGCGCCACAGGCCGCCGTCGGGCAGCACGCGGGCGATCTTCTCCACGAAGGAGTCCTGGACGAGGCGGCGCTTGGTGTGCTTCTTCTTGTGCCACGGGTCCGGGAAGAACACCCACACCTCGGACACCGAGTCCTCGGGGAGGAGCTTGTCCAGCACTTCGGTGGCGTCCACGTTGGCGACCCGCACATTGCGCAGGCCCTCGCGGCGCAGTCGGCTGACCAGCTGGGCGACCCCGGGGCGGTAGACCTCCACGGCCAGGAAGTTCTTCTCCGGGGCCTGGGCCGCGGCGTGGGCGACGGCCTCTCCTGATCCGGTGCCGATCTCCACGATGAGCTCTGCGTCACGGCCGAACTCGGCCTTCCAGTCGATGCGGAAGTCATCGGCGACGGCGGTGTCCCGCTCGCCGTGCGGGATGTCGAGCAGCTCCTGGCCCAGGGCGGCGTCCCAGGCGCGCTGGCGGCGCGGGGTCAGGCGGTTGCTGCGGCGCACGAAGGACAGCGGGTGGCGCATGTGGCTCCGAGCGACGGTCTGCTCAGGCTGCTGGCTCTCAGGGGACACGGTCTCTGGCTCTCTCTTCGGGTGCAGGTGCTGCCGCGGGCAGCCGGAGTGCTGGCACTCCCGGCGTTCCGCGGCATGACGACGACACGCCATCGTAACGGACCGGTCCCCGCCGACTCAGGGGTCAGCGGGCCGCGGTCCGTGGTCGAGGCAGTGGTCGCCACGAGGCGCCTACGCTGAGCATATCGCAAAATCTGACTGAAAGTCAGGGTGCTTGCGATTCTGGGAGGGGGCTCAGTACGCTGAGCCGCATGTCCTCCACGACGACGGGCCGCCCGTCCGCCGACCGCATGCGACGTGCCATCCGCGCCAGCGGACGCTCACAGCGTCAGGTGGCCGCCGAGATGGGCATCGACGAGACCAAGCTCTCCAAGTCGCTCTCGGGCCAACGACGGTTCACCGACGACGAGCTCGTCGCCCTGGCCCGCGTGACCGGAGTGGCGGTCAGCGCTCTGGTGGGCTCAGCCCCCGGCGCGGACCCCGTCTCCGTGACCCCGCCTGACGCCGACCCCGCCGGTGCCTCACCTGCCACACCCGAGCAGGCGCGCCGTCGCCGGGAGATCGTCGAGGCGGCCTGGGGGCTCTTCGCGCAGACGGGATTCGAGGCGGTCCGCGTCAGTGACATCGCCGCCGCCGCGGGCGTCTCCAGCGCCACCGTGCACTACTACTTCCCGACCAAGCCCGACCTGTTCGCCATGGCGCTGAACCATTCCGTGAAGCTGGCCTATGACCGGCAGATCGCCCGGCTGACCGGCGTCGACGATCCGGTGGAGCGGCTGTGGAGGCTGCTGGACATGCAGTCCCCGCACGGTGAGGCCGGTCGGCTCGACTGGTCCATCTGGCTGCAGTCCTGGAACCGGGTGGCTCTCAAGGGCGGCCAGGACGTGGAGTACGTGGAGATCTACCGGCGCTGGTTCGAGACTGTCCGCGCCGCCGTCGCCGCCGGTCAGCAGGCCGGAGTGTTCCACTCGGGCCCCAGTGAGGAGCTCACCGGAGAGCTCACCGCGCTGGTGGACGGGCTGGGGGTCCAGGTGCTCACCGGAGTGATCACCGAGGAGACCATGCGGCGGCGCGTCCGGGATCACCTGCGGCGTCGCATCCTGCGGCCGGAGGTCGATCTGCCGACCACCGATCTGGACAGGGAACGCCCGGTGCCGTCGTCGCAGGGCTCGCCGCCGGTCGGCGCCTGAGACCGCGACCCCCAGACCCCATCACGAGAGGAACCCCTCCCATGCCCCGTCCCGTCATCGTCACCTGTGCGCTCACCGGCGCCGGCGACACCGCCGGCCGCAGCGAGCACGTCCCGGTCACCCCGGAGGAGATCGCCGCCGATGCGATCGCCGCCGCCCGAGCCGGAGCTTCGATCGTCCACATCCACGTCCGGGACCCCGAGACCACGCAGGGCTCCCGCGAGGTGGCCCACTACCGCGAGGTGGTGCGGATCGTCCGGGAGTCCGACGTCGACCCCGTCCTCAACCTCACCGCCGGGATGGGTGGAGACCTGGTCATCGACCCGCAGCGGCCCACCGCCCAGCTCGACGGCACCGACCTGGTCAACGCGGTCGCCCGGCTCCCCCATGTGGAGGAGCTGCTGCCGGAGATCTGCACCATCGACTGCGGCTCGCTGAACTTCGGCGAGGGCAGCAGCCTCTACGTCTCCACCCCGGACATGCTCCGCGAGGGCGCCGCGACGATCCGGCAGCTCGGTGTGAAGCCGGAGATGGAGATCTTCGACACCGGCAACCTGTGGTTCGCCAACGTCCTGGTGGAGGAGGGGCTGATCGACCCGCCGCCCCTGTACCAGCTGTGCATGGGGATCCCCTATGGGGCCCCGGCCGACCCGGGTCTGCTGGCCGCCATGGTGAGCATGCTCCCCGAGGGTGCGGAGTTCACCTCCTTCGCGCTGGGCCGGAACCAGCTGCCCTGGGCGGCGCGTTCCGTGCTGGCCGGCGGTCACGTCCGCGTCGGGCTGGAGGACAACCTGTACCTGTCCAAGGGGGTCAAGGCCACCAACGCCCAGCTCACCGAGCGGGCAGTGGGGATCGTGGAGTCCCTCGGTGAGCGGGTCGCCACACCGGACGAGGCGCGCGAGATCCTGGACCTGACGGTCCAGGTCCCCTCCGCTGAGAAGGGGGCCTGAGCATGGGCGCGGCGCTGCGCAGCATCGACGACGTCGGCACCATCGCCTGTGTGGGAGCCGGCACCATCGGCGGCGGGTGGGCCGCCTACTTCCTGGCCCGTGGCCATCGGGTGAGGATCTGGGACCCCGCCCCGGACGCGGAGGAGCGTCTGGGGCGGCTCATCGACGCGGCCTGGCCGGCGCTGGAGCAGCTGGACATGCTCGACGGCGCGGACCGGCGCGCGTGGAGCGTGCACACCGATCTGGCCGAGGCGGTCGACGGCGTCGGCTTCGTCCAGGAGTCCGCCCCGGAGGATCTGGCGCTGAAGCGTCGGCTGCTGGCGGACCTGGATGCCGTGACCGCACCGGACGTCGTCGTGGGTTCCTCCACCTCCGGCTTCGGCATGACGGAGATGGCCGCCGAGGTGGCCCGTCCGGAGCGATTCGTGGTCGGCCACCCGTTCAATCCGCCCTATCTGATCCCCCTGGTGGAGGTGGTCGGCGGTGAGCGTACCGCGCCTGAGGTGGTGGACTGGGCCGCAGCGTTCTACACCGCACTGGGCAAGTCGGTGATCCGGATGGAGCGTGAGGTGCCGGGGTTCATCGCCAATCGGCTGCAGGAGGCCCTGTGGCGGGAGGCCCTGCACATGGTGGACAACGGGGAGGCCACCGTGGAGCAGATCGACCGGTCCATCAAGGACGGTCCGGGCCTGCGCTGGCCGATGCACGGGCCCATGCTGACCTTCCATCTCGCCGGAGGGGAGGGCGGCATGGCGCATATGCTCGACCACTTCGGCCCCTCGTTGAAGTCCCCGTGGACACGGCTGGAGGCACCTGAGCTGACGGAGCAGCTGCGCGCCGGCGTGGTGGCGGGATGTGACGAGGCCAGTGCAGGCCGCAGCGTCGCGGAGCTGGTGGCCGAGCGCGACGCCGGCATCATCGCCATCCGTCGTCTGCTCGGTGGCGCCCAGCCGCTGGGTGACGCTCAGTCGCCGGGTGACGCAGGGCAGGGGGGCATCATGACGGACACAGCACTGCCGGTCTATGAGACCCAAGTGGCCGCCGAGTGGATCGACTACAACGGGCATATGTCCGAGGCCTTCTACGTGCTGGTCTTCGGGTACGCCACCGACCAGGCGATGGAACACCTCGGCATGGGGCCCGCCTACCGGGAGGCGAGCGGCTGCTCGCTCTACACCGTGGAGGCCCATGTGCGGTACCTGCGCGAGGTCGGCTTGGGGGCGCCCCTGACGGTGCGCACCCGGGTGTTCGGGGAGGGCCCCAAGAAGCTCCACCTGGCCCATGAGATGCACTCCGGCGCAGAGCTGGTGGCCACCGAAGAGATCCTCGGACTCCACGTGGACCAGGCCGCCGGTGGCACCGTGGGCTTCCCCGAGGACGTGTCCGCCGCCATCCGGGTCCACGCCGAGGAGCCCCCGGGGTGGTGCGGCCGCCGGGTGGGCTGAGGCGGCGCATGCGACCGGCTGAGGGCGATCCTCGCCCTCAGTCCAGGATCTCGGCAGCGCCGGTGAGGAACTCCTGCAGCAGCGGCCCGTTGGTGGAGGAGCCGTACTCGCCCTCGTCCACGAAGATCGCCACCGCCAGGTCACCCTGGAAGGCGATGACCCAGGTGTGGGCGTACATGTCGTCTCCGGCCCCGGCCTGAGCGGTGCCGGTCTTGGCGTAGACGTGCTCCCCGGGCACGTCGATCAGTCCGTCCAGCGTGCCGAACTCGACCGTGCCGTGCATCAGTTCCCGCAGGTCCTCGGCCTCCTCCTCGGTCAGCCCGGATTCGGCGTCCGAAGCGCCCTCGTCGTTCTCTTCGCCGGCCTCCTCGGAGTCCGCCGGCTTCACCAGGTGCGGGTGCACCGTCTCGCCGGCGGCCACTGAGGCGGCCACGGTGGCCATCCCCAGGGAGGAGGCCTCCACGACCCCCTGGCCGAAGAGGTTGGCCGCATGCAGGTTCAGCTCGGAGTCGTCCGGCACAGTGCCGAAGCTGCTGGCCAGGCCGATGTGCTGCGACTCGTCGTCCAGGCCGAGGTCATAGGCGGCCTGCTGCAGCTCGGCGGAGGTGACCTCGTCCCAGGCGTTGACGAACAGCGTGTTGCAGGAGGTCGCCACGGCCTCGGTGAACTCCACCGAGCCGGTGTATTCGGTGGGGAACCCGACGTAGTTGCGGAACACCTGACCGTGCACTCGTGCGGAGGCTGGGCACTGCACGGTGGAGTCGGGGGAGAGGCCGTCACGCAGCATCGCCAGTGAGGAGACCACCTTGAAGCTGGAGCCGGGCGCATAGGTGGACTGCGTGGCGGTGGAGACCCAGGAGTCCTCCGGGTCGTGGCTGGCCGCGGCGAGGATGCCGCCGTCGGAGGGGCGCAGGGCGACCATCGAGGCGGTCACGTCCTCGTCCACGCCGTCGACGATGTTCTGGGCGAGGTTCTGCAGGCGTGGGACGAGCGTGGTGTCCAGGTCCTCACCGTTGACCGGGTCCGTGGAGAACAGCGTCTCACCGTCCCTGTGGATCCGCATGCCCGGCGATCCGCGCAGCGTGTCCTCGAAGGCGGCCTGCAGGCCCGAGGTGCCGATCTGGTCGCCGGCGCTGAGGCTGGGGTCCTCCTCCAGGTGCTCGGCGGTGACCGGCCCCACCCGGCCCAGCAGCAGGGGTGCGAAGTCGCGGGACTCCGCCAGCGGCAGCTGATCGTCCACGATGGTCACGCCGGGGATGCCCTCGAGGTCCGCGGCGGTGACCTCGTCGGAGTCCCGGCGGTGGACGATCGCCTCCACGAAGGCCTGGTCCCCGTAGGCCACCACCCGGTCAGCGTAGCTCTCGGCGTCGATGCCGAGCACCTCGGCCAGCTCCTCGGCGGCCTCCCGCTGGGTGTCCTCATCGGCGGCGTCGTCTCCTTCGGCGAGCTGGGACTTGTCGATGCCGATGCGCACCACGTCCCGGTTGTAGACCATGGCTCGGCCGTCGTCGTCCATGATGCGGCCCCGTTCGGCGGGCACGGTGGAGATCCCGATGCCCTCCTGGCCGGTGAAGTCGGGCAGCACCACCTCGGTGTCGGGCTCCAGACGCCACTGGTCCGCTTCAGCGCTGTAGGTCAGCTCGGCCTGGGTGTCATAGCTCCAGGTCTGGTCCTCGACGCCGATCTCGTCGAGGTCCCAGGAATGGTTCAGTTCGACGACCGCGGTGGCCGGCCGGGGCGAGTCCTCGTGAGGCTCGTCGACGGTGATCTCTGAGACGCTGACCTCCGGGCTCAGCTCGCCGAAGGGGTCATGGAGGGTGGCCACGGCGTCGGCGAGCTCCTGGGCCCCGGCCTCGGTGCGCACGGCCACCTCGGTGAAGTCCCCGCTCTGCAGGGCGGCGGCCAGGGCCTCAGCCTGGGATTCGGGGCCGGTCGTCTCGTCTCCGCAGCCGGTGAGCAGCGCCAGGGTTCCGGCGGCCACCACGCTCAGGCCGAGGAAGCGTCGGGGGTGCGAGGTGAGTGACATGGACCCAGTATGCCCGCAGGCGGTGACACGACGGCGGCATATGTCCTGCTCGGGGCGTCCCCCTCCGGAGCGACGGCGCCGGGGCGTATGGCATCCACCGCGCGGCGAGACTCACCGCACCCGGAGCCGCACCCGCACGGCCGTCGCCGCGCAGGCCACCACGGCTGCGCCGCCGATGACGGTGGCGGGCGTGATCGTCTCGCCGAGCAGCAGCGCCGCCCAGGCCAGCGTCATCACCGGTTGGGTGAGCTGGATCTGGCTGACCTGCGCCATCGGGCCGAGAGCCAGCCCCCGGTACCAGGCGAAGAAGCCCAGGAACATGCTCACCACCGCGAGGTAGCCGAAGCTCGCCCACTGGATCGGGGAGGCCTGAGGAGCCTGGCCGCCGAGGCTGACGGTGGTGAGCAGCGCCGTCGCCGGCAGGGCGAGCACGAGCGCCCAGGAGATCGTCTGCCAGGAGCCCAGCTCCCGGGCCAGCAGCCCGCCCTCCGCGTAGCCGAAGGCCGCGGTCACCACGGCGCCGAAGAGCAGCACGTCCGACCAGTGCAGCGGTCCCAGCCCGCTGTGGGTCAGGGCGAAGACTACGGCGGCCGCCGCGCCCGCCGTCGTGGCGAGCCAGAACAGCGGGCCCGGTCGCTCGCCGGTGCGCAGCACGACGACCACGGCGGTGGCCGCCGGCAGCACGGCGATGACGATCGCGCCGTGGTTCGCCGTCGTCGCCGTCAGGGCCATCGAGGTCAGCACGGGGAAGCCCAGCACGACGCCGAGGCCCACCACGGACAGGCGCCACCACTGTCGGCCCCTCGGCGCCCGCGGGCGGGCGAGCAGCAGGGCCAGCGCCGCCAGGAGGCCCGCGACGACGGCGCGTCCGGCGCCGACGAACAGCGGGTCCAGCGCGCCCGCCCCGGCGCCTGTCTCTGCGCCGGTCTCCGTGACGGCGATTCGGGTGAACGGGACGGTCAGTGAGAAGGCGGCGACGCCGAGCAGTCCCCACCACAACCCCGCTCGCCGGACCAGTAGCGCAGTCGGGCCATTGGCAATAGCGGTATCATGAGGTCTCATGACTGATAGTAGCAGTCGAGTGGAGCAGCATCTGCGCCGATGGATCGAGCAGGCCCCGGTGGGAGCGCGCCTGCCCAGCAGCCGTCGGCTGGTCTCCGAGCTGCAGGTCAGTCCCGTCACCGTGCAGACGGCGGTACGGCGGCTGGTCGGCCTCGGGCTCGTGGAGAGCCGTCCCGGGGTGGGCACCTTCGTCCGTCCCCGACGGCCAGCGGCGAGCCGCGACCATCGGTGGCAGACCGTAGCCCTGAGTCTGAGCGACCCCGTGGCCGCCGCCGCACCGGCCACGCTGCGGTCAGCCTCGCCCGAGGCGATCCCCCTGCACGTCGGGTATCCCGAGCCGGGGCTGCTGCCGCGTCGGCTGCTGCAGTCGGCCTGGTCCCGGGCGGGCCGCACCGACTCGTCGCTGCAGCGGCCGCCGGCCGCCGGGCTCCCGGAGCTCCAGGCCTGGTTCGCCCAGGAGCTGATGGCGGCAGAGGCCGGGGGATCCGGAGTCTCGGCGCGTGATGTGCTCATCGTTCCAGGGAGCCAGAGCGGACTGGTCGCCGTGTTCCGGGCCCTCATCGGTCGGGATCAGCCGGTGGTGATGGAGTCGCCCACCTACTGGGGTGCCATCCTCGCCGCTCGGCACATCGGTGCGCGCATCATTCCCGTGCCCACCGGGCCGCACGGCCCCGATCCCGAGCAGGTGCGCCAGGCGCTCATCCGCTCCGGGGCCCGGACCTTCTACGCCCAGCCGACCTTCGCCAACCCCACCGGAGCTCAGTGGAGCCCCGCCAGGGGGCGCGAGATCCTCGACGTGGTCCGGGGTCAGGGAGCCTTCCTCATCGAGGACGACTACGCCCACGACTTCGGGATCGACGGCGCCGTCGCGCCGCTGGCCGCCCAGGATCCGGACGGCCATGTGGTCCATCTGCGCTCGCTGACCAAGAGCGTCTCACCCTCGGTGCGCGTGGCCGCCGTCGTCGCCCACGGCCCGGCGCGCGAGCGGATTCTGCGCGCTTGCCAGGCGGAGTCCCTGTACGTCAGTGCGGTGCTCCAGTCGGTGGCGCTGGATGTGGTCACCCAGCCGGGATGGAGCACCCACCGGCGCGGGCTGCGGGAGGAGCTGGGCCGCCGTCGGGACCTGCTGGTGCGCGCGGTCCACCAGCACCTGCCGGACGCACAGCTGGAGCACATCCCGCGCGGCGGGCTGCACCTGTGGCTGCACCTGCCCGGGCTGCCGGAGGCGGGAGCCTTCGTGCGCCGCTGTGAGGAGAAGGGCGTCGTCGTCGCCGGCGGGGACGAATGGTTCCCCGCCGAGGCCCCTGCCAGCCATGTGCGGATCAGCTACTGCGGGCCTCGGACGGAGGAGTTCGACGAGGCCGGCCGGCTCATGGGGGAGGCGCTGCGGGAGTGCCTCGAGGATCAGGGCTGACCTCAGGGCTGACCTCAGGGCTCACGCCCGAGGCCTGCCAGGATCCGCTCGGCCATCCGGCGTGCGCGCCGCAGGCGGTCCGGGCCGCCGTCGAGGCCCGCTCGGCTCATGGCCCCTTCCAGGAGGAAGGAGAGCTGCTCGGCGGTCTCCTGCGCGAGGGGGCGAGGGGCGAGGCGCTCGAGATGTGCGGCGAGGACCTCCTCCACCTCCTCCTTGTGGCGGCGTACGGCCTCCCGCCCGCGTGCCCCGGCAGGCAGCTCCGCTGCGGCGTTGAGGAGTCCGCATCCACGGAACGCGTGGACGTAGGCCGCCTCCGCATGGTCCAGGTAGGCGTCGAAGACGGCGAGCACGCCGTCCTCCGGACTTACGGCGCCCTGGGCGCGGTGCCGGTACAGCTCCATCCACTCCTGGTGCCGACTCTCGAGGTACGCCAGCACGAGCTCCTCCTTGGAGGAGAAGTTGTTGTACAGGCTCATCTTGGCCACGCCTGCTTCCGCGATGACTGTGTCGATGCCGGTCGCCGCGATGCCCTCGGCGTAGAACAGCCCGGCGGCGGCCTCCAGGAGGCGGACCCGGGCGGAGCCCCGTCGCGCTGCGGACGGCTCGGCGCCGGTCATGACGCGCCGCCGTCGAACGCGGCCTCGACGGCATCGGCGAACTCCTGCATGGAGCGGAACTCGGCGTCATAGCTCCATGGTTCGGCAGGCTCCGGGGTCGCGCCCCAGCCAGGCTGCGCGTGACGGCGGTTGATCCACACCGAGTCCAGCGCGTGCCGACGGGCCGGCACGTGGTCGTGGAACAGGCTCTGGGCCACGTGGAGCACGTCTGAGCGGGGAGTGCCTCGTTCCGCCAACCAGGAGTCCAGGGCCTCGAAATGTGGGGCGGCAGGTTTGTAGGCGCCCACGTCCTCAGCAGTGATGACGGTGGCGAAGTCGGCGCGCAGGTGCGTGTTGCTCCCGGTGAAGCCGGCCCGGTGGACGTTGGACAGGATGACCAGGTCGTACCGGCGGCCCAGGGCGGCGAGCGCCTCGGCGGAGTCAGGGAAGGCTGGCCACTGGGGCACGGACGTGCCGAGTCGTCGCGCCCACTGGTCGCTGACGGTGACGCCGAGGTCCTCGCCGGTGCGGCGGAACGCCTCGGCGAGGATCTCCGGGTAGAGCCAGGTGGGATGCTCGCGCATCACGGCCGCCTCCTGGGCCGAGTAGGCCTGCAGGAGGTCTTCGGGGCTCCTCTCGAGGGTGTGTTCGCGCGCCCAGTCGGTCAGCACGGCGGAGAGGCCCGCCTCCCAGTCGATCAGCGTGCCGTAGCAGTCGAACGTGAGGACGGAGTAGTCGGTCAGGTCCTTCATCGCGTCTCCTCAGCCTGTAGTAGGCAGATCTGTCTACCTCGTTCCGTCACGAGTGTGCCACGCGGCGGGCCGGGGTCGGCCTGATGAAGGACTGAGGGCGCGACCTACGTGCTGTTGCCCTGTCTGTCAGTGAAAATGCCAGCGACATGGCAGAGGCCGGCTGAACTGTGAGCGTGTTCAATCCAGCCGATGAGGGGTCGCAGCCTCAACCTGCCGTGCGTCGTTCAGTCTGCGTAGCCACTCGATGAGGAGTTGAGTCTCTGCCCTGCCAAGGACGTCCGGGTGGGCGGCGGCATGCTCGATGGCGCAGGTGAGCGGGTCGTCGGTTCGCGAGCCTTTGCCGGTGATCGCTGAGATGGCGCCTTCGCGGACGGCTCGAGAGAGTGCTGGGTCCGGTGCAGCCAGGATGATCTGGCGAAGCGTGACGCCGATGTTGGTGACGAGGATATGCGCGGCGGCCTGCTCGGAGGGTACTGCGAGCCTGCCCTGTTCGGCGGCCCGCGCCGTGAGTGCGCGCAGGATCTCGCTGGGACGTGACTGGGCTTCGGGGGAGTGCCCAGGGCGGACCTTCCCATACATGAGCGTATAGAACCCGGGGTTGGCCAGGCCGAAGGCGACGTGTGCATCCCATCCGGCGCGGATGTCCTGGATGGGGTCGCCGGATGACTCCATCGAAGACTTCTCGTCCAGGTAGAGGTCGAATCCGCGTTCGATGACCGCGTCCATCAGTCCCTGCTTGGAGCCGAAGAAGTGATACAGGGTCGGCATCTTGACTCCGACCGCATCGCACACCGCGCGCAGCGAGAACTCCTCCCCAGGGGAGGCGGCGATGAGGTCGGCTGCGGCCGCAATCATCCGCTGACGTGTATCGCTTGTCGGTGTCGCTGTCATGATGCTATGTTACCGCATGTATCGCAATAACATTGGCGCATACAGTCGATATACAGGGGATCTCATGACCGAGCACACACTCAAGGACAAGAACGTTCTCATCGCGGGCGGCGCGAAGAACCTCGGTGGGTTAATCGCTCGCCAGGCGGCCGAGGCGGGAGCGAACGTCGCGATCCATTACAACTCCGACTCCAGCCGTGCCGACGCCGAGCGGACACTCGCCGCGGTCGAAGCTGCTGGAGGCAAGGGGGCGACCTTTCAGGGAGATCTCACTGTCCCCGCGAATGTGACCCGCCTGTTCGCTGACGCGGAGGCGGCCCTGGGGAAGATGGACATCGCGGTCAACACAGCTGGCAAGGTGCTGCGCAAGCCGATCGTGGAGACGACTGAGGACGAGTACGACTCGATGTTCGACATCAACTCCAAGGCTGCCTACTTCTTCATCCAGGAGGCCGGCAAGAACCTCGCCGACGGTGGCAAGATCATCACCATCGTCACCGCTCTGCTGGCGGCATTCACCGACG
Organism: Nesterenkonia sp. CL21; assembly: GCF_031705515.1. Lineage (NCBI taxonomy): Bacteria > Bacillati > Actinomycetota > Actinomycetes > Micrococcales > Micrococcaceae > Nesterenkonia > Nesterenkonia sp. CL21. Next base: position 183,255 of record NZ_JAUTWR010000005.1, read on the forward strand.
GCTACTCCACCTACGCCGGAGGCAAGGCTCCGGTCGAGCACTTCACCCGAGCCGCGGCCAAGGAATTCGCCGATCGGGGCATCTCCGTCACTGCTATCGCCCCCGGCCCCATGGACACGCCGTTCTTCTATGGCCAGGAGACCCCGGAACGGGTCGAATTCCACAAGTCCCAGGGCATGGGCAACCAGTTGACTGAGATCGACGACATCGCGCCGATCGTCCGCTTCCTCGCCTCCGAGGGGTGGTGGATCACCGGTCAGACGATCTTCGCCAACGGCGGTTACACCACCCGCTGAGCTCGACCCTACGAAATGAGGAACACCCCATGGCAGAACCCACCATCCCCGAACCAGTCGCCTCGTTCATCACAGCGGTCAACGACCACGACGAGCAAGCTTTCCTCGATGCCTTCACCGCGCAGGGGTCCGTCGACGACTGGGGCCGTGACTTCACCGGGCGAGACCAGATCAAATCGTGGAGCGACACGGAGTTCATCGGTTCGCGCGGGACACTTGAGGTCGAGGAGGTCGACGTCGCGGACGACACCATCACCGTCATCGGCGATTGGCGCTCCAACCATGCCAATGGCCGGTCGAAGTTCGTCTTCGCCATCGACGGCGACAAGATCGTGAAGATGACGATCCGCGAAGGGTGAAGGTCGGCACTGGTCACTCGAGCGGGCGTCCAGCCAGATGGGCGCCCGCTCAGTGCTGCCGCATTCGATACTCACGCACGACACGAGCATGCGAGGTTCGCCACCAATGACTGCCGTCCCGTTCGCCCGCACCGGCCACCGTCGGTCCGAGGTGGGCCCAATAGAGCTGTTCTTCGACCTGGTCTACGTCTTCGCCATCATCCAGCTCTCGCACTTGCTCATCGAGCATCTCTCCTGGGAGGGTGCCGCACAGACCATCGTGGTGTTCGCGGCGGTGTGGTGGGGCTGGAACTACACCGCCTGGGCGATGAACTGGCTGGATCCGAGCCGTACCCCGGTGCAGCTTCTCTCTGGGGTGCTCATGCTTGCCGCACTGGGCATGTCGATTGCGATCCCCAGTGCCTTCGACGGCGGAGCCTGGCTGTTCGTCGGGTGCTACCTTTTCATGGGCATCCTTCGTCCGGCCTTCATGATGATCACCTACCGCGGCCACCAGCTCGCAGCCAACTACCGCATGCTGCTGCTGTGGACCCTGTTGGCCGGCATCTTCTGGGTCCTCGGCGCAGCACTGCCCCTCGAGTGGCGGTTGGGTCTCTGGCTGATCGCGGTGCTCGTCGACTACGCGGCCCCGTTGGCTCAATACCGGATACCCGGCATCGGCGCAGCCCCCATGCACCAGTGGGATACGGACGCCGAGCACCTGGCCGAGCGCAACCGTCTCGTCTTCATCATCGCCCTCGGCGAGTCCATCCTGCTCATGGGTGGCACCATCGTCTCCCACGGCCAGCTCACTCTGTCGCTCGCTCTGAGTCTGATCGTCGGCTTTGCCTCCCTGTTCGTGCTCTGGTGGAACTACTTCGCCCTTGCCGGCCCTGACACCCACGGTGGGAACTCGTCCACCGGGGCTCTCAGATCGGCTTACGCATACGCGCATGCCTTCATGGTCCTGGGTGCGATCCTTGTCGCCGTGTCGATCGAACTGCGGCTCTCCCACAACCACCTCACGCCCGCCATAGTTCTCGTGACAGCAGCAGGTCCGCTCGTCTACCTGATGGGGAACCTGCTGTTCCTCCGGTCCCGCTTCGGACGCCTCGCACGGTCCCGGTTCATCGCAGCCGCTGTGCTGGTGGTGATCGCGATCGCCGCGATGCTGCTCATGGACCACCTGCCGGTGATCGTGCTGAGCGTCGCCGTACTTGCCGTGACGGCTGCTCTTGCCGCCCACACCGCGCACACGACGTCGAAGCCGCCAACGCACCGCCGAAGCGCGCAGGCCTGACGCACGGTTGCCTGGAGTTTGATCTCGCCTCCCGTTGTGGGCGGCGGCTTCGAAGCAGAGTCACCGGCGGGCCAGTCTTCTCCGCAAGTCCCGGACTATCAGGGCTCAGCGATAGTGCCGACCGGGACTCCAGCGGTTCATCTCCCGCCTCCGGACGTCGCGTCGGGTCTTGTGCGACCATCCCACCCGTCGACGAGCACATCGTGGACGTCGTCTGGGTCGGGCGCGTTGTGGCGGAGGGGGAGGACATCGCCGGCCCGGCGGCAAGGACCGTTCTCAGTCCCGGTACCGGTTCCGGTGCAGGAGGGTCCCATCAGGCCGCCGTCGCAGTTCGGCGGCCTGCGCACCATCCGCACGCCACGTCAGATGTCGCCTCTCCGCTCGGCATATTCGTCTGGCACGACATCACGCCTAGGGGAACCGGAGGGCGCCCTGGCCATCGGCACCCAGGATGTCGTCGGGATTGGAGTACGGGCAGGACTTCAAGGAGAGGCACCCGCAGCCGATGCAGAGGGAGAAGCGGTCGCGCAGAGCGGTGAGGTGCTCGATCCGCTCATTGAGGTCGTCCCTCCATTCACGAGAGATCCGTGCCCAGTCTCTGGCCGTGGGAAGACCCTCCTCAGGGAGTCGGTCCAGCGCGCCTTTGATGCGGTCGAGGCTGATGCCCACGCGTTGGGATGCGCGGATGAAGGCCAGGACCCGCAGCGTGTCGCGTCGGTACTCACGCCGGTTGCCGGAGGTGCGTCGGCTGCGGATCAGGCCCATCGACTCGTAGTAGTGGAGCGTCGACACCGCGACTCCGGCACGCTCGGCGATCTGGCCCGGCTTCAGCCAGACGACGTCTTCTGGGACCTGAGGCATGTTCCGCCCTCCTCATCGGCTCGCTTGACATCAAGTGGACTTGACGTAGTCGACTGTACTGCACGTGATCTCGGCGAAGGAGGAGACGATGATCGACCTCGATGTGTGGGCAGACGTGCGGTGTCCGTGGTGCTGGATCGGACTGCGGCGGCTGCGCCGTGCCGCCTCCGTCCTCGGCGAGCCTCTGCGGGTACGGCGGCGAAGCTTCCTGCTGGAGCCGGACGGCCCGGTCAGCCCGGGGCAGCCGACGGCGCGGGTCGCAATGAGCGAGTGGGGACTGTCGTCCGCGCAGTGGGAGTCCACGAGCCGGCGCCTTCGCGCCGAAGGGCGCCGCGAAGGCCTGGCCCTCGCCGTCGACGACGCGCTGATGTTCGATTCGCGTCCGGTCCACCGCCTGCTCAAACTCGCCGCCGTCACAGATCGCATCGATGCTGAGGCGGCCTGGGACTCGACCTTCGCCGCGCACTTCACCCGCAATCAGCGGCTCGGTGACTTTGAGGTCCTGCGCGCTGTGGCCATTGGGTGGGGGCTCAGGCCCGAGGAGATCGACGGCGCGCTGGCCGGTGGTGCCTTCTCCGAGGAGGTGGCTCACGACCTCACTGAGGCGCAGAGGCTGTCGGTGGAGACGGTGCCGACTGTCATGGCGCCGGATGGACGTCGGCTCTCCGGTGCCGCACCGGTCGAGGACCTGGTGCGATTCGTGGCGGCGGCGGGGGCGGTCCGATGAGCGGGACGATGCGCGCCGCCGCGATCGACGAGTTCGGCCCGGCCGAGGTCCTGCGAGTGCGCGAGATGCCGCGCCCCTCAGCATCGTCGGACGGCGTGCTGGTGCGAGTCCTCGCCGCCGGCGTGCAGCTCACGGATGCTGCGATCCGGGCAGGGTGGAGACCTCCGGGAGCCGAGATCGAGTTTCCGCAGATCCTCGGCAATGAGTTCGCCGGCGTCGTCGAAGAGGTCGGCTCCGAGGTGGAAGGTGTCTGTGCCGGTGATGAGGTGGCCGGCTTCGCCCTGCTGAACTGCTACGCCGAGTCCGTCGCCGTGCCCGCATCGCAGATCGTGGCCAAGCCCGCCGGAGTCCCATGGCAGGTCGCGGGGGCCCTGTCAGCCTCGGGGCAGACGGCCCACACGGCGTTCGAGGACCTCAGGATCGGAGCCGATGACGTCGTGCTGGTCTGCGGTGCCGCCGGTGGGGTCGGCACCATCTTCACGCAGCTGGCCGTCCGCGCAGGGGCCACGGTGATCGGGACAGCCAGCCAGGTGAACCACGCCTACCTGCGATCTTTGGGCGCCGTCCCGATCACCTACGGGCCGGGCCAGGCCGAACGCATCCGCGCCCTGGGCGGCCGGGTGGACGTGGTCTTCGACGCCGCGGGCCACGAGAACCTCCGCACGGCTGTCGACCTGGTGGCGGATCGTGATCGCATCGCCACGATCGTGGACATGGCCCTGGCCCTCGAGCTCGGATGCCGGATCGTGCGCAGTCGTCGTGACGCGGCGCGACTGGCCGATCTCATGCGACGTGTCACCGCGGGTGAGCTCGAGGTCCATGTGCGCCGGACCTATGGGCTCGACGAGGTGGCCGCAGCGCACCGAGACGTCGAGACGGGCCACGGTCGTGGCAAGGTCGTCCTCGAGATCGGGCAGGCACGGTGACGGCCCGCGCCTCGATGCGTCAGCACCGACTGTGGACGACACAGACCTGGCCGTTCATCGCCAGCGTGCTGGCTCTGATGACCTTCATCGCCTTCGAATCCTTCGCCGTCACCACCATCCTGCCTGTGGCGGTCGCAGACCTCGGAGACATCGGCTGGTACTCCTTCGCCTACGCGGCGACGATCACGACCGCACTGGTCGGCATGGTCGTCGGAGGCAACTGGGCCGACCGGGCGGGGCCGCGCACACCGCTGATGGTCGGTGGAACGATCTTCCTGTTCGGTGTGATGCTGAACGTCCTGGCCTGGGACGTCCCGATCTTCATCATCGGGCGACTTCTGCAGGGGCTCGGAGGAGGGATCGACTCGGTGATCCTCGACGTCCTCATCGCCAGGCACATCCCGGAGGCCGTCCGCCCCCAGATGTTCGGGCTCCTGACCAGCGCATGGCTGGTCCCCTCCCTGGCCGGGCCGGTCGTCGCCGGTGCCATGGCCGAGCTCATGGACTGGAGAGCGGTGTTCGGCGTCGTCCTCCTCGGGGCGGCCGTCTCCCTGTTCTGCGTGCTGCACGCCACGCGTCCATCCCGGGAAGCCGCGTCCTCACGCAGGGCATCCTCGCGACGATCTCTGTCAGCGGGGATCGTCGGACGCAAAGGGGTGCTCGCGGTCCTCGCGGCCGGACTGCTGGCGGTCCTGCATCTCAGCGGACAGAGCGACGGCCCTGGCACGGCCGTCATCATCGGAGGGGTGTCTCTGGCGCTCCTCCTCACCGCCCGCAGCCTTCTGCCGAAGGGGACCTTCACCTTGCGAGGTGCGCCGCAGCGCCTCATCGCCCTGCGGGCCGTCCTCGGCGCGACGGCCACAGCCACTGACCTCTATCTGACCCTCTACCTGCAGGCCGTCCGTGGGTATCCGCCCACGACCGCTGGTCTGGTCATCGCCGCCGCCGCCGGAGGGTGGGCGCTGGGCGCATGGATCCAAGGACGTCGTCCGAGCACGCAGACGTCCCATCGCCGACTCGTCCTGATCGCCACGATGCTGGTCGGCACAGGGCCTGCCACGGTGCTCGTCTACATCGTCACGGACATACCGCTGTGGAGCGTCGTCATCGCCTCCGTGGCGATGGGAACCGGCATGGGGACGGCGTACCCACGCCTGTCCAGCGCAGCTCTCGCCCTCGCTGACCCCGGCGAACAGGGCACTGTCAGCTCCGCACTGCAGACTGGGGAAAGCATGGGCATCGGCGTCGTGACGGCGCTCATCGCTGCCGTCCTCGTCAGCGGCGGCTCCTTTCCCGCCGCCTATGTGATGCTGATCGGCCTGGCCTCTGCGGCAACCGTCATCGCGTCACTGGGCATCGGACGTCCTGCGGACACCTCGTGAGACGCGATGGCAGCGCGTTCGGCAGCGGCCACGCGCACCAGACTCAGACCGCCAGCCGGTAGCCGCGCTTGACCACCGTGGACACCACTCCGGAGACCGGCAGAGCCTTGCGCAGCCGGGAGACCCACATCTCCAGGGCGTGCTCGGAGTCGCAGTGCCCCAGCACCGCCAACAGATGCTCCCGGGACAGCACCGCGCCCTCGGCCTTGACCAGGGCGCGCATGAGCGCCAGCGGCCCGGGCGCCAGGCGCACGGGCTGATCGGTCACCTCCGGAAACCGCACCTCCGCGCCGCGCAGCTCCACCGGTCCGTGCCGGGTGTCCATCCGCAGGGTCTGGTGCTCCTCCAGGTGGTCGCAGACCAGGCGGATCATCGCGCCCAGCCGCCACCGGGACGGGATGATCGGCCGGACCCCGGCCTCGTGCAGTGGGGCCGCGGTCACGTCCCCCACTGCCGCGGAGACGACGTCGGAGCGGAACGCCTCCAGCAGCGCGGCCGCCCGGCCGTACTGGTGGGCGACCTCCAGGAACGCGTCGACGGCGGGCGCGGCGGTGAACGTGACGATGTCCAGCTGACGCTCGATCACGGCGTCGATCATCCGCAGCAGCGCCGAGTCCTCGGCGGGCTTGGCCCACATGTAGGGCATCACGGTGATGACCCGGGCTCCGGCGGCCTCGATGCGGGCGATCTGCTCGTGATCGGTGCGTCCGTGCAGCTGGAACGCCACGGTGGTGCCGGCCAGGTCCTTCTGCAGCAGCATGTCCACCACAGTGGCGGTGCGCTCGTCGTCGGCCGCGCCGTCGTCGTCCAGCCCGGCGGCGCGCACTGCACCACGAGCCTTGGGCCCGCGCACCAGGATGCTGGAGCCCTCCAGGGCCTCATGCAGCGCGGTGCCCAGACCGTAGGCGTCGGCGGCCTCCGCCCAGCGGCGCATCCCGTAGGCGGTGGTGATGATCGTATGGTCCGGGCGGGCTTCGACCACCAGGCGGGTGTCCCGCTGCAGGGTCACCGACTCGGTCATCGGGGCGATGCGCAGCGCCGGGGCATGCATGACCTCCGCGCCGCGGCGCTCGAAGGCCGAGATCAGGTCCTCGCTCCGGCGGTCCGAGGTCACCCCGATGCGGAACCCGGCCAGCGACTGCGGAAGCGCCGCCGACGCCGGCGGGGCGGGGGAGGAGGCGCTGCCGGCGGAGCCGGAGCGCATGGTCGGCCCGGCGGAGGGCCCGGCAGAGGGTCCAGTGGGGAGTCCGGTGGTGCTCAGCGACGGGCTCACAGCACGGCCCCCGCCAGGGCGCGGATCCGCTGGACGCCCGCGCTCGCCGTCGCCTCACCGGCAGGCAGGCGGTGGGCGGCCTCTCCCGTCATCGGCTCGACGGCGGCCAGCCGCACCACCTCGCCGATCACCAGGACCGCCGGGTGGCTGATCCGGGCCTGGGCGGCCACGCCCAGGATCTCGCCCAGCGGGGCGATGGACACGCGCTGGTCGGTGCCGAAGCCGTGTTCCACGACTCCCACAGGGACGTCGTCGCCCAGTCCGTGGCGGCGCAGCCCGGTGACCGTATGGCCCAGCGTGCCGACACCCATGAGGATGACGGTGGTGCCACCGAGCCCGACGAGACCGGCCAGCTCCTCCTCGCTGAGCGGATCATGCCCGGAGATCACCGTGAACGCCTTCGAGACGCCGCGGGCGGTGACCGGGATCCCGGCGGCGGCCGGGACCGCGATGGCCGAGGAGATCCCCGGCACCACGGTGACCGGCACCTCGGCCTCCCGGCAGGCGGCGACCTCCTCGCAGCCGCGGCCGAACACGAACGGGTCTCCGCCCTTGAGCCGCACCACGGCCTTCCCTGACTGTGCTGCCTCGATCATCATCTGGTGGATGGTCTCCTGCGGGACCCGGTGATGTCCAGGCCGCTTCCCGACGTCGACCAGCTCAGCCCCCGGCGCCCAGTCGGGCAGGCCGTCGGTGGGGGCGAGACGGTCGTAGAAGACGACGTCGGCGGCGGCCAGCGCGTCCCTGGCGCGGACGGTCATCAGATCCGCCGCACCCGGCCCTCCGCCGACCAGGGTCACATGCCCGATCATGACCGCACCCCCACCGGCTGAGCAGCGGCCGCCGCGGGTTCGCCGCCGTCCTGACGCACGGGGATGCGGGGACCGGAGAGCAGCACGGGCCCCTCGCCGGCGGCGGCCGCCTCGACCTCCTCCGCGGTGGCCGGGCGTCGCTGGTCCCGCTCCACCACGTAGGCCAGCCCCGTGTCCGGGGCGTCGGGGGCGTTGACGAAGCTGCGGAACCGCCGCAGCTTCTCCGGGTCCCGCAGGGTGGCGGCCCATTCGTCCTCGTAGCGGCCCACGTGGGTGGCCATGGCGGCCTCCAGGTCCTCGGCGATGCCCAGGGTGTCCTTCACGACGACGTCGTGGACGTGGTCCACCCCGCCGGGCAGCTCCTCCATCCAGCGGGCGGTGCGCTGCAGCCGGTCAGCGGTGCGCACGTAGTAGATGATGTAGCGGTCGATGTAGCGCAGCAGGGTCTCGTCGTCGAGGTCCTTGGCCAGCAGCTCGGCGTGGGCGGGCGTGGCGCCGCCGTTGCCGCCCACGTAGAGGTTCCATCCCTCCGAGGTGGCGATGACGCCGACGTCCTTGCCACGGGCCTCCGCGCACTCGCGGGCGCAGCCGGAGACGCCGAACTTGAGCTTATGCGGCGAGCGCAGCCCTCGGTACCGCATCTCCAGCTCGATGGCCATCGCCACCGAGTCCTGGACGCCGTAGCGACACCAGGTGGAGCCCACACAGGACTTCACATTGCGCAGCGCCTTCCCGTAGGCCTGCCCGGACTCGAAGCCGGCCTCCACCAGGCGCTTCCAGATCAGCGGCAGCTGCTCGAGACGGGCGCCGAACATGTCGATCCGCTGGGCGCCGGTGATCTTGGTGTAGAGGTCGAACTCCTGGGCGACCTCCGCGATCACGGCGAGCTTCTCCGGGGTGATCTCCCCGGCCGGGACCCGCGGCACCACCGAATAGGTGCCGTCCTTCTGCATGTTCGCCAGGGCGCGGTCGTTGGTGTCCTGCAGGGTGCCGCGGCCGCCGTCGAGGATGTACTCGTCATGCTGCGCCGCCAGCACCGAGGCGATGACCGGCTTGCAGATGTCGCAGCCGAAGTTAACGCTGGCGTCCGCGGGGGTCCCGAAGCGCTCGATGATCTCGGCGAAGGAGGTGAGCCCGGTGGCCTGCACCGCCTCGAAGAGCCCGGCGCGGGAGAGGCCGAAGTGCTCGCACAGGGCGGTGGAGACCTCCATCCCCTGGGCGACCATCTCCTTCTCCATGATCTTCTTGGCCATCGGCAGACACGAGCCGCACTGGGTGCCCACCTTCGTGCACGACTTCAGTGCGCCGATGTCCGCACACGGCGGGGCGACGCCGTCGCCGACCACGGCCTTGCGGATGGTGCCCGCGCAGATGTCCTTGCAGGAGCACACCTGGGCGTCGTCGGGCAGGTCCAGGTCGGCGACCTCGCCGCCGGCTGCCGAGAGGAAGGCGCCCGGCTCGGCCGGCAGCTCGCGGCCCAGCAGCGGGCGCAGCGAGGAGTAGGGGGAGGCGTCGCCGACGAAGATGCCGCCCAGCAGCGTCTTGGCGTCCTCGGAGACCACCAGCTTCTGGTAGACGCCGCCGGCCGGGTCGGCGTAGACGACCTCCAGGGCGCCGTCGGTCTCGGCGAAGCCGTCCCCGAAGGAGGCCACGTCCATGCCGGCGAGCTTGAGCTTCGCGGCGGTGTCGAAGCCGTCGAACTCGGCCGCCCCGCCGGCCAGCCGGTCCGCGACGACCTCGGCCATGGCGTTGGCCGGAGCCACCAGGCCCATGCAGATGTCCTCGAAGCAGGCGACCTCACCGATGGCCCACACATGCGGCGCCGAGGTCGCGCAGGTGGCGTCGATGACGGCCCCGCCGCGGGACCCGATGTCCAGACCGGCCTCACGGGCGAGCTCGTCGCGGGCGGTGATGCCGATAGCCGCGACGATCAGATCCGCCTCCACCGTGTCCATGGCGGGGAAGGTCAGGGCGTAGCGAGGCTGTGGAGCAGCGGACCGGCCGTCTCCCGCGGCGGCGTCGCGGATCTCCAGGCCGGCGGGGCGCTCGCCGCAGTGGAGGTCGTAGCCCTCCTTCTCCAGCAGGCGGTTCAGGGTGCGGCCGCCGAACTCGTCCAGCTGGGCGTTCATCAGCCACGGCTTGGAGTGCACCACCGTGACCTGTGCGCCCAGCCCCTTCAGCCCGCCGGCGGCCTCGAGCCCGAGCAGGCCGCCGCCGATGACGGCGCACTGCGGAGTGCGGCCGAGCTCGACGGCGAGGTCCGCCACCCGCTGACGCAGCCAGTCGACGTCGTCGAGGGTGCGGTAGACCGCGATCTCCTCGGCGCCTGCCAGCCGGGGCCGCGGGGCGGAGGAGCCGGTGGCCAGGACGAGCTCGTCGTAGCCGTGGGTCTCGCCGTCGGCGGTGGTGATCCGCTGGGCGGCGACGTCCAGCGCGGTGACGGACCGTCCGGTGTGCAGGGTGACGGTGGGATGTTCCCAGAGGGAGGGCTCGCCGAGGAGGAGGTCGTCGTCGATCTCGAAGCGCTTGGACAGGGCGACGCGGTCATAGGGCGGCAGCGTCTCTTCGGTGAAGACGCTGATCCGGGTGCCGGGCAGCTCGCGGGAGACGAGGGCCTCGGTCAGCCGGTGGGCCGCGGGGCCGCCGCCGACGACGACGATGTGCCGCGTCTCGGCGTCGCTCGGAGTCGGGGTCGCTGTGCTGGGTGCAGACATGATCCTCACCTTGCCGGTCGAGAAGAGCGTGTCAGAGGCACCGTGACGGTGCCCTGTGCTCGGGGTTGGATCCAGCGTAGGGAGAGGCGATTTCCCTGCCGTATCGCCTTTGTAAAGCCAATATGACGAGGCGTTCAGCGTGGTGATCCGGGGTGCTGAAGGACGTTTCACCGGGGGGAAACACGCGCGCACGATGGGGGAAATCCCGCACGCCTAGCGTGGATGTATGACAACAGCACTGCATCTCACCGAAGAGCCCGACCTGACGCTCGCCGACGCCGCGGCGTCGACCGACGGGCGCCACGCGGTCTGCCGGCTGGAGGACCTCGAGCCCTTCTGGGGCGAGGCGGCCCTGGTCGAGGGCGTGCAGATCGCCCTGATCCGTGTTCCCGGAGACCGCGTGTTCGCCGTCTCCCAGTGGGACCCCTTCGCGAAGGCCCATGTGATGGCTCGCGGGATCGTGGGCACCAAGGGCGGACGGCCCACTCTGGCCTCGCCGATCCACAAGCAGGTCTATGACCTGGAGTCGGGTCAGTGCCTCAGCGAGGACGGGCTCGCGCTGCGGGTCTTCGCGGTGGACGTCGATGCCGAGGGCAGGGTCCACGTCAGCCTGTGACAGGGGCGGGCCGGGGTGCTCCGGTCCGCCCCTCTGGTCTGGTCCTCATGTCGAGGAGTCAGTTCCCCGTGCATCTCACCCCACCTGACGCGTGTCAGGCGGGGTGAGGGGGTGCCGGGAAATGACTCCTCGACGCTCGTGTGCCCGCTCAGGGACCCCGGATGGAGGGGCCTCAGACCACGGCGGGCTCGGCCGCGGCCAGCATCCTCTCGATGTTCCGGTGGCAGGTGCCGCAGCCGGTGCCGGCCCGGCAGGCCGCCCCGACCTCCTCCACGGTGTCACAGCAGGATGCCGCCTCCTCCACCTGTCGGGCGGTCGCCCCGGAGCAGCGGCACAGGACGTCGTCGGGCCCGAGCTCGGCCTCCTTGGTGGCGTGCTCGGCGGCGAGCAGGGCGGTGCGGTCGGCCACGGGCAGGGTGCCGCGGGTGCAGTGCAGCGCCAGCTCCGCCGCGGAGCGTGGCATCCCCACCGAGACGAACCCCAGCAGACGATCACCCTCGGTGACGATGCGCAGATATTGTCCGGCCTTGGGGTCGGACCAGGTGGACACCGTCGGCGCCTCGGGGTCCCAGGGATCCACAGCAGTCTCCCCAGCGCAGGCCACGGACAGCGTCTTCGACTTCACCAGGATCACATCCAGCGTCTGCGGGGCGGCGCCCGCCGTCGCGGCCCTCGCTGGAGCCGACGCCGTCAGATCGACGGGACGCCCGGCGGCGTCGTGCTCGGTGGGCGCGCTGAGTCCCAGGTCGGCACGCAGAGTGCCGGCGGCCGTTTCGGCCTGCGCCCAGCCGGGGCCGATGAGCCCGCTGGGGTCACGCCCTTCGACGGCGGCACAGTCACCCACCGCGAAGACGTGTGGGTCCCCGGTGCTGCGGCACTGCCGGTCCACCACCACGCCCCAGGCGGTGGGCAGTCCGGCATCGGCGGCCAGGCCGTCGCGCGGGCGCACCCCGGTGCAGGTGATCAGCAGTGAGGTGTCGATCTTCTCGCCCAGCGAGGTGCGCACGGCGGAGAGCCGGCCGTCGTCGGCGACCACCGTGTTGACGTCGCAGGCGGAGCGGACGTCCACGCCGGCGTCCACCAGCTGACGGCGCAGCAGCATCCCGGAATCGGTGTCGATCTGTCGGCCCATCGGCACGGTGCCGCGGTGCAGCAGCGTCACCTCACCGCCCACCTCGGCGATCGCCAGGGCGGCCTCCACTCCGAGCACGCCGCCGCCGAGCACCACGGCCCGCTCACGGCGGGAGACGATCTCGCGGATGCGTCGGGCGTCATCGAGGTCTCGCAGCGCCATCACCCCGTCCGGGTACCGGCGGGGCTCCTCAGACTCCGCCCCCGGCGCGCGAGATCTGCGCCCCGCTGAGCGGCCGTTGGCCTTCATGGTCAGCTCGGCGTCGATGTGGCCGTCGCGGCGCATCTCCAGTGTCATCCGCGGCACGGTCGGCTCCGCGCCTGTGGCGAGGACCAGCTTGTCGTAGTGCAGGATGCCGCCGTCGTCGAGGGTGATGATCCGGGAGGCGGCATGCAGGGCGGTGGCGGTGACCCCGCAGCGGACCTCGATTCCCGTCTCGGCCAGCTCGGCCTCGTCGGCCAGGGCCAGGTCCTCCGGTTCGCTGCGCCCCACGCTGACGTCGCCGATCCTGATCCGCTGGTACGCCGGGACGCACTCGGAGCCCACCACGGTCACGCGCAGGTGGCCGGCGGCGACGTCGTCACGCAGCTGCTCGAGCAGGCGGGCGGCCACGGGGCCGAAGCCCAGCACCACCACGTGAGGCGCCGGTGCGGTGGTCGTCTCCGCGGGGGAGGCCTCGATGTCGGAGGTGCCGGAGGACAAGGTGTCAGCGGCGGGACGGGGGGCGGTCGACGGGGACGTCACAGGCGGGTCTCCTTCGAAGGGGCGGTCACAGCAGGCTCAGCGTCATGGGTCACCCCGGCCGGCGTCGTGCGAGACGCCCCACCCGGGCGCAGCGTCACGGGCGTGTTCTTGAACTCGGGCATCCGACTCTGCGGGTCGGTCAGCGCCTGGGTAAGCCGGTTCGCGGTCCCGGCGCCGGCGTAGTGGAAGGGGGCGAAGATCGTGTCGGTGCGGATGCCGGCGTCGCAGACCACCCGCGCGGTCATCTCGCCCTGGGCGTTGGCGATGACGGCCTGGTCGCCGTCGTCGAGGCCGTGCTCCAGGGCGGTGGCCGGATGCACGGCCACGGTCGCCTCCGGGTGGGTGTCCAGCAGGGCGGGCACGCGGCGGGTCTGCGTGCCGGACTGATAGTGCTCCATGTGCCGGCCGGTGGTCAGGGTGAGCTGCCCTGGGGCCGGGGCGGGGATCTTCCCGGGGGTGATGGCGGCCAGCCGCGCCTTCCCGTCGGGGTGGGCGAAGCGCTCCAGGAACATCCGGGTGGTGCCGATGATCGGCTCCCCGGTGAGGGAGGCCTCGCCGCTGAGCGTCGCCGAGGGGACCGGCCAGTACGGGGCATGGCCGGCGTCGATGAGGTCCCAGTCGAGCCCCGAGTAGTCGGCGGCGGCGCCGGCGGTGGCTCGGCGGATCTCGGCGAAGACCTCTGCCGGGTCCACGGGGAAGCCGCTGGGGCGGCCCAGCCGGCGGGCGAGCTCGTGCCAGATCCACAGCTCCGAGCGCGGCCCGGAGTCCGGGTCAGCGGACGACGGCGGCTCCACCAGCTTCCGACGGCGCAGCACCCGGCCCTCCAGGTTGGTCATGGTGCCGTCCTCCTCGGCCCACTGCAGCACCGGAAGCACGACGTCGGCCTCCTCGGCGGTCTCGGAGAGGAAGAAGTCGGCGACCACCAGCAGGTCCAGGGCGCGCAGGTTCTCCACCACCCGGCCGGCGTCGGGCGCGGAGATCGCCACGTTGGAGCCGTGGACGAGCAGGCCCTTCACGCCGCCGTCGCGCCCCATGGTGTGCAGCAGCTGGGCGGCGGGCCGGCCGGGGCCGGGGAGGGATTCCTCGTCCACGTCCCAGATGCGGGCCATATGGGCGCGGTCGGCCGGATCGGTGATGGAGCGGATGCCGGGCAGCTGGTCGGTCTTCTGACCCATCTCCCGGCCGCCCTGCCCGTTGCCCTGCCCGGTCAGGGTGCCGTATCCGCCGGCGCGGGTGCCGGGCAGCCCCAGCAGCAGGGCCAGGCTGATCGCCGCGCGGGCCGTGTCGGTGCCGTCCTTGTGCTGCTCGACGCCGCGCCCGGTGAGGATGTAGACGGGGTCGCCGCCGGCGCGCGCGGCCCGGGCGGCGTGGCCGAGCCGGCGGGCCACCAGACGGATCTGATCGGCTCCGACGCCGGTGGCGGCCTGGGCTCGTTCGGGCCACCAGTGGGCCACGGAGCGGCGGAACGCGTCCAGCCCGGTGACCCGCCGGCTGAGGTAGTCCTCGGCGGCGAACCCCTCCTCCAGGACCACCTGGGCCACGGAGAGCAGCAGGATCAGGTCCCCGCCCGGTGCCGGGGCGATGTGCAGGCCGCCGCCGTCGGCGGTGAGCTCGGCGGTGGCGCTGCGCCGCGGGTCCACCACGATCAGACCTCCGGAGGTCTGGGCACCTTCCAGGTGCTGCACGAACGGCGGCATCGTGTCGGCCACGTTGGACCCCAGCAGCAGCACGGTGCAGGCGGCGTCGAGGTCCGTCAGCGGGAACGGCAGGCCGCGGTCCAGCCCGAAGGCCAGCGTGGAGGCCTTCGAGGCCGAGGACATGCAGAACCGGCCGTTGTAGTCGATCTGCGCGGTGCCCAGGGCCACCCGGGCGAACTTCCCCAGCGCGTAGGTCTTCTCATTGGTGAGGCCTCCCGAGCCGAAGACGCCGACGCCGTCGGGCCCGTGCTCGTCCTGGATGCGGTGGATCTCGGAGCCCACATGGGTCAGGGCGGCCTCCCAGGTGGTGGGGTGCAGCTCGCCGTCGTCTCCACGCAGCAACGGTGCGGTGAGCCGGTCCTGACGGCGGGTCAGCAGCTCGGCGGCGGTGTTGCCCTTGCGGCACAGCCTGCCCTGATTGGTGGGGAAGGAGGCGCCGTCGACGCTGAAGCTGTCCGGTGCTCCGGGCCGCTCGACCACCGTGAGGTCCATGGCGCACTGCAGGGCACAGTACGGACAGTGGGTCTGCACCGTGCGCGTCGAACCTGTGCGCGTCGAACCTGTGCGGGTGCGCGCCGTGGGGGTCATCGGGGAATGCTCCTGGGGTCGGGGTCAGCCGGGGTCGTCAGTTGCGGCTCGTCAGACGTTGGCCTTGGCGAAGATTGTGCCCGGTCGCATGTAAACGGCCCATGTCAGTCCTGCAAAGCCGATGTAAGCCGCCGCGAAGCACCAGAAGGCGACGTCGAATCCGCCGGTGGAGTTGTGGGAGAAGTTGAGGATCTGCGGGATGGCGAAGCCGCCGTAGCCGCCGACGGCGCCGATCAGGCCCAGCGCCGCCGAGGCCTTCCGCTCATGGCCGACTCGGTCGTCGGCGCTGACGGAGAGCTTGAACACCAGCGGGATCATTCGGTAGCTGGAGCCGTTGGCGATGCCGGTGAGGGTGAACAGGGTCAGGAACAGCAGCAGGTAGATCCAGAAGCTGGCCATCGGCAGGGTGAGCACCACCAGGGCGGTGACGCCGGCCATGAGGATGAAGCACAGGGCGGTGATGCGGGCGCCGCCGATGCGGTCGGCGAGCTTGCCGCCGTAGGGACGGGCCAGGGAGCCGACCAGCGGGCCCATGAAGGCGAGGGACAGCGCGGCGCCGAGGACCTGGAAGCTGGAGAACTCCGGGAAGGTCATGTTGATCAGCGTGGGGAACACGGAGCCGAAGCCCATGAACGAGCCGAAGGTCCCGATGTAGAGGACCGCGATGATCCACAGGTGCTTCTCCTTCAGCGTGGACAGGGACCCCTTGAGGTCGTTCTTCGCGTGGGAGAGGTTGTGCATGTACTTCCAGGCGCCCCAGGTGGCGAGCAGGATGAACGGGATCCAGAAGATCCCCGCCATGGGCAGGTTCGGCTGGAAGGTGCCGAAGGCGAAGGCGGTCACCACGATCGGCACCGTGAACTGGGCGACGGCGACACCGAGGTTCCCGCCCGCGGCGTTGACGCCCAGTGCCGCACCCTTCTCCTTGGCCGGGTAGAAGAAGGTGATGTTGGCCATCGAGCTGGCGAAGTTCCCGCCGCCGAATCCGGCGGCCGCCGCGATCGCGAACAGGACCCAGGTGGGGGTGTCGGGGTTGCCGAGGCTGAAGGCCATGGCGAGGGTCGGGATCAGCAGCAGCAGGGAGGACACGATGGTCCAGTTGCGTCCGCCGAACATCGCGACGGTGAAGCTGTAGGGGACGCGCAGGGTGGCGCCCACCAGCGGCGGCAGGGACACCAGCCAGAACTGTTGGGAGGTGGTGAGGTCGAAGCCCACCTGGGGGAGGAAGACCACGGTGACGGACCACAGCTGCCAGACGGCGAAGCCCAGGAACTCGCAGAACACGGACCAGATGAGGTTGATCCGGGCAGTCACCCGTCCTGGTCCCTCCCAGAAGCGGGAGTTCTCAGGCTGCCAGTTGGTGATCCAGCGGCCGCGTTCCACGACCAGCCGGTCTTCGGGCGCCCGGCCGACCTCGGCAGGCGGGGCGGCGTGGTGCTGCTCGGTGTCAGTGAGGGGTCCGGTGCTGTAGGGCTGCGGGGTCATGGTGTCCTGCTCTCCTCCGCTCGACGGCGGGCACGTGGTGGAACCTGGGCTGGGAGCGTGAGACAGGGCCTCACGGTGAGCCCCACGATTCCAACTCGGTGTTTCGCCCTGGGCATCGCAGAGTTTCGGCCAGGAAAAACCAGCCTCAGCACCAGTCCGTCCGGTGGTGAGGTGCCGGATGGCCGCGGAATGGCACCGTTGTGTGGCACCGTCGTGTGGCACCGTCGTCGGGTGCGGTGCGCGGGCCGCGCCGAGGCGCGGCATCTCCCGGTCTGCCGCCGGCGTTGCTACTGTCGGGGCAGCGGGCCGGTGCCAGGGCCGAGGGGGCTCACACGGGTGCGTCGCAGGTTGAGTGACGGGACGGAAGGACGGACTCATGAGCGGACATGGGGTGGACCGACGAGCGCTGGCCGCTGCGGTGACGGCGGGCGGCCGCCGCGCACCGGAGCACAGGGGAGAGCTGACCGAGGATGAGCCGAGGGGAGACCGACGGTCGCCGACGGTGCGGCTGCGGGCGGCCGGGCTGCTCTCGGCGGCGATGCTGCTGCTCAGCGGCTGCGTGAGCCTGGGGGATGAACAGGCGACCGACGCCGAGCCCGACGACCAGGAGACCGTGGATGAGGACGGAGACACCGACGGAGACACCGGGTCCGACGACACTGAGGACCGCGACGCCGAGGACGATGACTCCGACGATGATGAGGCTGACGACGAGGAAGACGACTCGCTCGGCCCGGACCTGGACCGCGAGGGCGAGGACGACGAGGACGACGAAGAAGACGATGAGGATGACGACGAGGACGACGACGTCGGGGAGGGCCCGTCCATCGAGCAGGACATCCTCGCCGGGTACCTCGACCCCGATGACCTGCCGGACGGCTGGCTCTATCAGGAGGGCCCCACGCCGTATCTGACCGAGATCGAGCCGGGCGAGGAGCGCATCCGGTACGACTTCTCGCTGGACTGGACCGGCTACGACCTCGATGAGGACTGCGAGGACGCGCTCGCGGACATCGATGACCTCTCCACCAGCGCGTCAGGATCCGGGGAGGCGGTCATCTACGACGACGCCTTCGGGGTGGTGGAGATGGACGTGTTCACCACGGACCGGAGCCTTGACCTCATGGGCCCCTACAGCGCCCTGGCGGACGCCTGTTCGGAGCTGGTGTACGAGGACGGGGATGAGGCCATGCTGGAGCCTTGGGACGATGACGACATCGGCGGGTTCTGGGCCGAGGAGGTCATCTCGGGACACAAGATCTCCACCGGGCTGGCCGTCTGGGACGGCGACGGCGTCCACCTGTACATGTTCGTCGAAGGCATCGACGACAAGGAGCTCATCGAAGAGTTCCTCGCGGACCAGATCGCCTCGTTCGAGGAGATCGACTTCCGCTGACCTACCCGCTCGGAGGTGACGCCTGGTAGCCTCTGGGCTCACCAGATCGGTGTGCCGGAAGGGAGAGCCGGCTCGATCGTTCTCACAGACCTGTGACGACGACGGGAAGGGATCTCCCGATGCGTGAGCACGCCCTCGAACGCTTGTCCTGCCGCCAGTCGGCGCACGGTGGGCCCAGCTGGTCCGTCCCAGCTCGCCTCGCCTGCGTGTGCGCGGCCGTGGCGCTGGTGGCCGCCTGCGCCGACGCGCCCGAGGAGAGGGGTACGGCGGATGCCGACGCGACCCCCACACCGCAGACGCCCGAGGCCGACCCCGGCCTGCCCGACGATGAGACACCGGACGATGGGACACCGGACGATGGGCGAGAGGCCGACGCCGAGCAGGAGGCCGAGGCTGAGGGGAACGGGGAGGATGAGGACCTCCCGGCAGGGGAGGCGGAGCAGCGCGCGAGCCGCGAAGCAGGAGAGCAGGTGCTGCTGGAGGTGTTCCCCGAGGAGCAGGATCTCCCCGCGGGGTGGGCCATCGTGGAGGGCCCGGAGCCGGCGGTCGACGACTTCGGCGGGGTGCGGCACGACTTCTCGCCCCCATGGGACGATGCGTTCGGCTGGCTGGGAGTGGAGGAGACGGACCGAGAGTGTGAGATCGCGCGTGAGCGGCTCACCGGGCTGCGCGAGGGCGAGGCAGGGATGTCCGTGGTGCTCGTCCACGAGGCCATGGAGTTCTCGGGGGCCGGACTGTCCGTGTATGTCGCTGACGCGTTTCCCGACCTGCTGTGGGCATACCAGGAGATGATCACCGACTGCCGAGAGCTCGTGACCGAGGACGGTCAGGAACTGGCCAAGGACACGTGGGAGCGAGAGGACGCCGTCGGCTTCTGGTTGGACGTCGCACTCTACGACGCGCTCACCGATGAAGAGATCGCAGGGTCGAGCAGCGGGTACGTGTGGGTGGGGGACGGGGTGGCCTTCCATCTCCAGGCGCGTGACCTCACTGAACGTGACGCGGCGGAAGCGTTGGTGGAGCACCTCATCTCGTGGTTCGAGGCGGCCCACCCCTCCTGATGCGGTCGACCCCTCCCGCTGTGCCGGTACCCCCTGGTAACCTGAAGGCACCCCGATCGACGCGCTGGCAGGGAGAGACCAGGCCGATCGTTCGCACAGACCTGTGACGACGACGGAAGAGGACTCTCCCCATGACCCCCACGACTCGGTTCACCGACGGCTCGACGGAGCCGCAGCTGCTCGACCAGACGACCTCTCGGTGGTCAGCCTCCCTGCTGTCGATGCGGGGGGCCGCGCTCTCCGCGCTGGCCCTGACCCTGACGTCCTGCGGTGATTCCGGCGAGGACTCCGAGACTGCTGCCGAGGTGGAGGACGCTGACACCGTGACGGCTGAGGACTCGGACGCCGACGCCTCGCCGGACGATGCCGCCGATGATGAACCTGTCGAGCATCCCGACGACGAGCTGGACGAACAGAACGAGCTCGATGAGCTGGAGGAGTACGACGACCTCTCCGACGAGGAACTGGTGGAACGGTACGGAGAGCCTCCGGAGACTGAGCAGCATCTCCTGGAGGCCGCCCTGGACGACGATGAGCTTCCAGAAGGCTGGACGTACTCAGAGGGTCCCACGGCATACCTGAGCGAGGACCGACGGCGAGGGGACTCCACTCCTCTGGACTTCGAGATCTCTGCGGAGGACGCGGCCACGGGAGCCGACTGTGACGAGGCGATGGCAGAGCTGCGTCGGCTGATCGTGATCAGCACGGGGCTCGTGGAGTCGACCTTCCACATTCCTGGTGAGGAGGACGGGATGGCTCATATCAAGCTGTTCACCGCGGAGGGCGACGACGACGTCGCCGGGCTCCACGCTGACCTCCCCGATGCCTGCCCCACGGTGGAGGGAGACGACGGACTCGTCGTCGAGATGCAACCCTGGGACGATCCGGATGTCGGGGGATTCTGGTATTCCACCGAGTATGAGGGGATGACCGGCACCGCCGGGGTCGCGGCCTGGGACGGCGACGGTGTCCATCTCTACGCGCGCTTCGTCCAGGAGGGCGACGAACAGGCCCTCGAGGAGCACCTGACCGCCCAGATCGACGCGTTGGAGGAGATCGACTTCCGCTGAGGTGAAGCGGCCGGCAGACGTCAGGCGCTCGCCGGGGCGAAGCTGCGGCGGCGGGTCAGCAGCAGCACGCCCAGCAGAGCGGCCGGCAGCAGCCAGCCGGACCAGCCCTGCAGGGTGGCCTGCCGAAAGTCGAGCTGTTCGCCGAAGGAGGTGAACCAGTAGGCCAGGATCGTCGCCGCGGTGATCATCGACTGGGCGAATGCGGCCGGCCAGACTGATCCTGAGCGCATGCGCAGCCAGGCCAGGACTCCGCCGATGATGATGCAGAAGACGATCATCAGCCCCATGGCCTGGAAGACGTCGGCCTGGTCGTAGAAGAAGCCGACGGCCAGCAGCGGCGCATACCAGAGTCCGTTGGCCGCCCCGGTGATCAGCACCGCGCGAGTGGTGCCCCAGCGCAGCTGCGCCCGGGGGAAGAACCAGCCGCGCCAGCCGATCTCCGCGCCCACATGGAGGAAGACGAAGCCGAGGGCGGCGGCGAAGATGATCCCGGCCTCGACCATCAGGCCGGTGGCGATGAATTCAGTGGGGTCGTGGCCCAGACGCTGGCCCAGATCCTGGACGAAGACCGGCATGGACGGGTCGAAGGCGTAGACCCCCAGCAGGCCGCCGATCGGCAGAGCGGCCATGCTGAACGCGAAGAACAGCAGGATGCCCAGCACCGACCAGCTGATCAGTCGAGACACCGGGCGCAGCGGTGTGATGCCGAGCGCGTCGGTCACCGTCTGCGGCCGCAGGCGAGTGGTGATGTCGACGTCGGCCGCTGAGTCGTGCTCAGCGTCGTGCTCAGCGTCGGCGTCGGGCTCGGCCTCACGCGTCCGCGCCAAGTGGCCGTAGAGCACCTGGGCGGGCTGGCGCCGTTCCATCACGTGGACGGCCACGGCTGCCAGTGCGGGGCTGAGCATGAACAGGTTGAAGAAGATGTCCAGCGGTGCGGCGTGCCGGTCCGGCGCCTCCATCAGCACCAGGGGCAGGCCGATGAGCCAACCCAGGGCCAGAGCCAGGATCAGATAGGTGCTCATGATCACCAGCGGGGTCCGCGGAGTGGCCGGGGCGGTGCGTACAGGCACGCCGTCGGACGGCTCCTGGGCTGCCGGTCGGGTGTCAGGGGAGTGCTGCGACATGGGAGGCCTCACTGGTCTCACGGTCAGGGGAAGGTCCGGTCCAGCCCCCGATGATACGGGGTCTGGCTTGACGTCCTGACCGAGACGCAGAAGGCCTGCGCGGCCGCGCCCGGGAGTCCGAGCGCGGCCGCGACGCACATCACTGCGCTGGGCGACGAGCGATGAAGAACAGGCGACGGAACGGCAGGACCGTGCCGAGCGAGGTCTGCGGGTACGCCTCGCGCAGAGCGGCCTTGTACTCCTCGGTGAACCGGCTCAGCTCGGGCTCCGGGAGGGCCTGGAGCACCGGGCGCGCGGCCGCCGCGGAGATCCACTGGAAGACCGGGTCCTCGCCCTGCAGCACATGGTGGTAGCGGGTCTCCCAGGCTTCCACCTCCCAGCCGGGGCGGGCGACGTCGAGCATGTAGTCGGTCAGCGCGTGGGTCGGCTGGAGCAGGGAGTCCTGGTCGATATGGGTGGCATAGGGTTCGCGGGAGGCGAAGTCGGCCAGCAGCGAGTGGCTGGGTGCGCTGAAGTTCCCCGGGATCTGGACGGCCAGCGCCCCGCCGGGCGCCACCATGTCCAGGATGTGGGGCAGCACGTCCCGATGGTCGGGGAGCCACTGGAGGGCCGCGTTGGAGACCACGAGGTCCACCGGCTCGGGGACCTCCAGGTTCCGGATGTCCGAGCGGATGTAGCTGATGCGGTCGTCGTCGGTGGCCTCCCGGGCGCGGTCGAGCATCTCCGCGCTGGAGTCGACGCCGGTGATCGTCGCGTGCGGCCACATGCCGCGCAGTACGGGCATGCCGTTTCCGGGGCCGCAGCCCAGGTCCAGGATGGTCTCCGCCTGGGGGAGGCGGACGCGCTGGAGGAGGTCGATGAAGGGCTGCGTGCGCTCGGACGCGTAGGTCAGATACGCACCCGGGTTCCACTGGGTACTGGGCATGGCTGTCATTCTATGGACGCTGGTCAGCGGAACCGAGGGGCCGGGACACATTCCGACACCTGGTGGGGCGCCGCGCTCGCCTGCGGTGGGACGCGCCGTCACCTCGTCGTCACAAACTGCGAACGGTTTGCATCTATTGCGAGCGATTCCTGATAATGATTCGCATGAATAGGAATGCACTCACTCTGACCTCCCTGGCCATGGCTTCGGCTCTGGTCCTGTCCGCCTGCGGCGATGAAGGCGCCGCCACCAGCGACGAGGAGGAGCTGGACACCGCCGCGCAGACCGAGGAGACGGATGCCGGTGACGAGGACGGTGCGCAGGAGGAGGACTCCGAGGATGAGCGAGTCGAACCGTCTGACCGGGAGACCCATGAGGCCGGCGGGCCGACGACTCGTCTGGCCGTGACCCATGACGGCGGAGTCGCCGTGCTCGACGGGGCGACCTTGGATGTTCTCGGAGACTTCGACGCCGAGGGCTTCGTGCGCGTCAACTCCGCCGGGGATGGCCGCCACTTCTTCCTCTCGGAGGGTGAGTCGTTCCGCCTGCTCGACGGCGGCACCTGGGGTGCTCCGCACGGCGAGCACAACCACTACTACACGACCGATCCGCTGCTGACGGACATCACCGTCGACGGTCCCGAGCCCGGTCACGTCGTGGCCCACGACGGCGTCGGTGCCCTGTTCTTCGACGGCAACGGGGAGATCCACAGCTACGACCTGGGCAGCCTCGACGCCGAGTCCGAGATCGAGGCGGAGGTGGCCGAGACCGAGGAGGCCCACCACGGCGTGGCCGTGGTCAACGCCGACGGTTCCCGTTTCGAGACCCTGGCCGATCGCAGCGGTGCCCGTTTCCTGGACGCCGACGGCGAGGAGGTCGCCCGCAGCGAGGAGTGCCCGGGGGTCCACGGTGAGGCCGCGCTTCCGGACCACACCATCGCAGTGGGCTGCGAGGACGGTGTCCTCCTGTTCGACGGCGAGGAGTTCACCAAGGTCGAGGCCGGCGAGGACTTCGCGCGGATCGGCAACCTCTTCCCCCACGATGACTCCCCGGTGCTGCTGGGCGACTACCTGCTGGATGAGGACCGCGAGGAGCCGATGACGGAGGTGGCCCTGGTCAACTCCGAGACGGAAGAGATCGTGCTGGCGGACATCGACGCCGCCTACAACTTTCGCTCCCTGGCGCGTGGCCCCGAGGGTGAGGCGCTGGTGATCGCCGAGGACGGGCAGCTGCACGTCATCGACGAGGAGACCGGCGAGCACATCGACCACCTCCAGATCATGGACGAATGGACCGAGCCCGAGGAGTGGCAGGAGCCGCGACCGGCCATCCGCGTGGTGGACGACATCGCCTACATCACCGAGCCGGACGCTCAGACGATCCACATGGTGGACCTGAACGAGCTGGAGATCATCCACGAGGCCGAGCTGGACTTCGCACCGAACGAGATCGCCGCGGTGGACGGCCGCCCCGTGGAGGGTGTGTCCGACGACTTCGAGGGCGAGCACGACGGTGACGAGGACGACCACGAGGGTCACGACCATGGCGACGAGGACCATGGCGACGAGGATGACCACGACCACGATGACGATGACGATGATCATGACGACCATGATCACGATGATGAGGACGATCACGACCACTGAGTCGGGCGTCCCTGATGGACTCGGGTGGTTCTGCCAGACCCGACACCGCTGACGGTGTCACGGACAGCGTCAGCGGACTCCTCCTGGCAGGTGCGAGATGGGGTGGCGCTGTCGCCGCCGGAGATTCTTGGGCGGATCTCCGGGCATGACGGCGCAGCGCATGACACCCCTGGCAAGGTAGGTGGGCGGCGGCCCGGTCACAGAGCATCAGCTCTGGGCCGGGCCGCCGTTCTGTCTGCAGGGTCCTGTCTGTCTGCAGGGTCCTGACAGCCCGTTTCGGCCAAGAGATCGTCTCTCAGCGACAGATCGTCGCCAGACTCAGGGACGATTTCTCAGGGGCGGACGATCCACGGGCGAGGAGCCGGGCGGAATCCCGTCACGGACGCCAGTTCGGGAGGTCAGGGCGTGAGGCGGGCGACGACGTCGGCGGCGGGCTCCTCCCGGCAGGCATCGGTGCGGGTGCCTGCCCACAGGCTCAGGTGCTCAGCATCTCCGGCGGCTGCCGCGGCCGCACGCAGCGGGGCGGTCAGCTGGTTCACCTGCGGATAGCCGGTCACCGCGTGTCGGTCCATCTGGTCGATGAACCGGTTGCGCAGGCCCCGCGCCGGCCGTCCGGAGAACGCCCGGGTCACCACGGTCTCCCGGCGTGCCGGATCCAGCACCGTCTCCCGGTGGGGCGCGCGGGTGCCGGCCTCGGACGCCGTGAGGAACTGGGTCCCCACCTGCACGGCCTGCGCGCCGGCGTCACACAGGGCGGCCACGTCCTCGGCCGTCCCGACCCCTCCGGCCCCGATCAGCGGCAGACTCGCCGAACCGCCGTCGCCGTCATCTCCGTCGCGGCGGCCCTCCAGCGCGCCGCGCACCGTGCGCAGCAGGTCGGCCGTGTCGATCGGGTCGGGATCGTCGTGCATGTCCAGCACCGAGCGGTGTCCGCCCGCCTGCTGCCCCTGCACCACCAGGCCGTCAGGCCGCAGCTGCGCAGCACGCAGCGCACCGGGCCGGTCGGCCACGGTGATCACGACGGCGGAGCCGACCTCCTGCAGTCGGCGCACCACCTCCGCCGCCGGGAGGCCGAAGGTGAAGGAGACGACGGCGACCGGCCGGGAGACCAGCAGCTCCACCTTGGCGGGGAAGTCGTCATCCGACCATGCGGGAACCTCAGGAACCTCCGCGCCGAGGGCATCCGCCACCGGGCGCAGAGCGGCTCGGTACCCCTCCAGTGCGGCGGCCTCGGCGGTGTCCGGGTCGGGTACGAACAGGTTCACGCCCACCGGCAGAGGCGCGACCGGCAGAGGCTCGACCGGCAGGGCCCCGTCCGGCGAGGCAGGGGAGCTCAGGAGCTCCCGGGTGCTGTCCAGCTGGGCGGCCAGCGCGGCGGCAGAGAGGTTGCCGGCGGCCAGCTGGCCGAACGCACCGGCGCGGTGCACCGCGGCGGCCAGCGCCGGCGTCGCCGGACCGCCGGCCATCGGGGCCTGGAGGATGGGGGAGCGCAGCTGGCTCAGCAGCCGCTGAAGTCGGGTGCTCATGCCGCCGAGGCTACCCCTGGTCAGCGCCGATCCACAGCAGATGACTCCCGGCCCCGCCGTCTCCGATGGGAGGCGAGGGACGCCCACCAGGCGCCCAGGATGATCACCGCGCAGCCGGTCAGCTGGATCGGTGACGGCGTCTCTCGCAGCAGCACTGACGACAGCCCCAGGGCGAACACTCCGGGCAGCAGCAGCAGAGTGGAGGTCGCGGTCTCCGAGATGCCGGTCATGCCCACGTTGAGGCACCAGAACACGACCACTTGGCCCACGAACGCCAGGGCCAGCAGCTGGCCCCACGTGCCAGGTTCGGCGGGCCAGTGGGCGCCTCCGGTGATCACGGCGCCGACTCCGGCCGCGGCTCCGGCTGAGAGGCACACCAGGGCGAGGACCGTGAACGGTGCGGGTTTGGTGGTCGCCGGTGCCGTCCGACGGATGACCGCCAGGTAGATCGCATAGGCGGTGCCGGCGGCCAGTCCGGCCAGCACTCCGCCCAGCTGGACCCCGCCGACGTCGAAGGTTCCGGCGGTCATCGCCACTCCGGTGAGCATCAGCGGGATGATCGCCGCCAGCTGCGGCATGGGCCGTGCGCGCTCCACCAGCCAGGCGATCAGGGGCAGGGCGACGAGTTGGATGTTGAGCAGCACGGTGGCGATGCCGGGACCCACCAGACCGATGGAGGTGTTCCAGAAGCTGTAGTCGATCCCCAGGGCGAGTCCGGCGACGAGTGCGCCGACCACGGTGCGAAGGGGCAGCGAGGCGGCGCGGTCCACACGGCGCAGCTCCCACAGCGCCAGGGGCAGCAGCATCGGGACGGCGAGGAGGCATCGCAGGGAGGCGATGACCAGGGGGTCTGCCGCGATGGTGGAGATCAGCAGTGAGGTGCCGCCGAGGGCGAAGGTCCCGGCCAGGAGGAGCAGCGTGCCCTTCAGCGGAGTCACCATGCGGTCAGTGTGGCACACCGGTGCCGGTGCGCTTGAGCGCTGTGACGGGGGAGCGGCTCGTCAGGACTTGACCAGGCGTCGGATGGCGTCGGAGGCTTCTTTGAGCTTCTCCTCGCCGTCGGCACCTCCCTCGGCCACGGCGCCGGCGACGCAATGCTTCAGGTGGTCGTCCAGCAGGGCCAGGCCCACGTTCTCCAGGGCGGAGGTCATGGCGCTGATCTGGGTGAGGATGTCGATGCAGTAGGTGTCGTCCTCGATCATCCGGTGGATGCCTCGAGCCTGTCCTTCGATGCGGCGCAGTCGCGAGAGGTATCGGGACTTGTCGGACATGTATCCATGATGGGTGTGTTCGGCGTGCTCGCGGGGTTCGGGAGTCGCCGTGCTGTCGGTGCCTGCCGTGCCCTCGCTGGGGGCGGCCGTCGTCGTCTCGCTCATCGGTCATGGCCTCCTTTTGTGACGAAGTGTACTGGAGAGGGGTATACAAGTGTACCCCCTGGGGGTATAGTTGTCGGAGTCAGATGATCACTCACGTCACGGAGGAGCACCATGGCCACCACCCTGCAGTACACCGTCACCGGCATGACCTGCTCGCACTGCGAGAGTGCCGTCCGGCAGGAGGTCGAGGCCCTCGACGGCGTCCAGGGCGTCGAGGTCAGCGCGGCCAGCGGCACGCTGCGCCTCACGGCTGAGGACCCGGAGCGGGTCTCCGACGACGCCGTCATCGCCGCCGTGGACGAGGCCGGATACGAGGCGGTGCGCGCCTCATGACCGATGCCTCCGGATCTGCGCGCACTGCGCCGCCGCACAGGGCTGAGAGCTCCGACGGCGTCGAGCGACTGGAGCTGGAGATCGGCGGGATGACCTGCGCCTCCTGCGCGAACCGCGTGGAGAAGCGCCTCAACCGGCTCGACGGCGTCACCGCCTCGGTCAACTACGCCACGGAGAAGGCCTGGATCAGCGGCGAGAACGTCGAAGACCGCCAGGACTTCGTCCAGGCTCTCATCGCCGCCGTCGAGAAGACCGGCTACACCGCTGAGCTTCCTGAGGAGGATGAGTCGGAGGAGGACGAGCGCGCCGACCGCGAGCTCCGCGGGCTGAAGCGTCGCCTGGTGATCGCCGCCGTGCTCAGCGCGCCCGTGGTGGTCTGGGCGATGGTCCCGGTCACCCAGTTCGACGGCTGGGGGTGGGTCTCCCTGGTGCTGAGCCTGCCGGTGGTGCTGTGGGCCGGATGGCCCTTCCATCGGGCCGCGGCCCTCAACGCGCGGCACGGCATGGCCACCATGGACACGCTCATCTCCTTGGGGACCTTGGCGGCGCTGATCTGGTCGCTCTACGCGCTGGTCTTCGGCACGGCCGGAGATCCCGGAATGCGCCACGAGTTCAGCCTCTTCCCCGAGCATGTGGACGGCGCGGCCAATATCTACTTGGAGGTCGCCACCGCCGTGACCGCCTTCCTGCTGCTGGGCCGCTATCTGGAGAAGCGTTCCAAGCGGCAGGCCGGGGCCGCACTGCGCTCGTTGCTGCGCATGGGGGCCAAGGAGGTCTCGGTGCTGCGCGCAGCTCAGGAGGTCCGCATTCCGGTGGAGCAGCTCGCCGTCGGGGACGAGTTCGTCGTCCGACCCGGCGAGAAGGTCGCCACCGACGGGGAGATCGTCCGCGGCGTCTCGGCAGTGGACATGTCGATGCTCACCGGGGAGTCCATCCCCGTGGAGGTCTCACCGGGCAGCCCGGTGGCCGGAGCGACCGTCAACACCTCCGGGCGCCTCGTGGTGCGGGCCACCCGCATCGGAGCCGACACTCAGCTGGCCCAGATGGCGCGCCTGGTGGAGGAGGCCCAGTCCGGGAAGGCTGAGGTGCAGCGGCTGGCGGACCGGATCTCCGGGATCTTCGTGCCGGTGGTGCTGGTGATCGCCGTGATCACCCTGCTGGCCTGGCTGCTGATCGGACACCCCGCCGAAGCCGGGTTCACCGCCGCCGTCGCCGTGCTGATCATCGCCTGCCCCTGTGCCCTGGGGCTGGCCACCCCGACCGCGCTGCTGGTCGGCACGGGCCGGGGTGCCCAGATGGGCATCCTCATCAAGGGGCCCGAGGTCCTGGAGCACTCGCGGACCGTGGACACCGTGGTGCTGGACAAGACCGGCACGGTGACCACCGGCTCCATGCGGCTGACGGCGATCCACTCGATCGGCGCTCCGGAGACGGAGCCCGAGCCGGTGACCGACGCCGACCATCGGCTCCTTCGCCTGGCCGGCGCCCTGGAGTCCTACTCCGAGCATCCCATCGCCCGCGCCGTCACGGCCGCGGCACGGGAGACCCACGGGGAGCGGGACGGCTCCCTGCCCGAGGTGGAGGGCTTCCGGAACCATGAGGGTCGCGGCGTCTCCGGCCAGGTCCAGGGGCGTGACGTCTGGGTCGGGCGGCGCAGCTTCCTCGCCGAGCAGGACGTGGACCTGCCGGACGAGGTCCTGGCGATGTGCCGCCGCGTCGAGCGCGAGGGGCGGACGCCCGTGCTGGTCGCCGTCGACAGCGCCTTCGCCGGCGTGCTGATCGTCGCCGACGCCGTCAAGGAGACCTCAGCGGAGGCGGTCTCCCAGCTGAAGGGGCTGGGGCTGACTCCCGTCCTGCTGACCGGTGACAAT
Source organism: Nesterenkonia sp. CL21 (assembly GCF_031705515.1). NCBI lineage: Bacteria > Bacillati > Actinomycetota > Actinomycetes > Micrococcales > Micrococcaceae > Nesterenkonia > Nesterenkonia sp. CL21. The sequence continues at coordinate 212,474 of NZ_JAUTWR010000005.1, forward strand.
ACGGGCACCGCCGAGCGCGTGGCCGAAGAGGTCGGCATCGCTGAGGTCATCGCTGAGGCGCTGCCCGAGGACAAGGTCGACGCCGTGAAGCGTCTGCAGGGCCAGGGACGCACGGTGGCGATGGTCGGCGATGGTGTCAACGACGCCGCCGCCCTGGCGCAGGCGGATCTCGGCATCGCCATGGGAACCGGCACCGATGTGGCGATCGACGCCGCCGACATCACCATCATCCGAGGAGACCTGCGCAGTGTGGCTGACGCCGTGCGGCTCTCCCGGAAGACGTTCACCACGATCCGTTCGAATCTGTTCTGGGCGTTCCTGTACAACACGGCGGCGATCCCGCTGGCCGCGCTGGGCCTGCTGAACCCGATGCTCGCCGGGGCGGCGATGGTGCTCTCCTCGCTGTCCGTGGTCGGCAACAGCCTGCGGCTGCGCGGGTTCCGTGCGCGGGCCCGGTGAGCGGGTCCGGTGACAGCGGCGTCACAGTCGGTTTCGTCATTGCGAAGTTCGCTAAAGGGCGTCTACTGTGGTGAGGCGAACCTTCCCTGATGGCTCGATCGAGCGCATCGGGGTCGCCCCGACCTGTGGAGGATCCCATGAGCGCACAGCCGGTCGACGTCGCCGAAGCGACACCCGCCCGCCCGGAGATCCGAGCCGTGGAAGGCTCGGGCCGCCGCGCCACGGCGCCGACCGCGCCGACCGACGGGTCGACGGCCGAGGCTCGCCCGATCCCGGCGACCCGTGCGTTCCGGACCACGGTGGCCGACGTCCTACGGCTCAGTCCCCATTTCATCCGGGTGACGGTGACCGCTGAGGACCTCCGCCACTTCTACACCGGCGGGCTGGACCAGCGGATCAAGGTCTTCCTGCCCCGTGCCGACGGCGAGTTTCCGGAGATCGGGCTCTTCGCCGACCCGGCCCCCACGATCATGGAGTGGTACCACCGCTGGCGCGAGCTCGACGACGCGGAGCGCAATCCCATCCGCACCTACACGGTGCGCGCGATCCGTCCAGAGCAGCGCGAGATCGACATCGACTTCGTGGTCCACGGCACCGAGGGTCCGGCCTCCGCCTGGGTGAGCGCCGCCCGTCCCGGTGATGAGCTGATCGTCATCGGCCCGGACGGGCGCTCCGATGAGGTCGGGGCCGGCATCGAATGGAACCCCGGCACCGCCCGGGACGTGTTGTTGGCCGGGGACGAGACCGCCGTGCCTGCCATGTGCGCGATCCTCGAGTCCCTGCCGGAGGGCATCACTGGTGAAGCGTACCTGGAGGTGCCCAGCAGCGAGGACGCCCTCGAGGTCACCACCCGCTGCGGTGTCACCGTCCACTGGCTCGGCCGCGACGGTGCGCCTCTGGGGGAGCGGCTCACCGCGGCCGTCGAGGACTGGGCGCGCCGCCGGGAGGAGATCTTCGCCGCCCGGCAGGCCGCCTGCGAGCCGGCGCGCGCCGCCGTCGGTGCCCCGGACACCGGCGAGCTGCCCGAGGTCAGCGAGGACGCCGTGCTCTGGGAGGTCGCCGACCCCGAGGGATTCCGGGAGTACGCGTGGCTGGCTGGAGAGGCCGGCGTCATCACCGGTCTGCGCCGCCACCTGGTCAAGGGCATCGGCATGAGCCGCAAGCAGGTCTCCTTCATGGGGTACTGGAAGGCGGGCCGCGCCAGCGCCTGACCCGTCCCCCTGGCTCATCCCCTGACCCGAGGCCGCCCCGGCATGGGACACTGGTGTCGATGTCGACTTCACCGAAGAACCCGGAGACGCCGCGCGCGGCCGCGGCGCAGCGCCCCACCCGTGCCGACGATGCCCGCCCTCAGGTCCGGCCCAAGCCGGAGGGGTGGAAGCAGCCCATGGGTCCCGACGGGCGCCCGCAGCTGCAGTTCGCCCAGTCCGCACGTGTCACCCAGCCGCCCAAGCACCTGGCGGACATGAGCCTGGAGGAGCGCATCGCTCGCGCCAAGGAGCTGGGCTACCCGGGCTTCCGGGCCAAGCAGCTCTCCGTGCACTACTTCCAGCACTACACCTCGGACCCCTCAGAGATGACGGACCTGCCGGCGGCCACGCGGGAGGCGATGGTCTCCGAGTTCCTGCCGCCGCTGCTGACCGAGGTCCGTCGGCTGCGCACCGACGACGGCGCCACCATCAAGTTCCTCTGGCGGCTCTTCGACGGCGCCCTGGTGGAGTCGGTGCTGATGCGGTACCGGAACCGCATCACCCTGTGCATCTCCTCCCAGTGCGGCTGCGGGATGAACTGCCCCTTCTGCGCCACCGGCCAGAACGGGCTCACCCGCAATATGTCCACCGCGGAGATCGTGGACCAGATCGTCCAGGCGAACCGGGCCATCGCCGCCGGAGAACTCGACGCCCCCAGTGCGGCGGAGATCGCCGAGGAGCGGGACCACGCCGGCCTCGGTGAGGAGACCGACTTCGCCGAGGAGGGGCCTGAGCCTGCCGCGGGCGGGACGCAGCGCACCGGTCCGCAGCGGGTCTCCAACATCGTCTTCATGGGCATGGGTGAGCCGCTGGCGAACTACAAGCGGGTGATGAATGCGGTGCACCGGATGATCGATGACGCCCCCGAGGGCCTGGGGATGAGCGCCCGGGGCATCACCATCTCCACCGTCGGCCTGGTGCCGGCGATCCGGAAGCTGGCCGATGAGGACCTGCCGATCACGTTCGCCCTGAGCCTCCACGCCCCCGACGACGAGCTGCGCGACGAGCTCATCCCGGTGAACTCGCGCTGGAAGGCCGACGAGGCGATCGATGCCGCGTACTACTACTACGAGACCACCGGCCGGCGGGTCTCCATCGAGTATGCGCTCATCAAGGACATGAACGACCACGGCTGGCGCGCGGACCTGCTGGCGGACAAGCTCAACGCCCGCGGGCGGGGATGGGTGCACGTGAACCCGATCCCGCTGAACCCCACCCCGGGCTCCATCTGGACGTCCTCCGAGCCGGAGGTCATGCAGGAGTTCATCGCACGGCTCGAGGCCAAGGGTGTGCCCACCACGCTGCGGGACACCCGCGGCAAGGAGATCGACGGCGCCTGCGGCCAGCTCGCCGCCGCCGAGGACTGAGCACGCACCGCTTCACCGCGGCTGCGGCCGATAGGCTGGCGGGCATGAAACCGTCGCAGCGCTCCGAGGTCCCCGGCTTTCAGGTGATGAGCATCCTCGCTCAGATCGATGCCCTGCGCGCGCAGGGCCGCGACGTCGTCTCGCTGACCGCCGGCGAGCCAGGCTCGGGCGCTCCTCCGGCGGTCAATCGCGCCGCCGCGGAGATCCACGCCCAGGGCACGGTGCTCAACTACAGCGCCGCGCTGGGGATCCGGCCGCTGCGGGAGGCCGTGGCCGCCCACTACGCCGACTGGTACGGCGTCCAGGTCGACGTCGAGCGGGTGGCCATCACCACCGGGTCATCCGGGGCGTTCCTGCTGAGCTTCCTGGCGGCCTTCGACGCGGGCGACCGCGTGGCGCTCGCCCGGCCGGGCTATCCCGCCTACCGGAACATCCTGGCCAGCCTCGGCATCGAGGTGGTGGATCTGGACTGCGGCCCTGAGGTCCGCTTCCAGCCCACCGTGGAGCTCCTGGAGCAGGCGGCGGCCGACGGCGGCCCGCTGTCCGGGCTCATCCTCGCGTCCCCGGCCAATCCCACCGGCACCATGATCGGCCGTGAGGAGCTCGCCTCTCTGGTGGACTGGTGCCGGGAGCAGGACGTGCACCTGGTCAGCGATGAGATCTATCACGGCATCACCTATGGAGGGGCCGGTCCGGCCCCCGGTCGCCCGTCTCCCGGGGTGAGCGCACTGGAACTGACCGACGACGCCGTCGTGGTGTCCTCGTTCTCCAAGTACTGGGGCATGCCCGGCTGGCGCCTGGGCTGGGCGGTCCTGCCGGAGCATCTGGTGGATCCGGTCTCGCGGCTGGCCGGCAACGTCTCCCTGTGTCCGCCGCACGGCTCCCAGTTGGCCGCCGTGGAGGCCTTCAGCTCGGAGTCGATGGATTTCGCCGGAGCACAGGTGGAGCAGTACGCCGCTGCCCGTCAGCTGGTGCTGGACCGGCTGTCGGAGCTCGGCTGGGGCCAGCTGGCGCCCGCCGACGGCGCGTTCTACGTCTACGCGCACATCGGCGAGCACCTGGCGGAGTTCGGGGACTCCCCGGCCTACTGCCAGGCGGTCCTGCAGCAGGCCGGGGTGGCGATCGTCCCCGGCACTGACTTCGATCCCGTGGCCGGTCACGAGTGGGTGCGCCTGTCCCTGGCACCGGGGCCGACCGCCGTCGCCGAGGGTCTCGACCGGATCGTGGCCTTCCACCGCGGGTGAGCCCAGGGTCGACCGACTGAACCCTGCGCTGACCGAGTCAGGGAGCCCGCCGCCAGAGGGCGGCCCACTGCTCAGCAGTCAGACGGCCGGGGGCAGCATCGCGACGCACCCCCGCAGCGCCCAACAGCGGGCCCACCTCGCGGCGTGACAGTCCGAGGCCGTGCTGCAGGATCTGCCCCATGCCGCGGCCCGGTCCGGTGAACGCCCGGTGGACGAAGGCCGCATACGCGCTCCGGTCCGTGTGGGGGACCAGAGGGCGCTCCCGCCGTGCGATGGTCAGCAGTCCGCCGTCCACGGCAGGGCGGGGTCGATACGCCGACGCGGGGATCCGTCCCTCCAACCTGAATGCGTAGTACGGGGCCCATTGGGCGGTCATCATGGTGGATCCCCCGACGCCGGCACGTCGGCGGGCGACCTCCCATTGGGTCATCAGCACGGCATCGGTCCAGCCGGGGGCATAGAGCAGCCGCCGGAGGATCGCCGTCGTCAGGTGAAAGGGGAGGTTGCCGACCACCACGTGGGGCTCCCGGGGGAGACGGTGGGTGAGGAAGTCCCCTTCGACCACCCGGGTGCGGCGGCCAGTGCGCTGGTCCAGACGCCGGGCCGCGCGGGTGTCGATCTCCACTGCGGTGAGGGGGCGTCTCAGCGTCTGCAACGGCAGGGTCAGGGCGCCGTCTCCGGGGCCGATCTCCAGGATCGGGCCCTCGGTGCGGGCGACGAGCGCCACCACGGTCCGGATGGCGCGGGGGTCGATGAGGAAGTTCTGGCCGTGTTCGTGACGGCTGTGGGCATAGGTGTGCACAGTGATCTCCAGATCGCGCAGGGATCACGCTGGGCAGCACGAGGCGCCGCGCAGCGTGGTGGTCAGCTGCGGCGGCGGGAGAGCATCAGGGACTCGTCCGGGTCACCAGGGCAGGGCTGCCGACGGCGCGCGGGCGCGCAGGCAGGCAGAGGCCAGCGGTGGACTACGGGAAGAGACGGAGCTCGAGGGACGCCTAGATCAGCGCCGAGCGCGGACGTGCCGCGACCACGCCTCGAGGTTCAGCTGCTCATCGCCGCTGAGCCCGTGCGGGGACGGGCCACGGCGATGATGTAGATGGCGTTGAAGGAACCCATGGGCATGAGGGTAGCAGAGGCCGGTCTGGGGCTGATCAGCCTTGCGAGGCGGTCTCGGCGGTGTTGAACATCCAGGTGACCCCGAACCGGTCCTTCAGCATGCCGAACCGGTCACCCCAGGGTGCGCGTTCCAGCGGCATGAGGACCTCGGAGTGCTCGCTCAGGTCGTTCCACCAGCGTTCGAGCTTCGTGTTCTCCGAGGCGTCGGGCTCGTTGACGCTGAGCGCGATGGTGCCCAGCCCGTTGCTCTCCATCCCGGGCGGCAGGTCGGAGGCCATCACGTGCAGGCCGCGGTCCACGAAGAGCGAACCGTGCATGATGCTGTCCTTGTTCTGGTCGTCGACCCCCATGCCTTCGCCGTAGGTGAGCATGCCCAGCTCTCCGCCGAACACGGCATGGTAGGTCTCGAGCGCCTCGCGGGCGGTGCCGGGGAGCTGCAGGTAGGGGGTCAGCGCGACAGCCATGATGGAGCCTTCCTCGCAGGGTCGGGGCCGCTCGGGCCTCGAGTCACAGGTGGTGTGGGTCCGTACCGCGACGGCGGATGCCGAGAGACTCGGTCGGGTTCCCGCCGGCCGCGGAGGGGCCTGTGCCTGTCATCGTGCTCCGGTTCGCACGCGAGGGGAAGGGCCGCTCGCCCGGGGTTCGAGATTCCGCGCGTCACGACGTTCGTGACCATCGGCACGTGCCTCGCAAGGGATCCGCCCCCTAAGCTGAGGCATCCGTAGCTCGGCCCGTCGGAGAGGGTGCTGTGAGCATGTCGAGTCTGTTGCTGGGAGCGCCGCTGTTCGGCGCTGTCCTGTTCATCGCGGTCTTCCTGATCGACGGGGCCACACGGCCCGGCTACGATCCTCGCCGCCAACCCGTCAGCGCCCTCGCCCTGAGCTCTCGCGGCTGGGTCCAGACTGCCAACTTCCTCCAGCTCGGCAGCGCGCTCATCCTCGGGGCCTCCGTGCTCATCCGACAGGCCTTCAGCGGCGTCTCTGGGTCAGACGTCCCCTGGGCAGGCCTGATCTGGGCAGGCGGCGTCGCGGTCCTGGGCCTCGCCGTGGTGGCCTCTGGGCTGTTCCGCATGGACCCCATGCGGGGATATCCGCCGGGCAGTCCCGCGGGCGACCCCGAGGTGCTGTCCCGGCGGCACCGGCGGCATGACCAGGCGGGCTCCGTGGTGTTCCTCGGGCTTCCGGTCGTGATGATCGGGGTGGTCGTGGTCCCTGGCCTGGACACGGCGGTGCGGGTCGCCGCCGTCGTCGCGGGCCTGGCCACGGGGTGGTTGGCCGTGGGATTCGGGGAGCGATGGGAGCAGGACGCAGGGGATGCCGGTCTGTGGCAGCGGGCCCATCTGGTCCTCGGGATGCCGAGCCTGGGAGCTGTGGTCCTGGCGGTGGCGTGACCCGCGCTCGTCAGTGTCGAGTCGCCGTCTCCGCAGCGCCGCCGGCGCGGGACTCCAGGCCCGCGATGATCAGGTCCAGACCGAGGTCGTACTCCGCCTCGACGTTCTCCACCGGTGGTTCGTCAGTGGCTGGGGGTGAGGCGGTGGACCCCGGCGAGTAGTCGCCGGCCTGATAGAGCGGAGCCACGTGGGGGTAGCGCTCTTCGGTGATGACCTCCTTGAGCATCGCGGCGCCCTCCTCGGTGACGGTCAGCTGGCCCTCCTGCGCCAGGGCGAGCTCCAGCTCGGTCATCGAGGCCACGTGCTGGGAGACCACGAGAATGATGCCGATCTTGTCGTCCCTGGTCAGGGGCAGGGACTCCAGAGCCTGGAGCCCGAGGTCGGCGAGGCGCATCTGGTTGGGCATCAGCACCGAGACCTGTCCCCGGGGAATCTCGCGGAGCCAGGGGTGGGCCCGCCAGACCTCCCGGATCAGCGCGGCCCACTGTCGGAGCGCCTGGCGCCAGTCGGGATCGAGCGTGACCTTCTCAGAGAGCCGCGCGGCCGCATCACCCATGAGCTGCAGCATCTCCTCCTTGCCGGAGACATAGCGGTACAGCGACATCGTGGTGAATCCCAAGGACTTCGCCACGGCCTGCATCGTGACCGCGGCCAGGCCCTCCTCGTCGGCGATGCGGACCGCAGCGGCCACGATCCGCTCATGGCTCAGGCCGCGGCTCGGGCCGCGCTGCGGCGTCTCCTGCATGCCCCAGGCGACGGCGACCGCGCGGGGGAGGCCTGTCTCAGTGGTGTCGACCATGACGTGCATTCTCTCACCTGGACGAGTACCACCTGACATTGACTGTGTACGAACTACACTGTGTATGTCATACTCTATGTATGACGTACACAGACAGTCGCGGCGCGGCCGCGCCGGAGGACGCCCCTCCGCTCATCCATGTCACCGGGCTGAGGAAGAGCCACGGACGCCATCGAGTCCTGGACGACCTCACCCTGTCACTGCCCCCGGGCGTCCACGCCCTGCTGGGTCCCAACGGCGCCGGCAAGACCACGTTCGTCTCGATCCTGTCCACCCTGATCCCCCGGGACTCAGGCGAGGTGCGGGTGCTCGGACTGGACCCCTGGACCGATCGGCGGCAACTGCAGCGGCTGATCTCCCTGACCGGTCAGCATGCCGCGGTCGACGAGTCCCTCTCCGGGGAGGAGAACATGCAGCTCATGGGCCGCCTGTTCGGACTGTCCCGGTCCCGAGCCCGCGAGCGGTCCGAGGCGCTGCTGGCGAGGTTCGGCCTCACCGAGCACGCCCGCCGCCGGGCCGGCACGTACTCGGGAGGCATGCGCAGAAAGCTGGACATCGCCGTCGGGCTGATCCCCGAGCCGCGGCTGCTGTTCCTGGACGAGCCCACCACCGGGCTCGACACACGGAGCCGCCAGGCGCTCTGGGATGAGATCCAGGCCCTCGCCGACCAGGGCACCTCCGTGTTCCTGACCACCCAGTACCTCGAGGAGGCCGACGTCCTGGCCGATCAGGTCCTGGTGCTCCACGGCGGTCGGATCATCGCCAGGGGCACTGCCGAGGAGCTCAAGGCGCAGGTGGGCGGCTCCACCATCGAACTGCGCGACGACGCCGGGCACGTCTGTGAGGAGATCCCCACCGGGGGAGAGGTCGACGACGTCGCGCGGGTGCTGCACGGCATCGCTGAGTCCCGACCGGGCATGCGTGTCACGGTGCGTCGCCCCAGCCTGGACGAGGTCTTCCTCCAGCTCACCGGCGCCCCGCCCACCGATCAGATCACCGAGGAGGCCCTGTCATGACCAGTACGAGCACCGACGAGCTCGCCGCCGTCCGGCCCGCCCGTCAACACCAGGGCGCCGAGGGCGCCGAGATGCCGCAGACACCGACTCGGGTTCCCCCTGGGGCGCCCGGAGCCGGGCTGCTGACAGGCCTGGCGCAGTTCTCTCTGCGCAGTCTCCGTCATTCCTTCCGGGACGTGGAGTCCGTGCTGATGGCCGTGCTGCTGCCGGTCATGCTCATGCTGATCTTCACCTTCGTCATGGGGGAGGCCATGGCGATCGGGGACGGCAGCCGGGCCGACTACCTGGCCTTCGTGCTGCCGGCCATCGCGCTGACCGCCGCCGGATTCGGCGCCTCCCACACCGCCGTCGTCGTCAGCAACGACGTCACCACCGGCTTCATGGACCGGCTGCGGACCATGCCCTTCCCGGCGGTCACGGTGCTGCTGGGCCACACGGTGGCCTCCATGGTGCGCAACCTGCTGGCCACAGCCGTGGTACTCGGGGTGGCCTTCGCCGTCGGCTTCCGCACGGATGCGGGCCTGCCCCAGCTGCTGGGAGCAGTGGGGCTCATCGCCCTGTGGATCCTGGCCATCACCTGCGTCTTCGCCCTGCTCGGACTGGTCTCCGGTTCGGCGGAGTCGGCGAACGGCTACGGGTTCATCCTGCTGTTCCTGCCCTATGTCTCCAGCGGCTTCGCTCCGGTGGAGACGATGCCCGGATGGCTGCAGGGCTTCGCGCAGCACCAGCCGATGACACCCATCATCGATGCCGCCCGCGCCCTGATCACCGGGACGGAGGTTCCCTCGACCTGGTGGGCCGGCCCGCTCTGGTGCCTCGGCTTCGTGATCCTCGCGGTGTGGCTCACCGCGGTCGTGTTCCCGCGCAAGGTGACACGATGAGGCGCTGACAGTCTGAGGCGCTGACAGTCTGAGACGCTGACAGTCTGAGGCGCTGACAGGCTGCGCGGCCGATGCGGCCGTGAACGACGAAGGGGGCCGCCGAAGCGGCCCCCTTCACCGTGTCTGCGCTGCTCGCTCGGTGCCGGTCACTCGGTGCCGGCGAACTCCCGGGCCAGCCGCGTCGCGAGGCCGGTGTACCGGGCCGGGGTGAGGCTCTTCAGCCGGTCCTCGGCGGCGGGGCTCAGCCCGAGTCCGGCGACGAACTCCTGGAGCTTCTCGGCGTCCACGCGGCGGCCGCGGGTCAGCTCCTTGAGCCGTTCGTAGGGGTTCTCCATGCCGGAGGTGCCCGCGATGGCTTCTGCGCGCATGACGGTCTGGATCGCCTCTCCCAGGACCTCCCAGTTGGCGTCCAGGTCGGCGGCGATGACCTCGGCGGCGACGTCGAGCTGCTTCAGGCCCTTGGTGACGTTGCTCAGCGCCAGCACCGAGTGGCCGATGCCGGTGCCGATGTTGCGCTGGCCCGAGGAGTCGGTGAGGTCGCGCTGCCATCGGGACTCCACGAGCGTGGAGCCGAGGGAGTCGAGCAGGGCGTTGGAGATCTCCAGATTGGCCTCGGCGTTCTCGAAGCGGATCGGGTTGACCTTGTGCGGCATCGTCGAAGACCCGGTGGCCCCGGCCACGGGGATCTGACGGAAGAAGCCGATGGAGATGTAGGACCAGATGTCTACGCACAGCCCGTGCAGGATCCGATTGAAGCGGGCGATGTCCGCGTAGAGCTCCGCCTGCCAGTCATGAGACTCGATCTGGGTGGTCAGCGGGTTGAACGTCAGTCCGAGCTTCTCCACGAACCGCTGTGCCAGCGCCGGCCAGTCCAGCTCCGGTGCGGCCGCCAGGTGGGCGGCGTAGGTGCCCGTGGCGCCGTTGATCTTCCCCAGGTACTCCTGAGCTTCGACACGACGCACCTGGCGGGTCAGGCGGTGGACGAAGACGGCGATCTCCTTGCCGAGGGTGCTGGGAGTCGCTGGCTGGCCGTGGGTACGGGAGAGCATCGGCACCTCGGCGGCCTCTGCGGCCAGGGCGCCCAGACCGTCCAGCGCCGTGCGGGCCGCAGGAAGCCACACCTGCTCGACGGCGTCACGGATGCCCACCGCGTAGCTGAGGTTGTTGATGTCCTCACTGGTGCAGGCGAAATGCACCAGCGGGGTCAGCTCACCGAGTCCGAGTCCGTCGAGGCGACGGGCGATGAAGTACTCCACCGCCTTCACGTCATGGACCGTCTCGGCCTCGATGGCGGCCAGCTCGGCGACCTGGTCCGGCCCGAATCCGGTCACGATGCCGCGGAGCCCGGCGATCTGTTCCTCCGTCAGGATGGGCAGGCCCGGCAGCGCCTGCTCGGTGCAGAGGTGGATGAACCATTCGACCTCCACGTGGATGCGGTTGCGGTTCAACGCGGCCTCGGAGAGGTGGTCGATCAGCGGCGCGACGGCGGGGCGGTACCGACCGTCCAGCGCACCCAGGGCGATCTGCGGCTCGGCGGCGGCGAGGCTGACGCGGTCCTGGTCGGCGGAGGACGGCGTGGACACGGCAGGGGAGGAGACAGAGTTGGCCATGCCCGACATTCTTCCACGGCCGAGGGGCGCAGGTGCAGGCCCGTCACAGGCGGGCTCCTCCACAGGGGCCGGACGACGGCGGCGACATGCCCGGGCTATCCACAGACCGCCGCCCCGGGCGGCGCAGTGAGCGGTGCGCCGCCTAGCGTCGACGGCGTCGTCCCTGTTCAGTCAGCCGCCGTCGAGCGGCCGAGCCCCGAGGAGTTCCCGTGTACAGTGCCGCAGCTGCCCACTTGGACCAGGTCGCCACGGTCTATGACGAGATGGCCGCCCGGTACCGGCGCGCAGCGGGTCTGGGCCCTCAGCAGCGGACGCAGCTCGTCCTCGCCCAGGACGCGGTGCGGTGGGAATCGTTGGCCGGAGACGCCTTCCGCGGGTTGATCGACCTGCTGATGGCCGACAGCGCGGGGGTCAGCGAGGAAGCTGAGGACTTGGCGTCCGAGGCGTCGATCCTCGCGGGGGTCATGCGGGAGGGAGCGCAGGTCGCGCGCCATCTGGCCGCGATCCTCGACGCGGTGGCCGGGCTGGACATCGTGGGGATCTCCGGCGAGGTCCTGCTGCGACGAGCGCGCGCGGCAGTGGACGACGTCATGTCCCTGGGGAGCTTCCTCGACGACTACGGGGGAGTTCCGCCTGGGCTCGGCGACGTGATCGCAGAGGTCCTGCGACCGCCTGTCGAGCAGAACGCCACCTGACGGCCACTCCATCAACCACCCCATCCACCACCCCGTCGACGACACACTGTCAGGAGATGACCATGGATCCTCCTGCCCCTCAGTTCCCCGTGCCGGTGCCCGTGCGCCCGCACACCGCCGATCACGGTCCGTTCACCGTCAGGGTCTCTGGCGGGGACACGACGATCGACGTCGCCTGGGAGACGCTCCTCGCGGCCTCGTCCCACGTCGGGGCGGCTCAGGAGCTCGCGGGGAGGCAGCTGGACGACGTCGCCGCGAACAACACGCTGCTGCTGGTGCCACGTCCTCAGATCCCCCACTGGCGGGCGCCGCTGCTGGTGGCCCGGAGTGCGAGTCTCAGCATGCGGATCATCTGGATCAGCGGTCTGGTGGAGAAGTGTGTGTCGGCGATCGAGTACTCCCACGACAAGTACCGCGAGGGCGAGTCGATGATCCGCCGATGGCTGCAGATCAGCGAGCTCATCTCGGAGACCTCCTACGTCATCGATCAGGCCGGTCAGGGGGATGGGAGGCTGGCCGGCGACTGGGCCCGCAGCCTCGGTGTGCTCGGCGGGCAGGAGGCGCTTCGGCTGGTGGCGGCGTACTTCACGCGTGGGCGATCAGGTCTCGGGGGCGGCAGGCCCAGCGGGCGCGATCGGTTCGAGGACGGTGCCGGGTTCGGGTTCCTGGCGATCGCGAAGCTCCAGGAGGAGAACGCGCTGGCCGCGTATGAGATGGCGAGACATGATTTGAGGCTGGGTGATCAGACGGGAACGTCCTTCCACCACGGCGACGGAACGCTGCACTCGTGGTACCAGCAGATGGGCCAGGTTTCGGAGGAGGGGGACCTCGCGGTGACGACCGTCGCCGGAGATTCGGGCGAGACCACGTACATGGTGCATCTGCCGGGACTGGATATGGACATCACCGACCTCAACCGGCAGGACGGCAGGGGGTACCTGGGTCTGGTCGACTCGGCGTTCAACGACGCCGAGCAGCTCGCCGATGTGGTCGATGAGGCATTGGAGAGCCTGGGGGCGCAGGAAGGAGACCAGATCGCTCTGTCCGGCTACAGTCTCGGCGGGATCGCGGTGACCAATCTGGTCCGGAACGGCAGGCTGGGGGAGAAGTATGACCTGGTCGCCGCGACGAGCATCGGAGCCCCGGGCCGACACGGCGGCTTCCCGCCAGGGACGCAGACCTCGACCACGCATATCCAGAACCGTCGTGATCCTGTGCCGCACCTCCTCGGCGAGCACCAAGGAACCGGGGTGAACCGACAGGTCATCGAGGTCGCCCATCACAACGAGGACGCCCGGCCCGAGGACCCCTCGCTGTTCGGCGATGCCCACAGCTACCAGCATTACCTCGACATCGTCGAGGAGCTAGAGACCAACCCGGAGGAGCACCTCGGTGAGGGCGGGGATGCGCTGCTGCGAGACTTCTCCACGCTGTACCAGGGCCAGGCGGAGACGCACGTCTTCCGGACGGGATGGGAGGAGAACCCGGACAGCCAGGACCCGGACCTGTTCGACCCGGAGTTCTGGGAAGCCACGGGACTGACGACCGGCGTCTGGGAGTCCATCGAGCGGTTGGACGTCTTGGGGATCGGAGACGCGTTCGGCCCGGTGACACCGGTGGAGGATCCCGAGACGCCAGGAACGCCGGACCTCGAGGACACCGCACCACCTTCTCCCTCCGAGAGGACACGGGGCGCCGGCACCCTCGACTCCGGCACCCTCGACGCCGGCGCACTGGGATCTGCCGGTGAGGAGGACGGTCAGGGCCTGGCTGGGGAGCCCGGAGGTGCTATCGGGGAGGAGTCGCTCGGCGGCGCCGTCGGATCCGACGCCTCGGCGGTGCGGAGCCAGGCGGAAGCCGCCGCGAATCCCCAGGAACCGGTCCGCGGCCACCGTGACCGCGCGCAGCCGCTCACCCCCGGCGTGATCATCCCGACCACCCCACGGTCCGGTCCGGCGCCGGGCGCCGACGACGGCGAACCGTCCGTACCGCAGCCGCTCACCCCGGCCGTCATCGGCCCGCCGGAGCGGTGAGCCCCCATCCCGGCGGCCCGGTGATCAGGCCGCGCGTGCCGCCGGATCCACCAGGAACCGGCCTAGGATCGCGGAGACCAGGGAGACGATGATGGCCCCGAGGATCGCATCCCAGAAGAACGACCCGACGACGAACTGTACGGGGAAGAAGGAGGTGACCCAGCCGGTGAGCATGAGCATCGCGGCATTGATCACCACGGCGAACAGGCCCAGCGTCAGGCAGGTGATCGGCAGGGCCAGGAGGGAGAGGACCGGTTTGATCACGGCGTTGATGACCCCGAAGACAGCCCCGACGAAGAGATAGGCCAGCAGGACCATCCCGATGTCGTCACCGGCGCCTTCGACGCCGATCCCAGGGAGGAGCAGAGCCGCCGCGCCCAGGGCGCAGGCGTTGAGCACGATCGCCAGTAGGATTCTCACGAGGACGATCATCTCATGTCAGAGATGAGAGAACCCTGAGAGGATCATGCGACCCATGAGCACCACAGACCACGACACCGCCCGGACGGCTGACCGGCTGACCCGCAGCGTCGCGGGCACGGTCACCCCGCGCCCTGCCCTGTCCCTGCTGCCCACCTATGCCGCAGGCAAGCCGCCTCGCCCCGCCGAGGGGCTCACCCCCTACAAGCTCTCCTCCAACGAGAATCCGCTGGGCCCGGTCCCCTCCGTGGAACGGGCCATCGCCTCGGTGGACACCGTCCACCGCTACCCGAACCCCGGTGCGGAGCAGCTGCGTGCCGCGCTCGCCGAGACCCTCGACGTGCCGGTGGAGGACATCGTCACCGGAACGGGCAGCCTCGGCGCCCTGACCCAGGTGATCAGCGCCTTCGCCGGCACAGGGCCCGACGGCGTTCCTGACGAGGTGATCTACGCCTGGCGCTCCTTCGAGGCCTACCCCATTGTGGTCCGCACTGCAGGCGCCCAGGATGTCCCGGTGCCCGTCACGCAGGACGGTCGCCACGATCTCGAGGCGATGGCCGCCGCGGTCACGGACCGGACCCGGGTCATCCTGCTGTGCACACCCAACAACCCGACCGGGCCCGCGCTGCGGCATCAGGAGGTCGTGGACTTCCTGGGGAAGGTCCCCCGCGACGTCGTCGTCGTCATCGACGAGGCCTACCTGGAGTTCGTGCGCATCGAGGACCCCGTGGACACGCTCGCGCTGTACCGCGAGCACCCGCAGGTCGTGGTGCTGCGGACCTTCTCCAAAGCACACGGTCTCGCGGCCCTGCGGGTCGGCTACTCCATCGCCTCACCGGAGGTGACCCAGCACCTGCGCAAGGTCGCGGTCCCGTTCGGCGTCTCCACGCTGGGTGAGGTCGCAGCGATCGCATCGCTGGAAGCTCTGGACGAGGTGAACTCCAGGGTGCAGAATCTTGTACAAGAACGACAGAGAGTCCGGGACGCCCTCATCGACGCGGGGTGGAACGTGCCGGACGCGCAGGGCAACTTCATATGGCTGCCGTTGCGGGACCACGCAGGTGACTTCGCCCACGAGGCCGGGCTCCAGGCCCTCGCCGTGCGGGCCTTCGACGGCGACGGTGTACGAGTCAGCATCGGCGAAACCGAAGCCAACGATCGGCTGATCCAGTTGTGTAAGACCTACACACGGACGAGCTGACCGCAGCTGACAGAATGAACGGTGGCCCACCCTTGATGCCACCGGAGAGGAGCACGCCGTGCAGCCCATCCAGCTGCTCGCGCCCGACGGAACCTACACCGAGCATGACGTGTACAGCGAGTACATCGCCGCGCTCGGAGAGCAGGATCTGCGCGACCTGTATCGACTCATGGCCACGGAGCGGCGCATGGACGCTGAGGCGACCTCGCTCCAGCGCCAGGGCCAGCTCGCCCTCTGGGTGCCTGCCCTCGGACAGGAGGCCGCCCAGGCCGGAACCGTCTCAGCGCTGAAGCCCACGGACATGATCTTCCCGACCTACCGGGAACACGTCATGGCCCTCCACCGCGGCATCCGCCCGGACCAGATCATCCAGCTCTTCCGCGCCACCGCGCACAGCGGCTGGGACCCCCGTGAGCACGCCATGAACGTCTACATGGTG
The DNA here is from genome assembly GCF_031705515.1 of Nesterenkonia sp. CL21. Classification (NCBI taxonomy): domain Bacteria; kingdom Bacillati; phylum Actinomycetota; class Actinomycetes; order Micrococcales; family Micrococcaceae; genus Nesterenkonia; species Nesterenkonia sp. CL21. The sequence goes on from NZ_JAUTWR010000005.1 coordinate 228,394, forward strand.
GTGCTCGGCGCCCAGACCCTCCACGCCGCCGGGTGGGCGATGGGCATCCAGCGGGAGCTCGAAGCGGGTGACCTCGCCGACGGGCGGGCGGAGGACGAGATCGTCCTGGCCTGCCTCGGCGATGGTGCCAGCAGCCAGGGAGACGTCCACGAGTCCATGGTCTTCGCGAGCTCCTACGAGCTGCCGGTGCTCTATTTCATCCAGAACAACCATTGGGCGATCTCCGTGCCCTCCTCCACGCAGTCTCGGAGCCCGCTGGCCGCTCGCGCCGCCGGGTACGGCTTCGAGGGGGTCCAGGTGGACGGCAACGATGTGCTCGCCAGCTATGCGGTGGCCGCCCACATGGCGGGACAGGTGCGCGCCGGCGGACCGAAGCTCATCGAATCGGTCACCTACCGGATGGGCGCCCACACCACGGCCGACGACCCCACCAAGTACCGCAGCGCGGACGAGGTGGAGGCCTGGCGCGCCAAGGACCCGCTGGACCGGTACCGTCGCTGGCTCGAGGCCGAGGACCTCGCCGATGACATCTACTTCTCCGAGGTGGACCAGGAGGCCGCCGAGGTCGCGGCCGAGCTACGCCGGGCCGTCCAGGAGATCGATCCGCTGCCGCTCGAGGAGGCCATGGACGCCGTCTACGCCGAGCCGCACCGGCAGGTCGAGACGGACAAGGCGTGGTTGAAGGAGTACGAGGCCGGCTTCGTCGATGACGACGCCCTGGCCGGCGGAGAGGCTGGTGCCCGATGACACTGATGAACCATGGCCAGGCACGCCGGGCGGAGTCCCACGCGCCCTCGGCACGCAGCTCCCGCCGAGGTGCACGCGGGACGCGCCCCGCGGCCCCCACACCGTCCTCACCGGACGTCGTCTCCACGGCCTCTTCGGCACGCAGCGCCCAGGAGGCGGTCGGACACGACGACGGCGTCGAGACGCCCGCACCTCCGCGGGAACTCGTCCTCGCCAAGGCGATCACCGCGGCGCTGCACGATGAGCTCGCCGCTGACCCGCGCACCCTGCTCATCGGGGAGGACATCGGCGCCCTGGGCGGCGTCTTCCGCGTCACCGACGGGCTGCAGAAGGAGTTCGGCCCCCGGCGGGTCATCGACTCTCCGCTGGCGGAGTCAGGAATCGTCGGCACCTCCATCGGTCTGGCGATGCGCGGGCACCGTCCGGTCGCCGAGATCCAGTTCGACGGCTTCGTCTTCCCGGCGTTCAACCAGATCACCACCCAGCTGGCCAAGATCAGCTCCCGCACCGCGGGGAAGGTGCACCTGCCGGTGACGATCCGGCTGCCCTACGGCGGCTCCATCGGCTCGATCGAGCATCACTCCGAGTCTCCGGAGGCGCTCTTCGCGCACACAGCGGGTCTGCGCATCATCACGCCGTCGAACGCGCATGACGCCTACTGGATGACGCGTCAGGCGGTGCGCTGCGAGGACCCGGTCATCATCCTGGAGCCCAAGCGCCGATACTGGCTCAAGGGCATGGTGGACTTCTCCACCCCCGCCCAGGACGCCTTCACCGCCCAGGTGGTGCGCGAAGGCACCGACGCCACGATCGCCTGCTACGGGCCCCTTGTGCCGGTGGCTCTCGCGGCCGCGGAGGCGGCGGCCCAGGACGGACGCAGCATCGAGGTCGTCGACGTCCGCTCGATCAGCCCGCTCGACGACGAGACCATCGCTCGATCGGCGGCGAAGACGCAGCGGCTCATCGTCGCCCACGAGGCCCCCACCTTCGGCGGCTTCGGCGCGGAGATCGCCGCCCGAGTGAGCGAGCGGGCCCACCACCGACTCGTCGCCCCGGTGCTTCGGGTGGGCGGCTTCCACATGCCGTACCCGCCGTCGCAGCAGGAGCACCGCTACCTGCCGGACATCGATCGCATGCTGGAGGCCGTGGACCGCAGCTTCAGCCATCCCCGCCGCTGATCCCGGCGTCGACAACGAACGGAGAGAGACTGAGCATGGTCGACACCTTCAACCTGCCTGACGTCGGCGAGGGGCTCACCGAGGCGGAGATCGTCTCCTGGCGTGTGGGGGTCGGGGACACGGTCGAGGTCAACGACATCGTCGTCGAGATCGAGACCGCCAAATCGCTGGTGGAGCTCCCCATCCCGTACGCCGGCCAGGTCCAGGAGCTCGTCGCGGACGAGGGCGAGACGATCGAGGTCGGCAGTCCGCTGATCCGCATCGCTGTGGAGGGCTCCCCGAGCCCCGAGACCGAGCCGTCAGCGGCTCAGTCGGCGGAACCGGCGGCCGCCCCCGCCCCCGTCGACGAGGAGTCTGCCGGGACGACGAGCTCTGCCGGGACGACGAGCTCTGCGGCACAGGCGACGTCGACCTCCACCCCAGCGTCCTCTTCGCAGAGCGGGGACTCGCTGATCGGCTCCGGGCCCAAGGCGGACTCGGCCCGGCGCCGTCCGCGCAGCGGGCACACCACCCCTGACCTGGTGGACGTCTCGGATCTGGGACTCCCGGACCTGGACCCTTCAGGCGGGCGCCCCGGCGACGTCGTCCCGGCTCCCGCTGCGGGCGCCTCGGACATCGGCGATCTCGTGGCGAAGGCGAGCCCGCCGGTCCGGGCGCTGGCCAAGCGTCTGGGTGTGGCGGTCTGGGAGCTGGTCGGCTCCGGCGGCAACGGCAAGATCACCCGCGACGACGTCGAGCGCCGCGCTCGTCAGAAGAACGGGGAGAAGGCCCCGGCGACAGCGACCCCGGCCGAGCCGCCGTTCACCGGCCTGCTCCGCGAGGGCCCCCGGGAGGAGAAGGTTCCGGTGCGCGGCATCCGGAAGGCGACGGCGACGAATGTGAGCGCCTCCGCCTCCGAGGTGCCGCATGTCAGCGTGTTCAAGGAGATCGACGTCACGCGCACCATGGAGCTGCGGACCGCGCTGAAGCAGGACCCCTCCTACGAGGGACTGAGCGTGTCTCCGCTGCTCTTCGCGGCCAAGGCGATCATCTGGGCCGCCCGCCGCAACCCGCAGGTCAACGCCACCTGGCATGACAGCCACTACTCGGTGAAGAACTATGTGAATCTGGGGATCGCTGCGGCCACCCCGCGGGGCCTGATGGTGCCGGTGATCCATGATGCGCAGACCTACAGCACCCGTGGCCTCGCGGCCGCCATCACTCAGCTGACGGTGGACGCCCGGGATGGGAAGACTGCCCCGGCGGACATGCAGGGCGGCACGATCTCTATCACCAACGTCGGCCCGCTGGGCCTGGACGGCGGCACCCCGATCCTGCCTCCGGGCCAGGCCTCGATCGTCCTGCTCGGCGCCGTGCGGCGCAAGCCCTGGGTGGTGGGTGAGCAGATCGTCCCCCGGGACGTGATGACCATCGGCGGGTCCTTCGACCACCGCCTCATCGACGGCGACCACGCCGGACGGTTCATCAGCGACGTCGGTGCGGTCCTCGAGCAGCCCGGACTGCTTCTGGACTGAGGGCGCCTGGTGGGCTGACGACGTCGGCGTTCCGGGCAGGGTCAGCGGATGATGTCGGTGACGCGCTGCAGGGTCAGCGGACCCTCCGTCACCTCGATGCCCAGCACGTGGGCGAACGGCTCCCCGTCGAGCAGGATCTCGGCCTCCTCGGCGCCGGTGGCGGCGCGGGCGGTGGCCTCCAGCTGGGAGTGGATCTGCCAGGACTCGCAGGCGCCGCGCACCGTGGGCTCCCCAGTGAGATCCACGGTGACGACGTCGTCGTCGACGGTCACGGAGTCGAGCTCCAGTCCCTCGGAGATGGCCAGCGGATTCAGGTAGGCGGGGTCCCCGTGGTGGTAGTGCTGGTCCTGCAGCAGGAACTCCACGGCGCTGCGTGCCGGGTCCTCGGTGACCATCGGTACGGAGGCGATCACGGACACGGTGTCTTCGCAGCCGAAGGTGTCGGTCCGGTAGACCTCGGTCTGCTGCACGCTCCCGACGTCCTCCCGGATCCGGACCACGCCCTCCTCGTCGATCGGGGCGTTGACGCTGTGGCCCTGGGGGCTCACCAGCCCGAGGGGCAGGCGGACCGTGTCATCGGCCTCATGTTCGGGTGCTGGGATGGCCTGGTCCGGCTCCGTGGGAGCGTCCTCGTCGTCGCCGCCGCAGCCGGCCAGCAGCAGCGCAGCAGCTGCGGCCGCGCCGCACAGGCGCAGGGAACGGCGGAGAGTCATGGGAGCCAGAATACGAGCCCTTCCGCGGTTCAGCGAATTCGGCGGAGCTCCGCAGGTGTCACGAGGTGGAGGGAGCGGGCGGGAGGCCAGAACGGGGGTGCCTCCCGCCCGCTGGGCGAGAAGGGACCGGGCGGCTGTCAGGGGTGGGATGATGCGCACCCGGCCAGCAGATCTTCTCGCGGGGCAGAACACGATGCCCGAGGGAACGGAAACTCGGACATCGATTTTCTGTCGGGCCGGAGACGAGGGGGATGTCTCCATGACGGTTCAAAGTTGAACCGTGGCCCATCACTATGTTCCTCTGCACGGCGGCCGGTGTCAATCCCCGCCACGTTCCGCCGAACCGTCGTCGATCGCCGCGGACAGCGACCATCGATCGCGGCAAGCATGGGCGGCGTCGGTGGGGGCCCGGGAGCGCCGGGGGTGCCCCCATCGGTGCTTCTCAGCATGCGGGAGGCGGGTGCGTCAGCCCGGCCCACCAGGCGGCGGGACGATAGGCTGGGCCCATGCCGATTCGCAACCGACGCGCCGCCGCTCTGCCTGCCAAGCTCTCCCGCTCCTGGCTGCTGATCAATGCGGCCAAGCAGGAGGACTTCGCCCCCGGCCTCGCCAGCGAGGCGGACTCGGTGATCTTCGACCTGGAGGCCTCGGTGCCCGATGACGGCAAGGTCGCCGCCCGGGCCGCCGTGCTGGAGGCGCTCAACGGCGGGATGACCGCCTGGGTCCGCATCAGCCCCACCTCGTCTCCGCACTGGGAGGACGACGTCGCCGCGCTCTCCAAGGCCGAGGGGCTGCGCGGGGTCATGCTTGCCGAGACCGAGCGGCCGGAGCAGGTCACCTACACGGCCATGCGTCTGCGGGCCGGAACTCCGGTGATCGCGCTGGTGGAGTCGGCCCTCGGCGTGGAGAACGCCACACAGATCGCCTCGGCTCCCGGCACCTTCCGCCTGGCCTTCGGCACCAATGACTTCCGCAAGGACGTCGGCGTCTCCGCCGACCCCATGGCGCTGGCCTATGCGCGGTCGCGCCTGGTCATCGCCTCCCGTGTGGGCGGACTACCGGGCGCCATCGACGGCCCGACGCCGCCCGATGCGGAGGAGGCCGCCGTCATCGAAGCCTGCGGTGTGACCGCCTCGATGGGCATGACCGGCAAGCTCTCGCTCAACCGCGGGCAGGTGGACCTGGTCAACAAGGGTCTCAGCCCCTCCGACGATGAGCTCAACTGGGCCCGCGAACTGATCGAAGCGCATGAGAAGGGCGCCTCCATCGGTGACGGCTCCTACCTGCCGCGTCTGGCCCGCGCCCAGAAGATCGCGTCCCTGGCCGACTCCTACGGCCTCTGGAACGCCTGAGCCGTGCCTGACTGTCAGGAGCGGACCGCGCTGGCGCCCGGGGAGCTGCTGACCCCGGCGGAGCGGCTGCGGCTCATTCTGGTGCTGGGCGTGCTCATCGCGCTGGGTCCGCTCACCGTGGACATGTACCTGCCGGCCCTGCCGGCCATCCGCGACGACCTGATGACCACGGAGGCCGCCGTGCAGCTGACGCTGACCGGTACGCTCGCCGGCCTGGGTCTGGGACAGCTGCTGGTGGGCCCGCTCTCGGACGCGGTGGACCGTCGTCGTCCGCTGCTGGTGGGGGTGGCCGTCCACGTGGTGGCCTCCGTCGGCTGCGCGCTCGCCCCGGACCTGGTCGCCCTCGGCGGCATGCGGGTCCTGCAGGGCCTCGGGGCGGCCGCGGCCGCCGTCGTCGCGATGGCCGTGGTCCGGGATCTGTTCGTCGGCATGGCGGCCGCGAAGATCCTCTCCCGTCTCATGCTGGTCATGGGTGCGGCCCCGGTGCTGGCCCCCACGCTCGGAGGGCTGGTCCTGGCTCTGGTGTCCTGGCGGGGCGTGTTCGTGGTGCTGGCGATCCTCGGCGTCGCGATCACCGTGGTGGCCGCGATGCTGCTGCCCGAGACGCTGGCGCCGGAGGACCGGCGCCGCGGAGGCCCGCTCGGCACGCTGCGGGACTGCGGCCGGCTGCTGGGCGACCGGCCGTACGTGGGTCTGATCCTCGTGGCCGGGTTGGCGATGTCGTCCCTGTTCGGCTACGTCTCCGGGTCCTCGTTCGTCTTCCAGCAGGTCTACGGGCTGGACGAGCAGCAGTACGCGATCGTCTTCGGCCTGGGCGCAGTGGGCCTGATCATCGCCACGCAGTGCAACGTGCGGCTGCTCCGCCGTTTCGCCCCCGCCCAGGTGATGACCGGCGCTCTGGTCGCCGGCACCGCCGCGGGCGTGGTCCTGCTGCTGCTCGCCGCCACGGGCGTCGGCGGTCTGCCTGGCCTGCTCGTCCCGCTGTGGTTGGTCCTGGCCGCCTGCGGGCTCGCCCTGCCCAATGCGCCCGCGCTGGCGCTCTCCCGTCATGGGGAGGCCGCGGGCACCGCCGCCGCACTGCTGGGCGCCGTCCAGTTCGGCGTGGCCGCCCTGACGGCCCCGCTGGTGGGCGTGCTCGGCGCAGGCGCGACAGGGATGGCCATCGTCATCGCTGGAGGCATGGCCGCGGCCACCGCGGTGGCCCTGCTGGTGGTCCGGCCCTGGCAGATCGAGGCCTCCGCGACGCCGGCGGGTCCGGTGGCGCACTGAGCCGACCGGGTTCCGGAACCTCCTGATCAGCGCCGCGTCCGTGCCGTCGTCGGCGCGTTGAACGCGTCCCTGTGGGCCGGTACATTGTGGTGAGACCCAGGTCACTCCCTGTGCTCTGGGTTCTCATCGACCGACGGGTCCGCGGACCGGCAAGGAGGCGTGATGGGCAGGGAGACTTTCACCGGCGACGTCGCATTCGAGGTCCGAGGACATCTCGGCATCATCACGTTGAACCGGCCCAAGGCCATGAACGCGCTGACGCAGCTGATGTGCGAGTCCGTGCTCATCCAGCTGGAGGAATGGGCCGCCGACGACGCCGTCGCCCAGGTGCTCGTCCGGGGCGCGGGGGAGCGGGGGCTCTGCGCGGGCGGAGACGTCGTCGGCGTCTACCGGGACATGGTGGAGCATCAGGACCACGACGGCGGCCCGATGCTTCCTGACGGCACCCCCGCCTATCAGGCGCATTTCGCCACCGAGGACTTCTGGGCGGTCGAGTACCGCATGAACCTGCTGATCTCCCAGTACCCGAAGCCGTACATCGCGCTGATGGACGGGTTGGCGCTCGGCGGGGGCATGGGCATCTCCGCGCACGGCTCCCACCGGATCGTCACCGAACGCACCCGGGCCGGGATGCCGGAGACCACCATCGGGTTCTCGCCCGACGTCGGCGGTACCTTCCTGCTGGGTCATGCGCGGAGGAAGGTCGGCCTGCACGCGGGGATGCTGGGGCTCCACCTGGGAGCCGCGGATGCGATCTTCGCCGGACTGGCGGACACCCGGATCGACTCGGGGTCCATCGAAGCGCTGATCCGCGAGCTGACCAGTCGCCCAGTGGATGAGGCGCTGCCGGAGTTCGCCGTGGAGCCGGGAGACTCCGCCCTGGGCGCGGCCGAGTGGATCAACCACGTCTACTCCGGCAATGATGTGGACATCATCCTCGCCCGGCTGGACGGTGTGGCCGGGGAGATCCCGGAGGCCGCCGAGGCGGCGTCCACGCTGCGGGCGCGTTCCCCGCTGTCCGTGAGGGTCGCGCATCGTGCCATCACCACGGCGGCGGAGCTCTCCCTGGCGGGTGCCCTCATCCAGGAGTACACGGTGGGGATGCATATGCTGCGCTCCCATGACTTCCGGGAGGGGATCCGTGCCCAGCTGGTGGACAAGGACCGCAGCCCGCGCTGGAACCCCGCCCGGCTGGCCGACGTCGACGACGACCTGCTCGACCATTTCTTCACCCCGGTGCCCCACAAGATTCTGGAGCTGCCCCATGACTGAACAGACGTACACCACCATCAAGGTCTCCTCCGCCAAGCGGGTCGGGAGGATCCAGCTGAACCGGCCCGCCGCGCTGAACGCGCTCAACGCAGAGACCATGGAGGAAGTGGTCGCTGCGACCGTGGCCTTCGACGCCGACCCGCAGATCGGTGCGATCCTGCTCTCCGGTTCGCAGAAGGCGTTCGCCGCCGGGGCGGACATCAAGGAGATGTCCGAGCAGTCCTTCGCCGACATGTACGCGGCGGACTGGTTCCGCCGCTGGGAGGACCTGGCTCGAGTGCGGACCCCGATCGTCGCCGCCGTCTCCGGCTACGCGCTGGGCGGCGGCTGTGAGCTGGCGATGATGGCCGACATCATCATCGCGGGCACCGGGGCGAAGTTCGGCCAGCCGGAGATCAACCTGGGCGTCATCCCGGGGATGGGCGGCTCCCAGCGGCTCACCCGTTCCGTGGGCAAGGCCAAGGCCATGGACATGGTGCTCACCGGCCGCCACATCGACGCCGAGGAGGCCGAGCGGATCGGCCTCGTCTCGCGGGTGGTCCCGGACGGGGAGCTCGACGCCGAGGCGAAGACGGTGGCCGAGCTGATCGCCTCCAAGTCCAAGCCGGCCGCACAGATGGCCAAGGAGGCGGTGGCTGCGGCCTTTGAGATGCCGCTGGCCAGTGGGCTGCAGTTCGAGCGCCGAATCTTCCACTCGCTGTTCTCCACGGAGGACCAGTCCGAAGGTATGGACGCCTTCGCGAACAAGCGGAAGCCTACCTGGCAGCACCGGTAGTCATCGCCTGCTGCTGTGTGGGCCGTGAGGACGAATCATCCTTCCGGCTGATCCTCGCGCGGCGCGACGCCTGGCAGGCTGGAGCCCATGAAGGAATGGGGCAAGCGGCGTCGGCAGCGGAAGGTCCGTCCGGGGGACGGCCGTGCCTTCGTTCCGATGCAGTGGTGGCATGTGCTGCACCGCTCGGCCTTCCATCTGGAGCTTCCCGTCTCCGACGGGGCCGCCGGTGGGCCTGACGAGGCGCGGCCGACGGTGGACTACCAGGTCGATGTGGACCATTTCTCCGCCGAGTTCGAGGCCTCGCTGTACCGTGAGGGCCGCCAGGTAGGCGTCGGCGCCTCCCCGGCCGCGTTCTCCGTGCGGGGTGGTGTGGTGGAGTTCGCCGCCAGCCTCTACGGTCTGAAGCGCATGCACTACGTGCCCGACGACGGAGGGCCCACCCGCATGCTGGAGCCGGACCCCCGCTCCATGGAGGGGCTGCGCGCAGAGTTCGACCGTCGGCGCCCCCGGGCCAGTCGTGCGGTGGGCTGGGCCGCCGTCGTGATCCTGGTCGTCGGGCTCGTAGTGGGCGGGCTGCAGCTGGCCGAGGTGGTGTCCCGCTGGGATGTCGTACCGGAGTCCTGGGGCGTGTTCATCTCCCCGGTGACCCTGCCCGGCTGGGCGAACGTCACCCTGACGGTCGCGGCGGTGGGTGCGGCCCTGGAGCGGGCGCTGACCCTGCGCCATCACTGGTTGCTCGACGGCGGGCTCGGGGACTTCGACTGATGAGGACGCACATCACGCGCAAGACAGGAGAGAGGACTGGCTGTGGGGGACGCTGAGACGAGCCGGGCGCAGGCGCCGGAGCCGGAGGTGTATGGCGGATGGCAGGACCGTCCGGAGCCGGACTATGAGTTGGGCTCGGGGTGGAGGACCCTGCGCTGGGCGAGCGTGGTGGTCGGCGCGGTTCCGATGCTGCTCATCGGCTGGCGTGCCCTGGAGGAGCCCGGTCAGGTGCCGGTGCATTTCGCCATGGACGGGTCGGTGAACAGGATGGGATCACCCTGGGAGCTGTTCCTCGCCCCCGTGCTGATCTGGCTGCTCTGCGTGCTCGGCATGACGCTGCTTTCCCGGCACCCGCGGATCTTCAACTTCCCGAAGCCGTTGACCAGTGAGAACGTGCAGGACATGTACCGACTCGGGGAGAGGATGCTGATCGCCCTGGCCGCATCGGCGGCGGTGCTGTGCTGGGGGATGGTCGGGGCTATGCCGGGGATGCCGCTGTTCTGGCTCACCTGGGTCGGCGGCGCAGGTGTCGTCGGGGTTGCCGCCGTCGGGATCTGGCAGATGGTCAAGGCCTGACCCGGCTCCGCCTCAGGTCCGGAGCGCCGGCAGCTCGGCGTCGCGGAACTCCTCGGTGCCGCGCTCGCCGCCCCGGCTCTCCTCCAGCGCCCGCAGCTCCACCCGGCGGATCTTCCCGGAGATGGTCTTCGGCAGCTCGATGCGCTCGATCCTCCGGATCCGCTTGAACGGCGGCAGCTTCTCCCGGCAGGACGCCAGGATCGAGGTGGCCGTCTCTTCATCCCAGTCCCAGCCGGCCGCCAGGACCACGTAGGCCTTGGGCACCGCCAGCCGCAGCTCGTCCGCGGCGGGCACGACGGCGGCCTCCGCCACAGCGGGGTGCTCCACCAGCACGGACTCCAGCTCGAAGGGCGAGATCCGGTAGTCGCTGGACTTGAAGACGTCGTCGCTGCGGCCCACGTAGGTCAGCACCCCGTCCTCACCCCGTTGGACCACGTCTCCGGTGTGGTACAGGCCGTCGCGGAAGACCTCCGCCGTGCGTTCGGGGTCTCCCGCGTAGCCCTTCATGAGTCCCACGGGCCGGCGCGTCCCGGACTGCTCGGCGCGCAGGCACAGCTCCCCCTCCTCGGCCTCCTCCCCGGTGCGGGGGTCGATCAGCACCACGTCGAAGCCGGGCAGGGGCCGACCCATCGAGCCGCGCGTCACCGGCTGGCCGGGAGTGTTGGCCACCTGCAGCGTGGATTCGGTCTGTCCGAAGCCGTCTCGGATGGTGCAGCCCCAGGCCCGCTCCACCTGGTCGATCACCTCGGCGTTGAGCGGCTCCCCGGCGGAGACGGTCACCCGGGGCGGGTGCTGCAGCAGGGTGAGGTCGGCCTGGATGAGCATCCGCCAGACGGTGGGCGGGGCGCAGAAGCTGCTCACCCGGTGGGCGTCCATCTGGGCCATCAGTTCGGCGGCGTCGAAGCGGGTGTAGTTGTAGATGAAGATCGTGGCCTCGGCGATCCACGGGGTGAAGAAGTTGGACCAGGCGTGTTTGGCCCACCCAGGTCCGGCGACGTTGAGGTGGACGTCTCCCGGCTGCATGCCGATCCAGTACAGCGTGGACAGGTGCCCCACCGGGTAGGAGGTGTGGGTGTGCTCCACCAGCTTGGGCAGCGAGGTGGTCCCGGAGGTGAAGTAGAGCAGCAGGGTCTCGTCAGCCGGGGTCGGCTGCACGGGGGTGAATGTCGCGGAGGCGTGCCGGGAGTCCTCGTAGTCCAGCACAGTCCGCCCGCTGTCCGGCGGCGCCCCCGCCCCCGGCACGTGGATGAGGGTGAGGTCGCCGTCGACCTCCTGGAACTTCGCCAGGTCTGCGGGGCCGGCCACGGCCCAGCGCGCCTGTCCGCGGCTGACCCGGTCCTGGAGGTCGGCGGGCCCCATCTGCGTGGTGGTGGGGATCAGCACGGCGCCCAGCTTGATGCCGGCGAGCATGACCTCCCAGAGTTCCACCTGATTGCCCAGCATGAGGATCATCCGGTCGCCGCGTCGGACGCCCTGAGCGGTCAGCCAGTTCGCCACTCGGTTCGATGCGTCGCGCAGCTGGGCGAAGGTGCGGCGCAGCACGGTGCCGTCGGCCTCGGCGATCACCAGGGCGTCCTGGTCGGCTCGCTCCCCGGAGGCGACGACGTCGAACCAGTCCAGGCCGAAGTTGAAGTGGGAGAACCGAGGCCAGCGGAACTCCTCACAGGCCCGGTCGTAGTCCTGCTGGCAGGCCACCAGGCGGTCCCGGGCCTGGCGGAACGCGGCGGCGCGCTCGGCGCTGGTCAGGGCGCTGGAGTCGAGTGAGGCGTTGTGGCTGGTCATGTCCTGGAGAACCTCCCACTGGCTGCGTGCGGCGTCAGTCGACACGGGATCCGACGTGATCGCCGGGCTGACAGCTCCAGCCTACGACAGGACCTGACCTCCTGTGATGCGCGTCACCGGTCAGGCCATATACTGAGGGTCCCGAGGCGGCCAGGCCGAGATCCGGCACCGCCTGGGACCCGAGACCGGGGTGCGTCCCTCCCGAGGGGGCGCGCCTCCCCATCCCGGCCCCGGCGCGGCTCATCATGGCCGGCTCCAGGAGCCGGCGACCATGCGAAGGAGCTGGTGACGGTGACCGTTGCTGTCCAGTACCCCGAGGGCGACCTGCTGAAGACCAGGCGCCACCTGTCCGCTGAGGAGGACGAGCGCCTCCGTCACATCGAGGCCTTCGTGCAGGAGAGGCTCCGCAAGCCCTCCCTCGAAGCGTGGAACGAGGAGCGGTTCCTGGCCGAGGCGCTGCCGTCGCTGGCGGACCTGGGGCTCGGCGGTCTGGAGATCGACGGCACGTCCCGTCTCTTCAAGGGCCTGGCGCACGCCGCCGTCGCCCAGGCCGACGTCTCCATGTCCGCAGTGCTGGGCATCCACAACGAGCTCATCGTGGGTCTCATCCACGCCTATGGCTCCGCGGAGCAGAAGGAGGCCTGGCTGGGGCGCCTATCCCGCTTTGAGGCGCTCGGCGCCTTCTGTCTCACCGAGCCGGACCACGGCTCGGACATCGCCGGCGGTCTGGCGACCACGGCTCGCCGGGAGGGCGACTCCTGGGTCATCAACGGCACCAAACGCTGGATCGGGATGGCCACCATCGCTGACATCGCCCTCATCTGGGCCCGTGACGTCGCCGACGACGCCATCAAGTGCTTCCTCGTGGAGACGAACACTCCCGGGTACCACGCGGAGATGATCCGCCACAAGATGGGGTTGCGCGGCATCCCCAACGCCGACGTCGTGCTGGAGGATCTGCGGGTTCCGGCTGAGGCCAAGCTGCCCGGCGCCCGAAGCTTCGCGGACACCAACGTGCTGCTGTGCAGCTCACGGGCCTGGGTCGGCTGGCAGGCGGTCGGTCTGCAGCACGCGGTGCTCGACGTGGTGCGCACCTATGTGACCGATCGCGAGCAGTTCGGCCGCCCGCTGGCCTCATTCCAGCTCATCCAGCAGGCCATCGCCGAGATCTCGGGGAACCTGACGGCGACACAGGCGCTGATGACGCAGATCACCGCACTCCAGCAGGAGGGACAGCTGGAGATGGTGCACGCGGCTGCTGCGAAGGCAACTGCGACCCGCCTGGCCCGGGCGTCCGCGGCCCTCGGGCGGGAGGCCCTGGGCGGGAACGGCATCACCACCGACTACGAGGTCGCCAAGCTCATGGGGGACGCCGAGGCCATCTATACCTATGAGGGCTCCTACGGGATCAACTCCCTGATCGTGGGGCGGGCACTCACCGGGGTATCGGCCTTCGTGTGATGGGGAGGCCGCAGCCAGGACGGAGCTGATGGTGCTGGCGCGGGTGCTGGAGGACGCGATGCGGCTGGTCTCCTCCAACTGCCTCGGTGAGGATTCGCAGGTCCGCCGGGGCCGACCCGTGCGTGGAGGACCGGCGCGACGACGTGCTCGGCTGAGCAGGTCAGTCAGCGGGGAGTTCAGTGGTGTGGCTGGGCTGGTG
>NZ_JAUTWR010000006.1:0-187708 GCF_031705515.1 Nesterenkonia sp. CL21
CCCCCCCCCCCCCCCCCCCCCCCCCCCCCCCAAAAACTCCAGACCAACTCGCGAGCCCTTCAGCCGCGAGCTCTCCCTGCGGGGACTCGATCCTGCCTACAGTGACAGCTATGCTGCTGATCTCGATGAGCACCTCGCTGGACGGGTTCACCGCGGACCGCACCGGCGACTTCAGCTGGGGCGCCCCGGACGAAGAGCTGTTCCGTTTCCATCTGGACACGGTGCGCGGGCTCGGAGCCTGCCTGTGCGGGCGTCGCCTCTACGAGACGATGCTCCCCTGGGAGACGGATCCGCTGATGCGGGAGAACGCCCTCGGTGCGGAGTTCGCCGACGTCTGGGCCGCGCTGCCGAAGATCGTGTTCAGCCGCAGCCTGGACCAGGTAGAGGGGAACGCCCGGCTGGCGCAGCGCTCCCTGGCCGAGGAGATCCCCGCGGTGCTCGCCGCGACCGAGCAGGACGTGGAGATCGGCGGCCCCACGCTGGCCGCCCAGGCCGTGGAGCTCGGACTGGTGGAGGAGTACCAGATCTTCCGGCACCCGATCATCCTCGGCGGAGGCACTCCCCTGCTGCCGCCAGTGGACGAGGCCGTACCCCTGGAGCTGGTGGAGAGCCGCGTCTTCGGCGGCCGCGTGGTCTATGAGCGGTATCGACGTGCCGAGGGGTCACGGGGCTGATCGGCCCCGAGACCTCAGCATTCGATGACGTTGACCGCCAGCCCGCCCTGGGCCGTCTCCTTGTACTTGGAGGACATGTCCGCCCCGGTCTCGCGCATGGTCACGATGACCTCGTCGAGGCTGACCCGGTGCGAGCCGTCCCCCATCAGCGCCATCCGGGCGGCATTGACGGCCTTCGTGGCCGCGATGGCGTTGCGCTCGATGCACGGCACCTGCACCAGGCCTGAGATGGGGTCACAGGTCAGCCCGAGATTGTGCTCCATCGCGATCTCCGCGGCATTCTCCACCTGCTCCGGAGTACCCCCGAGCACCTCACACAGCCCGGCCGCCGCCATCGAGGAGGCCGACCCCACCTCTCCCTGGCACCCCACCTCAGCACCAGAGATCGAGGCCTGCTCCTTGTAGAGCACCCCGATCGCTGAGGCAGTGAGCAGGTACCGCACCACGATCTCGTCGCGCTCATCTCGCGCGGCGTAGCTCCCCCCGGGTCCGTAGTGCGTGGCATAGAAGCCCACCGCGGGGATGATCCCTGCCGCCCCGTTGGTCGGCGCGGTGACCACTCGCCCGCCGGAGGCGTTCTCCTCGTTCACGGCCAACGCCACCAGGTTCACCCACTCCTGCCAATAGGCGTGGGAACGCTCGGGGTCCTTCTCCGTCAGCTGGGCATGCCAGTCGGGCGCACGACGTCGGACCTTCAGACCCCCGGGGAGGACACCGGTCCGACGCAGGGCCGAGTTCTTGCACTCCTCCATGACCTGCCAGATGTGCAGCACCCCGGCACGCACCTCCGCTTCACTGCGGACGGCGGTCTCATTGGCCATCATCACCTCGGAGACGACCCGGCCGGTGCTGCGGCAGTGCTCCATGAGCTCGGCCGCCGTGGTGAAGGGGTGGGGAACCTCCGCCTCGGTGGACTCCACGGCATCACCCAGTGAGGCGTCCTCCGCTTCGGCGGCGGTGAGCACGAACCCTCCCCCGATGGAGAAGTAGGTCTGCTCGGCCAAGACGCCGCCGTCGTCGTCGAGGGCTGTGATGGCCATTCCGTTGCTGTGCTGCGGCAGGAAGGTCAGGGGCCTCAGCACCAGATCCTCGGTGCGCAGCGCGATGTCACGGCGTCGCCCCAGCTGCTCGGCCACACGGACCGTCCCGGTCGCGCGCATATCCGCCAGTCGCTCCTCGACCTGCTCGGGCAGGATCTCCTCGGCATCCCAGCCCTCCAGGCCCAGCAGCACGGCGTCGAACGTGCCGTGTCCCTGCCCGGTGGCGGCAAGGGAGCCGTAGAGGTCCACCCGGACCTCCGCGAGAGGACCGCCCTCCCCTGCCTCCAGAGGGGCGGTCAGCTCCTCGACCACGAACCGCCGCGCAGCCCGCATCGGCCCCACCGTGTGCGAGGACGACGGACCGATCCCCACACTGAACAGATCAAACACGCTGATCGCCATGACGGATCACCTCTCCCTGCGGTAGAAGGGCAGCTGGACGACTTCGAAGGGCTGCGCCTTGCCGCGCACGTCGATGTCGAGCCGTGTACCGGGCTCGGTGAACTCCACGTCCACATAGGCCATCGCGATCGGGTGGCCCAGGGTCGGGCTCGGCTGGCCAGAGGTCACCACGCCGATCTGCTGACCGGCGCGCTCCCCCTCGGCGGCCAGCACCGGGTATCCCCCGCGGCCGGCGCGGCGGCCCAGGCCCTTCAGCCCGACGAGCCGCTGACCCGTGGTCTTCCCACGGCCCTCGGCCTTGGCCTGCTGCAGCGCGGCGCGGCCCACGAAGTCCTCCTCCTTGGAGAAGGACACCACAGGCAGTCCGGCCTCGAAGCTGACCCGCTCGGTGTAGAGTTCATTGCCGTAGAGCGGCATCCCGGCCTCCAGGCGCAGGGAGTCGCGGCAGGCCAGCCCGCAGGGGGTGAGGCCGTGCTCCTCGCCACGGCTGAGCAGCGCCCGCCACAGGGCGCCGGCCTTGTCGTCCCGCAGGAACATCTCGAAGCCGTCCTCGCCGGTGTACCCGGTGCGGGCCAGCAGGATCTCCTCGCCGCCGATCGTCACGGTGTCCGCCGCGTAGTAGGGCAGGTTCTCCACGATGGTGGTCTCGTCCAGGCGCACCAGAGAGGAGACGATGGCCTCCGCCTTCGGTCCCTGGACGGCGATGAGACTGATCGCCTCGGACTCGTCCCAGACCTCCACGTCGAAGCCGGTCGCACGCTCGGCCATCGCGGCATACACGGTCTCCCGGTTGCCGGCGTTGGGGACGATCAGATACTCGTCCTCCGTGATGCGGTAACCGATGAGATCGTCGAGGATGCCGCCGTCGGGCGTGCAGATCAGCGAGTATTTGGCCTTGCCGACCTTCACCTTGGCCAGGTCCCCCACCAGCGCGGTGTTCAGGTACGTGGCAGCGTCGGGGCCGGCCACGCGGATCTCTCCCATGTGGGAGAGGTCGAAGAGTCCGGCGGTCTCGCGCACCGCCCGGTGCTCGGTGAGCTCGGAGGTGTACTTCAGGGGCATGCGCCAGCCGCCGAAGTCGGTGAAGCTGGCGCCCAGCGCCTCGTGCTCGGCCGCCAGGGCGGTCTCGCGCAGCGGGGTGTCCGCCGACGTCGTCGTCTGCGTCTGCTGCGGGGTGGTCTCAGTCATGGAGCGTCTCCTGATCGGTTCATCGTCTCTCGGTGAGAGATCGTCCCTGAATCCAACGACGATCTCTCACCGAAAGACGATCTGTGCGGGTGCGTCGGCGTCAGCGGCCGTCAGCTGATCTCGAACGCCTCGGGCGGCGGGCAGCTGCACACCAGGTTGCGGTCCCCGTGGGCACCGTCGATGCGGCTCACCGGCGGGAAGTACTTGTCCTGCAGCACCCCGGGCACCGGGAAGGCGCCCTGCTGCCGGGAGTAGGCCCGGTCCCAGTCGTCGGAGGCGACGACGGCGGCCGGGTGCGGAGCGTGCCGCAGCGGCGCGTCCGCAGCCTCCACCTCGCCGTCGATGACCTGCTGGATCTCGGCCCGGATGGCGATCATCGCCTCGATGAACCGGTCGATCTCCGCCAGGTCCTCGGACTCGGTGGGCTCCACCATCAAGGTCCCGTTGACCGGGAAGGCCAGCGTCGGGGCGTGGAAGCCGTAGTCGATGAGCCGCTTGCACACGTCCTCGGCGGTGATCCCGGAGCGTTTGGTCAGCTCCCGCAGGTCCAGGATGCACTCGTGGGCCACCAGGTCCCCCTCGCCCGTGTAGAGGGTCGGGAAGTGATCCGCCAGGCGCCGCGAGATGTAGTTTGCGCTCAGCAGGGCGTGCGCGGTGGCGCTGGTCAGCCCCTCGGCACCCATCATCGCAAGATACGCCCAGGAGATGGGCAGCACGCCGGCCGAGCCGTAGGGAGTGGAGGTCACCGGGGCGCCGCCGCGGCTGGCCGCGTCGGTGCCGGCCCCGTTGCCGCCGGCCCCTCCCACCGCGGTGCTGGGCAGGAACGGCTTGAGGTGCTCGGCCACGGCCACCGGTCCGACGCCGGGCCCACCGCCGCCGTGCGGGATGCAGAAGGTCTTGTGCAGGTTCAGGTGGCTGACGTCGCCGCCGAACTCCCCCGGCTCGGCGAGGCCGACCAGCGCGTTGAGGTTGGCGCCGTCCACGTAGACCTGGCCGCCGGCCTCGTGCACGGTGCGGCAGACCTCGCGGACATCGGCCTCATAGACCCCATGGGTGGAGGGGTAGGTGAGCATGATCGCGGCGATCCGGTCCGGATGCTGGGCGATCTTCGCCTGCAGGTCGGACATCTCGATGGTGCCGTCCTCAGCGGTGGCGACGACGGCCACCTGCAGTCCGGCCAGCACGGCCGAGGAGGCGTTGGTCCCGTGTGCGGAGGCGGGGATCAGGCAGATGTCCCGGTCGGCGTCGCCCTGGGCCAGGTGGTACTGCCGGATGGCCAGCAGCCCGGCGTACTCCCCCTGGGAGCCCGCGTTGGGCTGGATGGAGACGGCGGCATAGCCGGTCACCGCGGTCAGCTTCGCCTCCAGGTCCTCGATGAGCGCCCGCCACCCGGCGGTCTGCTCGGCCGGGGCGTAGGGGTGGATGCCGGCGAACTCGGGCCAGGAGATGGCCTCCATCTCCGTGGCGGCGTTGAGCTTCATGGTGCAGGAGCCCAGCGGGATCATGGTGCGGTCCAGGGCCAGGTCCCGGTCGGCGAGCTTCCGCAGGTACCGCATCATCTGCGTCTCCGAGCGGACCTCGTGGAAGATCGGGTGGGTCATGAACTCGCTGGTGCGGCGCAGCGCCTCGGGGAATGCCGTGCCGTGGCCGGCCGCGGCGGAGTCGGAAGAGTCACCAGAGTCGGCGGGCGTGCCCGCCGGGGTCTCGGTCGGAGCACCGAAGGCCCGCAGCACCGCGTCCACATCGCCCGCAGTGGTGGTCTCGTCCACGCTGATGCCCACGGTGGTCTCGTCCACCCGGCGCAGGTTGATGCCGGCCTCCTCCGCGGCGAAGAGCACGTGCTCGGCCTCGGCGTCGAGGTCCAGGCGGACCTGCACGGTGTCGAAGAAGGACTCACTGACCAGCCGGCGTCGGCCGGCCTGCAGCCCGGCGGCCAGGGTCCGGGCGTGGCCGTGGACGCGCTCGGCGATGCGGCGGAGCCCCTCGGGCCCGTGGTAGACGCCGTACATGGAGGCCGCCACGGCCAGCAGCGCCTGGGCGGTGCAGATGTTGGAGGTCGCCTTCTCGCGGCGGATGTGCTGCTCCCGGGTCTGCAGGGCCAGCCGGTAGGCCGGGCGGCCCTCGGCGTCGTGGGAGACGCCGACCAGGCGGCCGGGCAGCTGACGCTGCAGACCGGAACGGACGGCCATATAGGCGGCGTGCGGGCCGCCGAAGAACAGCGGCACCCCGAAGCGCTGCGAGCTGCCGACGGCGATGTCGGCGCCCAGCTCACCGGGCGGAGTGATCAGGGTCAGGGCCAGCAGGTCGGCGGCGACGGTGACCATGGCCCCGCGCTCCTTGGCCTCACTGATCAGCGCGGTGTGGTCGACGACGGCGCCGGAGTCGCCCGGCTGCTGGACCACCACGCCGCACAGCTCACCGGCGGGCAGGCCCTCGGCGGCCAGGTCGATGATCTGCACGTCGATGCCCAGCGCCTCGGCGCGGCCGGTGACGACCTCACGGGTCTGCGGGAACGTGTCGGCGTCGAGGACGATGGTCCCGGAGGCCTTCTTCTTGTTGGCCCGGCGCATGAGCAGGATCGCCTCGGCGACGGCGGAGGCCTCGTCCAGCAGAGAGGCGTTGGCGATGTCCAGGCCGGTCAGGTCCGCCACCATGGTCTGGAAGTTCAGCAGCGCCTCCAGGCGGCCCTGGGAGATCTCCGGCTGATACGGCGTGTACGCGGTGTACCAGGCCGGGTTCTCCAGGACGTTGCGCAGGATCACCTGCGGAGTGTGGGTGCCGTAGAAGCCCTGACCGATCATCTGGGTCTTCACCGTGTTGCGCCGGGCGTAGCCGCGCAGCGCCTCCAGAGCCTCGGCCTCGGAGAGGGCGGCGGGCAGCTGCAGCCGACGGGCCTGGCGGATCGAGTCCGGGACGGCGGCGTCCACCAGGTCGGCCAGGGACCGGTGGCCCAGGGTGTGAAGCATGGTCTCGGCGGCCTCGGAGGTGGGTCCGATGTGGCGGGAGGCAAAGCCCTCCGGCACGGAGAAGGCGGGGCTGACGCCGCCGTCGGGGACGCCCGAGGGGGTGCTGGCGTCGGGGCTGAGAGTGCTGGTCATCGGGGAGGTTTCCTTCCGGAGCGCAGAGGGGTGGACATGCTCGTGTCCCTCCCCGAGCTCTGTAGGGAACCTGAGAGTTTGACCCGGCTGCTGAGGCGAGGAGTCGCCGTCGGACGCGGGCTTGCACCGTGGGTGAGGAGCCGCCGTCGCGGGCCGGATCCTGCGGCCGGGCGTCGGGGTCCTGCTTTCCAGAGTCGCCACCCCTGCACGGTACGGGTGCCTGAGAGATTCCTGGGGAGGATGTTGCTCCTTCGGCGCCGGGGCTCACCCGCCATGACGGCGTGCACTCCGGGCTCTCCCACACAGGGGACGTGGCGTATTCAGTTGACCTGCGGCCCATCTTACCTGCACTGCCGGAGGGGGATCACGCCCCGGCGGCGGAGCCGGCGTCGGCAGGGCCGCGTCGACGGATCAGACAGCGACGGATCAGACGGCGACGGATCAGACGGAACGGGCCTGCCGCTCCTGCTTGGCCACGAGTCGGGCGTCGAGGATCACCAGCACCGTGACGACGGCGAAGCCGGCCACCGCCAGGCCGAGGATCGGCAGCAGATCCCCGGTCGGGGCCTGCAGGCCGCGAGCCTCGTCCTGCCAGGGCCACAGCGTGCGCAGGGCTCCCAGCATCACCCCGGCCAGCACCACCATGGTGATCCGGTGGTGGTGCTCCAACAGCCACTGCAGCAGCTTGACCAGCAGGATCACCCCCAGCACCATCCCGACGGCGAACAGCCCCAGGTAGCCGACGTCGCGCTCGTCCACCGCGCGCAGCGTGGGCTCGTAGAGGCCGAAGGTCAGCAGCAGGAAGGAGCCGGAGAGGCCGGGCAGCAGCAGGGCGGAGACGGCGACGGCGGCCGCCGGGATGATGGTCACCGGGGTCGCCTCCACATCCGTGGGCGGCAGGGAGACCAGCCAGAACGTCACCGCGGCCGCGGCCAGTCCGGCCAGCACGTGCCGCAGCCTGAGCACCCGCAGACCCCAGGTGCGGGCGGCCCTGCCCGTCTGCTCCGGGCTGACGTGCATGGCCATGCGCAGCGGCACCGCGATGGAGGCCAGCACCATGCCGAAGAACGCCGCCCGCGTGGCCTCCGGATGGGACTCCACGGCATCGGCCATGGGACCGGCGATGGTGAACACGGCCAGCGCCATGCCGAACAGCACGGGGATGACCAGCTTCCACCGCACCGCGGCGAGGTGCTCGCGCATCCCCGCCGCCCGATCCGGACCGGTCACCAGCCGCCGCCCGGCCGAGACCACATGCGAGGCCGAGTCGATGAGCTGGGTGTAGATCCCTACCACCAGGGCCACCGTCCCGCCGGAGACGCCCGGGACGGTCTCCACCGTGCCGATGAGGGCACCACGGACCAGGTCTCCGACCACGCTGGTGCGGCGCTGCTCGGGCGCGCCCGCGGCGTCGTCAGGGGTCTGCTGGGAGAGGTCTCCGGCAGAGGATGATGCTGGCATAGCGCACTCGCCTTTCACGCCTTACACTGAGGTCTCCGGGCCTGTCAGACAGGTCACGAGACACGGATCACACCACCATGAGGCGCTCCGGCCGGACCCTGTCCGACCAGGGCACCCTGGGAAGCGCCGCGACGGCGGGCTGTCTGTCACGCCCGGAGCGGACGGCGGCCTCAGTCTACGTCGTCGTCCTGGCGTCTCCCTGCCACCATGACCACCTGCGCACCACCGGAGAACCGCGGTGCTCAAGCCACCCGTGACACGGGAGGAAGGGGAGACGACGATGAGTCCCCAGGCCATCGGATTCGCGATCGTCCTGCTGGCGGCGATCATGCTGCTCGGCAAGTACCTTCGCGTGAAGGTCCCGTTCATCCAGAAGCTGCTGCTTCCCAGCTGCATCATCGCCGGATTCCTCGGCCTGATCCTCGGCCCGGAGGTGATCGGGCGCCTCGCCGAGCCGCTGAACCTCGGCTGGCTGGCCGAGGGCGGCGTCTTCACCGCCGACATCTACGAGGTCTGGGGAACCCTGCCCGGGCTGCTGATCTCCGTGGTCTTCGCGACCCTGTTCCTCGGCTCCCGCATCCCCTCGCCGAAGCGCGTGGCCAAGCTGGCCGGTCCCCAGCTGTCCATCGGCGTGGCCTACGGCTCCGGCCAGTACGTGGTGGGGCTGCTGCTGGCCCTGCTGGTGCTCGCCCCCCTGTTCGGCGTCAGCCCCATGATGGGAGCGCTGATCGAGATCGCCTTCGAGGGCGGCCACGGCACCGCCGGCGGCATGCGCCCCGCCTTCGAAGACATGGGCATCCCTGAAGCCGCCGACCTCGCCCTGGCCATGGCCACCGTCGGGCTCGTCTCGGCCATCGTCATCGGTGTCGCCGTGGTGAACTGGGGCGTGCGCACCGGCCGCACCCGGGTGCTCAAGCAGGTCTCCGAGCAGTCCACCGCCGAGCTGCGCGGACTCTACTCAGACGACGAGACCGTCTACGCCGGCCGGATGACGGCCCGCCCGGGCTCCATCGAGCCGCTCACCCTGCACGTGGCCGTCGTCGGCCTGGCGATCATCCTGGGCTGGATCCTGCTGGAGGGCATCGTCTGGGTGGAGGATCTGCTGTGGGGCCAGCCGGACTCCCTGTGGACGCCCGCCGGCGAGGACGGCACCACGCTGCTGGGCTATGTGCCGCTGTTCCCGCTGGCGATGATCGGCGGGGTCATCATCCAGGTGGTGCTGGACCACACCGGCAACACGAACCTGCTGGACCACGAGATGATGAAGCGCATCCAGGGGCTCGCCCTGGACATCCTCATCGTCGCCGCTCTGTCCACGATCTCGCTGACCGTGATCGCCGACTTCTGGCAGACGTTCCTGATCCTCTCGGTGGCCGGCGTCGCGTTCTGCACGTTCATGCTGCTGTACTTCACCCCGCGGATCGTCCCGGAGTTCTGGCTGGAGCGCGGCATCGCCGACTTCGGCCAGTCCATGGGCGTCACGGCCACGGGCCTCGCGCTGCTCCGCGTGGCCGACCCTGACGACCAGTCCCCCGCCCTGGAGGCCTTCGGCTACAAGCAGCTGGCCTTCGAGCCCTTCTTCGGCGGTGGACTGATCACGGCGATCTCGATTCCGATCATGTACGCCACCGGCAGCGTCTACATCGTGCTGATCCCGATGGCGGTGCTGTTCGTCGCGGCGATCACCGCCGGCATGATCTACCACCGCGGTGTGCGCGCAGGACGGTGGACGGACCCCGCCTCAGAGATGGCTGCAGGTCAGCGGTGAGCTGACCACCACAGCGGCGGAAGCCCCTCCAGGGCCCGGGTGAGGCGACAGGCGCCTCCCCGGGCCCTCGCTGTGCCCGGACGCTGTGCCCACTCCCTGCCGCCGTTCTGCCCCGCTGTCCCGCCGCTGGGCACCCGCCTTGCCATCCGAACACTGTGTGAATTTATGAACTATCGTGACACAAACCCTTGACACCAGCTCCACGACACTGGAGGGTACTGTGCTGACGCGCTTCATCGAGGAGCACCCGCCAGCCGCCTCCCCCGCCGGAGGCCTGACACCAGAGGAATCCATGACACACCTGCGTCGCGTCGGCACACTGCTGCTGACCCTCATCGCGCTGCTCGGCCTGATGGCACCGGCCGCCCAGGCCGAGGCGGACACCAGCCGCGGCCCCGATCCCACCGAGTCCTCCATCGAGCAGACTCGGGGCAGCTACAGCGTCGGAGAGCGCAGCATCTCGCGCTTCGCCGCAGACGGCTTCAACGGCGGCACCATGTACTACCCCACCGGCACCGACGAGACCTTCGGTGTCGTCGCGATCTCCCCGGGATACACGGCCAGCGAGTCCTCCATCTCCTGGCTGGGGCCGCGCCTGGCCTCCTTCGGCTTCGTCGTGGTCACCTTCGACACCAACTCGCGCTACGACCAGCCGCGCCAGCGCGCCACACAGCTCCTCAGCGCGCTCGACCACGCCATCGACGACAGCGTGGTCGGCCCACTCATCGACGAGGGCCGTCAGGCCGTGATGGGCCACTCGATGGGCGGCGGCGGGGCGCTGCAGGCCGCCGAGGACCGCGACGAGATCCAGGCCGTGGTGCCGCTGACCCCGTGGAACGCCAAGAAGAACTGGAGCTCCGTGGATGCTCCCACCCTGATCATCGGGGCGGAGAACGACCGCACCGCCCCGGTGCGCAGCCACTCCATCCCGTTCTACGAGTCCCTGACCAACGCCGGACAGCGGGCCTACCTGGAGCTGCGCGGGGCCAGCCACTTCGCCCCCAACCGGTCGAACACCACGATCGCGAAGTACAGCATCGCCTGGCTGAAGCTCCACCTGGATGACGACGAGCGCTACGAGCAGTTCGTCAACCCCGGCCCGGACACCGGACTGCGCACCGGCATCTCGGACTGGCGCATCAGCTGACACCGCCGGCCCCGACCCGGCCACCTCACCGCCCTGAGGCAGACGACCCCTCCTTCAGCCGCCCGCCCACGCGGCCAGAAGGAGGGGTCGGCTGCGTCCCTGCGAGGCCGCATCTCGACAGAATGCATCTGCAAGCGCTTCCACGAATCCTTGCGATCTGGATCACATTCACGCTATCTTCAGTCAGGAGACGTCGACTCGACGCGGTCGCCGATGCTACGGCGACGACGCCTCTCATCCGATTCCCGGCGGACTGAGATGCCATCACCTTGGAGACAGCACTGATGACGACGACACAGAGTACGGCGGAGCCTGTGCCGCACTCACCTTGGAAGCGCTTGCGGAAACATGCGGTGCGGACGGCAGGGGCCCTCGGACTGGCCGGGGCCATGCTGGCACCCGCCACCATGCCTGCGGCCACCGCCTTCGACGGCGGGCCCCCGGCCTCCGACAACGCGGCCGATCATGCCGGTGCCCGCGGCGCGGAGAATGCCTCGCAGAACTCCGCCCACCACACCGACCGGCTCCCGGAGTTCCGCACCGCGGCGCAGAGCGCGGAAGGCCCGAAGGACACCACCGCCGTGATGTTCCAGTGGACGTGGAACAGCATCGCCCGCGAATGCCGTGAGACGCTCGGCCCGGCCGGCTACGGCTACGTGCAGACCTCCCCCACCCAGGAGCACATCCAGGGCGAACAGTGGTGGACCCACTACCAGCCGGTGAGCTATCAGATCGAATCCCGGCTCGGCACCCGCGAGGAGTTCGCGGACATGGTCACCGAGTGCAACGACGCCGGTGTGAAGGTCATCGCCGACGTCGTGATCAATCACATGACCGGCCAGCAGGAAGGCGTGGGCTGGGCCGGCAGCGAGTTCACCCACACGGACTACCCCGGCACCTACTCGCCCGATGACTTCCACAACCACGGCTGCGAGGTGGAGGACTACACCGACCGCTGGCAGGTCCAGGAATGCGACCTGCTCGGACTCGCCGATCTGAAGACCAGCTCCGACTACGTCCAGTCGAGGATCGCCGAACACCTCGAGGACCTCATCGACCTCGGCGTCGAGGGCTTCCGCATCGATGCGGTCAAGCACATCTCCGCCGACGACCTCACCGGCATCCTGGACCGGGTGGACCTGACCGACATCTACGTGGTCTCCGAGGTCATCCGCGGCGGCGGCGAACCCATCCAGCCCGAGGAGTACCAGCACCTGGGCGACGTCCACGAGTTCACCTGGGGCCGGAAGCTCAAGGAGGCCTTCGACGGCGGCGACATCCACTGGCTGCTCTCCGGCGAGGGCATCGGCGAGACCTGGGACGGATTCATCGCCGACGAGCACGCCGGGACCTTCGTGGACAACCACGACACCGAACGCAACGGCGAGACCCTGAGCTACAAGGACGGAGACGCCTACCGCCTGGCCCAGGCCTTCACACTGGCCTGGCCGTACGGCATGCCCGCGGTGCACTCCGGCTACTCGTTCAGCGACTACGACGCCGGCCCTGTGCAGCACGAGGACGGTCGGATCCGCGACGCGGTCTGCGGCGAGGAGAACTGGACCTGCATCCACGCCCAGACCGAGGTGGCCAACATGGTCGGGTTCCGCAACGCCGTCGGGGACGCCCCGGTGACCGACACGTGGACCAACGACTCCCACGCCCTGGCCTTCGGCCGTGGCGACCAGGGCTTCCTGGTGGCCAACCGCGGACCGAACAGTGTGCAGCACACCTGGCAGACCTCCCTGCCGGCCGGCGAGTACTGCAACGTCTACACCGGCTCCGCCACCTCCGAGGGCTGCTCCGGGGAGACCGTGACCGTGGCGGCCGACGGCACCTTCAGCGCCCACGTGGGCCCGGACTCCGCCGTGGCTCTGCACGTGGGCGCCACCCCGGCCAGCGGCGACGGAGACGGCGACGGTGACGGATCGACGCCGCCGGAGGAGCGCGAGCTGTCCCTGTTCTACGCCACCGACTGGGAGACCCCGTACGTCCACTATCAGGTGGGCGACGGCGAGTGGACCGATGCTCCGGGCGAGGCACTGACGGAGGTCTGCGAAGGCTGGGCCCACACCGAGATCGACCTCGGCACCGCCCGCACCATCACCGCGGCGTTCAACGACGGCGGCGACGCCTGGGACAACAACGCCGGCGAGGACTACACGATCGGCTCCGGCGTCATCCAGCTCGCCGACGGCCAGCTGGCCGAGGGCGACCCCTGCGAGGCCCAGCCCGCCCCGGGCGAGGACCCGGACCTGACCGTGTACTACGAGACGGGCTGGGAGAACCCGCGCATCCACTACCAGGTGGGCGACGGCGGCTGGACGGACGTTCCGGGCGTGGCGATGGCCGAGGCCTGCGAGGGCTGGTTCCGGGCCGACATCCAGCTCGACGACGCGGACGGCATCACGGCCGCCTTCAACGACGGCGCCGGCACGTGGGACAACAACGACCACCAGGACTACAGCATCGCCGCCGGCGAGCAGCAGGTCTCAGAAGGCGAGGTCACCGCAGGCAACCCCTGTTGAGAGACGGCCCGGTCTGAGATGAGCCTCGGACCGGAGCACCACACCTCACGCGTGCCGAGCCTTTCGGCCGTGTGAGCCGGGAGCGGGCGGCGTCGGGATCACCGGCGCCGCCCTGCCCATGCCTGGGGACCTGACCATCCGGTGGCCGACGGTGTCGACCTCCGGTCCCCCGGCACACTGTCGCTAGAGTGATCGCGTGACGCTTTTCGTGAACGCCCGAGTGATCCCCTCAGCCCGCATCGGTGAGGCCCGCGGCGACGCCGTGCTGGTCCGTGGCGAACGCGTGGCCGCCGTCGGACAGGCCACCCGACTGCATCCCGATCTCGCCGCCGGCGAGGAGGTCATCGACCTGCAGGGAGCGGTGGTGCTGCCCGGATTCGTGGACTCCCACGTCCACACCGGACTCTACGCCCGCGGCCTCTTCTCCGCCGACCTGCGGGACTGCACCTCCCTGGAGGCCGCCCTGCAGCGGGTCGCGACCCACCTGCGGAACCGGGTGGAGGCCGCCAAGGCCGAGGGCACCTGGCCGCAGCAGCCCCAGTGGATCTTCGGACAGGCCTGGGACCACAACATCTGGGACGTCCCCCAGGTGCCGGACCGCCGAGCGCTCGACGCCGTCACCGGCTCCTTCCCCACCGCTCTGCACTCCACCGATGCTCATACCTGGTGGGTCAACTCCGCCGCCCTGGAGGCCCTGGGGCTGGACGCCTCCACGCCGGACCCGGTGGGCGGAAGCTTCGACCGCGACACCGACGGGCAGCTCACCGGCATCCTGCGGGAGTCTGCCGGGCGGGCGGTGGACCAGATCCTGACCTCCGGTGCCGCCGGGGACCTCACGGCCCAGCTGGAGCACGCCCAGCGGCAGCTCTGGGCCCAGGGGCTGGTCGGTGTGCACGACTTCGACGGCGAGGACGTCCGCGCCGGATTCTCAGCCCTGCAGGAGACGGGGCGGCTGAGGATGCGCGTCACCAAGGCGGTCCTCGCCCCGGACCTGGATCTGGCCCTGGCCGAGGGGCGGTACACCGGCTCCGGCGACGCCTGGCTGCGCACCGGGCCGGTGAAGATCTTCTCCGACGGCGCCCTGGGCTCCCACACATGCCTGATGCATGAGCCCCTGGCCGGCTCCACGCACGGGCATGGGGTCGCGGTCACCGAGGAGGCCGGGCTGCGCGACCTGCTGGCCCGTTCCGCAAGCGCCGGGCTGGCCGTGGCCACCCACGCGATCGGGGACCGCGCCAATGAGTTGGTCCTCGACGCGTACCAGTGGCTGGCGGAGCAGGTGAGCTCCGGCGTCGTCCCGGCCTCCCCGCTGGTGCACCGGATCGAGCACGCCCAGCACCTCGCGGTCGAGGACGTGCGGCGCTTCGCGGCACTGGGCGTGGTGCCGTCGATGCAGCCGCTGCATGCCACCGCGGACTTCGAGCTGGCCGAGCGCCTCATGGGTGACCGGCCGATGGCCTCCTACGCCTGGCGATCGCTGATCGACGCCGGGGCCACGCTCGCCTTCGGCTCGGACGCGCCGGTGGAGCCGCCGTCGCCGCTGGGCGGGATCCACGCGGCGGTCACCCGCCAGAGGCCGGACGGCAGGCCCGACGGCGGCTGGCAGCCCCAGGAGCGCCTCAGCGTGGGCGAGGCGATCACCGGCTTCACCACCGGAGCCGCACATGCCGCCGGGATGGGGCACCTGACCGGGGAGATCCGCCCCGGGATGTTTGCCGACTTCACCGTGCTGCGCGAGGATCCGTTCGCCGTCGCGCCCTCCGACCTGCCGCACATCCCGGTGGCCGGGGTGATCACCGGGGGCCGCGTGCGCCACTGGGTATGAGCCCTCTCCTCCCATTCATGACGTTGCCTCCGCGGTTTGGGCCCTCTTGAGCCCGACTCCGGCGTCATAAGGGCCCAAACCGCGGAGGCAACGGGGTGGGACAGCGCGGCTCAGGCCTGCTCCTCGGCGAACGTGCCGTCGTTCTCCCCGCGGAAGAAGTCACGGCCGTAGATGACCAGGCAGAGCAGGATCCCGACGCCGAGTCCCCAAGCCGCACCGAGCAGGGCCAACGCTCCGGCGGTCACTCCGGCGATCCCCAGATCGCGCTGGCTGCGGGCCTCCATGATGCCGATCCGCACGCTCACGTAGGCCTGGACCAGCAGGGTCAGGGCCATCGCGACGCCGAGCACCGGCTCCACGAGAGTGACGATGGGAAGCAGCAGCAGGCCCGTGTTGGTGCCCCAGCGGAAGGACCCGGCTCCTCCGTAGAGGGACTTCATGGCCTTCCGGCCCTCTTTGTACCGTTCGGTGATCACCACCAGCATCGCCGACCAGGAGGGACCACACATCGCGACGTCGGGGCCGATCACTCCCATCAGGGCGTTGCGTCCGCCGAAGATCAGGTGGGAGCGGTCGGGGTTGTACTCCACGTTCTCGTCCGGCCGGGCTCTGTTCGCCTGCTTCAGCACGGCGTTGGCCTGCAGCGTGTCTCCGAAGACCACGATGTAGGTGGCCAGCACGGTGGGGATGGCGGTCACGAACATCATCAGCGGCGGCAGGCCCAGCCCGAAGATCGTGTACTCGCGCCACAGCGTGAGAAAGTCGGGCTGCACGATGCCCCACTCGATCTGCGACCACTCCGCCTCGCGGGTCAGCGGGGCGATGAGGACGGCCACCAGGATCGCCGGCAGCACACCGAGCTTGCCGATCTGCATGGCCAGGCGGTTCTTCTCCCGCCAGCGGGGGAAGTGACGGGAGAACAGGAGGAAGAACACCAGCCCGATCGCGATGGTGATGGTGATCGGGAACTGCTCGAACTGGCCGCCCTCCCCGAAGACGGTCTGCACCGCAGCGATGCCCGCGCCCATGAGCACACCGGCCTTGATGGCCGGCGGGATGGCGCGCACCACCCGCTTGGCCAGCCCGGTGACGCCGAGCAGGATCGAGAACAGTCCCAGCAGGATCTGGAAGGAGATCAGCGCATGGACGCGCTCGGGGCCTTCCGGGAACGTCATGCAGTAGGCCATGACCAACGGGATCGCCGGGGTGATCCACCCCGGGACCACGGGATCGCCCAGCAGGTGGTGCGTCAGGTAGAGGAACCCGTTGAGCAGGATCACGGCGAGCGCCACCTCGAAGGGCATGCCCAGCAGGGTGATCATCATCGGGATGGCAGCGAGGTCCACCGCGCACATCAACAGGCCCTGGGTGTAGTCGGGCCATTCGAGGCGGTAGTGGACGAAGGGAAGCCGGATCTCGAAGGGGCCGGCCTTCCAGTGGGGTGAGGAGGGGGCGCCGTCGCCCTGCTCTCCGGGGCTGTCCCCGTGGTCTTCGATGGTCTGGGCCATGATCATGCTCCCTGTCGGTGGGCGGGGTGGTGGGCGAGGTGGTGGTCGAGGGCCCTTGATGCGGGCTGCTCCGCATCGGCGGGTGCGGGGTCGGCGTCGAACTCGATGATCTGCCGCACGGCACGTCCGTCTTCGAGGTCGTCCATCGCCTGGTTGATGTCCTCCAGGCGGATGCGCGAGGTGATGAGCTTCTCCACCGGCAGCCGTCCTTCGCGCCAGAGCTGTTCGTACCGGGGGATGTCCCGGCTGGGCACCGAGGAGCCCAGATAGGAGCCGATCACGGTGCGGGCCTCTGCGGTGATGCGCAAGGGGGAGATCGTGGCAGTGGCGGTGGGGGCGGGCAGCCCGGTGGTGACGGTGCGGCCTCCCGGTGCGGTGGCGTCGAAGGCGGTCTCGAAGGCGCGGGGGCTTCCGGCGCATTCGATCACGTGATCCGCGGTGAGGCCCTCCTCGGCGACCTGCCGGGGGGTCCAGGTCTCATGGGCTCCGAGCTCGCCGGCCATGGTCAGCTTGTCCTCGGCCATGTCGACGCCGATCACCCGTTGGCAGCCTTCGGCCAGGGCGGTGATGAGCGCGGCCATTCCGACGCCGCCCAGGCCCACGATCATCACCGACTCCGCCGGCGCGGGTTGCGCGGCATTGAGCAGGGCCCCTCCTCCGGTGAGCACGGCACAGCCGAGGACGGCGGCCACATGGGGCGGGACGTCGTCGCCGACCGGCACCACGCTGGCCCGGTCCACCACCGCGTGGGTCGCGAATCCGGAGACGCCGAGGTGGTGATGGACCTCGGCACCGTCGCGGCTCAGGCGGCGATGGCCGTGGAGCAGCTCGCCGGCGTTGTTGGCCCGGGAGCCGCGGGTGCAGGGCAGTCGTCCCCCGGCCGCGCAGTTCTCGCACTGTTCGCAGCGCGGCAGGAACGTCATCACCACCCGCTGGCCGGGGCTGACGTCGTCGACGGCGGAGCCGACGGCCTCCACGATGCCGGCCGCCTCATGGCCGAGCAGCATGGGCACGGGGCGTTCCCGGTGGCCGTTGACCACCGAGAGGTCCGAATGGCAGACCCCGGCGGCCTCCATGCGGACCAGGACCTCTGTGGGTCCGGGAGCCTCGAGGGTCAGCTCGCTGATGCGCAGCGGCTCGGTGGAGGCGTAGGGGCGGGCGCGGCCGATCTCTTCGAGGACGGCACCTCTGATCTTCACGGATGATTCTCCTGGGCGTCTCGGCAGGTGTGAGGCGGGCGTGGTGCTGTGTCTGATGACATCAGCTCCCTGTTCCCTGGGCCACAGCCGCCGTGGCTGAGAATTCTCCTATGATGTGTCCATGGTGGACACCTTGGATGGCTCAGGCACTGACGAGACCGGTCACGGCCGGGAAGCGCTGCTGCGGGCGCTGCTGGACACCGCGGCCGAGCTGTCCAGCCTGCAGGACGTCGAATCGGTGCTCCAGTCGATCGTCCGACGCACCCGGCACCTGCTGCGCTCCGACATGGCCTACATCAGCCTCAACGACCATGCCGCCGGCGAGACCTACATCCGCCAGTCCGACGGCGTCACCACCCAGGAGTACCGGACGCTGCGCATGCCGATCGGCTACGGCATCCTCGGTCGGGTGGCCACCGGCGTGGCTCCGTATCAGACCACCGACTATCTGCGGGACGAGTCGATCCCTCACCTGGACTCCATCGATGAGATCGTCGCCGGCGAGGGCGTGCTGACCATCATGGGAGTGCCCCTGCTGGTGGGTGGGCAGGTCATCGGCGCGCTCATGGTCGCTGAACGCTCCCACCGGGTCTTCAGCCCGGAGGAGATCGACGTCGCGGATTCGTTGGGCACGCACGCCGCCGTGGCCCTGGACAATGCCGAGCGGTACACCCGCGCCCTGCACGACGCCGAGCAGCTCAGCCGCGAGCATGAGCGCAGCCAGGAGGAGCTCGTCTCCCGCACACAGCTGATGGACTTCGACGCCGAGCTGCTCCACGAGATCAACCGCGCCCCCACCGAAGACGGCGTCCTGACGCTCACCGCACGGACCCTCGGGGCACCCGTGGCGCTGCTCTCCGAGACCGGCGAGCAGATCGCCGTCGCCGCAGCCCGGCCTGGCCACCCGGATGACCCGGCAGGCCGCACACCCACGATCCCACCCCCGGAGCCCGCAGCCCTGGAGGCGGCGACCGCCGAAGGCCGGGCCCTGCGGATCGGCGAGGGCCCTGATGCCGTCGTCGTGGCGCCCATCCGCTCCGGCCATGACGCCCTGGGGCACCTGGTGACCTGCGGCGTCGAGGACCCGGCCGAGCTTCAGCTGCTCGATCACGCGGCGGCGCACATGGCGCTGGCGCTGCAGTTCGTCCGGGCGGAGGAGGACGCTCAGCACCGCCAGCAGCTGGACGTGATCGAGGATCTGCTGGCCGAACGGCCGATCTCCGACCACCGGCTCGCCCGCCGCCTGCAACGCTGGCGGCTGGGCCTGCACGACCCGATCCACGTCGCGGTGATCCTGCCCGCACAGGACACCGACGCCGTGCGCCGGCTGCTGCGTGGCCTCCCGGGCTCCCGGTTGGCGGCGCCCCTCGGCGACCAGCTGTGTGTGATCTTCGACGACGAGCGCTGGGTGGCGTCCGCACGCCGCCAGGCCTCCGAGCAGGGGCTGGGCATCCAGGGCGCCTGGTCCGGGCCGATGCCGTCGATCCGCCACCTGCCGAAGCACCACCGCATCGCACGCCTGGCCGTCACGGCGATGCGGCTGGGCGGCCGCCAGGGGCTGGTGGACGCTGCCGACGTGGGTGTGGTCGGTGCCGTGCTCCACGCGGCAAGCCAGGCCGAGGCCCAGGGGGATCCGATCGACCTGACCGCGCCGATCGCCGCGCTGGTCTCCCACGATGCCGAACGGGGCACCGAGCTGGTGCGGACGGCTGCGACCTTCTTCGAGACCGACCGGCGGATCGACCGCACCGCCGAAGCGCTCTTCCTGCACCGCAGCACCGTCAAGCAGCGGCTGCAGTCCATCCGCCGGATCCTCAGGGAAGGATGGGACCACGCGCCGCGCAGCCTGGACGTGCATCTCGCGCTGCGGGTCTGGAGCCTGACGCACGGCCCGGAGACGGACGCCGACTGAGCGGTACGCTCCCTCCGGTTGAGTCCGGAGGCATTGTCGCTATGAGTGCACTGACGCGGCTTGTAGCGACCACGACTCCGGGGCCAACACGTTGAGTCCGCGGTGTGAGCCCTTATGACGCGGGATCCGAGCTCATAAGGGCCCAAGCCGCGGAGGCAACGCAGCGGAGGCAACGCAGAAGGACCGACTCAGATCGCGCGGGAGTAGTCCTCCTTGAGCGTCTTGAGGTGGAACCAGGTCTCCATCCCGGTCACCCCGGGCAGGCCTTTGAGGTCGTCGAGCCGGGCGAAGACGTCCCCGGGCACAGAGGAGGCCAGAGTGGCGATCAGGTCGAAGGGCCCGATGCTCATCGCCGCGAACTCCGTCTCCGGATAGCCCATGAGCCTCCGGGCCACGGACTCGTCCTCCCCACCCAGGTGCAGCCCCACCCCCACTTTGACGCGGCGGGCATGGGCGGAGTGGGTCACCACCGCACTGATCCGCAGGATCCGGTCGTCGAGCATGCGCCGCACCCGGCTGCGCACCGCCGTCGGCGAGAGCCGCACCTGCCGGGCCAGGTCCCGGTAGCTGATGCGTCCGTCGTGGCGCAGCAGCTCCACCAGCTCGCTGTCGATCTCGTCCACCCGGCCGCCGCCGTCGTAGTCCGAGACGAAGGATCCGCGCAGCACCTCGGTGTAGATGGCTGTGCGGATGCGCGCCACCTCGGGGAAGCTGCGCACCTGGGCCAGCACCTCGAACAGGGCCTCGTGGTCCGCCGCCCGGACCTCCACCACGAGGTCCTGGGAGCCGGAGATCGCCGAGACCAGGGGGATGTCATCGCGGCCGCTGAGCTCCTCGACCACCCCGCTGAGCTCACCACGCCCGGTGATGGACACGTGGGCCAGGCAGCTCTCCCCCAGGAACGCCGGCGCCGCGGCCGCCACGATGCGCACTGCACCGGATTCGATGAGCTCCCGCACACGCGCGGACACCACGGAACGCGGGACCCCCAGCTGTTCCGCCAACGCGCTGAAGCTGGCTCTGCCGTCCTCCTGCAGCGCGGCGATGAGCTCGTCGTCGATCGACGTCGCCATCGGCTTCCTCCTTCCATCGGCGGCCCCCAGAGGCCGACCCACCGATTTCCCCACATGCGACACCATCTCGGGCAGATCATCACCATGGAGAGCACATGGAACACCTTCTGCGTCACATTCTGGCGGATCAACCGTCAGAAGTGAATCATCAGCACCCTCGTCCTGAACTTTTCCCTATTGCCATGTGACGCGCCTCTCAGTACATTCGGAAGCAGATCCCCGCCGTGCGCACCGGTGCACCCTGCCCGCCGACGCCACCGGCGACACGCCCACCCCCGTCTCGTGAGGACCGCCCATGACGCTCTCGACCCCGCTTCCCGATGAGTCCCCCGCCGCCGAGCGGCCCGCCGACACCCCGCCCCTGACCATGCTCAGCCCGGACTTCCCCTTCAGCTACGACCACTATCTGGCGAGCCCGACCGGACTGGGTCAGGTCCCCGAACAGGCGCACGGCACCGAGGTCGCCGTCGTCGGCGGCGGACTGGCCGGCATCGTGGCCGCCTATGAGCTGATGAAGATGGGCCTGAAGCCCGTGGTCTACGAGGCGGCCGGAATCGGCGGGCGCCTGAAGTCCCAGGCCTTCGACGGCGCCCCCGACGTCGTCGTCGACCTCGGCGGGATGCGCTTCCCCACCACGGGCCGCGCCTTCTACCACTACGTGGACAAGCTGGGCCTGGAGACCCGTGCGTTCCCCAACCCGCTCTCGCCCGTCACCCCGTCGACCGTGATCGACCTCGCCCACGAGCCCGAGCCCACCTACGCGGAGACCGAGGACCAGCTCCCCCCGCTCTACCGGGAGGTCGCCGAGGCATGGAAGCAGGCGCTGCGTGACGAGGCCGAGCTCGACGCCGTGCAGGACGCCATCCGTCACCGCGACGCGCAGACCCTCAAGCGGCTCTGGAACGAGCTGGTGGCCCGCTTCGACGACGAGTCCTTCTACGGCTTCGTCGCCGGCTCCGAGGCCTTCAAGGCGCTGAGCTGGAAGCACATCGAGACCTTCGGCCAGGTCGGCTTCGGCTCCGGCGGCTGGGACACCGACTTCCCCAACTCCGTGCTGGAGGTGCTGCGCGTCGTCTTCACCGACGCCGACGACGACCACCGCGGCATCGTCGGCGGCGCCCAGCGTCTGCCCGAGTCGCTGTGGCGCCACGCTCCGGAGGACATCGTCCACTGGCCGGCCGGCACCTCGCTGGAGTCGCTGCACGGCGGCGCACCCCGAGGTGCGGTCACCGGCATCCACCGCGGCCAGGACGGCTCGCTGCCCGACGGCGGCGTCACCATCACCGAGAAGTGGGGCCGCACCACCACGTACCCGGCCGCCGTCGTGACCTGCCAGTCCTGGCTGCTCTCAGCCCGCATCGACACCGACGAAGACCTCTTCACCCCGGAGATGTGGAACGCCATCGAGAAGAGCCACTACATGCTCTCCTCGAAGACATTCGTCATGGTGGACCGCCCGTTCTGGCGGGACATCGACCCGGAGACCGGCCGCCCGGTGATGTCCATGACGCTGACCGACCGGCTCCCGCGGGCCACCTACCTGCTGGACGAGGGCCCGGACAAGCCGGCGGCGATCCTGCTCTCCTACACCTGGAACGACGACGCCCTGAAGTGGCTGCCGCTGGACGCCGACGAACGCACCCGGCTCATGCTGCATTCGCTGCACAAGATCTACCCCACCCTGGACATCGGCTCCCACATCATCGGCCAGCCGATCACCGTCTCCTGGGAGGCCGACCCCAACTTCATGGGCGCCTTCAAGAACAACCTGCCGGGCCACTACCGGTACCAGGAGAAGCTGTTCAACCACTTCGTGCAGAAGGACCTGCCGCAGCACCAGCGCGGCATCTTCCTGGCCGGCGACGACATCTCCTTCACCGCCGGCTGGGCCGACGGCGCCGTCACCACCGCGCTCAACGCCGTCTGGGGCGTCATGGACCACCTGGGCGGCTCCACCGCCACGGACAACCCCGGCCCCGGCGACGTCTGGGACGAGCTCAAGCCCATCGCCCTGGACTGAGGCACCCCCGCTTCCTGCCCTTCCTGCCCTTCCCGCCCTTCCCCTCCCTTCCCCGCCCCGAAAGGACATCATGACCAGCCAGTCCTCCCCCGAGAACACCCCCACGACGCCGGTCGGCCCCCGCGACAGCTCCAAGACCCCGCGCTACGCCGGTCGGGCCACCTACGCCCTGCTCCCGGAGCTGCACGAGGTCGGCCGCGCCGACATCGCCGTGGCCGGGGTCCCCTTCGACACCGGAGTGAGCTACCGCCCCGGGGCGCGCTTCGGTCCCTCCCACGTCCGGGAGGCCTCGCGCCTGCTGCGCCCCTACAACCCGGCCCAGGACATCTCCCCGTTCGCCGTGCAGCAGGTCGCCGACGCCGGTGACCTGGTGGCCAACCCGTTCAACCTGGACGAGGCCATCCAGCAGGTGGCCGACGGCGCCCGCGACCTGCTCACCCAGGCCGAGAAGCTGGTGGTCATCGGCGGCGACCACACCATCGCCTACCCGCTGCTGCGCACCATGGCGGAGAAGCACGGCCCGGTGGCGGTGCTGCACGCCGACGCCCACCTGGACACCTGGGACACCTACTTCGGCGCCCCCATCACTCACGGCACCCCGTTCCGCCGCGCCTCCGAGGACGGGTTCATCGACCTGACCGCCAGCGCTCACCTGGGCATCCGCGGTCCGCTCTACGGCAAGGGCGACCTCGACGACGACGCCCGCCTGGGCTTCCAGATCACCACCAGCGAGTTCATCGAGGAGCACGGCGTCCCGGCGGCGATCGAGCGGCTGCGCGCCCGCCTCGGCGACCGCCCGGTGTACATCTCGGTGGACATCGACGTCCTGGACCCGGCCCACGCCCCGGGCACCGGCACCCCGGAGGCCGGTGGCCTGACCTCACGGGAGCTGCTGCGCATCATCCGCGGACTCTCGGACCTGAACCTGGTGGGTGCCGACGTCGTCGAGGTCGCCCCGGCCTACGACCACGCCCAGCTGACGGCCGTGGCGGCCAGCCACGTGGTCTACGAGCTGATCTCCGCGATGGGCCAGTCCAAGAACGCCCAGGTCGAGAACACCGAGGTCGAGAACACCCAGGAAGCCTGAGCCCATGAACCTCTACCGCCGCCTCGACCAGCACCTCGAGACCCACTCCGAGACGGGGCAGCCGGTCGTCGGTGAGCTCACCGGCCGCCGGATCTTCATGATCTGGCTGGCCGCGAACCTGGTGGTCACCACCATGCTCACCGGGACCCTGTTCGTCCCTGGGATCGGCTACGGGGCTGCGGCCACCGCGATCCTGATCGGGACGTTGGTCGGGGCGGCGGTGCTCACCGCAGTGGGCGCGATCGGCACCCGCACGGGCTTGGCCACCATGGCGCTGACCCGCGGGCCCTTCGGACTGCGCGGCTCCATGCTGCCGGTGGCCGCCAATGTGACGGTCCTGATGGGGTGGAGCTGGGTGCAGGCCATGCTGGCAGGCATCACCGTGGACCACCTGATCGCCGGGTTCACCGGTTGGGCCAACCCCGTGCTGTGGTCGGTGGTCTGCGAGATCATCGTGGTCTCCCTGGCGATCTTCGGCCACTCCGGGATCGCCAAGGTCGAGCCTTGGCTGGCGGTCTTCATCCTGGCGGTGATGGGCTACGTGTTCTACCTGGCTCTCTCCGCGTTCTCCGTCACGGACTTCCAGGCCCTTCCTGAGGACCCCGAGGCCGGAATGACCTCGATCATCGCCCTGGACATCGTGATCGCCACCGCGATCTCCTGGACGGTGCTCTCCGCGGACTTCAACCGCTTCGCCCGCACCCCGCGGGCCGGCGTCGTCGGCTCCGGGCTGGGCTACACGACCTCCACGGTGCTGGCCATGCTGCTGGGCCTGACCGGAATCTCCTACCTGATCGCCTCCGGCACCGGCCCGGAGGCCTTCGACCCGGTGGCGTTCGTGGAGGGCTTCGGCACCCCGGTGGCCGTGGTGATCTTCTTCTCCGTGATGGCCACCAACACCATGGCCGTCTACGGCATGACGACGTCGGCGGTCGGTCTGCTGCCCGGGCGCCGCTTCCGCTTCCTGCCCACCGCGCTGGTGCTGGGCGGCGTCTCCGTGCTCGGCTCCACCTGGCTGGCCCTGCTGGACCAGTTCACCGACTTCCTGGTCATGATCAGCGCCTTCTTCATCCCGGTGTTCGCGATCCTGCTGATCGACTACTACCTGCTGCGCCGCGGCCGCTACACCCGGGACATCCTCAATTCCGCCGGAGGCGCCTACTGGTACCGCCAGGGTGTGAACTGGCGGGCCTTCCTGGTGTGGTTCGCCGGAGCCGCGTCCATCTACTGCTGGACCTACGTCTGGCCCCTGGCCGTCGGCGCCTCCATCCCCGCGTTCCTGCTCAGCGCCGCCGCGTACCTGGCGCTGTCGTGGCACACTCGTTCCCCGGGACGTGCCGCCCCGGCGTCCTCCGACCCTGACTCCCCCGCCCAGCTGTCCACCACAAGGTGAGGTCACCTGCCATGACACAGACAACCACTCGACGAGCCGCCCCCTGGTTCCTCATCCCATCCCTGCTGGGGATCATGATCTTCGTGGTGCCCATCCCGGATGGGGAGGGATCCATCACCATCCCGGTGGCCTGGCTGGCCGGCGCCACCGAGGCCGGGCTGGGCGACGCCCTGGCCTGGCTGACCGTGGGCGTGATGGCGGTCTCGGTGCTCGGCACCTCCCTCTTCCGCGCCCTCCCCGAGCACCTGCGGGAGCGCCCGCTGGTGCGCGCACTGTTCTCCACCACACCCGTGTGGTTCGGGCTGCGCATCCTGGGCCTGATCTTCGGGCTGCTGACCGTGCTGCAGGTCGGGCCGGAGTGGCTGTGGCACGAGGACACCGGCGGCCTGATCTTCGGGCTGGCCGCCTTCATGGTGACCGTGTTCTTCTTCGCCGGCTTCCTGCTGCCGCTGCTGCTGAACTTCGGGCTGCTGGAATTCGCCGGGGTGATGCTGACCAAGGTGATGCGTCCGCTGTTCACCGTGCCGGGGCGCTCCTCCATCGACAGCCTCGCCTCCTGGCTGGGCGACGCCACCATCGGTGTGCTGATGACCAACCAGCAGTACGTGCAGGGCTACTACACCAAGCGTGAGGCCGCCGTGCTGGGCACCACGTTCAACGTGGTCTCCCTGACCTTCACCATCGTCATCATGGGTTACCTGAGCCTGCAGCACATGTTCGCCCCCTTCTACGCGACCATCGTGGTGGCCGGCCTGGCCGCCGCGGTCATCATGCCCCGCATCCCGCCGCTCTCCCGATTCAGCGACAGTTACGCCGACTGGATCCCCCAGGGCGGCACCGAGGCCGCCGTCGCCGCTGAGCACGAGGCCGATCAGCACGGGGACACCGAGCACGGGGACACCGAGCACCAGGCCGCTGGGCATCAGGCCGACGTGGCCGCCTCGGCCGCCGAGGCCCCGGCCGGGTCCGAGGCGTCCTCCGGCTCCCGCTCTTCCACCTCCCAGCCGCCGATGATCCGGCGTGCGTGGGGCGCGGCCCTGGATCGGGCGGCGTCCTCCCGGCTGAGCGACATCTCCCGGCGCGGCGGCTCGAACGTGCTGGAGATGTGGATCGGCATCATCCCGATCATCATGGCTGTGGGCACCGTGGCGGTGCTGATCGCCGAGCACACGCCGCTGTTCTCCTGGCTGGGCGCACCGTTCGTGCCGGTCCTGGAGCTGATGGGCGTCCCGGAGGCCGCGGCGGCCTCTGAGACCCTGTTCATCGGCTTCGCGGACATGCTGCTGCCGGCCCTGATCGGTACCGGCATCGAGGCGGAGATGACCCGGTTCATCATCGGGTGTCTGTCGGTCACCCAGCTGATCTTCATGTCCGAGGTCGGTGGTCTGCTGCTCGCCTCGAAGATCCCGGTCCGCTTCCACCACCTGGCGGCGATCTTCCTGCTGCGCACCCTGATCACCCTGCCGATCATCATCGGGCTGGCGCACCTGTTCTACTGATCGTTCCGGCTGAAAAGCCTGAGCCCCGCCGACGCCCCGGCCGCCTCCCGCGGCTGGGGCGTCGGCGGCCGGATCGCCCCCAGATCCGCACCGCCTCACCGAGTACCCACCGAGTACCCACCGAGTACCCACCGCTAGAGAACCGTCTCCCTGAGAACGAGGTCCCATGAACCGTGCTCCGCGCCTGCTCGACGTCGTCACCGCCCACCGCCGCCTGCGCGGCCGGGTGCGCACCACTGCCGTGGAGGCCTCCGGTCCGCTCTCCGCAGAGTCCGGCGCCGAGGTGCTCATCAAATGGGAGAACCAGCAGGTCACCGGCTCGTTCAAGGCGCGCGGAGCGCTGAACACCGTGGACTCGCTCTCGGAGGCGGAACGCGCCCGCGGCGTCGTCACCGCCTCCTCGGGCAATCACGCCCAGGGGCTGAGCTGGGCGGCCGCGGCCCAGGGGGTGCCGGCCACGATCGTGGTGCCGGAGACCACTCCGGAGACCAAGAAGGCGGGGGCGCGGACGCTCGGGGCGGAGCTGATCGTCCACGGCTCCTCCTATGACGACGCCGAGGCGCACGCCTGGACGCTCGCCGAGGAGCGCGGTGCGGTCTACGTGCACTCCTATGACGATCCGCGCATCATCGCCGGACAGGGCACCGTGGCACTGGAGGCGCTGCTGGAGCACCCCGACCTGGAGGCGATCGTGGTGCCCGTGGGCGGCGGCGGACTCATCTCCGGGATCGCGGTGGCGGCCAAGGCCATCAGCCCCCAGATCCGGATCATCGGGGTCCAGCCCGAGGTCTCGGCGAAGTTCGGCGCCAGCTTCGCCGCCGGGCACCGCGTAGACGTCCCCTACCGATCCTCCTGGGCGGACGGTCTGCCGGGAGACATCGGAGAGCTAAACCTGCAGGTCGTGCTGGAGCATGTGGACGACTTCGTGGCGGTCTCCGAGGACAGCATCGCTGAGGCCGTCGCCTGGCTCGCCCGGCATCACCGGCAGATGATCGAGGGTTCCGGGGCGGTCGGCGTCGCCGCCTTCCAGCAGGGGCTGCTGGAGGATCTGCGCGGGAAGAAGGTCCTGACGGTCGCCACCGGCGGCAACATCGACGCCGACCGGTTCGCCGCGTTCCTGCAGCGCTGACCCCGGCGCTCCTGGGGCCCTGCCCCTGCACCCCTGGGGCCCTGCCCCTGCGCTGAGTTGGTCTGGAGTTGTGCATACTCGAGTCGATCGAGTCGAGTACCCACAACTCCAGACCAACTCAGCGGGTTGTCAGGCCGTCATCTCAGGCCCTGCCACAGGGTCAGGAAGCGTCCGCCCGCACCGTGGTGCCGACGTCGATCTGCGCCCGCTCCGCCGCGAGCTGGTCCAGGGCCTCCTGTTCGGAGACCTGGGACCGGGGAGTGATCAGACTGACGAGCACGCAGGCCGCCGTGGCCACGGCCAGGGAGGGGAACACCGGACCGCCCCAGAACTCGATCCAGGTGTCGTTGGCCTGCACGGTGAGGGACGTGGCGGAGCCCGCCACGATCGCCGCCATACCGCCCTGCCAGGTGGCACGCGACCAGAAGCGCCCCAGCACGGAGGCCACGAAGAGCCCTGCGAGGATCGTCGAGATCATCGTGGTGATGTACCCGATGACAGTGTCCGCGATCAGCGCCCCGGCCAATGCCAGCGTCAGCACGCAGACCAGGGAGATCCGTGAGTACAGGACCATCTTCTCCTTCTTCGGCATCCGCCCGGTGACCATCTGCACGACATCGCGCAGCAGGATCGTCACGGCCGTCACCGCGTCGGAGTCCCCGGAGGACATGGTCGCCGAGAGCCCCGCCACCAGCAGGAACGCACCCACAGCCAGCGGGAAGACCTCGGTGGCGAGATACGGGAACGCCATGTCCGGTGACGCCAGGTCAGGGTTGAGGCTGTAGGCGGCCATACCGACGAGCGCGGGCATCACCGCGAATGCGGCGAACAGCCCCGCCACCCAGAGGAAGCTGCGTCGCACCACCTGGGTGTTCCGCGCCGAGTAGATGCGTTGCCGGAAGGAGGGTGTGGCCAGCACTCCGACGGCGATGACGGCGGCGAAGGACACAGCCGGCAGCGGCCCCATGGCCTCCAGGCCGAGGAAGCCCATGGCCTCTTCGCCAGAGGCAGCATCCAGGCCGGAGAACCCGCCCAGCGTCACGACGGCCAGCACTGCCAGGCCGGTGAAGCCCAGGAAGAGCAGCGTCCCCTGGATGGCGTCGGTGATCACCACAGCGAGGTAGCCGCCGACGACGGTGTAGATGCCGAAGCCGAGGGCGACGATGACCTTGGACAGGGTGATGTCGATTCCCGTCAGGTAGGTCAGGTAGATGGATCCGCCCATGATGTGGGCGCCCAGCCACCCCACGCTGGCCAGCAGGAGGACCACGGCGACGAGGCCCTTCACCTTGCGGTCCGCTCCGTAGTAGAAGCTGACCTCCTCGGAGTAGGTCATGAAGCCATGCTTCCGGACACCGGCGAAGAGCAGCATCAGGAGCAGCACGCCGGTGGCCCCGCCGATGCCGTAGAGCGCCCCGGCCCACCCGTTCTCATAGCCGAAGCCGACGGCGCCCAGGCTGGAGCCGGTGCCCACCAGGGTGGCCAACGTGGTGGCCAGCAGCAGCGGCGTAGTCAGATTCCGTCCGGCCAGCAGGAAGTCCTCACCGGTCTTCGTCCTCCGGGCGATCAGGATCCCGACGACCAGCATGAGGACGACGAACCCGATGAAGACACCCAGGTAGACAGGGTGCGGCGTGATGTCCACTGGCGATCACCCCTCGGAACCTGAGAGGGGCGAGTACAGCACGGCATCCACCTCGATCTCGAACCCGGGGAGATCCGCCTGCAGCGTGGTGCGAGCCACCTGCCCCTCCCCGAAATACTGCGGGAAGAGCTCGTTCATGCCGGCGAAGTTGCCCAGATCCAACAGGTAGACACCCACGCGGACGGCCTGATCGAGGCTCGCGTCTGCGGAGGCGGCGATGGCGGCCAGATGGTCGAAGGTGACCTTGGCCTGGGTGGCGAAGTCGCCCTCCACCAGGCTGCCGTCCGGCCGGTGCGGTGTGGCTCCGGAGAGGAACACGAAATCGCCGGCACGCACGGCGTGCGCGTACGGCCCTCCGGGACGGCAGGCCTCGGGGGTCATGATCGGCTTCTTAGTCATAGCATTGTCCTTTCAGTGCTCGGGTTGGGGACTGTCTCGGGAGACATGTGAGGGACGTCAGGCGGGGAAGGCCCGGCGTCAGAATCTGGTGCGGACGGAGGCGTCCCAGCGCAGGTGGCCCGGCTCGACGGCCGTGACCAGCAGCAGGTCCCGCCATTTGTCGGCGATCGTGCAGGGATGGGACTGCCCGAATTCGATGACGTCGCCGATCTCGATCTCCTGGTCGGCGTGCTCCAGGTAACCGTGCTGGTCATTGGTGTCCACCA
This sequence comes from Nesterenkonia sp. CL21, assembly GCF_031705515.1. Lineage (NCBI taxonomy): Bacteria > Bacillati > Actinomycetota > Actinomycetes > Micrococcales > Micrococcaceae > Nesterenkonia > Nesterenkonia sp. CL21. Next base: position 30,262 of record NZ_JAUTWR010000006.1, read on the forward strand.
GCTCCGCCTGGGTGAACGGTTCGATGCGCCCGTCAGCCCGGTGGATCCGCAGCGGTCGGGGCAGGGAGATGTCATAGGCCAGGTCCCGTTTGCCGGCGTCGAGGATCGCGAGTCCCTGTTCTGGTGTGGAGAGCACCCGCGCCCAGAGCGTGGCTGCCGCACGCAGCTGCGGACCAGAGTCACGCAGCTGGTAGGGGGTCAGCCGCCCGTAATGACCATGGTCATGAAGCAGGTAGGAGCCCGGGCGGAGGACCACGCGCCCGCCGACGGCGGTCTCTGCCGCTGGCCTGAGAATCTCGGCCGCCAGGTCGAAGTAGAGCCCGCCGCCGGCGGTGAGTACGGGATGATCCACTTCCATCCGGTCCGCATAGCGCTCGAAGAGCCGGGCCATGCGCCGAAGGAACGCCCGGACCTCCTCGATCCGCTCCTGGGGCAGCACGCCTTCGAAACCTGAGAACCCGGCGAAGGCCACGGCATCGGATGCCGTGATCGCCTCCACGATCTCGCCGACCTCATCGTCCTGCCGGACTCCGGCCCGTTTCCCCGGGATGCCCAGTTCGATGCACACCTGCACCGGACGTGGAGTCCGGCCCAATGCTGCCTGCATCTGCTCGACGGCACGCACGGAGTCCACCCAGCACATGATCTCTGGCCCGTCGTCCTCCAGGACGCCACGCAGCCAGGTCAGCCCGGGCGGCGTGAGGAACTCGTTGGCGATCACCACCAGCGGAACTCCCTCCTGCACCGCCACACGGGCCTGTGGGAAGTTCGCCACCGTGATGCCCACGGCACCGGCGGTCAGCTGGGCGCGCCACAGAGCCGGGGTCATCGTCGTCTTGCCGTGAGGGGCCAGCTGGACTCCCTGCTCGGCCATCCAGGACGCCATGCGTTCGATGTTGGAGACCACCGCCTCGGTCTCCACGGTCAGCATCGGCGTCGGGAGTTCGTCCCTGATGCGGAGAGTCTGCCCGGGCTCGAGTCTCCCCAGGGAAGACTTGGAGCGCGGGCCGGGGGCCTCGTGCTCCGCCAGGACGGCGGTTCGGATCGTGTCGGTGTCGTGCTGCGTCATCATCTGTCTCCTCACGTGTGTCGGCCTACTCGTCTCCGGTGCGCCCTGACGGCAGCGACCTGCCCACAGGACCGGTGCGGTGCAGCTGTCCCGAGCCGGAACCGGCATCGCCTGGCGCCTCGGGACGCCGTGGCCAGACCGGTCGGCCTCCGAGCAGCACGGCGTCGAGCCCCTGTGTCTCCCGCCGCGGGTTCTGATAGTCGGCCCGGTCCATGTAGGTGGCAGGGTCGATGATCTGCAGGTCAGCTGGTGCCCCCGGGACGATGGAGCCGCCGGCGACTCCGAAGCGCGCACGCGGAGCCGAGGTCATCCTCCGGACGACCTCCTCGGCGGGCACCACTCCCTCAGCCCACGCATACGTGCTCAGAGCCCGGGGGAACGTGCCGAACAGCCGCGGGTGGACATACCCTTCCTCCCGGGGAAGGCCGTCGGAGCCGAGGAAGGCGTGGGGCCAGCTGAGCACCTCCCGCATCCCCTGCGGGTCCGAGTGGTGGACGATGATGGTGAGGACTCCGTCCTCCGCGAGCAGGAGATCAGCCAGCGCCTCGGCGGGATCCTCGCCTCGTTCGGCGGCGATGTCCGCCAGCGCTCGACCGTCGAACGCCTGGGCCTGCGGATCGCTGAATCCGGCGAGCAGGATCGCTTCCGGCCCCACCGAAGTGAATTGGTTCTCCAGGGGCCCGTCCCACGGGGTGCGCATCTCTTCGAGAGCCCGGGACCGGGCATCCGGATCGGTGAGGACCTCCAGCAGCGAGTCTGTTCCGCGGTCGGTGGTCCAACTGGGGAACAGCGTGGAGGCGGTGGTGCTGCCGGCGGTGTAGGGGTAGACGTCGGCGGTGACGTCGATCCCTTCTGCGCGGGCGGCCTCCAGGCGGTCGATGATCCGAGGCATCGTGCCGAAGTTGGCGGCACCGGTGACCTTGAGATGACTGATGTGCAGCGCGCATCCGGCGTCGCGACCCAGGGCCAGAAACTCCTCCAGGGAGCCTTCCAACCTGCCGCCTTCGTTCCTGATGTGCGCCACCAGCACCTTGCCCCGGCGAGCCACCACCCGGGCGAGCGCCAGCAGCTCGTCGCGCCCGGCCGCGCTCCCCGGGGAGTACATGAGTCCCAGGGAGAGACCCGCCGCTCCGGCGCTGAGCGCCTCGTCCAGGTGCGCGGCCATCTCACGGATCTGGACGGCATCGGCCGGCTTCTGCTCCATACCCATCACGCTGGCTCTCAGGGGCGCGTGCGGGACCAGGGCGATGACGTCGAGTGCGGTGGCGGAACGTTCCACCACGTCGAGGTAGTCGGTGAATCGGGGAAACACCTGCTCCGGGAACGGGCCGAGCACGGGCCTCGCGTAGTCCTCCATGCCTCCACCGGCGACGGAGGGCGCACACCCGTGGCCGCAGTTGCCCACGATGGTGGCCGTCACCCCCTGGGAAAGCTTCGGATCGAGGGCACGGGGGCGGAGGAGGGCGGCGTCGTCGTGGGAGTGGACGTCGATGAACCCGGGAAGCAGGAGGCGTCCCGTGGTGTCCCGCAGCGTCTCGCCCTCGGTGAGGGACAGGTCGGTGCCCACCTCGACCACCCGTCCGCCGGCGATCCGGACATCGGCACGACGGCGGGGACGTCCGGTGCCGTCGAGCAGGTCCCCGCCTCGGATGAGCTGTCGGTCGTGCATCATCGCCTCCCGTGCTGTCGTCGTCCATCGATGTGTCGTGGGCAACACTGTGCCGGGATCGAGACTAACGCATGGTTTACCGAGAATCTATACACTTGATGTAACTTTTACATGAGAGTGCGGGGACGGAGTCCCTGTCCACGGGGTACCGTATGGACCACACAACCCTGAATCAGCGCACAGCCGAGAGGAATCCAGTGAGCGATGTGACGGCAGATCCGCCGCGGTTCGAGAGCATCGAGGAGCTCCATGCGGTGCTGGCTCCGGTGATGAAGGCCGTCGCCGTCACCATCGGGGAGCACTGCGAGGTGGTTCTCCATGACCTGAGCCGACGCGACATGGACCAGACGATCCACGCGATCGAGAACGGCCACGTCAGCGGCAGGTCCGTCGGCGGGCCCTCGACGGACCGTGGCCTGACCCTGCTGAAGGACGAGTCAGTCGACCATGACGCCTTCGGCTACCGCGGTCGCACCGCCGACGGCCGGGAGCTGCACTGTTCCTCGGTGTACTACCGGAACCGCGCAGGTTCTGTCATCGGGGCGCTGTGCATCAATGTGGACCTCACGGCGCTGGAGAACGTCCGCTCGATCATCTCCTCCCTCCTGCCGACCCAGCAGCAGGATGAGCCGGAGGAGATCGTCGGCCCCAGCATCGACGCCGTCCTCGACGGGATGCTGGAATCAGCCATCGCCGAGATCGGCAAGCCGCCGCCGGTCATGGTGAAAGACGATCGCATCGCGGTGCTGCGCAGGCTCGAAGCGCGCGGGGCGTTCCATATCAAACGCGCCGTGGACCGCGTCTCCCAACGCCTGGGCATCTCCAAGGTCACGGCCTACAGCTACCTGGACACCATCCGCAACTCCTGAACCACCCGGCGGACTCCGTGGGGCACACCGTGCCCGCGGAAGCCCCAGACCGGAAGAAGGCACCCCATGACGATCACACCCTCACCCGTGCTGTGCGTGGGCGAGACGATGGCGCTTGTCACCCCCAGCAGCACGGACCGGCTGCGCACGGCCGGTGCGTTCGCCCTCGACGTCGGCGGGGCCGAGTCCAATGTGGCCGCACACCTCGCCCAGCTCGGACGCCGCAGCATCTGGTTCAGCCGACTCGGCGACGACGAGCTCGGCCGGCGAGTCTCGGATGTGCTCACCGCTCGCGGCGTGGACCTCGCCCCGGTGATCTTCGACCCGGAGGCTCCGACCGGCGTCTACTTCAAAGACCCCGGCCACGGCGTCCTCTACTACCGCAAGGGATCTGCCGCCTCCCGGCTTTCGGCGGCCGACGCCGATGCGCTGGATCTGGGCGACATCGGATTGGTGCACCTCTCGGGAATCACCCCTGCGCTGTCCACCTCGGCAGCGGCATTCATCGACCAGCTGGTGGTGCGTACCGCAGAAGCCGGCATCCCCGTCAGCTTCGATGTGAACTACCGCTCCCCGCTCTGGCCGCGCGAGGACGCCGCTGCGGCCCTCCTGCGCCTGTCCCGACAGGCCGACGTCGTCTTCGTCGGCCGTGACGAGGCGGAGCTGCTCTGGGGAACGAGCACGGCCGAGGCCGTGCGCGACCTCCTGGACGACGTCCCCACCCTGGTCATCAAGGACGGCGACGTCGGCGCCACGGAGTTCACCGGAGAACAGCGCGTTTTCGAACCTGCCATTCCGACCGACGTCGTCGAAGTCGTAGGAGCAGGTGACGCCTTCGCCGCCGGATACCTCGCGGCGATGCTCGACGGCGAAGCCTCTGCGGCGCGTCTCACGGCAGGTCACCGCCGTGCCGCACTGGCGCTGCAGACCACCACTGACTTCCTGGACGAAGGAGCATCCGCATGACCTCGACATCCTCACCGGTGGAGAACACCTGGTTCGATCACGCCTTCGCCTCCGCTCCGGTCATGGCCATCCTCCGCGGCATGGGAGTGGAACGCTCGGTGGAGCTCGCCACCACGGCCTGGGACCTCGGCATCGACTCCGTGGAGCTGCCCCTCCAGACCGACGAGGACCATGCGGCCCTGCGTGAGGTCTCCCGCCTGGCCTCCGAGCGGGGCACGTCCGTCGGCGCGGGCACCATCGTCCGGGAGGAGCAGATCTCCGCCGCCCAGGAAGCCGGTGCGGAGTACCTGGTCTCCCCCGGCTACGACGAATCGCTCATCCGGGCCGCCGCGCAGCAGTCCATGCCCTTCCTGCCGGGTGTCACCACTCCCACCGAGCTGCAGGCCGCCACCACGCTCGGACTGACCTGGGTGAAGGCCTTCCCCGCGGCCTGGCTGGGGACCTCGTGGTTCTCGCTGATGCGCGGCCCGTTCCCCCAGGTCAGCTTCGTGGCCACCGGCGGGCTGAACGCCCACAATGCTCAGGAGTTCCTCGACGCCGGTGTCCGCGTGGTGGCCGTGGGCTCAGCGCTCGAAGATCCGGAGCAGCTCACACTGCTGGCCGCGCAGGTGGGTCAGCAGGCCTGAGCCTCGGGAGCGCGTCACCTCCAGGCGACCACGCGGGCCGGGGCGCCGTCGCACTCCTCCAGCGGCATCGGGAAGATCCCGATGTGGTGCTCACCGGCCGGCAGCTCGCGCAGCCCGGTGAGGTTCTCCACGATCAGCCCGTCCCGCCCCAGCACGACCGCATGGACCGGGAAGCCGGCCGCGGCGTCGTCGCCTTCGGTGCCGCCGTCTGGAACGTCATCACCGGCGTCGCCGGCTCCCTGCGTCAGGTCCGGGCTCAGCGCATCCGTGCCCAGCACCCGCATCCCCCGCGCCCACAGCAGCGCAGCGGCCTCAGCACTCAGCCCCGGATGCTCCAGCGCGCGGTCCGTGCCGAAGAAGGTGTCCCAGCCGAAGCTCAGAAAGACCCGGGGCGGCACTCGCCCCGGAAGCAGCGGCTCCAGCTGCTGCCCGGTGACCAGCTGGCCGGCGTCGGCTTCGACGTGGACCACCAGGGTGGGACCCACCAGCTCCTCGAGCGAGATCTCTGAGGTCGTCCGCCCGCCGGGCACCGTGTGGGACGGCGCGTCCAGATGCGTGCCGGTGTGGGTGCCGCAGGACAACCGGGCGACGGCGACGCCGTCGTCGCCCAGCGTGAGCGCGGGATCCAACGCCACGGAGGGGTCCCCGGGGTAGACCATCATCGCGTCATGGACGGGCCGGCTCAGGTCGAGCAGCCCAGCACCCGCCGGCGACGTCGGCGTCGAACTCATCAGCCCTGTCCTCCTCGGAGTTGAGGCCCTCCCCCGCGAGGTGAGGTGGTCCGGAGTTGGGGATACTCGACTCGATCGACTCGAGTATCCACTACGTCGGACCAACTCGCGCCGGTGACATCAACTCGCGCCGGTGACATCATCTTGCGCAAGGGACTCAGCCCTCGCCGCCCGCGATCTCCGGGTCCACGATGGTCAGCAGCCGCTTGTTGACGAACTCGTCCATGCCCAGCGGCCCCAGCTCCCGGCCGAAGCCGGAGCGCTTGACCCCGCCGAACGGCATGTCCGCGGCCTCGGAGCCGGCCACATTGACGTTCGACATGCCCACCTCGAGCTGCTGGGCCACGCGCAGCGCCTGCGCGTGGTCCTGGGAGAACACCGCGCCGCCGAGACCGTAGGGTGAATCGTTGGCCAGGCGCACCGCCTCCTGCTCGTCGCGCACCCGGTAGACCGTGAGCACCGGACCGAAGAGCTCCTCATGGAAGGCGTCCATCTGCTCGGTCACGTCGGTGAGCACGGTGGGCTGCAGCCAGGCTCCGGGCTGGTCCGGCCGCTCGCCGCCGGCGCGGATCACCGCGCCCTGCTCGGCGGCGCGGCGCAGCTGGCCGTGCAGCCCGACGGCGGCCTCCTCCGAGGACAGCGGATAGTAGCGTCCCGGCTGCGGCTCCACCGGGTCCCCCGGCTCCAGCCCGGCGACGGTCTCCACCAGGGTGTCCACGAACTCGTCGTAGATGTCGTCGGCGACGATCAGCCGCTTATTGGAGGTGCAGGCCTGCCCCATGGTGTCCAGGCGCGTCTCCACCGCCTCACGGGCCGCGGCGGCGACGTCGTCGGCGGAGAGGTAGATGTGCGGATCCGAGCCGCCCAGCTCCAGCACGACCTTCTTCAGGTGCCGTCCGGCGATGGCGGCCACCGCGGAGCCGGCACGCTCCGAGCCGGTCAGGGACACCCCCTGGACCCGAGGATCGCCGATGATGCGCTCCACCTGCTCGTGGGTGACGAACAGGTTCTGATACACCCCGGCGGGCAGGCCGGCGTCGTCGAAGAGCCGCTGCAGCGCCAGGGCGGCCCTCGGGCAGGACTCGGCGTGCTTGAGCAGGATCGTGTTGCCCAGCAGCAGGTTCGGGGCGGCGAAGCGGGCGATCTGGTAGTAGGGGAAGTTCCAGGGCATGATGCCCAGCAGCAGACCCAGCGGCCGCTTCTGGATCACCGAGCGGCGCCCGGCCTCCTCCTTGATGACCTCGTCCGCGCCCAGGTGCGGGCCGTTGACGGCGTAGTACCGGAAGATGTCGATGCACTCCTGGATCTCACCGTCGGCCTGGTCCAGCGCCTTGCCCATCTCGGTGGAGGCGATGACCGCCAGCTCGGTGCGCCGCTCCTCGAAGAGGTCGGCGATCCGATGGGCGAACACGGCACGGTCCTCGATGTCGAGACCGCTCCACGGTCCGTAGGCCAGGTGCCCGGCCGCCAGCGCCTCCTCGAGGTGGTCGTCGTCGACGACGTCGAAGGTCTCCAGCACCGCATTGGTGCGCGGGTCGCGGGTCCGGTAGGCGGGGCCACGCCCGGTCCCGCTCGCAGCCTTCGCATCGGTGCTCGTCTCGGCGTGTGTCTCAGTCATCGTCTCGGCTCCTCGGTGACGGCCGTTCGGTGACGGCTCTTCGGTGACGGCTCATCCAGCTGGACAGTGATCGTCCCGCCGTCCGTGCCGCCGTGGTCGACGGCAGAACAGACGGCGGGACGGACGGCGGCGGCCAGACCCATGACCGGACCGCGGGTCGGGCCGTGGATCAGACGGCGGACCAGTCGACGCTGAGGTACTGCACCTCGGTGAACTCCTCGATCCCGAAGCTGCCGCCCTCACGGCCGATGCCGGCCTGCTTGACTCCGCCGAAGGGTGCGCTCGGGTCGGAGACGATGCCGCGGTTGACGCCGACCATCCCGGCCTCCAGCTTCTCACCGATCTGCATCGCGTGCTGAAGGTTCCCGGCGTAGACGTAGGAGGACAGGCCCACCTCGGCGTCGTTGGCGCGGCGGAGCATGTCCTCCTCATCGGTGTAGACCACCACGGGCGCCACCGGACCGAAGATCTCCTGGCCCAGGATGTCGGCGTCGGCCGGCACGTCGGCCAGCAGGGTCGGAGCCACGAACGCCTCGTGGTCCAGGCCCTCGCCCTCGGGCAGCGCGGCCTGGTGCGCGATCCGCGCACCCTGCGTCACCGCACCGTCGATCAGCTCGCGGATCTCCGCGGCCGCCCGGGCGTGGATGACCGGGCCGATGGCCGCCCCGGCGGCGGGGTCGCCCAGCTTGAGCTGCTCGATGCGCCGACCGAAGGCCGCTACGAACTCCTCGGCGACGTCAGCGTGCACGTAGAACCGGTTGGCCGCAGTGCAGGCCTGGCCGGAGTTGCGGAACTTCGCCACCATCGCGCCCTCGACGGCGGCCTCGACGTCGGCGTCGGCGGTCACGATGAACGGCGCGTTGCCGCCCAGCTCCATGGAGGTGTTGACCACCCGCTCGGCGCACTGGGCCAGCAGCCGGCGTCCCACACCGGTGGAGCCGGTGAAGGACAGCTTGCGGACCCGGTCGTCCGCCAGCCAGGCGGAGACCACCTTCGAGGCGCTGGAGGAGGCAGCCACCTGGACTGCGCCCTCGGGAACACCGGCCTGCTGCAGGATCTCGGCGATGGCCAGGGCGGTCAGCGGGGTCTCGCTGGCGGGCTTGAGCAGCACGGTGCAGCCGGCGGCCAGCGCCGGGGCGATCTTCCGGGTGGCCATGGCGGCCGGGAAGTTCCACGGGGTGATGAGCACCGCCACGCCCACCGGGTGGCGGGTCACCACGTTGCGCACGCCGCCGGCGGGGGCGACGCCGTACTCGCCGGGGGCCCGGACGGCCTCTTCGGCGTACCAGCGGAAGAACTCGGCGGCGTAGGCCACCTCCGCGGCGGCGTCGGCCTGAGACTTGCCGTTCTCGGCCACGATGATGTCGCGCAGCCGCTCGGCGTCGTCGAGCATGCCGCGATGGGCGGCCATCAGGATCTCCGCACGCTTGCGCGGGGCGACGGTGCGCCACTGCTCGAAGGCGGCCTGAGCGGCGTCGACCTGGGCGGCGGCCTCCTCGGCGGTGTGGTCATGGACGGTGTCGATCACCGCGGCGGTGGCGGGATTGCGGACCTCGAACTCGGTCATGGTGTCCTCCAGGGGTGGTGTGAAGCGGGTCGGGCCGACGGTCAGCTCAGGCGGCGGCCAGCGCGTCGAGGATGATGTCCAGGCCCTCGGTGAGCAGGTCCTCGCCGATGGTCAGCGGGGGCAGCAGGCGGATGACGTTGCCGTAGGTGCCGCAGGTCAGGGTGATGACGCCGGCCGCGCGGGCGGCGGCCGCCACGGCGCCGGTCAGGGCGGCGTCGGGGGCTCCGGTCTCCGGGTCCACCAGCTCGACGGCGAGCATCGCCCCGCGGCCGCGGACCTCGCCGATGCGCGGGTCCTGCTGCTGGGCCTCACGCAGTCGGCCTGCGGCGATCTCCTCGATGCGCCGGGCCTTAGCCGTCAGGTCTTCGGCCTCGATGGTCTCGATGGCGCCCAGGGCGGCCGCGCAGGCCACCGGGTTGCCGCCGTAGGTGCCGCCCAGCCCGCCGGGGTGTGCGGCGTCCATGATCTCGGCGCGGCCGGTGACCGCGGACAACGGCAGGCCGCCGGCGATGCCCTTGGCGGTGGTGATGATGTCCGGGGAGATGCCCTCGTCCTCACAGGCGAACCACTGGCCGGTGCGGGCGAAGCCGGTCTGGATCTCATCAGCGATGAACACGATGCCGTTCGCGCGGCACCAGTCCACGATCGCCGGCAGGAAGCCCGGGGCCGGAGCGATGAAACCGCCTTCGCCCTGGATGGGCTCGATGATGACAGCGGCGAGGTTCTCCGCGCCCACCTGCTTCTCCAGCTGGTCGATGGCCCGCTCGGCGGCGGCCGCGCCGTCGAGCCCGTCGCGCAGCGGGTAGGAGCCGGCCGCCCGGTAGACCTCCGGGGCGAAGGGCCCGAAGCTGTGCTTATAGGGCATGTTCTTGGCCGTGAGGGCCATGGTCAGGGTGGTGCGGCCGTGGTAGGCGTGGTCGAAGGCGGCCACAGCCTGGCGGCCGGTGTAGGCGCGGGCGACCTTGACCGCGTTCTCCACGGCCTCGGCACCTGAGTTGAAGAGGGCCGTGCGGACCTCGCCGTCGACGGGGGTCAGCTCGGCGAGCTTCTCGGCCACGCGCACGTACCCTTCGTAGGGGGTGACCATGAAGCAGGTGTGGGTGAACTGGGCGACCTGCTCCTGGACGCCGGCGACCACGCGCTCGGCGGAGGCGCCGACGTTGGTCACCGCGATGCCGGAGCCGAGGTCGATCAGCCGGTTGCCGTCCACATCCTCGATGATGCCGCCGTCGGCGCGCACGGCGAAGGTGGGCATCACGGAGGCCACGCCCGCCGGCACGGCGGCGCGCTGACGCTCCAGCAGCTCGCTGGCCCGGGGGCCGGGGATCTCTGTGGCCAGGTGGCGGGACTGGGGCAGTGCGGTCATGGGTCCTCCTTGAGGGACGGGCCGGCTCCGATGTCGGCGCGGCCGGGGGCGATGGTTCTCCTGAAGTGATCGTCCCCCATCCAGCTCATGCCGTCTAATGCCTGCCATTGATGCAGGGTATGCTTTTCAGGCATGGACTCCCGTCTGCTCCGCTATTTCGTGGCCGTCGCCGAAGAGGGTGGCGTCTCCGCGGCCGCCGACGCCCTGCACATCACCCAGCCCGCCCTTTCCCGGCAGATCCGCGGTCTGGAGGCTGACCTGGGACTCACCCTCTTCGACCGCGGCGAAGGACGCCTGCGGCTGACCCCCGAAGGCCGTGAGTTCCTCGAGACTGCCCGCACGGTGCTGCAGGCCCACGCCCATGCCCGGGACTTCGCGGACCGGCTGGCCTCCGGGGAGCTGCGCAAGGTCTCTCTGGCCTCTCCGCGGACCACGCTCATCGACGTCGTCGCGCCCTTCGTGGCGACCTTCACCCACCAGGACCCTGTGCCCTCAGTGGTGGAGATCGGCGGCGACGAGCGCCCCCACCGCCTGGTGGCCGACCATGATCTGGTCATCGCCCCCCAGTCCCCCGGCGACGACGTCGCCTCCCGGCTCATCGCCCAGCTGCCGGTGTGGGCCTACGTGCCGACCGACCACCCCTGGGCGGACCGCGAGGAGATCCCGCTGGAGGAGCTGGTGGAGGAGCAGCTGGTGGTCACCGCCGCCGACTTCAAGGCCCGCCGCCTGCTCGACGCCGCCCTGGACCTGGCCGACCTCACCCCACGCAGCCTGCTGGAGGTCCGTCACGGCCGCGTCGCCCAGGCGCTGGCCGCGGCCGGACGCGGCGCCGCCGTCGTCACCGACGACCCCCATTTCTCCCTGGTACCGCTGCGCATACTCACCGACGGCGGAGAGGGCCGCCGCCCGTTGCACATCCGGCTGCACGCCTCGTGGCGGCGGGGCCATCATGCGGCCGAGGCGCTGGAAGGGCTGGTTGCCCGGCTCCGGGACTTCAGCGCCCGGCGCTACGGGCCGACGGTGGACTGATACCCCGGCCACCGAGCTCACACGACGGACAGCCTCAGCGCCGCGCCCACGCCGGTGCGTGCTCGGGGCGCACACCGACGCCGATCACCCAGGGCATCAGCCCGCTGAGCTGGGGAACCCGGCGCATGAGTCGTTCCACGGAGGCGGGCACCTCCGGCGGGGCTCCGGCGCTGAACATCGCCTCCAGCTGCCGGTGGATCTGGGACTGCAGCGCCTGGGTGAGACGCGTCGGCGGCATGCGGCGGCGCTGTACGGCTGCGACGTCCGCATCGGTGATGACCCCGCGGCGCAGCGGCGCGGCCAGCAGTGTCGCGGCCGCCACCCCGTCCTGCACGGCGAGGTTGACCCCCACTCCCCCGGCCGGGGACATCGCATGGGCGGCGTCTCCGAGGCACAGCATGCCGCGCCGCCACCACCGGGTGAGCCGGTCCATGCGCACGTCGAGAAGCTTCACGTCCTCCAGCTCGAGCCGCGCTGCAGCCTCCTCACATTCGGACACGGCGGCGCAGACCTCCTCGCGCAGCACCTCGATGCCGCGGGCGCGCAGCCGGGCGTCTGCGCCCTTCGGGATGAGCATGGCGGCCTGGACATAGTCCCCGCGCGGGATGGGCAGGATGGGATACGCGCCGGTGAATCTGGGCAGGACGGTCTCGGCCATGCCGAGACGGCTGCTCGACTCCAGCCGGAACCACCAGACGTCCAGGGGCACCGGGAAGGTGACCGCCGGGAGTCCGGCCTGTTCACGCACCCGCGAGGTCCTGCCGTCTGCGGCCAGCGTCAGCAGGGCCGGAATCTGCTCCTCGCCGTCCGGGCCGCGCACCGTCACGCCGGTGACCTGGGCGGCGCTGGAGGCGCCGTCGTCGTCGTGCTGTGATCCCTCAGCCGCCGCGCCGTCCCAGAGCAGCCCCGTGACCTCGGCGCCCAGGCGCAGCTCGAAGCTCGACTCCTCGGCGGCGGCCTCGGCCAGCAGGTCCAGGAAGTCCCACTGCGGGGCCATGGCGATATAGGGATAGGGATGGCGCAGGCGGGAGAAGTCCACCATGGTGACGCGGCCGCCGTCGGCGACAGGGAGGCGGGCCGCCTGGACGCGCTGGTGCGGCACGCTCGCCTGGAAGCGGGGCATGAGCCCCAGCTCGTCCAGGAGCAGCAGAGTGCTGGGGTGGATGGTGTCCCCCCGGAAGTCGCGCAGGAAGTCCTCGTGCTTCTCCAGCACGACGACGTCGACTCCGGCGCGGGCGAGCAGCAGTCCGGCGATCATTCCGGCCGGTCCGCCTCCGGCGATGACACAGCTGCGCGGCTCTGACATGCGGCCATCCTCAACGGAACCGTATGCGACGGCAAGGGTTGCCGGGCCGGGAAGGGACTGCCGACAGTAGGAGGAGCAATCCGGTCCGGTCAATATTGTTGGACAATCTCTTGCCGGATTGTTGAACAACCACTACTCTGGGAGACGCGCGTCACAGACCCACGTCACATCGGAGCCCGATCCCGCAGCAGCCCACGCTCGGGCCGTGCCGACCACCCCCTGCCACCACCCGGAGAGCGAGCCCATGGCTGAGACCACCGCCGAGACCTCGGCAGCCGCCGCCAAGCGTCGGCGCACCCGACGCACAGCCCTGCTGGGCGCCATGTTCCTCATGGCCACCAGTGCCGTCGGCCCCGGATTCATTACCCAGACGGCGACCTTCACCCACCAGCTGGGCGCCGCCTTCGCCTTCGCCATCCTGGTCTCGGTGCTGATCGACATCGCCGTGCAGCTCAACGTGTGGCGCGTCATCGGCGTCTCCGGGCTCTACGCCCAGCACCTGGGCAACAGGATCCTCCCCGGAGTGGGTTGGGCGCTTGCCGTGCTGATCTTCTTCGGCGGCGTGGTGTTCAACATCGGCAACATCGCCGGGGCCGGCATGGGGCTCAACGCGCTGGCCGGGCTGGACGCCCGCATCGGCGGCGCCCTCTCGGTGGCCATAGCCCTGCTGATCTTCCTCTCCAAGCGCGCCGGCATCGCCCTGGACCGCGTCGTCGTCGCCTGCGGGGCGCTGCTGATCCTGCTGATGATCTACATGTCCATCACCACCGCTCCCCCGGTGGGCGAGGCGCTGAAGCAGACCGTCCTGCCTGAACAGGTGGACTTCTTCGTCATCACCACCCTGGTGGGCGGGACCGTCGGCGGGTACATCACCTATGCGGGGGCCCATCGGCTCATCGCCTCGGGAAACACCGGCCCGGAGAACGTCCGCGCGATCACCCGCACCTCCGTGACGGGCATCGTGGTGGCCAGCATCATCCGCTTCCTGCTGTTCCTGGCCATCCTCGGCGTCGTCACCACCGGAGTGAGCCTGGCCGAGGACAATGTGGCCGCCGAGGCCTTCGGCGCCGCGCTGGGAGAGATCGGACTGAGGGTCTTCGGCCTGGTGTTCTGGGTCGCCGCGATCACCTCGATCCTCGGCGCCACCTTCACCACGGTCTCCTTCCTGACGACGCCGAAGACTTCGGAGCGGACCAAGAACCTGTACTTCTCCGGCTTCCTGGTGCTGACCTGCTCGGTGTTCCTCACCCTCGGCCAGGCCCCGCAGACCCTGCTGATCATGGCCGGCGCGTTCAACGGCGTCGTGCTCCCGCTGGGCTTCACCGTGGTGCTCTACGCGGCGTGGCGCCGTCGGGACCTGCTGCAGGGCTACCGCTACCCCCGGTGGCTGCTGATCATCGGCGTGCTGGCCTGGCTGCTGACCCTCTACATGGGGGCGAACTCCCTGACCGGCCTGGCAGAGCTGTGGATGACCGGCTGAGCCTGACGGTGACCGAACGCCCCTGCACGACCTCTGCCCTGAACGAAGGATCCCCATGACCGCCGCACCCGAGACCCTGACCCCCGCCCAGGCCCGTCAGGCCTTCCGCGGCGGGCTGCGCGTGCCCACCAGCGGATTCTCGCCCGGCTTCGCACAGGCCAATGTGCTCGCGCTGCCACGTGAGCTGGCCTTCGACATGCTGCTCTTCGCCCAGCGGAACCCGAAGTCCTGCCCCGTGCTGGGCGTGCTGGAGCCCGGGCAGGTGTCCTCTGCCCTGCTGGCAGGAGGGGACATCCGCACCGATGTGCCGGCCTACCGGGTCTACCGCGAGGGCGAGCTGGTGGCGGATCCTGACGACGCCGTCGAGCACTGGCGCGAGGACCTGGTGACCTTCCTGCTGGGCTGCAGCTTCACCTTCGAGGCCCCGCTGCGCGCCGCGGGGATCCCGGTCCGCCACATGGACCTCGGGGTGAACGTGCCCATGTTCCGCACCTCTCGGCGCTGCGAGCCCGCCGGGGCGCTGTCCGGGCCACTGGTGGTCTCCATGCGCCCCGTGCCGGCCGAGCGGGTGGCCGACGCGGTGCGCATCACCTCCCGCTATCCGGGAGTCCACGGCGCCCCGGTGCACGTGGGTGATCCCTCCGCCCTGGGGATCGCGAACCTGGCGGAGCCGGACTTCGGCGACGCCGTCGACGTCCCGGACGGGTGGATCCCGGTGTTCTGGGCCTGCGGAGTGACCCCGCAGGCCGCCGTCATGGAGTCGAAGCCCGAGCTGGCCATCAGCCACGTTCCGGGATACATGCTCATCACCGACCTGCCCGACGCCGAACTCCAGGTGCCCTGAGCGGACACCCCTGCGTTGGCCCCGGGGCTGTGGTCGGAAAGCACGCACTGAAGCGAGGTTCAGCGACCACCGCTCCGGAGTCAACCGTGACGTCAGCGCAGCCCGTGGAGCCCGTGGAGCCCGTCCGCACCGCGGTAGGAGGCACGGGCCGGGGGCTCCCAACCGGCGAGCGCGTCGTCGTCGACGGCGAAGACCTGCACACCCAGCGGATGGCAGTGCTCCAGCTGCTCCTGCGTGGACGCCGCCTCCGGGCCCCACATGTGCACGGAGAGGTCTCCACCCGGGCAGGTGGACAGCGCGCAGAGCAGATCCACCTCGGCGAAGAACTCGAAGACGTCCCCGGGCCGGGCCGGGCAGGCGTCCATGAAGTAGCGGTGCTCGTGATTCAGCCCGGCCAGCTGGAAGACGTTGAGCACATCGTGGACGTCGTACTCCGTGAGCCCGTAGGGCAGCACTGCCCGGGTGAGGTTGGAGTGGCAGTGGCGGTCGAAGTCCTCCCCGGTGAGCATCCGGTTCACATACGGGTCGCAGCGGGTGCCCAGCAGGTCATGGATCACCGCGGCATCCGGGTGGTCGGCCAGAGTGTCGGTGACGACGGTCGCCAACGGCCGAAGATGCGGCAGCGTCGACCAGAACCGGTCATAGGTGGTCATCGAGGATCGTTGCAGCTGCCGCGTGCGAGCGGCCCAGAACCGTTCCCTCGGGTCATGCCGGTTCCATAGGTTCAGGTCCCCCACCTGCGGCCCGTCCACCTGATGGAGCCGCACCACATGCCCCGCCGGGACCTCCCAGGCGACTCCGGAGCGCACGGGGATCTCGAACTCCTGGACCAGGCGCCGCTCGGCCACGGCGATCCGGTCGTAGAGAGCCCGGTCGACGTCGAGCGCCCCTCCGGGCGGCGACCTGTAGGCGGCGTCACGGGTGTAGACGCGTGGTGACGGCTCCTCTGGGGCGGACATGAGGCCTCCTGTGGCGATCGTATGCTCTTGTGCTGCTCCACTCCGGAGTCAGCCCATGGTCTCCAGCAGCTGCTGCTCGGCGGCGTCGAAGTAGTCGGCCAGGTAGGTTTCGGCGGCAGGCCGGTCTCCGTGGCGCAGCAGCTCCGTGAGCCGGGCGTTGCGCTCCACGTAGAACGTGTGGAAGGTCGGCTCGTCGCGCATCGTGTGGAAGACCAGGCGCATGCGGGCCAGGATCTGCTCCATGAAGGTGCTCAGCTGGTCGCTGCCCACTTGCGCGATAATCAGCCGGTGGAACTGCTGGTTGGCCTGCGCGACGGCGGGCAGGTCGTCGGCGGCGACGGCGGTCCGGGCCGCGGCGATGATCGACTCCAGCGCTTCCACCGCGTGCGGATCGAAGACCCCCTGCCGCACCGCGCCGATCTCGACCACGCGTCGGACTCGATAGGTCTCCCGGATGTCCTCCACCGTGGGCGAGTGGACGAAGACTCCGCGATTGGGCCGCCGCTCCACCAACCCTTCGGCGGCAAGCGTCTGGAAGGCGGTGCGCAGGGTGTGCCGGGAGACGCCGAGCAGCTCGGTGGTGCGGACCTCAGGCACCTTCGTGCCGGGAAGAATCCCGCCGGAGGCGATCAGCCGACGCAGGATGTCCGCCACCCGGTCCGGCACATGGGCGTGATCGCCCAAGCCCCGGCGCACCGCCTCGTCGGCGAGCAGCTCCTCCAAGGCCGCGTCACTCATGGGCCGCCTCCTGACTGTGCTGACATCCCGGACGTCCTGCTGTGCGCCGTGCATGACACCAACCTATCGGTCTGTGCACGCTGAGGGCCCTCAGGATCATGTTGGGCACGAGGCAGGCCGTCCTCCGGGAATGGCCGTCAGCCCAGCCGCGCCAGCACCTGCCCCGCCGTCAGGGAGGCGCCGGCGTCCAGCTCCTCACGGCGCAGCGTGCCGGCCCGCGGGGCGCGCACCGTGGACTCCATCTTCATGGCCTCCACGACGGCGACGGCGGCACCCTCCTCCACGTCCGCCCCGTCCTCGGCCGCCCAGCTGACCAGGGTGCCGGCCACCGGGGAGGTGATCACGCCGTCGTCGGCATTCCCACCCGAGGAGCTGTCCGAATCCGCGGATCCCGACGCGGTGCCGCCGGCGGAGCCGAACAGGCCCAGCAGGGCGGCGGGAAGCCCCAGGCTGACCGCACGGCCGTCGATCTCCACGGTGGCCCGGCGCATGCCCTGCTCCCGGTGCCGCACGGCGGCTGCCAGGTGCTCGGATTCGGCCAGCTCGGCCTCGAACTCGGTCTCGATCCACCGGGTGTGCACCCGGAAGCTCTCGGCACCGTCGGCGGCGAGGAAGTCATCCGCCTCCAGCACTGCCCGGTGGAACGGCAGCACGGTGGGCAGGCCTTCGATCCGCATCTCGGCCAGCGCGGTGCGGGCCCGACGCAGCGTGGTCGCACGGTCCGGCCCAGTCACGATGAGCTTGGCGATCAGGGAGTCGAAGGCCCCGGAGACCTCGTCACCGCTGCGGACCCCGGTGTCCAGGCGGATGCCCGGCCCGGTGGGCGGCTGCAGCAGATCCACGGGCCCGGGGGTGGGCAGGAAGCCGTGGGCAGGCTCTTCGGCGTTGAGGCGGAACTCGATCGCGTGGCCCCCGGAGGGCACCCCGGTCTCGTGCAGCGCCGTGGCGGCGTCGCGGGCCGCGGCGCTCAGCGGCTCCCCGGCGGCGATGCGGAGCTGCTCGGCCACCAGGTCCACTCCGGAGGTCTCCTCGGTGACCGGGTGCTCCACCTGCAGGCGGGTGTTGACCTCCAGGAAGCTGAGCACCCCGTCCGGACTGAGCAGGTACTCCACGGTGCCGGCGCCCATATAGCCGGCGGCCGCGCAGATCGCTCCGGCGGAGTCGATCACCGCGAGTCGATGCTCGGCGGACAGGAACGGGGCGGGGGCCTCCTCCACCAGCTTCTGGTTCCGGCGCTGCAGGGAGCAGTCGCGGATCCCGACGACGGCGACCTCACCCTGCGCATCGGCCACCACTTGGGCCTCCACATGGCGGGGGCGGTCCAGGAACCGCTCCACGAAGCACTCCCCGCGGCCGAAGGCCCCTTCAGCCTCGCGGACCGCGGAGGCGTAGGCGTCGTCGATCTCCCCGGTCTCCCGCACCACGCGCATGCCGCGCCCGCCGCCGCCGTGGGCGGCCTTGATGACCACGGGCAGGCCGTGCTCGGCGGCGAAGGCGCGCACCTCGGCAGCACCCCCGACGGGGCCGTCCGTGCCGGGGGCCAGCGGCGCCCCCACGGACACCGCGAGCTCCCGGGCCGCGACTTTGTCACCGAGCTGCTCGATGGTCTCCGGAGCAGGCCCGACCCAGATCATGCCGGCCTGCTCCACGGCGCGGGCGAAGTCGGCGTTCTCGGAGAGGAACCCGTACCCGGGGTGCACCGCCTGAGCTCCGGTCTCGGCCGCGGCGGCGAGGATCTTGTCCTGATCCAGATAGGTCTCGGCGGCGGTGGTGCCCTGGAGGGCGACGGCGACGTCAGCCAGCTCCACGTGCAGAGCTGCGGCGTCCTGGTCGGCATAGACGGCCACGGTGCGGTGGCCGAGCTCGGCGGCGGCGCGGATGATGCGGACGGCGATCTCTCCGCGGTTGGCGATGAGCAGGGTGGTCATGCGGGATCCTCGCAGGTGAAGGGTGTCCGGTGGGCAGGTCTGGTGTCAGCGGGCACGGTGACGGTGAGTGCGGTGGCGGTGAGTGCGGCATCAGCAGGTTCGAGGCTCAGGGGGTCGACGGCGCGCAGGGCGACGACGTCGCCCGGGGCCAGCTGGGCGGCAGCCGGCAGGTCCTCGTCGATGACGACGCCGATCACCGGGTAGCCGCCGGTCACCGGGTGGTCGTTGAGGAAGAGCACGGGCAGCCCGGCCGGAGGCATCTGCAGAGAGCCGCGCGGCACGCCTTCGCTGGGCAGCTCGCCGTCGCGCGCTCGCTCCAGCGGTCGGGGCTTCACGCCCTCCTCTCCGCTGTCCTCCCCGCCGCCCTCCGTGGCGGCGGGCAGGCCGAGCCGGATGCCGATGCGGTTGGACTCCGGAGTGACCCTCCAGCGTTGGGACTGCAGCCGATGGATCTCCTCCTCGGCGAACCAGTCATCCCGAGGCCCGCGGGTGAAGCGCAGGGGGATCGCGCCGTCAGGCTCAGCCTCCGGCAGCGTGGTGGGCTCGGGCTCTCCCACCGGGGCGACGACGGCGTCGGCGACCCCCAACCGATCCCCGGCCTGCAGGGGCGCGGGGCCCAAGCCGGACATCGTGTCCGCCGAGGCGCTGCCCAGCACGGGTTCGGCGGCGAACCCGCCGCGGACGGCGACCACGGCGCGCAGCCCCCGGCGCGGGGTGCCCAGGTGGACGGTGTCACCGGTGGTGAGCAGAAAGGGCTCCCGCATCCCGGGGGTGCGGGTGCCGCCGTCGGCATCGGTGACGCTCACCGGCACCTCAGCCCCGGCCACGGCGAGCACCAGGCTCTGTGCGGCGCGCAGCCGCAGCCCGCCGTGCAGCACCTCCAGCACCGGTGCCTCAGCGGCGGTGCCGACCAGCCGGTTCGCCTGTCGCATGGCGGACTCGTCGGCCGCTCCGGCACGGGAGACCCCGAGGTCGCTCAGCCCGTCACGACCCAGGTCCTGGATCAATGTCTGCAGGCCCGGGTCGAGGACCTCGAGGGCGACCTCCGGAGCCTCGGCGGGGGCTGGTCCAGCCGCCGGGGCGGGGGTCCTCACCCGGGCGGCGTCCCGAACGGCTCGGTGCCGCACGACGTCGCCGGGGCGCACCAGCGCCGGGGATTCGCCCTGCTCCTCCCGGTCCAGGTCCCACATGCGGGCCGGGGTGCGGCCGATCAGCTGCCATCCGCCGGGCGAGACCCGCGGGTAGACCGCGGAGAACTCTCCCGCGAGCGCCACCGATCCGGCGGGCACGGCCGTGCGGGGCGTGTCCCGGCGCGGCACCTCCAGGGCACTGGTGGGATCCACCGGCACGCAGTAGGTGAAGCCGGGGGCGAATCCGCCGAAGGCGCCGGTGAACTCGGTGCCGGTGTGCCAGGCGATGAGCGCGTCCACGCTCATGCCCACCCGGCCGGCCACATCGGCGAGGTCCTCGCCGTCGTAGACGACTTCGAGCTCCACCACCTGGGAGTCCTGGGCGGAGAAGGCCCCGACGGTGAGCGTGTCCAGCGCGTGCCGGGCCCGGCGTGCCGCCTCGGGCGCGTCGAAGCGCAGCAGCACAGTGCGGGCTGCGGCCACGGCCTCCCGCTGGCCGGCCAGGGGGAGGCGGCTCAGATGCTGGTGGTGGGCCAGCACGTCGTCGAGTCCGGCGAACTCCAGCAGCAGGGCGCGCGGCCCGGCGTCGCGGATGTCGAGGATCGCGTTCATGGTGCCGCCGTCATGCCACGAAGCTGCGGATCTCGACACCGGCGTCCTCCAGCGCGGCGCGGACGGCTTGGGCCATCTCCACGGCGCCGGTGGTGTCGCCGTGGACGCAGATCGACTCGGCGTCGGCGGGGATGCGGGTGCCGTCGCGGGCGATGATCTCGCGATCCTGGGCCAGCCGCAGCATGTTCTCCACCACCTGGGCGGTCTCGTGCAGGACGGCATCGGGCTCGCGGCGGGAGACCAAGGTGCCGTCGGGGTTGTAGTTCCGGTCCGCGAAGGCCTCGGCGACGCCGCGCAGCCCCGCCTCGGCGGCGTGCTGCAGGGCCACCGAGCCCGGCAGCAGCAGGACGGGGAGCTCCGGATCATAGTCGGCGATGGTGTCGATGACGGCCCGGGAGTGGGTCTCGTGGGCGATCATCGAGTGGTAGAGGGCGCCGTGGGGCTTCACGTAGCGGATGCGGGCTCCCGCGGCGCCGGCCATGGCCTGCAGGGCCCCGAGCTGGTACCGCACGTCGGCGGCGAGCTCGTCGTAGGAGCATTCCAGGTGTCGACGGCCGAAGCCGGCGAGGTCGCGGTAGCCGATGTGAGCGCCGATGGCGACGTCGTGCTCGGCGGCGATGCGCGCAGTGGCCTGGATGGTCAGCGGGTCCCCGGCGTGGAAGCCGCAGGCGATGTTGGCGCTGGAGACGGTCTGCAGGATGGCGCCGTCGTCGCCGATGCGCCAGTTGCCGAAGGACTCTCCGACATCGGAGTTGAGGTCGATGCGCGGTGCGCCGGTGGTCACTGCCATGGGTGCTCCTCCCCTGCCCGTCTGCTGCGGGCTGCTGGTCTCCTGCTGGTGTGCCGCTGGTGAGCACTCGGGCCGATCCGTCGGGAATGTCGCCGAGATCACGTGCGTGATCTCCAGCATGCCGCAGAACTGAGGATTGTTCAACAATCCTGTGACACTGACAGGAAGCTGGGCGTCACCCGGAGGCGCGCTCCCCTTCCGAGCGCCCCGGACAGTGCCGACGGCGAGGATCACTTTGTTGCGTCATGGAATAATGCATTCCGTACCGCATGACCGCCGGACGCCACGGGCCCACACAGCGGCCCCACACGACGTCCCGAGACGATCACGAGGAGACACCACGGAGCGCAGGACACCCCAGCAGCCTGATCCCGCCGAGGAGCCCCAGGCCGACGACCACCAGATCGACGACCACCAGTTCGACGAGACCCGGCCGGATGCGAGCCGGCCGGATGCGAGCGCCGAGGGCGACGACGCCGCCGTCTCCGGCGACCAGACCGACGACGCGCCGCCACCCCCGCCGAACATGGAACGGCCGCGCCTGTTCACCAAGGACTTCCTGCTGGCGATCGTGATCAACGTCGTCTTCGCCCTGGTGTTCTACATGCTGGTCACCGGCATGGCCGTCTTCGCGGTGGAGGAGTTCCGCAGCGGACAGACCGCGGCCGGGTTCGCCGCCTCCGCGTTCGTCATCGGCGCGCTGGTCTCCCGGTTCGCGGCCGGCAAGTATGTGGAGTTCCTGGGCCGCCGGCGCACCATGATCGCCTGCCTGGCCATCTATGTGCTCGCCGGGCTGGCCTATCTGTGGGTGGACAGCTATGAGGTGCTCATCGCCCTGCGCGTGGTCCACGGCGTCGCCTTCGGCTTCGGGCAGACGGCCCTCAATGCCGCGGTGTTCTCCCTGATCCCCGCCTCACGCCGCGGCGAGGGCGCCGGCTACTACATGCTGGCGGTTGCCCTCCCGCCGGCGATCGGCCCCATGCTGACCCTGCAGCTGACCCAGCACCTGGGGTTCTGGGCCATGTTCGTCAGCACCTCCGTGGTCTCGGTGATCGGTCTGGTCGCCGCGCTGCTGATCCGCATGCCGGAGGCCGCGCATGTGCCCGACCGCTGGCGGGATCGGCTGCGGCTGCGCCCGGCGGACATCATCGAGCCCCGCGCCTTCGCCCTGGCGGCGATCGCCATGCTGCTGGGCTTCGGCTTCGCCTCCATCATGACCTTCCTCAACGGCTTCGCCCGCAGCGAGGGCATGGTCACCGCCGCGTCCCTGTTCTTCGTCATCTACGCGGCCGCCGTCCTGGTCACCCGACTCTTCGCCGGAAGGATCCAGGACCGGTACGGGGACAACGTGGTGGTCTACCCGACCATCGTGCTCTACGCGGTCTCCCTGGGACTGCTGGCCTGGTCGCCGAACCAGGCGGTGATCATGGTCGCCGGAGTGCTCGCCGGCCTCGGCTTCGGCGCCCTGCTGCCGGCCTTCCAGGCCACGATCGCCTCCATGCTGCCCACCACCCGCACCAGCATCGGCATCTCCACGTTCTTCATCCTGCTCGACACCGGCTTCGGGCTCTCCCCGCTCGTGCTGGGGCCGCTGGTGGAGTTCGGCAGCTACCGGATCATGTTCGCCGCCTGCGCCGTCCTGGTGACCTCCACGCTGGTCCTCTACTGGCTGCTGCACGGACGATTCAGCGTCAAGCAGGGCGTGAGTCGCAGGCCTCGGCGGCCCTGAGCCGGCTGGGTGGAGCCGGCCGCCCTCCGCCCCACCGCAGCGAGCTGGTCCGCAGAAGCCTCAGCCGCGGTCCTGATGTCGGGCCAGGAACTCGTAGACCTCCGTGGTGTCCACGCCGGGGAACGCCCCCTGCGGCATGGCGGCCAGCAGATGCGTGTTGGCACGGGCGGCCGGCCAGGCCTTCCCCTCCCACACGTCGGCGAGCTCCTGCGGGGGCCGCCGGCAGCACGTGGGGTCCTCCGGACACCGGGAGGTGCACCGTTCCGTGGTGTCCCGGCCGCGGAACCACTTCACGTGTTCGAACGGCACACCGATGCTCAATGAGTACATGCCGGAGGAATGCCCCTCGGTCCGGGCGGTGCACCAGAAGGTGCCCACCGAGGTGTCGGTGTACTGGTTGAAGGACCGGAACTTGTCCTCGACGTCGAAGACCACCCGGGAGGTCCAGTACCGGCAGACCGTCTGCCCCTCGATGGCCCCGGAATGGTCCGCCGGGAAGTTCACGCCGTCGTTCTCATAGGCCTTGTGGATGATCCCGGACTCGTGGACCTTCTGGAAGTGGCACGTGATGCCCAGGTGCTCGGTGGCCAGGTTGGTGAACCGGTGGGCGGCGGACTCATAGGAGACCGCGAAGGCGTCCCGGAGGTCCTCGATGGCCAGCTCCTTGCGGGCCTTGGCCTCCTGCAGGAACGCCACGGTGGTCCGCTCCGGCATCAGCAGGGAGGCGGCGAAGTAGTTGGTGTAGACCCGCTGGCGCAGAAAGTCGGAGTAGTCCTCCGGCTCGGTGTGACCCAGCACGTGGTGCCCTAGGGCCTGCAGCAGCACCGAGCGGGCATCCCAGTCCCGGGAGCGCCCCTGGGTCATGTAGATGATCCGGTTGCGCTGATCCGTGACGGACCGGGTGGAATTGGGCAGGTTGGGCACGAACCGCAGGGAGAACCCGAGATGCTCGGCGATGTCGGCGGCCACATGATGGGACAGCGGACCGGAACCGTGCCCGACGGCGTCGAGCAGCTCCTGCGCGGCGGACTCGATCTCCGAGTAATAGTTGTTCTTCGCGCGCATCTCCTCGCGCAGCTCAGTGTTGGCCCGCCGGGCCTCCTCCGGAGTGGCGGCCTGCTCCTCCAGCCGGCGGCGCAGCTCCCGCTGCAGCCCCACCAGAGATTCGAGCACGTCCATCGGCAGGCGGCTGCTGATGCGCACCGTGGGCAGGTTCAGGGACGCGTAGAGAGGTCCGCGCTGAGCCTTCTCCAGTTCGATCTCCAGCGCCGCTCGGCGGGAAGGGGGCTCGGCGCCGAAGAGGTCGTCCAACCCGACGCCGAACACGCGCGCCAGCTGGTTGAGCTGGGAGATCTTCGGCTCCCGTTTGCCGTTCTCCAGCAGAGAGAGCTGGCTCGGCGCGGTGCCCAGCTCAGCGGCGAGGTCGTCCAGGGTCATGCCGGCCTGTTTGCGCAGGTGCCGCACGCGGCGCCCCAGGGCGATGAGGTCCAGGTCCGAATCGCCGTCCTGTGCGGAGCCCTCGGCGTCGACGGCGCGCAGGTACGCCCGGCCGGTGGGGCGGGCCGCCCCGGCGCCGGCCGGCGACGTGGTCGTCCGCGCTGTGCGCGCCTGCTCTGGCACGGGCCGCATGCCGCTCATTCTACAGCTCCGGCGTGCACATCTGTGACGGCCGGGTTAGGGTGTGATGCGGCTCCCAGGCCCTGCGGCCCTGGTCCGAGCCCGACCACTGATCCTGACGGAACCTCCCACAGACTGGAGCAGCTCATGGACGAGCCTTCAACTCTTCTGACCGTCGGCGGGCTCGGCATCATCGCCGTGACCGTCGGCCTGCTGATGTGGAACAAGGTCTCCCCTGTCGTGGCCATGGTGGTGACCCCCATCGTCGGGGCGCTCCTGGTCGGCTTCGGGGTGGGCGACATCGTGGAGTTCTTCGACTCCGGTGTCGACCAGGTGATGAGCGTCGTGGTGATGTTCATCTTCGCGATCCTGTTCTTCGGCATCCTCTCCGACGCCGGGCTCTTCGATCCGATCGTGCGGTCGCTGATCCTGCTCACCCGCGGGAAGGTCGTCCTGGTGGCGGTCGGCACCGCGCTGATCGGCATCGTGGCCCATATCGACGGCGCCGGAGCGACCACCTTCCTCCTCACCGTCCCGGCCCTGCTGCCGCTCTACCAGGCGCTGCACATGAGCCGGTACCTTCTGCTGCTGCTGCTCGCGCTCTCGGCCGGCATCATCAACATGATCCCCTGGGGCGGGCCGCTGGGCCGCGCGGCCTCGGTGACGGGCATCGACCCGGTGGAGCTCTACCGGCCCCTCATCCCGGTGCAGGTGGTCGCCGTCGTCCTGGTGCTCGGGATCGCCTGGCTGCTGGGGATGCGCGAGGTCCGGCGCATCCGCCGTCGCGTGGTGGCCGGCGACGCCGACGCCCCCGACACCGTGGACGTGCGGCAGATCGCCGACGAGTTCACCGAACGCCAGCACTATGCGCGTGCCGAAATCGTGGAGCGGATGAACTCCCACCCGGTGATCTTCTGGGCCAACGCGGTGCTGGCCCTGGGTGTCATCGGCCTGATGCTCGCCGACATCCTGCCCCCGCCGCTGGCCTTCATGCTGGGTGTGGCCATCGCGCTGCCGCTGAACTTCAAGGGCTCGAACCTGCAGATGGAGCGCATCCGTGCGCATGCGCCGAACGCGCTGATGATGGGCGCGGTGATCCTGGGCGCCTCGGTGTTCCTCGGCGTGCTCAACGAGTCCGAGATGCTGGAGTCCGTGGCGCTGTCCACCCTGGCGGTGATCCCGGAGGCCGCCGGCGCGAACCTGCACATCATCATGGGTGTGCTGGGCGTGCCCATGGACCTGCTGACCTCCACCGACGCCTACTACTTCTCGGTGCTGCCGCTGGTGGACGCCACCTCCGCGCAGTTCGGGATCGGCTCCATGGAGGTCGCCCACGCGATGATGGCCGGCAATGTGATCGGCACGTTCGTCAGCCCGTTCTCGCCCGCCCTGTGGCTGGCCCTGGGCCTGTCCGGGGCGAACCTGGGTCAGCATCTGCGGTACTCCTTCTTCATCATCTGGGGCTTCTCCCTCCTGGTGATGCTCGCTGCGCTGACCCTCGGGCTGTTCAGCTTCCACTGAGCGCTGAGCAGGCCCAGACGTCGGCGCCGTCGGGGCCGAGGATGCAGACCACGCGTCCTCGGCCCCGACGGCGCCTTCTTCACTTCCGGCACGGCTGACCGCCTCCTGCCTCGACCTCAGTGCGACAGGAGGCGGTCCGTCGTGCCGACCGGGCCGTCCGCGCCCGACCTCGAGAGGCGCGGACCCCGGTCTTCCGACTCGCCGAGGCGTGGGGCAGGTCCCTACGCTGCCGCCTCGGCGAGCCGCCGGCGCCCACCAGTGGAGCCGGCCGTTCGGGCGGACCGCGTCTCGGCGGCGGCCCGCTTGTTCAGGTGGATGGCACGGATCGTGCCCTCCGGGAGCTCCAGCAGCTGCTCGGTGCGGCTGAAGATCTCCTGCCACAGCGTGACCTCCTCCTCCCGGTCGAAGGGCGGCAGCTCCACGTAGGGAGCACGCCCCTCGGCCAGCAGGCGCCGGGCGTTGTGGTGGACGTGGATGCCGAAGTCCACGAGCCCGGCGGAGAGTGCCTCACCCCGGTGGAACATGCGCCCCTCACGACGACCCAGGCAGCGGGGCCGGACGATGGAGCTGGCCGGCTCGGCGAGCTGCTTGGTGATCAGCGCGCGCCAGGAGGCTTCGATGACCGGGTCGGCGCCTGAGCCGTCCTCCCGCACGCCCAGGGCTGCGGCCCGTGCACCGAACTCCTCGTGGAGCGCGGCCAGGAAGCTGAGGGCCTCGGCGGTGAGGACCTCCTTCTGTCGCGGCACCCGCGGTGCCGACAGGGCGATGCCGTTGATCGTGATCGAGAGTTCGGGGGTGTTCATGGCTTTCTCCTCGGGAGTCTCAGCGGCGGGAGCGGCGACGGCCTCTCCATCGAGGCCGTCGCCGGGCTCCGGCTCGGTTCAGTGGAACTGTCCTTCTTCGGTGGAGCCCTTCAGGGCGACCGTGGAGGACTCGGGGTTGAGCGTGGTGGAGATGGCGTCGAAGTAGCCGGTGCCGACCTCCCGCTGGTGGCGGGTGGCGGTGTAGCCCTCGTCCTCGGCGGCGAACTCCTTCTCCTGGAGCTCCACGTAGGCCTTCATCTGCACCGACTTGTAGCCCTTGGCCAGTTCGAACATCGAGTAGTTCAGGGCGTGGAACCCGGCCAGCGTGATGAACTGGAAGGTGAAGCCCATCGCGCCCAGCTCGCGCTGGAACTTGGCGATGGTGTCGTCGTCGAGGTGCTTCTTCCAGTTGAAGGACGGCGAGCAGTTGTAGGCCAGCATCTGGTCCGGGAACTCAGACTTCACGGCCTCGGCGAACTGCTTGGCGTACTCCAGGTCCGGGGTGCCGGTCTCCATCCAGATCAGGTCGGAGTAGGGCGCATAGGCCTTGGCCCGGGCGATGCAGGGCTCGATGCCGTTGCGGACCTTGTAGAAGCCCTCTGCGGTGCGCTCCCCCGTGAGAAACTCGGCGTCACGCTCGTCCACGTCGGAGGTGATCAGGGTGGCCGCCTCCGCATCGGTGCGGGCGATGACCACCGAGGGGGTGTTCGCGACGTCGGCGGCCAGGCGCGCGGCCTGCAGGGTGCGGATGTGCTGCCCGGTGGGGACCAGCACCTTGCCGCCCAGGTGGCCGCACTTCTTCTCGGAGGCCAGCTGGTCCTCCCAGTGGACGCCCGAGGCGCCGGAGGCGATCATCGACCGCATCAGCTCGTAGGCGTTGAGCGGGCCGCCGAAGCCGGCCTCGGCGTCCGCGATGATCGGCACCATCCAGTCCTCCACGGTGCGGATGCCCTCGAGGTACTCGATCTGGTCGGCCCGCTGCAGGGCGCTGTTGATGCGGCGCACCACGTTGGGCACCGAGTTGGCCGGGTAGAGCGACTGGTCGGGGTAGGTGTTGCCGGAGAGGTTGGCGTCACCGGCGACCTGCCAGCCGGAGAGATAGATGGCGCGCAGTCCGGCCTTGACCTGCTGGACGGCCATGTTGCCGGTGAGCGCACCCAGGGAGTTGGTGTAGGTGCCCTCGGCGTGCTCGGCGGTGAGCTGCTCCCAGAGCTTCTGCGAGCCTCGCTTGGCCAGCGTGTGCTCCTCCTGCACCGACCCCTGCAGCTTGGCCACCTCGTCGGCGCCGTAGTCGCGCCGCACGTTCTTCCACCGCGGGTTGGTGTCCCAGTCCTGCTGGATGCGCTCGACGCGCTCCTCGAAGTCTCCGCGGATGTCAGTGCTTGCGTTGACGGTGGCAGTCACAGTGTTCTCCTTCGAATCGGTGACCAATGGATCGTCGACCAGTGGTTGGTACCGAGTGGTTGGTACATCTCCAGTTTTCGGCCCTCTTGAACCCCCTGACCACAGGAATCTGAGAAAAGATCTGCAGTTCTTCGCATTCCTGCAAGAAGTGCGGGAACTCACGCCGGATCACCGGGGATGGTGGCGGAAGCCGAAGCAAACGCGCTTCAGCGACGCGAAGATCGACCGTACGGCGCCCCTCTGGGCCCTGCCCCCGCTCCGCCGTAGTCTGGTGGCACAGACCACACCTGACGGCGAGAGGACTCTTCCATGGATCTGACCCAGGCCAGCGCGATCGTCACGGGCGGGGCCTCCGGGCTCGGACGCGAGACGGCCCAGATGCTGCACGACGCCGGAGCCGGTGTCGTCGTGGTGGACCTTCCCGACGACGGCGAGACCGGCCCCGACGGCGTCACACGCACCGAGGCGGTGGCACGCCTCGGGCATCGCGCCCGTTTCTGCCCCGGGGACGTCACCGACCCCGAGACGGCCCTGCGTGCCGTGGCCGAGGCGCAGGAGCTCGGGCCGCTGCGCGTGGTGGTCAACTGCGCCGGCGTCGCCACCCCGGGCAGACTGGTGGGCCGCGGAGGACCGCTTCCCCTGGAGGGATTCATGAAGGTGCTGTCCATCAATGTGGGCGGGACGGTGAACATGATGGCCCAGGCCGCGGCGGCGATGCGCGAGAACGAGCTCGACGGCGAGGACCGGGGCGTCCTCATCAGCACCGCCTCCGTGGCCGCCTTCGAGGGACAGATCGGACAGGTCGCCTACGCGGCATCGAAGGGCGCCGTGGCCTCGATGACGCTGCCGGTCGCCCGCGAGCTCGCCTCCTCACAGATCCGCAGCGTGACCATCGCCCCGGGCCTGTTCGAGACGCCGATGATGGCCGGGCTCCCCGAGGCCGCCCGCGAGTCTCTGGCCTCGAAGACGCCGCATCCGGCGCGACTGGGCCGGCCGGCCGACTATGCCCTGCTGGTGCGGCAGATCATCGAGAACCCCATGCTCAACGGCGAGGTCATCCGGCTCGACGGCGCGGTCCGCCTGGAGCCTCGATGACACAGGTCAGCGCCGCGGTCCGTCTCACCTGCTGACGCGCGTGCGTGGCGGACTGCGAGGGCCACGTCTCTGGTGTTGAATGGGGTCCGCGACACCACGCATCCCAGCGGATGGAGACCACCGATCGATGAGCACAGCGCGTCCGGACGAGCCCATGCCGTCTGATGCGCCCGAGTCCGCCGACTCTCCTGCATCCCCAGACTCCGCCGCATCTCCTGCATGCCCTGACGCCGCAGCGTCGCCCGCTCCCGACGCCGACGCCGACGCCGAGCTCGAGTCCGACGCCGAGCTCGGGGTCGGGGCTGCGGAAACGTCCTCGAGTCGCGGGTTCCTCGAGGAGTACCGCTGGGGCCTTGCCGTCATCGGGGGGCTGAGCCTGCTGCTGGTCCTCCTGGTCGGGGGACTGATCCTGACCGCCAACCCCCACCGGGGAACACCACCCCAGGAAGCCGACGACCAGGGTGCGAGCCGGGAGGGCCGGGCCGTCGGCCTGCTCGGCGCGGAGGCACGGCCGGAGAAGACGGCCCATGAGGACCTCCTCCCCGCCGGGGGCGAGGCCTTCTCGGACGGCGAGGGGCTCGTGGTCGGGGAGGACATCGCGCCCGGCGCCTACCGCCAGGACCCCGGCTCGGGCCCGACGGATGCGACGTGCTTCTACGTGATCTACGCCGACGCCAGTGAGACCACCGTGCGGCGCACGGGGGCCGATGACCGCGGAATCGCCGTCCTGGAGGACGGTGAGGTGGTCGACTCGGTGGACTGCGGCGACTGGCTGCCCCTGGAGGACACCGTCCCGGAGAGGCCCGAGACCCAGTTCGGCACCGGCATGCACGTCGTCGGTGAACACGTGGAGCCCGGGACCTATGAACTGGACTGGGACGAGGACACGATGCTCTGCTGGTGGGACATCTTCCGGGACCTGCGCGGGGACGGCCACATCCTGGACTCCGGATTCATCCCCCGCGATGCCCCGGAGTTCGGTGAACCGCTGCAGATCACCCTCGGCGACCAGGAGCAGCTGGTGGTCAGCTCGGAGTCCTGCGGCACCTGGACGAAGGTCCGCTGACAGGCGGAGAGGCGGGAGCCGGCACATCACCCCTCCTCGCCGACCCCTCAGTTCTACTACACTCTGTAGAAGAAGCCGTTCCCCTCGACCCCAAGGAGCACCATGCCCCGCATCACCATCGGCCTGGGCGGGATTCTGATCCTGCTCGGCGTCATCGCCTACATCGCCACGTCCTTCGCCAGCTGGACCGCGCTGATCCCCGCGATCCTCGGTGTCGTGCTGCTCATCAGCGGCCTCATCGGCCTGAAGAACGCGAAGGTCGGCATCCACATCGCCCTGGTGGTGGCGCTGCTCGGCGTCTTCGGCACCTCCATGAACGTGATGCAGCTGGGCGCGCTGTTCGCCGGCGAGGCCGAGCGGCCCGCCGCCGTCGTCGTCAGCTCCATCACCTTCGTCCTGCTGATCGTCTACATCATCACCGGGGTGCGCTCGTTCATCCGCGCGCGCCGCTGGAAGGGCGCCGAGGCCGCCGAGGCCTGAGCCTCCCCCACGCCGCCTGAGCGCGACCACACTATGGGCCGCCCCGAGTCACTCGGGGCGGCCCATCGTCGTCTCCGGCGGTCGACAGGCGGAGTCAGCGTCCAGAGCCCGCGCAGTCCAGCCGGCCGGGCTCCATCTCGATCTCCTCGACATCCTGCAGGCCGGCGAACTCGGAGCCCAGGACCACGTCCACGGTGAAGTCGTCGCGGTCGTCGACGTCCACCAGGGCTCCGGGGATGTGGTGCTGCACCGTGTAGGCCTGCCGCAGCCCTCGCTCACCGGCACGGATGATGGCCTCGAAGCCGGTGTCGGCGAAATAGTCGTTGTCCACCGCCTCCACCCGGAAGTCGCGATCCGTGAGATCCTCGGCGACGTCGCCGGCGAGTCCCGGCTCATTGGTGGCATTGAGGACCTGAACCGGCACCCTCTCGGGGACCACCGGCGACAGGATGCGGCTGGGACAGTCCTCCCCGGCGGGGATGGAGCCGCCGCCGACGATCGCAATGTCGATGGTGCCGTCGATCATCAGCCAGCTGCCGACCGTGATCCCTCCCAGGACGCCGATGGTGCTGGTTGCGACGGCGATCTTCTGCCGCCGGGTCGCCGGCGTCGGGGAGCTGCTCATGCCCCCATCCTATTTCGGGCCCCGCCCCGAGGGCGTCAGGGCAGGGCCGGTTCGCAGTCGAGATCATCGGCGAAGAGCCCGACGCCGTCATCCTCCGCCTGGGACCAGGCATCCTCCACGGAACTGAGGAACCGGTCGTTGGGCGGGTAGTGCACGGGAACCCCGAATCCGTCCCGGGCCATCTGGACGTTCAGCAGGACGTCATCGGCCCAGACGCCGGCGAGCAGGCGGTCATAGCGGTCCGTGCGCTCGTGGTCGAACTCAAGGACGAGGGGATCCCCCGGGGCGACCAGTGACTCCATATGCGCCGAGGACTCCGGCCCCAGGCATTCCACCGGCTGATGGGGATGCACCGACTCCGGGGTGTCGATGTTCAGCAGCCGCACCCGTTCCTCCTGTCCGTCCAGCTCCACGACGAGCGTATCGCCGTCGACCACGCGCACGAGGGTGGCGACCTCGCCGTCCTCCGACGGCGACGGCGCGGCACCTTCTCCCGGGCTCTGGATCCAGCTGATCAGCGCACCGAGGAGGACCACCAGCACGAGCCCGAGCAACCACCACAGCAGGCCCTGACTGCCGCCTCGGCGGCGCCGGCGTCCCGCCGCTCCACCACCAGACACTCCACCGGACACTCCCCCGGAGACTCCCCCAGACACTCCGCCCGAACCTCCGCGGGAAGCCGTGCGCAGGGAGCGTCGCACCGCCTTGCGGGCATTGCGGCGCATCGCATTCTTCAGATACCGGTCGACCATGGGGACCAGCGTATCCGGAGGCCATGACAGGGAGCCCGGAGGCCTCCGAGGACCCCCACAGGGCCGTCGAGCTCCGCTGGCTGCCAGTTTGTGCAGGAGGCACCTCAATATGTTCACATAACGTCATCCCTTGTCGAGGGTCTTCCCCGAACCACGGGCCCGTGCTAACGTCAAGACCACACAAGGATCACGAGAACCGGTCACACAGGCTCTGGCTTGGCCGGTCGGCAACCCTTTCCCGCGTGACGGGGTGCCCCAGATGACGATCCGGCCGCGAAGCTCATATTCACCGAGGTGGATTTATCTTCAGCGGCAAGCACGGCGCAGGGGAAGCCTCCCTGTGGCGCCTCATGAACGATGATGAACGCCCCACACGGAGGACCCTCCATGACACCATCCGTGCCGTCCGCCGGCACTCTGTCTCAGCACGCCCTGGAATCTGACGACCACGCGCCGCACACCTCGTATCTGGTGCAGCGCACCCGACGACGCTCGCTGATCTCCTTCGAGGTCTTCCCGCCGCGGCCTGCCCGCGACGGCCGTGACCCCTGGCGCAGCATCGAACTGCTGGCCGAGGCGGGCCCGGACTACTTCTCCGTCACCCACGGCCACAACCAGCCCGAGGGAGCGAATCTGGAGGTGATCCGGCACCTGCTCCGGAGCACTCCCGCCCCCGTGATGGCGCATCTCATCGGCGCAGGCAGCACCGGCGCCCAGGTGCGCCGCTCGGTGGAGCAGCTGCTGGACCTCGGCGTGCGGGACGTGCTCGCCCTGCGCGGGGACCCACCGGGCGGTGCCCGGGAGTGGATCCACCAGCCTGCAGGCCTGAACCGCGCCGCCGAGGTGGTGCGTCTGGTCCGGGAGGTGGAGCAGGAGCGCCTCGACCCGCCCGAGGGGCCCGGCGCCCGCCCGGTGTCCATCTCAGTGGCCGCCTATCCGCCCTCCGGCACGGACCGGGACCACGAGGCGGACCTGTGCGCACTGTGGGAGAAGCAGGAGGCCGGCGCCGACTACGCCATCACCCAGGTCTTCTACGACCCCGAGGACTACGCCCGCCTGGTGGACGACGCCCGATCCCAGGGCATCCACCTGCCGGTCGTCGCCGGACTGGCCCCGCTGACCAGCCCCAAGCGGCTGCGACGCCTGGAGGAGATCTCGGGAGTTCCGGTGCCGCAGCACCTGCTCGACTACCTCGACGTCGCCGACCCGGCCGAACGACGACGCCGCGGGGTGGCCGCCACTCTGAACCTGATCGACGCGGTGCTGGAGCTCGGATGTCCCGGCCTCCACCTGTTCACCTTCAACCAGCACCCGGCCGCCCTGGCGATCCTCGATCACCTGAGGATCCGAGACGCCGCACGTCAGCAGCGGGTCCTGCCCGAGCTGTCCTGACCCCGGAGCGCACCGCTCCCTGCCGCACAGGGCCCCTTCATTCCTGCGGACCGCATCGCGGTCGGCTGTCCTGGTGCGCCCTGCCGCGTCACCCGGGACGAACAGTCCGGGCACCCCATGCGATCCGTCCATCACCTGCATCTGACCCCAGACACATCTGACACATCTGACAGAGGAGACATCATGACCACCACCCCTGCCCGCCCCGAGGACCAGCCGCCCGCTCAGGTTCCCGCCCTGCCGGCGACCGTGCTCGGCTACCCGCGCATCGGACCCAATCGGGCGATCAAGAAGGCGCTGGAGGCACACTGGCGCGGCGGCGACGTCGCTGCGCTGCGCGAGGCCATCCACGCTCACCGCGCCCGCACCCTGGGCCGTCTGGCAGGCCTGGGCCTGGAGTCGGACTCGGCGATCCCGGCCGACGGCGCCGTGATCGATCAGGTCCTGGACGCCTCCGTGCTGCTCGGCCTGGTGCCGCGGCGCTTCCGTGAGGCGGGCTTCTCCGCCACCTCCCCGGACACCGGCGAGGGCCTGGCCCTGGTCTCTGCGTTGGCCCGCGGCACCTCCACGGTGGAGCCGCTGGAGCTGACCAAGTGGTTCGACACCAACTATCACTACTACGTGCCGGAGATCGAGCCCGACGTCGGCTTCTCCGCTCAGACGGACGCCGTCGTCGAGCGCTTCCGTGCCTTCCGCGACCTGGCCGCCGAGACGGCCGGCGCGGCCCTCCCCCGCCCCACCCTGCTGGGCCCGGTGAGCTTCCTGCTGCTGGCCAAGGCCGTCAGCTCCGCCGAGAGCCCCACCGGCGGCACCGACGGCGCCCTCGCCCAGGAGTCTCGGTTCGACCGGCTCGATGAGCTGGTGGCCGCCTACTCCGCCCTGCTCGGCGCCCTCCATGACGCCGGTGCCGCCTGGGTGCAACTGGAGGAGCCCGCACTGGCCTCCGACGGATGGGACGTCCCGCGGGAGCAGATCGTCACCGGCCTGCGCACCGCCTACACCGCGTTCGCCGGGCTCACAGCGCGTCCGGCGCTGTTCGTCCCGGTGAGCTACGGCACCGCCGGCGACGACGCGCTGGCCGCCCTCGGCGCAGCCGGCGTCGAGGCGGTCGGCCTCGACCTGGAGCGCGGCGCGCTGCCGGCGAAGGAGGGCCTGGCGCCGCTTGCCGGACGGACCGTGGCCGCCGGCATCGTCGGCGGGCTGAACGTGTGGCGTACCGATGTGGCCCGGGCGGCCGGGCTGCTGGACCAGCTGCGGGAGCGCCACGAGGGCCCGGTGACGGTCAGCAGCTCCACGTCGCTGCTGCACGTCCCCCATGACGCAGCCCGCGAGACGCAGCTGGACCCGCAGGTGGCCGGCTGGCTCGCCTTCGCGGACCAGAAGGTCGGCGAGGTGCTGGCGCTGGCCGGTCATCTCACTGCAGGTCCGGACGCCCTGGAGGGGCTGCGCGCGGATGACGCCTCCCGCCGCAGGCTGCGTGAACGGCACCCGCAGGTGCGGGTGGAGGCGGTGCGCCGTCGTCTGGACGAGGTGCTGCCGGAGGACCGCCGCCGGGCCGCCGCCGAGCACCGCCGGGCCGCTCAGGAGGCGGCTCTGGACCTGCCGCCGCTGCCGACCACCACGATCGGTTCCTTCCCACAGACCTCCGAGATCCGTCGGGTGCGCGCCGCCCACCGGCGAGGGGCCCTGGACCAGCAGGGGTACGAGGAGGCCATCCGCGGGCAGATCGCCGACTGCATCCGCCGCCAGGAGGACCTGGGTCTGGATGTGCTGGTGCACGGCGAGGCGGAGCGCAATGACATGGTCCAGTACTTCGCGGAGAACCTGGAGGGCTTCATCACCACCACCCACGGCTGGGTGCAGTCCTACGGCTCCCGCTGCCTGCGCCCGCCGATCCTCTTCGGCGATGTGCACCGTCCCGCCCCGATCACCGTGGAGTGGACCCGCTACGCCGCCTCGCTGACCCGCCGGCCCGTCAAGGGCATGCTGACCGGCCCGGTGACGATCCTGGCCTGGTCCTTCGTGCGCGACGACCAGCCGCTGGCCGCCACGGCCGACCAGATCGCACTGGCCCTGCGGGACGAGGTGGAGGATCTGCAGGCCGCCGGCACCCGGATCATCCAGGTGGACGAGCCGGCGCTGCGGGAGCTGCTGCCGCTGCAGGTGGCCCACCGCCCCGAGTATCTGCGCTGGTCGGTGGAGTCCTTCCGCCTGGCGACCTCCGCGGCGAAGCCGGACACCCAGCTGCACACCCACCTGTGCTATTCGGAGTTCGAGACCGTCATCGACGCGATCGACGCCCTCGACGCCGACGTCACCACCCTGGAGGCCTCCCGGTCCGGCTTCGAGGTGGTCACCGCCCTGGCGGAGCACGGCTTCTCCCGCGGCATCGGCCCGGGCGTGTGGGACATCCACTCCCCGCGGGTGCCCGGGGTGGACGAGCTCATCGAACGGCTGCGGCTGGCCGCCGAGGTGCTGGACCCGCAGATCGTGTGGTCCAACCCGGACTGCGGCCTGAAGACCCGCGGCTGGGAGGAGACGGAGGCCTCGCTGCGCCATCTGGTCAACGCCACCGCGGTGGTGCGCGCCGAGCTGGCCCGGGTCCCGGCCGGGGTGTGACGCTCCGGCGGTGAGGTCAGGATCACGACGGCGGCGGGCCGGTGTCCGCGGAGCTCGGCTCTGCGGACACCGGCCCGCCGTCGTCGTGCGCAGGCTCCGGGGCTCCGAGCCGTGGTCAGTCCCGCTCCCACGGCGGCGGCGCGCTGGTGACGGTGATGTCGCCGTCTCCGGTGTGCAGGGCGATCCGGCAGGACACCTCGGCGTCATCCTCCCGGTCGGCTGCGCCCTCTCCGAGGTCGACGTCGACCTCCCCTGACGCCTCGGTCTCCACCGTGCACCGCCGCGGATCCTCCTGGGCCGGCAGGGTGATGCTGATGTCCCCGCGACCGGTACGGACCTCCAGGGACGCCGGCAGTGCGGTGTGGGTCAGATCCACCTCCCCCTCCCCGGCACGCACGGAGATCTCCTCTCCGCTGAGGGAGCTTCCCGAGACGTCGGCGCGGAACGTTCGGACGTCGACGTCGCCCTGGACACCGCGCAGCATGACCTCGCCCAGCACAGGCTTCGGCTCCCCATCGACGACGACGTCGGCGAGGTCCCCTCCGGCGAGCCACAGGTCCAGGTCCCCGGCCAGGTGCTGGACGCTGTAGTACATGCCGTCGGCAGAAGCGACGTGGAGGTTCGACCCACGGGGCAGCAGGAGTTCCTGATCGGCCAGTGTCCCGCAGTCCTATCCGCAGCGTGTCGTCACCGCGGTGGCGCCGTCGAGCTGGGTGACCTCGGTGAAAGGGTCTCCGGGCACCCGGTAGAGGTTCTCTGTCAGCTCCATGCCGTCACGGTCCTGCCCGGAGAACGTCATCTGCAGCGCATCGCCGGTGTACCAGATCGCATCCTGCGGATCACCGAGAGTGCGTTGGATCTGCTCCGGCTCGCGGCCGCCGGCCAGCCAGGTCATCTGGAGGATCGCCGCCAGAGACGGGTTCACACAGGCGGCCAGCACCACCGCGGTGAGGACCGCGCCGATCCCGCCCCACAGCCTGCGCGGCCATGGCCGGTCGGTCGTCGAGCTCATGAGGGTCCGCTCTCCGCGCCGGAGGACAGGTACGTCAGCACGGCCAGGACCCGTCGGTTGTCAGTGCTCGCCGGCGGGATGTCCAGCGTGGAGAAGATGGCGTTGATGTGCTTGGACACCGCCGAGTCGCTCAGGTGCAGCGTGGCGGCGATCCCGGCGTTGGAGCGCCCCTCGGCCATGAGTCCGAGCACCTCCCGTTCACGGCGGGTCAGCAGGTCGATGCCGTCGCGCCCGGCCCGGCGGGTCAGCAGCTGGGAGACCACCTCCGGGTCCAGGATCGTGCCGCCGTCGGCCACGGTGTGCACCGTCCGCAGGAACTCGTCGACGTCGGCCACCCGGTCCTTCAGCAGGTAGGCGACGCCGCGGGTCTCCCCGGTGAGCAGATCCACCGCATAGCGCTCCTCCACGTACTGGGACAGCACCACCACCGCCAGAGCGGGGTCCTCCCGGCGCAGCTGCAGAGCGGCCCGGATGCCTTCATCGGTGTGGGTGGGCGGCATGCGCACATCCACGATCACCAGATCGGGCCGGTGCGCGGCCACGGCTTCCAGCAGGGCGTGGGCGTCCCCGACGGCGGCCGCGACGTCGATGCCGTCGTGGGTCAGCAGGCGCACCAGCCCTTCGCGCAGCAGCACCGAGTCCTCCGCGATGATCACCCGCATGGCAGCACCGCCGTCACCGTGGTTCCGCCGCCCTGAGGACTGCGGATCTCCAGTCGTCCGTTGACCGCGTTGACGCGGCGGCGC
This sequence comes from Nesterenkonia sp. CL21, assembly GCF_031705515.1. Lineage (NCBI taxonomy): Bacteria > Bacillati > Actinomycetota > Actinomycetes > Micrococcales > Micrococcaceae > Nesterenkonia > Nesterenkonia sp. CL21. The sequence goes on from NZ_JAUTWR010000006.1 coordinate 68,420, forward strand.
AGCCCGGTCAGCCCTGTGCCGGACTCCGGGTCCGCACCCCCGGCGCCGTCGTCTTCGACTGCGACCCGCAGCTCGTCCCCCTCACGGAGGATGGTGATCTGCCCCCGGCGCGGTGCGGCGTGGCGCATCGCGTTGTTCAGGGCCTCGGCCACGACGAAGTACGCCACGGCCTCGACGCTCACGGCCGGGCGCGGAGCGACGTCGACCTCCACGGCGACGGGGAAGGGCGCGCGATCGGCGAGCCCGGAGACGGCGGCGTCGAGCCCGCGGTCCTCCAGCACCGCCGGGTGCAGCCCGCGCACCAGATCCCGGATCTCCTGCAGGGCCGAGGTCACCTCGCCCTGGGCGCGGACGAGCGTCTCGCGCAGCTCCTCGGGGTCTTCGGCATGGATGCGGCGAGAGAGGCCCAGGTCCACGGCGAGCGCGGTCAGCCGCTGCTGGGCGCCGTCGTGGAGGTTGCGTTCGATCCGGCGTCGTTCGGCATCGGCGGCGTCCACTGCGTCGGAGCGTGCCTGATCGGCACGTCGGATGCGGGCCTGCAGCTGGGCGGCCTCGTCGGTGCCGTAGAAGGTGCGCAGCAGGCGCCGATCCAGCTCGCTCAGGCCATGGATGATCCACGGGGAGGCGATCAGCGTGGCCGCGGCCAGCAGTCCGAGCAGCAGGCCGGCCATATCGCCGAAGAGGGTGGAGCGCGAGAGCAGCCGGTCCCCGGTGAGGGCCAGAAGCAGGAGCACCGTCGCCGTCACCGTGGAGAGCACCGCGACGACGGCCAGCAGGCTGGAGACGACGGCACCGCCCAGGGACCGGCCGAGCATGCCCGGCTTGGTCCGGTCGTTCTTCCGGATGATCAGGCAGCGCCACCAGGGCAGACCGTCTGGGGTCGGCGGCGGATTCAGCGTCTCCCCCAGCAGGTGGGTGGCTCGAGAGACCTGGAGCTGATCCGCGATGCGCGCCGCCGCCGGGAGGGCCACGACCATGACCGTGACGGTGGCCACTACGCGAGCCGCCAGGGGCCGCCAGTCGATGCCGCCCAGGAGGCCGGGGTCGGCCGCTCCGGGGCTGGAGGCCAGGAACCGCCACAGCAGCAGGAACACCGTCATCGGCAGCATCCAGACCAGCCACCCGGTGGTCAGGGAGATCAGCTCCGTGACCATCCGCTCCAGCCGAGCCCGCAGGCTGAGCCGGACGCCGTCGTCGGGCGCCGCGCTGGCCTGGGGCTGCGGTGTCGTCGTCATCATCTTCGAGCCTAAGCGGCCTGGGCGGGGACGGCGAGCCGGGCAGCTGCCCGGTCCTGGTGCAGAAAACTGCACCCGGACCGGGCATCATGGCGGGCCAGAGTCAGCGCTTCAGGGCGTTGGCCACGTCCTCCAGCAGCTGCGGGATGTCGTCACGGTGCGTCACGGCCTCGATGAACACCAGCTTGTCGCGGTTCTCCATGGCGTCCTGGCAGGCCTGCAGCAGCTCGGCCTCGGTGGTGGCCCTGCGGAAGAGGTGGTCCTCCTCCGCGGCGCCGAAGAGCTGCGGCACCAGCTCCCACCGCCAGGGGGCGATGTCGTTGTAGACCTCATCGGGGCCGTGGATGGCGCGCTCCACGGTGTAGCCGTCGTTGTTGACCAGCACGATCACAGCCGGCAGCTTCTCCCGGATGATCACGCCCATCTCCTGGATGGTCAGCTGGGCGGAGCCGTCGCCGATCAGGAGCATGGGCCGGCGGCTGCGGTCGGCCAGGCCTGCCCCGAGGATGGCAGGCAGAGTGTACCCGATGGAGCCCCACATGGGCTGGCCGATGAAGGTGGACTTCGCCGGGAACCGGTGGGTGGCCATGCCGAAGTAGCTGGTGCCCTGGTCGGCGGCCACGATGTTCTCCGACTCCAGCTGGGAGGCCAGGATCTCCCACATTCCGTTCTGGGTGAGCGGGCCCTCGGCCGGGTGGCGCGGGGCCTCCGGCTCGGGCGCCTGTGCGGCGGGCATGGGGACGACGTCGTCGAGGTCGGCCACCACCCGGTGCACCACGGCGAGCGCCCGCTCCAGGGAGATGGGGGTGAACAGCTCGTCACCGACGCGGGCGCCGAAGCGGGTGACGTCGACCATCCGGGCGGGGTCCAGGTCCATGGAGAACCCGGCAGTGGTGTTGTCGGTGTACTCCACGCCGAGGGTGATCAGCGCTTCGGCACCTTCGATGACGTCGCGGACACGGTCCTGGGAGGCAGCGCCGGCGTAGATGCCCACGAAGTTCTCATCCGACTCGTCCACCAGGGTCTTGCCCCAGGCCAGCGTGGCGAAGGGCAGGTCGGTGTCCCCCAGGAAGCTGGCGAGCTCCTCGGTGGCGCCGAGGCGGTGGACCAGCAGGTCAGCGAGCACGGCGGTGCGGCGACCGGGCAGGAACCGACGCAGGGCCTCCTCGAAGGCAGCCTCCGCCCCGGGCGTGGTCACCGGCAGGTCGGTGGTCAGCGGTTCGGTGGGCGGAAAGGCAGGGACCTCGGCGACGTCGGCGGCCAGCATGAGGTAGCCGGGGCGGCGGCGGAAGACGACGTCGCGCAGCACCCGGTCGATCTCCCAGGTGGCGGTGGCGGCGTCGAGGTCCGCGTGCGCGCAGGTCACCTCCTCGGCCATGCGGAGGAAGTGCTTGAAGTCGCCGTCACCCAGCGAGTGGTGGATCTTCCGGCCCGAGGCCTGGGTCTCCTTGGGCGGGGCGCCGACGATCTGGACCACCGGCACGGACTCCGCGTAGGACCCGGCCAGGGCGTTGATGGCGGAGAGCTCGCCGACCCCGTAGGTGGTCAGGAAGGCGCCGATGCCGCGGATGCGGGCGTAGCCGTCGGCGGTGTAGCCGGCGTTGAGCTCATTGGCGGAGCCCACCCAGCGGATGGTCTCGTGGGCGACCACGTGGTCGAGGAACCTGAGGTTGAAGTCGCCGGGGACGCCGAAGAGCTCGGTGAGGCCCAGTTCGGCGAGACGGTCGAGCAGGTAGTCCCCGATCGTGTAGCCGGGCGGTGTGGGGACGTTCGGGGTGGACCGGGTGTCGGGCATGGGGTTCGCCTTCCGTGAGGGGCGGCGCGCCTTGTGGGCGGCCGCAGATCGGTGGTGGTGAGGGCGCCCCGGATCACGGGGCGCATTCCTTCCCTGTACGGAAACGTTAGGCGACAGACCCGTGTCTCAGGGAATCGGCCCGCTCAGCACCAGGGCGAGGGGCCCGACGTGAGGCGGTGTGCCCCTCCGCAGGGGACCGCCGGTCGCCTCAGGCGGCGCCTGCCTGACGCCGTTCCCGCTCCGCCAGACCCCAGGCGGCCACGCCGCCGGCTGCGGCCATGACCAGGCGAGGAGCGGGGACGTGAGCCTTTCGCAGAGCCGACTCGAGGGCCGTGTCGGACCACAGGCTGATCCGCATGACACCGTAGGTGGCGGCCCCACAGAGGAGGCCGAGGCCCAGACGAGCCGGCAGGGGCGCGGCGCCTTCGCCCGAACCCTCGTCACCCCCGTCTTCAATGGGGTCACCAGCGGGTTCATCAGCGGAGTCACCGGTCTCCTGATCCAGGTCCACACCGGCGGCGCGGGCGGCCTGCTGGACCCGCTCGGGGGCGAATCCGGCGGCGGCGACGAGCAGGGTCGGGGCCCAGACGAGCGTGCCACGCAGCCAGCGTGGATAGCGACGGACGGGCACGAGTCCGCTCACTCCGGTGAGCACTCCTTGGCCCGCCGGACTGCGGCAGATCTCCAGCAGCGGGGATGAGGTCCTGGACGAGGTCCTGGTCGGCGCGTGGGTCGTCATGGCTTCGACGCTACGCGGCCGGCATCGGCGCCGTCATCATCCTCAGGACGGACCCTGAAGGCAGCAGCCGTGAAGACAGAAGTGGCCCCACGTGCACCTGCCAGAGCCCACCTACCCTTGCTACCTTCCGGTCCTGGGGGAGTTCAGCAGGATGACACCACACGTGGGGCCGGGGACCATCGTAGCCCGGAGATCGCCGCCGGCGCCAACCGGGCGCGGCCCTCTGCCGGGCCCTCAGGACATGGATCCGGACTCGATGTGCATTCTGCCCGGATTGTCCGCTAGCATGGAGCCTGCCCTCGCGACGCCAGGTGTTCGCACCTGCGGATCGAGCGGTGAAGGAGGATTCGCCTAGCGGCCTATGGCGCACGCTTGGAACGCGTGTTGGGTTCACACCCTCAGGGGTTCAAATCCCCTATCCTCCGCCCTGATGAGAAGGCCCCCGGTCACAGACCGGGGGCCTTCCTTCGTCTTCCGAGCGACCCCTTCGGGGCACATCGCCCCAGGCCACCTCGTCACACGCCGACGCCGGCGTCGTGAGGTGCGTTACGCTCATCGAGTCCACACGGGTGCCCCTGCAGGGGCTGAGATCAGGCGATGCACGCCTGGACCGTCGAACCTGACCGGGTCATGCCGGCGTAGGAAGTGAGGGCTCATCATGAGCGATTTCTCTGTGCGCACCGCCCCTTCGGCGAACACCACCGCCTCCCCCACGGAGGAGGCTCACCCCGCCCACGAGCGGGCCAGCATCACCGACGGCTCCGGCCTTGAGGTCCCCGTCACCCGGATCCACCTGCACGACTCGCCGGACGGCTCCGCCAATGAGCCGTTCGAGGCCTACCGGACGGCGGGCCCCGGCGGCGACCCGCTGGACGGGCTGCCGCCGTTCCGCGAACCGTGGATCCTCTCCCGGCAGGACTCCGCGGAGTACACCGGCCGGGGGCGTCACCTCGACGACGACGGCCGCTCGGCGGTGCGTCGCGGGGCGGCCAGCGACGAGTGGCGCGGCAGACGTCCCGTGCCGCGCCGCGCCCTTCCGGGGAGGAAGGTCACCCAGATGCACTACGCGCGGCGGGGCGTCATCACCGAGGAGATGCGCTACGCGGCCCTGCGGGAAGGCTGTGACGCGGAGAAGGTGCGCGCCGAGGTGGCGGCCGGGCGGGCCATCATTCCGAACAACATCAACCACCCGGAGTCCGAGCCGATGGTCATCGGACGGGAGTTTCTGGTGAAGATCAACGCCAACATCGGCAATTCGGCGGTCACCAGCTCCATCGCCGAGGAGGTGGACAAGCTGCGGTGGTCCACCCGGTGGGGTGCGGACACCGTCATGGACCTCTCCACCGGAGATGACATCCACACCACCCGAGAATGGATCCTGCGCAACGCCCCGGTGCCCATCGGCACGGTCCCGATCTACCAGGCCTTGGAGAAGGTCGACGGCGACGCCTCGGCCCTCACGTGGGAGGTCTTCCGGGACACCGTGATCGAGCAGTGCGAACAGGGGGTGGACTACATGACCGTCCACGCCGGAGTGCTGCTGCGCCATGTGCCGCTGACCGCCGAGCGCGTCACCGGCATCGTCTCCCGCGGCGGGTCCATCATGGCCGGCTGGTGCCTGGCCCACCACCAGGAGAACTTCCTCTACACGCACTACGACGAGCTGTGCGAGATCTTCGCCGCCTACGACGTCGCGTTCTCCCTGGGCGACGGGCTGCGTCCCGGCTCCATCGCGGACGCCAACGACGAGGCCCAGTTCGCGGAGCTCGACACGCTGGCGGAGCTGACCCGCCGGGCCTGGGAGCACGACGTGCAGGTCATGGTGGAGGGCCCGGGCCACATCCCCCTGCACCTGGTGCGAGAGAACGTGGAGCGTCAGCAGGAGCTCTGCCACGGAGCACCGTTCTATACGCTGGGGCCGCTGGTCACCGACATCGCCCCGGGCTATGACCACATCACCAGCGCGATCGGGGCCACCGAGATCGCCCGCTACGGCACCGCCATGCTGTGCTACGTCACCCCGAAGGAGCATCTGGGGCTGCCGAACCGCGAGGACGTCCGGGCCGGGGTGATCACCTACAAGATCGCCGCCCACGCCGCGGACCTGGCCAAAGGACATCCGGCCGCCCGGGCGCGGGACGACGCGCTGTCCAAGGCCCGCTTCGAGTTCCGGTGGAAGGACCAGTTCGCCCTGGCATTGGACCCGGAGACCGCCCAGGCGTTCCACGACGAGACCCTGCCGGCCGAGCCTGCGAAGACCGCCCACTTCTGCTCCATGTGCGGACCGAAGTTCTGCTCCATGCGGATCTCCCAGGACATCCGCGACGAGTTCGGCTCAGCGGAGGACCAGCGCAGGATCGTGGAGCAGGGCATGGCCGCCAAGAGCCGGGAGTTCGCCGCCGCCGGGGGCAGCGTCTACCTGCAGCCGGAGATCCCGGTGGGGCCGCCCGGAGCAGCCGCGGAGTCCTGAGCCGCGCCCCGCTCGACGAGGGCGGGAACCGCCTCAGCCGTCCGTGACCACGGCCAGGCTGAACCCGTCCCAGCTCTTGGCCCCGACCGTCTGCACGGCGGTGGCCTCCAGGCGAGGGTGCTGACCCTGCAGCGTGAGGAAGCGGCGGATGCCCTGGACGTCCGGGGCCTCGGACTCGGCGTCCAGGACCGCGCCGCCGCGGACCACGTTGTCCCCGATGATGACGCTCCCGGTCCGCACCATCTCCATCACCAGCTCCAGGTAGCGGGGGTTGCCGGCCTTGTCGGCGTCGAGGAAGACCAGGTCGAACGGCGGACGGGCCCCTGAGGCGACCTCGTCCACCAGGCTCAGCAGCGTGTCCTCGGCGGGGCCCACGCGGATGTCCACCGTCTCCCCCACGCCGGCGCCGTCCAGGTTGGCCCGAGCGACGTCGGCGTGGTGGGGCTCCACCTCACAGGTGACCAGGCGCCCCTCGGCGGGCAGGGCTCGGGCCATCCAGAGGGTGGAGAACCCGGCCAGGGTGCCGACCTCCAGCACGTGACGCGCCCCGGAGATGCGCACCATCAGTTCCAGGTGCTTGCCCTGCGCGGCAGAGACCTCGATCGCAGGCAGCCCGCCCTCCTCAGCCCGACGCTGCACCTCGGCGAACTCGGGTCCGGGGCGCGCCACCGTCTGCTCCACGTAGGCGTCGACGGCGGCGGCCGCCGGGGCGCCGACGTCGGGACCGGAGCGAGCCAGTGACGACGACGGCGTCGGGATCTCAGCCGGGGTGCGGTCAGGAGCGGTGGTGTGCGCATCAGAGGTGTCCATGGTCGTCACCCTAGGTCCCCGTCAGGACGGAGGGAAGGGCACGGATGCCGCCGCCGTCCCCCGCGGTCGAGCCCCGGCACGCACCGTCGACCAGCACGTTCAGGGAACTTCCAGGATCTGGACGGGACGGACCGGTACACTTCCTGCAGTCCTCCCTCCCCGAACCAGGAACCTGCACACACCTATGTCCACACCCAGCAGCCCGATCACGGCGCAGTCCCCCGCGAGCAGCCGCATGCAGTGGATGGACCTGCTCCGCGGCGTGGCGGTGATCCTGGTGGTGATCCTCCACGCGGCGTCCATCCCGACGTCGACGGGCTCCGGCATCCGCGAATGGATCCTCACCAACCGGTACCTGGAGCCGTTCCGGATGCCGCTGCTGATGTTCCTGTCCGGAATGCTGCTGCCGCGCTCGCTGGCCAAGCCGCTGCCCCAGTACCTGTGGGGCAAGTATGCGGCCATCGTCTGGCCGGCGGCCGTGTGGATGGTGCTCTACGGGGTGTTCGTCTACCGCAACGGGCCCTTCGAGCTGTCCTACTGGATCACCGGCGACTATCTGTGGTTCCTGCTGGCCCTGATCATCTGCTACACGCTGGCCGCCCTGCTGCAGAAGCTCCCCTTCCTGCTGATCTCGGCGGCGATGATGGCCGCCGTCGTGCTGATGGAGGTCCCGTCGGGGCTGCCCCACAAGACCTTGTACTACGGGGCGTTCTTCTTCCTCGGCGCCTGGGCCTGCCGGTACATGGACCGGTGGCTGCGGGCCCCCTGGATGCTGGTGGTGGCCATGGCCGTCGTCGCCGCGGTCTTCTCCCATCTGGGCCGGGAGGACCTGGCGCTGCGGATGGGCACCTGGCAGGCCGCCGGGATCTCGCTGCTGGGCCTGGGCGTGATCCTCTGGCTGGCTCCGCGGCTCCCACGCGGCAGGATCTCGGCGTTCTTCGAATGGGCGGGCCGCAGCTCGATCGTGGTCTATGTGGCGCACTTCCCGATCCTGGTGGTCATCCACCGGGTGCTCGCCCGCATGGAGGTCGCTCCGATCTGGCACGTCGGCATCACCACGGTGCTGGGCCTGGCGCTCACGCTGCTGATGGTGTGGCTGCGGCCCTGGACCACGTGGCTCTACGTCTACCCGCGGCAGAAACAGGTGGCGACGAGGCTCAAGGAGCGCGCAGCACGTCAGAAGTCCGCCCCGGCGGCCACTCCGACGCCTGGGGCGACGCCCGACGTCGGCCGCTGAAGCCCTGATCCCGGGCCGCCCGGGGCGGTCCTCCCGGTGTGTCGGCGCCGCCGTGAACGCGCTGGCCGCCTGACCGGCCGAATGCATGTGTCCCACCCAGACGGTAAGGTTCTTCACTGTGAGCACAGCCCTGTACCGCCGGTATCGCCCCGACACGTTCGCCGATGTGATCGGCCAGGAGCACGTCACCGCACCCCTGGTCACGGCACTGGGCAAGGACGCCGTCTCACACGCCTATCTCTTCTCCGGGCCGCGCGGCTGCGGCAAGACCACCTCAGCCCGGATCCTGGCCCGCTGCCTGAACTGTGCGGAGGGCCCCACCGGCACCCCGTGCGGACACTGCGAGTCCTGCCGGGACCTGGCCACCGGCGGTCCGGGATCGCTGGACGTGATCGAGATCGACGCGGCCTCCCACGGCGGTGTCGACGACGCCCGCGATCTGCGGGAGCGGGCCACCTTCGCCCCGGTGCGGGACCGCTACAAGATCTTCATCATCGATGAGGCTCACATGGTCACAGCGGCCGGCTTCAACGCGCTGCTGAAGATCGTGGAGGAGCCGCCGGAGCACATCAAGTTCATCTTCGCCACGACGGAGCCGGACAAGGTCATCGGGACCATCCGCTCCCGCACCCACCACTACCCGTTCCGGCTGGTGCCGCCGGAGCCGCTGCTGGACTATCTGCAGCGGCTCTGCGAGCAGGAGCGGGTGCCGGTGGCGCACGGCGTGCTGCCCCTGGTGATCCGCGCCGGCGGCGGCTCGGTCCGTGACACGCTCTCCGTGCTGGACCAGCTGATCGCCGGATCCACCGAGGCAGGGCTGGACTATGACCGGGCCGTAGCCCTGCTGGGCTTCACCCACAGCGCGCTGCTGGACGACGTCGTCGACGCGGTGGCGGGCCTGGACGGCTCCACCGCGTTCTCCGTGGTCGACCGCGTGGTGCAGTCGGGTCAGGACCCGCGACGCTTCGTCGAGGACCTGCTGGAGCGGCTGCGGGATCTGATCATCGTGAAGTCGGTGCCGGACTCGCCCGGGTCGATCCTGCGCGGCGTCCCGGACGACCAGATCCGCCGCATGCAGGCCCAGGCGGGCAAGGTCGGCTCCGCGGAGCTCTCGCGAGCGGCGGACATCACCGCCCAGGCGCTGACCGACATGGTGGGGGCGACCTCACCGCGGCTGCACCTGGAGCTGCTGATGGCCCGGCTGCTGCTGCCGCATGCTGATCAGGGAACCTCCAGCCTGGCCGCGCGGCTCGAGCGTCTGGAGCGGCGCGTGGACTTCGTCTCCGGCTCCGGAACGACCCCTCCCGCCGAGGATCCCACCCAGACCGCGGCCCAGCCGACATCCGCAGCTCAGCCGACATCCGCAGCTCCACCTGCCTCTGAGACGGTTCCCGCGCCGACGTCGGCGCCGCCTTCCGGGCAGGCTCCTGCGCAGGCTCCGGCGGCCGAGCCCCTCGCGGCCTCGAACCCTGCTGCCGCCGCTGCACCCGCGGCGGCCTCCGCACCCGCAGCCGACGACGATGGCTGGGCCACCCCCGGCGTCCCGCGCCCAGGAGCTGAGTCCTCCCGCTTCGCGGAGGCGCCGGCAGCGCAGACGATCAGGCCCGAGGGTCCCACCGAGGAGGCTGCCGCTCCGGCAGGCGTGCCCTCGGCTGCTCCCGGAGCCACACCGTCCGCTGAGCCCGCACCCACCGAGGCGGAACCCACCGAGCCGGGACCCACCGCGCCGGTACCCACCGCGCCCGGTCCTGCCGACTCGGCACCGCCTCACGCGCCGGCCGACCCTGCCGCACCGCAGGGCGCGGCCCCCAGCGGGTCCCGGGCGGAGATGATGCGCCGAGCCTGGCCGGAGATCGTCCAACAGCTGGCCTCCCAGTCGCGACTGCTGTGGATGCTGGTCAAGGACAACGCCTCGGTGGCCGGCTTCGACGGTCAGACCCTCACGATCGCGTTCACCAACGACGGCGCCCGCTCCACCTTCGCGAACCGACGCGGTGACCAGGCCCTCAACGCCGCCATCCAGCAGGTCCTGGGCCTGCAGGTCAGCTTCGACCTCATCACTGGAGGTGCTCCCCCGGCAGCTGGTCAGTCCCCAAAAGGTCCTAGCCGGCCGACGCCGGCACCCTCAGCGCAGCCGGACCCCGCGCCTGCTGGGTCGGACGGCTCGAGCCTGCCTCGTGAGCAGCACCCGCCACAGCCCGGCACCTGGAGCTCCCATGCGCAGACCACGCCGCCGGCGGCAGAAGCCCCCGCACGCCCGGCGCCCGTCGAGGCGGGCCCCGCAAGCCCCACCGGGCACGAATCGGACGGTGCCCCGGCCTGGATGGCCGAGGAGACGCCGGAGCCCTACGACGCCGATCCCGAACCGCCTCAGGCCCCGCCCTCGCCCCACCCGGCGTGGAACGGTCAGCCCAGCGGCGACCCGGCCGGCTCCGCCCTGTCTGCCGACTCCCCCTCGGAGGCCGGTGCGGCCACCGACCCCGTGGAGCTGACCGACCCCACCTATGGGCCCACCACCGCTCGGGTGCCCAGCGTCGAGACAGCGGGAATGGACGCATCCGACATCGACGTGTCCCGCGCCCAGACTCCCGCTCCGGACCCTCTTCCTGATCCCACTCCGCAGCCCGGGCCGCAGTCCGAGCAGTCCCCTGATCCGACCTCCACGGAGGAGTCCGCGACGAAGCCTCGGGTGCCAGTGTTCGCCCGGCCGTCCAGCTCCCGGCCCGGCTCCTCTCGGGCCCCGGCACCCGGTGCTCCCGCCGCGGAGGCGGTGGGCCCAGCCTCGGCGGCCCCGCGCGCGGAACGCAACGGCGCGCCGTCGGGAACCTCACCCGGAGCGTCCGGCCGGATCGCAGCCATCAAGGAGCGGATGGCCAAAAGGGCGGCCGGGGCCGAGCCCCCGGGCTGGGACGACGCTCCTCCGCCGCCCGACCCCCTGTACGACCAGGGCCCTCCCCCAGGTGCGGCCCCCGGAGCGGGAGCCGGCCCCCGCAGCGAGGCTGGGCCCGGAGCCGCTCCGGCCCCGGAGATCGAGGACATCCCCAGCGACGACGACATCACCGTGGAGGAGTCCACGGTGTTCGGCCGCAAGGCGATCGAACGCATCCTCGACGGCACCCTGCTCGAGGAGCGTCGGCTGGGCGAGGGCCCCCAGTAGACTGACGCTCATCCGGCCATCTGCGCGTTCCGCCGTCATCGTGCCGCCCGTCCCGTCCCCGTTGAGAAAGGCGCGTCCTGACCGTGTATGAGGGTGCAGTCCAAGACCTGATCGACGAGCTCGGCAGGCTCCCCGGCATCGGGCCCAAGTCAGCCCAGCGCGTGGCCTTCCACATCCTGGAGGCCGACACCGAAGACATGCGTCGGCTCGCGGAGGCGATCGTCTCCGTGAAGGAGAAGGTGAAGTTCTGCCAGATCTGCTTCAACGTCTCCGAGCAGGAGACCTGCCGCATCTGCCAGGACGATCGACGGGACCGCTCCATCATCTGTGTAGTGGAGGAGTCCAAGGACGTCATGGCCATCGAACGGACCCGTTCCTTCCGCGGGCTCTACCATGTGCTCGGCGGCTCCATCAATCCGATCGCCGGCATCGGGCCGGAGCAGCTGCACATCCGCGAGCTGCTGAACCGTCTCTCCGACGACACGGTCCAGGAGGTCATCGTGGCCACGGATCCGAACTTGGAGGGCGAGGCCACTGCCACCTATCTGGTGCGCATGCTGGGCTCACTGGGCATCTCCCTCACCCGGCTGGCCTCGGGCCTGCCGGTCGGGGGCGACCTCGAGTACGCCGACGAGGTCACCCTCGGACGTGCCTTCGAGGGACGCCGCAGCCTCTCCTGACCCCGCCCTGGCGCCCTTGCGGCGAGAACGTTATCCAAGCGTGATGTTTCATTCCGACGAAGACATCACACCTGCTTTCCAGAGGCCATAGGGCCCTGCGCACACCCCCGCCGTCGCGGGAGTCCGTCCACCTGGCACCCATATCGTGATTCTTTTCCTCAGGGCATTCCCCGGGGGCTGGACGGGCGTCACAACTAATCAATCCGGGCAGAAAACAGTTTCCAAATCCTTTAGATGTCACTAGCGTGAGAACGAGTGCGCAGCGCGTGCTCACTCGCATCGACGACGGACACCACAGGATGAGGTATTCACGCATGGCCACCACAACTTCCCTGGCAGTGAAGGCCGGCGCGCTCAGCGCCGCCGCGCTGCTCGCCCTGACCGCCTGCGGCAACGGCGATGACACCGACGACACCACCGGTGACGGCAACGGCGAGGCCGCCGGCGAGGCGCTGACCATCGCGCTGTTCGGCGAAGAGCCCTACTCGTGGATCGATGAGGCGACCGGCGAGCCCACCGGCGCCACCATCGCCGTGGCGGAGGAGATCTTCGGCGAGCGCATGGGCTATGACATCACCATCGAAGAGGAGCCCGAGTGGGGCAACCTCATCCCGGGCCTGAGCGCCGGACACTGGGACGTGGTCTCCGCGGGCATGTCCATCAACGCGGAGCGCTGCGCCGAGGCGGCCTTCGGTGAGCCGGAGCTGGTCTACACCACCGCTCTGCTGGTGGAGGAGGGCAACCCGCACGACGTCCACAACTTCGAGGACCTGGCCGACGCCGACCTTGACGTCATCGCGCTGAGCGGCGCCGTGGAGTCCGGCTACATGGATGAGGTCGGCGTCGATCACGACACCGTGGACTCCGCCGATGACGGCATCGACTTCGTCCAGGGCGGCCGCGCCGACGTCTTCGCCCTGACGGCCATCTCCCTGGAGACCATGGCGGGCGACCAGGACGGCGTGGAGGTCACCGACTCCTTCGCCCACGAGCTCTCCGTGGGCGCCCACGCCTTCCGTCCCGACGACGAGGAGCTGCTCGAGGAGTTCAACGAGCACCTGAGCGACCTCAAGGAGTCCGGCGAGTACCTCGACCTGGTGAGCGAGTTCGGCTTCACCGAGGATGAGATGCCCCCGAGCGACCTGACCGCCCAGCAGCTCTGCGACGAAGACCCTGCCGAGCTGACCGAGCAGTACCTCGAGGACTGAGCCGCTCCGTCCGCTGATCTCTGCGGCCGGTTCCACCCGGAACCGGCCGCAGAGTGTGTCACCGCAGAGCTCTGAGAGGGGCCGATGAACTTCTGGGAAGACTGGCCAGGCTATTTCGAGGTCGTGGTCAACTGGTCCGACCGCCTGCTGGCGGGCCTGTGGACCACGGTGCAGCTGGCGCTCTACGGTGGGCTGCTGGCGTTCGCCGTCGCCGTCGTGCTGGGCCTGGCGGCCGGCAGCCCGAACCTGTGGCTGCGGATCCCTGCGCGGGTGATCATCGAGTTCTTCCGCGGGATCTCCCTGGTGGTCCTGCTGTTCCTGCTGCTGTACGTGCTGCCGCAGATCTGGATGCGCAACCCGGACCTGCCGTTCGAAGGGCTGATCCGCAACACGTTCCTGCTGGGCGTGCTCGCCCTGGGCATCAACTACGGCGCCTATGGAGCCGAGGCCGTCCGGGCGTCCCTGACCACCGTGCCCAAGGGCCAGTGGGAGGCGACGACGGCCCTGTCGATGTCCTGGTCGCACAAGATGCGCCGCATCATCTTCCCCCAGGCGTGGGCGCTGATGCTCCCCTCGCTGGCGAACCTGTGGATCCACCTGCTCAAGGGCAGCGCGATCGCCTACATCATCCCCTTCGTCAACGATTTCACTGCCGAGCTGAACAACCTGCGTCGTCCCACAGACATCTGGTTCTCCCATGCGTTCATCGGCCTGGTGGTCTATTTCATCCTGGCCCTGATCCTCACTCTGTTCATGCAGGCTCTCGAGGCGCGCGCCAAGCACAAGCTCGGCCGCGGCCCCTCCTTGAAGGAGATCCTCTCTCCCAAGCCGCCCACGACAGTCCCGGAGTCCGTGGGCGCAGGTGCTGAGCCCACCGCCGAGAAGTCCGCTGCAGGAGGTGCCCGATGATCCAGCACGTGCTGCGCGCCGCCGACATCGAGGACCCCACTCTGGTCGACGAGGAGGAGGTCCGGGAGAGCCCGTTCTGGGATTGGGAGTTCGCCTTCCACGCCCTGCCGGACATGCTCATGGCCTTCCTGAAGGTCACCCTGGTGGTGACGGTGGTCGGCACCCTCATCGCCGCGGTGCTGGGCCTGGTGATCGCCATTCTGATGCGGGTGCTGCCGCGCCCCCTGGCCTGGGTCGTGAAGTGGATGGCCAACTTCATCCGGATGACCCCGCTGGTGGTCCAGCTGATCTTCATGTTCTGGACCTTCATGTGGCTGGACGGGATGACCATCGGCATCATCGTCTTCGGCGTCCACTACGCCACCTACATGTCGGAGGTGTACCGGGCGGGGATCGAATCCGTCCCCAAGGGTCAGTGGGAGGCGACGACGGCGCTGTCGATGTCCGCGGCACGGACCTGGCGGCGCGTGGTCATCCCTCAGGCGCTGCGCTCCACCGTGCCCTCCCTGGGCAACTATGCGATCTCCATGTTCAAGGACACCCCGTTCCTGATCGTCATCTCGGTGGCGGAGATGGTGACCGTCGCCGGGCAGATCGGCGCCCCCACGTTCCGCTACACCGAGGTCTTCGTGCTGGCAGGCCTGATCTTCCTGGCCGCCAGCTACCCCACTGCCCTTCTGATCAGTCGATTGGAGAAGCGTCTTGCCTACGCCCACTGACCCCTCCCCCGCCGGGGCCACGACGGTCTCCGAGGCCACCACACCGGTCATCGAGTTCCGTGATGTGGAGAAGCGCTTCGGCTCCAATGTGGTGCTCAAGGACCTGAACTTCACGGTCGAGCGCGGGGAGCGGGTGACCCTGATCGGCCCGTCCGGCTCCGGGAAGACCACCATCCTGCGCCTGGTGATGACTCTGGAGGAGCTCACCGACGGCTACATCTTCATCGACGGCGAGCCGCTCACCCATGAGCAGCGCGCGGGACGCCGGGTGCCGGTGTCCAAGAAGCGGCAGAAGCAGCTGCGCACCCGCATCGGCATGGTGTTCCAGCAGTTCAACCTGTTCCCCAACATGACGGTGCTGGAGAACATCATCGAGGCACCCATCCACGTGCTGGGCCGCCCCAAGGCGGAGGCGATCGCCAAGGCCCACGACCTGCTGGAGCAGGTGGGGCTCTCCGACAAGGCCGACGCCCATCCGACGTCGCTGTCCGGGGGCCAGCAGCAGCGGGTGGCGATCGCCCGCGCCCTGGCCATGGACCCGGAGATCCTCCTGCTGGACGAGGTCACCTCCGCCCTCGACCCGGAGGTCGTCGGCGAGGTGCTCAACATCCTGCGCCGGGTCGCCGAAACCACCAATGTGACCATGCTGATCGTCACGCACGAGATGGGCTTCGCCCGGGACGTGTCGCACAAGGTCATGATGTTCGACGGCGGACACGTGGTGGAGTCCGGCCCGCCGGAGAAGATCTTCACCGACCCGGATCACGAGCGCACCCAGGCCTTCCTGGGCGCCGTGCTGGGCGACAACTGAATCACACGCAAGCTTCTGTCCGGTCTCGTTCCGGGCCTTCGGGCCCGAGGCAGACACTGGTGGCAGACGCTGTCGGACCCCCTGGTCCGGCAGATACGCCATCCACAGTGTGAGACCGGGCACTGAGCTGTGCCCCGTCGCGGAGCACGCTCATAGAATTGTCCGAAGTCCGCGATGAAACCCTGCACGGGAGTGAGACAACAACCCCATGAGCTTGATCGTCCAGAAATACGGCGGGTCATCCGTGGCCGATGCCGAGAGCATCAAACGCGTGGCCCGGAAGATCGTCGAGACCAAACGCGCCGGCCACCAGGTCGTCGTCGTGGTCTCCGCGATGGGTGACACCACCGACGAGCTGCTCGACCTGGCGGCCGACATCACCGAGGCGCCGCCCTCGCGGGAGATGGACATTCTGCTGTCCTCCGGCGAACGCATGTCCATGGCCCTGCTGGCCATGGCCATCCACCAGCTGGGCGAGTCCGCCCAGTCATTCACCGGCTCCCAGGCCGGGATGATCACCGACGCGATCCACGGCAAGGCCCGCATCATCGAGGTCAACCCGCAGCGCGTCCAGGAGTCCCTCGACGCCGGCCATGTCGGCATCGTCGCGGGCTTCCAGGGCATGAGCCGGGAGTCGAAGGACATCACCACGATGGGCCGCGGCGGCTCGGACACCACGGCCGTGGCCCTGGCCGCCGCACTGAAGGCGGACGTCTGCGAGATCTACACCGACGTCGACGGCGTGTTCACCGCTGACCCGCGCGTGGTCAAGACCGCCCGGAAGATCGATCAGATCTCCAGCGAGGACATGTTGGAGATGGCCGCCGCCGGCTCCAAGGTGCTGCACCTGCGCAGCGTGGAGTATGCCCGCCGCTTCGGCGTGAAGCTGCACGTGCGGTCCTCATTCAGCCAGCTCGAAGGAACCTGGGTCATCCCCGACCCCTCTGACGCCATCGCCCTCCAGGAAGGTGAACCCTTGGAACAGCCCATCATCTCCGGTGTCGCCCATGACAGCTCTGAGGCCAAGTTGACCATCACCGGGGTGCCCGACGTCCCCGGCAAGGCCGCTGAGATCTTCAACCTGATCGCCGAGGCCGGCACCAACATCGACATGATCGTCCAGAACGTCTCCGACGAGACCAAGACGACGAACATCTCCTTCACCCTGCCCGCCGCGGACGGGCAGAAGTCCACCGAGACCCTCACCGCGCACCAGGAGTCCATCGGCTTCGAGCAGCTGGACTACGTGCCGCAGGTCGGCAAGGTCTCCCTGATCGGCGGGGGCATGCGCCACCACCCGGGCGTCTCGGCGAAGTTCTTCACCGCGCTGCGCGACGCCGGCATCAACATCGGACTCATCTCCACCTCCGAGATCCGCGTCTCGGTGATCACCGACATCGAGGACCTCGACAAGGCCGTGCAGGCGATCCACACCGCCTTCGGCCTCGACGCTGAGGAGGAGGCCACGGTCTACGCCGGCACCGGCCGCTGAGACCTCGTTCCCTCGACTCATCCGTCGGCTCCGCGGTGTGGGCCCTTTTCAGCGCTGACAGCGCGTCATAAGGGCCCACACCGCGGAGCCGACGTCGTGCTGGGCGCGGGGGGCGCAGTGTCAGGCCAGTGCCTGCGCGACCTGTTCCCGGCTGAGCTCCCGGTCCGAGTAGATCAGCCGCACGGCCTCGGGGGCCGGATTCCCGGCGTCAGGACCACGGTGCCTCAAGAGCAGGCCAACCTTCTCCGCCACTCGGGCAGAGGCGCGATTGTGCTCCAGGAGGTAGGCGATCACGGGAAGATCTGAGCGCGCCGCTCGGGCCGCCGAGGTCCCGGCGCGGGCCACCCGGGTGGCATAGCCTCGCCCCTGCGCCTCAGCGGCGAACCGGTACCCGAGATTCCAGCAGAATCCGCCGCGGACAGCGCAGCCGCCGTGGCCGAGCATGGCTCCTGACTGAGGGTCACGGACGATCCACGGCCCCAGCCCGTGCTCCTGCCACGAGCGCCGCCAGACACGGATCAGCTCGGCGGTCTGGGACTCGTCGGTGTGGCGGGCGTTCGGAAAGTGCGTCCAGACCCGGGGGTCGGAATAGATGGCGTGGAGCTCGATCAGGTCATCCAGGTCCGGAGGTGCCAGCATCAGGTCAGTGGCAGCAGTCTCGCCTGGAGCCGCCGGCGGAGGTTCAGTGCACATACGGGCACCTTATGTTGAGGCCCATCCGTCGACGCGGAACTGAGCCCAGTGCGGCTTGTCGGTCCCCCGGCGTTCCTGCCCTCGGAAACACTCAGGCGGCAGGTGCTCCCCTGCTCGGGGCGCTCCTGCCGCCTGGGCGTTCGGTGCGAGATACAGAGCCGATTCTAGCCGAGGATCCAGCCGGACGTCAGCATCTGCACGGCTTCGGCCCGGTGTCTGGACACCGCCCGAACGCCCGGCCGTGGGCCGCGCCCCCAGGTGCTCAGCGGGACCGGGTATTCTGACACGCGCCCATGAGCACTTCATCCGCCTCCGCCCACGTCTGCGCCACCACGTCCGGGGCTCCCCGCCCGGAGGGTCTTCGCGCCCTGCCTGCTGAGGACCATCACGCACGGGCCCAGGAGCACCAGCGACGTGTCGCCGAGTACACGCAGGGCTTCCTCCAGCGGCGGCATGCCGGACAGAAGCACCCCGTGGAGGACTTCCTGTTCACGTACTACTCCCACTCTCCCGGGCAGCTCTCCCGCTGGCATCCGGGGGCCGGCACGGTGTTGGAAGGCGCTGGCGGCTCCGAGCAGGCGGGGTGGAAGTTCTACACCACCGTCGACGACGGCACCCCCACCGGCGGGGCAACGGTCGACGTCGTGCGGTTCCGCCACGCACGGGAGTCCATGATCGGCTTCGCCCGCCGGCTGCTGAGCGCGACGGCGGCAAGGCCCGCCCAACTGGGCTGCTTCGGTCTGCACGAGTGGGCGATGGTCTACCGGTCGGTGCAGCACGGGCAGCGTCATGATCAGGTGCCGCTGCGCCTGGGGTCCGACGGCACCGATGAGGTGGTGGAGTCCCTGAACATCCGGTGCACCCACTTCGACGCCTTCCGGTTCTACACCCCGTCGGCCCGTCCCCTGAACGCACTGACCCCCACCCGGGAGACCCAGGTGGAGCTGGAGCAGCCGGGCTGCCTGCACGCCAACATGGACCTCTACAAATGGGCGTACAAGCTCATCCCCGCGGTCAGCAGCGATCTGCTGCTGGACTGCTTCGACCTCGCCTGGAGGATCCGTGAGCTGGACATGCGTGCCTCCCCCTATGACCTCGCAGACTGGGGCTATCAGCCCGTGCGCATCGAGACCCCGCAGGGACGTGCCGACTACGCCCGGGCGCAGAAGGGCTTCGCCGAGGAGGCCCAGGTCCTGCGCGGCCGGATCCTGGGAGCCCTGGACGAGGTGGACGCCCTGGCTGACGCGCGGGCCTGACGCCCTGACTGACGCGCCGCCGTCGCGGGATCCCTGCCCGCCGCGGTGAGCCGAACGTCTCAGCACAGAGGAGGAATACCGGGCCGCCACCCAGCGCTGAAGCGCATCAGGTGCACCCGTTCGGAAAGGACCACCGATGCCAGACTCCCGCGCTGTCACCAGCACTCAGATCCAGCTGATCCGCCGCCCCTCCGGCCGCCCGACCCCTGAGGACTTCCGCACGGTCCGCCTCGAGCTGCCGCCGCTAGCCGAGGGCCAGGTGCGGGTGGCCAACGAATTCATCTCCGTGGACCCCTACATGCGCGGCCGGATGAACGACGTGAAGAGCTACGTCCCGCCCTTCGCCCTGAACGAGACCATGACCGGCGGCGCCGTCGGACGCGTGGTGGCCTCCCGATCGGAGTCCCTGCCCGTGGGCACCGCCGTGCTGCATCAGCTGGGGTGGCGCGACATCACCCAGGACGACGCCGAAGCGTTCCGCCCCGTGCAGGAGATCCCGGGGGCGCCGCTGTCCCTCCACGTGGGGATTCTTGGCATGACAGGGTTGACTGCCTATGTGGGACTGACCGCCATCGCCGAGCTGCGCGAGGGGGACACAGTGTTCATCTCCGGCGCGGCAGGAGCCGTGGGCACTGCAGCCGGGCAGATCGCCCGCCTGCTCGGCGCCTCCCGAGTGATCGGCTCCGCCGGCTCTCAGGAGAAGGTGGCGCTGCTGCAGGACAAGTACGGCTATGACGCCGCGTTCGACTACAAGGACGCGCCGGTCCGCGAGCAGCTCCCCCAGCACGCTCCCGACGGGGTGGACGTCTTCTTCGACAACGTCGGCGGCGACCACCTGCAGGCCGCCCTGGACGTGATGAACGACGGCGGCCGCCTGGCCCTGTGCGGCGCGATCTCCAGCTACAACGCCGACCGGCCCGCCCCGGGGCCGAACAACCTGGCGAACCTGATCACCCGGGGGCTGCGCATGCAGGGCTTCACCCTGGGCGGCTACCTCCACCACGCCCCGGCATTCCAGGAGCGGATGGCCGCATGGTTCCCCGCCGGTGAGATCGCCTACGACGAGACGGTCGTCGACGGCATCGAGAACGCGGTGGACGCGTTCCTGGGCATGATGGACGGCGCCAACATCGGCAAGATGGTGGTGCGCACCACCTGAGGGCTGCCCCTAGGACCCCAGACACAGTTCGGCCCCGGGACGCGCTTCCCGGGGCCGAACGGCATTCTGTGGCAGGCACCCGACTCAGACGTCCGCGAAGACCCGCTCGCGATCCTGGGCCAGCAGGGCCTGCATCTGCTCGGCGGTGTGCCGTCCGGCGAAGATCTCGGTGCCGTTCTCGAAGGCCCGGCCCGCGGCCAGCGGACCGGCGTCGACGGCGTCATAGCCGAGTGTGTCGATGAACCCGGCCACCAGCTCCTTGGCGTCGGCGTCGTCCGAGGCCATGCCCAGGGCTCGGCGGTTCGGCGCCCCCGCCGGGTGGGAGTCGACCTCCAGGTCGCCGTAGCCGATGTGGTTCAGTGTCTTGACCAGGCGCACGTCGCCGAAGAACTCGGCGATGACCTCCGAGGTGGAGCGGCTGCCGTCGAACTCGTCCATCAGCCCGTCCACCGGCGCCCAGTAGTTCATGGTGTCGATGACCACGTGGTCCTGCAGCACGGAGGTGTCGATGCTGCGGTACTTGTGCAGCGGCACCGCCACGATGAGCAGATCGGACCCGCGCAGCTGCTGGCGGTCCACAGCGACTGCGCCGGGCACGATGACCTCGGTGAGCAGCCGGATGTCCTCGGCGGGCCGGCCGGTGGCGATCTTCACCGTGTGGCCGGCGCGCACGGCCTGGCGCGCGACGGCGGTGCCCACACGGCCGGCGCCGAGGACTCCGATGGTCAGCGGCTGAGCGGTCATCTGCTGCTCCTGGGGGTCGAGAAGGATCGGGGTGGAAAGTACTTCCGATTTGAAAGAACGGCGCGGCGAGGGGATTTGTTCCCACCGAGCACCGGTCCCGAGATCCGGGACCCGCCCCGACGACACGTCAGACTGCCGACTGCTCCGCCAGCCATTGCTCGAACGTCGTACTCGCGACGACGTCGGGCGCGGCCGGGATGAGGCTGCCGTCGCCGAGCGACGTCAGGCCCACCGGCAGGCGCATGACTCGGCCCACCTGCTGGGCGCGCAGATTGTACTGGGCCGCGGCCCGCGCCATGTCCATCTCCTCGGGGCCACAGACCTCCAGGGTCGACTCCGGCGCTCTGCTCAGCGCCTGGTCTGCCACCACATCGGCGGCCTCGGCGGCGGCCAGGGGACGGGTGACCACGGCCGGAACCACGGCGAGCGGACCCAGCCGGATCTGGTCGAGGAAAGTGGACAGCAGCTCGAACCACTGGGTCGTGCGCACGATCGAGACTCGGCGGGCCGACGACGGCGCACTTCGATAGACCTGCTCCTGGATGGACTTGGCCTGGTAGTAGCCCAGCCAGCGGTTCACCCGCGGCTCCCAGCAGTTCACGATGGACACGCACACGATCCGCGGGAGCTCGCCGCGCCGACTGGTCTCGTCACCCAGCGCGGCGACCACGTTCTCCGCCGCGGTCCGGAAGAACCGCACCGCCGGACCGGAGGTCAGAGACGGCCGATTCAGACAGTCGACGACGACGTCCACGCCGGCCAGTGCCGTCCGCAGCGCCGAGGCGTCCAGCACGTCGACCCCGTGCGCCCGACTGATGGGCACGACCTCCTGGTCAGCCTCCTCCAGCCGGGACCGCACCAGGCTCCCCATGACTCCACCGGCCCCTAGGACGGCGATCCGCTGTGACACTCCGGGCTCCTCCGGTCGACGGTGGTGATCCTCATACTCTGACGCATATCCCGCCGTCACAGCGAGTGCCCCCGGCCTGCTCGGCGCGCTGCAGCGTCCGTCACGACTCCTCGCTTCGGTCCTTTCACCAATACAGGGTTGATGTAATCCACTGAGGACCGGCTAAACTCATCCCTCGGGCCGCGTCCACGACGATCCCCACGTCGAGCACCTCGGGAGCACAGCATGAAGAGCCAGACGATCGCGAGCATGACCCTTGCGGCGGCGATGGCGGTGACGCTCACCGCCTGCGGTCCGTCGGAACCGGTGGACGAGGACCGGCCGGGCTCCGAGCCTGCCGACGAGACCACCGGCGAGGGGTCCACCGAATATCCGCTGACCGTGGAGAACTGCGGTCGTGAGGTCACCGTGGAGGCCCCGCCGACACGCGTGGTGTCACTGGACCAGAACTCCACGGAGATCCTGCTCTCCCTGGGCCTGGAGGACCGGCTCATCGGCACGGCCTCCTGGACGGACCCGGTGCTGCCCGCCTTGGCCGAGGCCGAGGAGGACGTCCCGCGGCTCTCGGACGACGCCCCCACCTACGAGGTCGTCCTCGATGCCGATCCGGACTTCATCACGGCCTCCTTCGGCCGTCATTTCGCCCTGGAGGGAGGTGTCGCCTCCCGCGAACGATTCGACGAGACCGGCATGGAGTCCTATCTGTCTCCCACGGACTGCGAGGACGGCACCTCCATCAACGGCGGAGGGACGCGCACGCGGATGTTGGAGATCGACACGCTCTACACCGAGATCCATGAGCTCGCCGCGATCTTCGACGTTCCCTCCCGCGGCGAGGCCCTCGTGGCGGACCTCGAGGAACGTGCCGAGGACGCGCTCGACGGAGTCGACGCCGACGGCGCCACCGTCGCCTTCTGGTTCGCGGACACCCGCACCCCGTACATGGCAGGCGCCTACGGCTCGGCCGCACGCCTGGCGGAGATGTCGGGCATGGAGAACGTGCTCGACGACGCCGCGGACGACTGGCCGGCGGTGGGCTGGGAGACCATCGTGGAGAGGGACCCCGATGTCCTCGTGCTGGGCGACCTCCAGCGGGCACGATTCCCCGGAGACCTGCTGGAGGACAAGATCGAGTTCCTCACGGCGGATCCGCTGGCCCGGACGCTCGACGCAGTCGAGGACCAGGAGTACATCGCCCTGCACGGCGCGGAGATGAACCCCTCCATCCGATTCGTCGACGGCCTGGAGAAGATCGGTGAGTTCTGGAAGGAGCGCGACGCTGAGTAGCACCGCCCCCGCCACTGTGCGCTCCGCCGCTGCCACTGTGCGCTCCGCCGCTGCCCGCCCCGGTCCGGTGCACGTCGTCGCCGGACGCGCTCCGCGGGCCCGCGCCGCAGCGACTCTGGTGACGCTGACCCTGGCCGGCCTCGTCCTGCTGGCGCTCTCCGTCGGCGCTGCGGTCACCCTCGGTCCCGCCGAGGTCTCGCTGGTCAACGTGCGCGACGTCATCCTCAACCACGTCGCCGGCACGCAGATCCCGGTGCGCGCCTCCGAGGACGCGATCGTCTGGGAGGAACGGCTCCCCCGGGCGCTGGTCGCGGCGGCCTGCGGCGCCGGGCTGGGCCTGTGCGGGACCATCATGCAGTCGCTGCTGCGCAATCCGTTGGCCGACCCCTATGTGCTGGGTGTGTCCTCCGGCGCCTCGACCGGCGCAGTCGTCGTCGGGGTCCTCGGTCTGGGCGGAGCGTCTCTGGGGCTCTCCGGCGGGGCCTTCCTCGGCGCCCTGCTGGCGTTCGGCCTGGTGCTCGCCCTGGCCCGGATGGCAGGCGGCGGGCACGACCGGGTGGTGCTCGCCGGTGTGGCCAGCACCCAGCTCTTCTCCGCGGTGACCTCCCTGATCATCTTCGCGTTCGCCGACTCCGACGGGACCCGCGGCGTCATGTTCTGGCTGCTCGGATCTCTGGAGGGGGTGCGCTGGGCCGACGTGGCGCTGTGCACAGCAGTGGTCCTCGCCGGCGCGCTGGCCTGTCTCCGTTGGGCCCACGTGTTGGACGCCTTCGCCTTCGGCGACGAGGTCGCAGCCTCTTTGGGCCTCTCCGTCCGGCGGGTCAGACTGGGCCTGCTGCTGCTGACCGCGCTGATCGCCGCGACGCTGGTCAGCGTGGCCGGTGCGATCGGCTTCGTCGGACTCGTCCTGCCGCACGCCGCGCGCCTGCTGGTCGGCAGTCGGCACGGGCTGCTGGTCCCGACGACGGTGGTGCTGGGCGCGATCTTCATGGTGTGGGTCGACGCCGGCTCACGGGTCGCCTTCGCGCCCACCCCGCTGCCCGTCGGAGTGGGCACCGCCCTGGTCGGTGTCCCCGTGTTCATCGTCCTGCTCGCACGGCGCCGGAGGGTCGGATGAGCCTGAACGCCGAGAACGTGAGCTGGACCCGCGGAGGCTCGCTGGTCGTCGACGACGTCACGCTGCGCCCTTCCCCCGGGGACACCGTCGGGCTGCTGGGCCCCAACGGCTCCGGGAAGTCCTCCCTGCTGCGGCTGATGCACGGGATCGTGAAGCCCTCCTCCGGGGCGGTGCTGCTCGACGGCGAACCGCTCGCCTCCGTCCCGCGGCGTCGCATCGCGCGCACGGTGGCGGTGGTGAGCCAGCATGCCGACACCGACACCGACATCAGAGTGGAGGACGTGGTCCGACTCGGGCGGATCCCGCACCGCGGAGCCTGGGGCGGGGACGCCCTCGCGGACGACGCCGCCGTCACGGAGGCGCTCGAGCAGACAGGACTGCAGCACAAGGCCGACCAGCTGTGGCACACGCTCTCCGGCGGAGAACGGCAGCGGGCACAGATCGCCCGGGCGCTCGCCCAGCAGCCCAGCGAGCTGCTGCTCGACGAACCCACCAATCACCTCGACATCCGCCACCAGTTGGAGCTTCTCAGCCTGGTCACACGGCTGCCCCTCACCTCCGTGGTGGCGCTGCATGATCTGAACCTGGCCGCGATGTTCTGTGACCAGCTGGTCGTCCTGCACCAGGGCGCCGTCGTCGCCGGCGGATCCCCGCACGAGGTGCTGACACCGGAGCTGATCGCCAGGGTGTACCAGGTCGAGGCCGAGGTGCGTCATGACCCTGCCCGGGGTCGCGTCGAGGTCTCCTTCGAGCCGCGCGCCGAGCTCGCCGTCCCGCGCCGAGGCGGGGAGGTCTGTGGCCCTCGTCGCACGGACTCCAGCCCCGTCATCAGCCGGTAGACTTGACCCGCAAGCTCGCGGAGCGCCGGGAGCCCGCCGTCGCCAGCACGACGTCGGCACCCGGCGTGAGACGGCACCTGACCACTGCACCCCGGCGGGGCCCAGTGCTGTCCGCGGGCACGTTCACCCGCACACAAGCACAGGAGACCCCATGCCGCGCATCGTCGTCGAGGTCATGCCCAAGCCTGAGATCCTCGACCCGCAGGGCAAGGCCATCGCCTCCGCCCTCCCCCACCTCGGCTTCCAGGACTTCTCCGCAGTCCGCCAGGGGAAGCGCTTCGAGCTGTCCGTGGACGGCGAGGTCAGCGACCAGACCCTCGCCCAGGCGCGCAAGGCCGCCGAGGAGATGCTCTCCAACCCCGTCATCGAGGACGTCGTGGACGTGCGGGTGGAGGACGCCTGACCATGACGGAGACCCCCCTGATCGGTGACCTCGGCGCCCCCTCCGACGGCGCCCCGCTGGACGGCGCCCGCATCGGCGTCGTCACCTTCCCCGGCACACTGGACGACCGTGACGCCGCCCGCGCGGTGCGTCTGGGCGGCGGCACCACAGTGCCGCTGTGGCACGCCGACGACACCCTCGGTGACGTGGACGCCGTCGTCATCCCTGGCGGCTTCTCCTACGGCGACTATCTGCGCGCCGGAGCGATCTCCCGCTTCGCTCCGCTGATGAGCCGCATCACCGAGGCCGCCGCCGCGACCGCCGGTGCCCCGCTGCCGGTGCTGGGCATCTGCAACGGCTTCCAGATCCTCACCGAGGCGCACCTGCTGCCCGGCTCGATGATCAAGAACGACCACCTGAAGTTCCGCTGCGCCGACCAGGTACTGCGCGTGGAGAACACCTCGACCGCGTGGACCAGCCAGTTCACCGCGGATGAGCTCATCACCGTGCCGCTGAAGAACCAGGACGGCCAGTACGTCGCCGACGAGGACACCCTCGCCCGGCTCGAGGGCGAAGGCCTGGTGGCCTTCCGGTATGTGGGCGGGAACCCGAACGGGTCCCGGCACGACATCGCCGGCATCACCAATGCGGCCGGCAATGTGGTCGGGCTGATGCCGCACCCGGAGCACGCTGTGGAGGCCGGGTACGGCTCCGACGACGCCACCGGCATGCGCAACGGCACCGACGGCCTGACCGTGTTCACCTCGATCGTCTCGTCCCTCGCCGACTCCCCCTCTGAAGGAGGCGCCCTGTGAGCACCGAGTCCACCACTCGCACCGCCCAGGACCAGTCGCAGGACCAGTCTGCGCACACCCCTGCGACCGCATTCAACATCGACACCGTCGAGCATGCCGCCGCCACCCCGGAGACCGAGCTCCCCTGGGCCGAGCTGGGCCTGAAGGAGGACGAGTACGCCCGCATCCGCGAGATCCTCGGGCGACGTCCGACGGCGGCGGAGCTGGCCATGTACTCGGTCATGTGGTCCGAGCACTGCTCCTACAAGTCCTCGAAGGTCCACCTGCGCCAGTTCGGCGACAAGGTCACCGAGGAGATGACGGAGGACCTGATGGTCGGCATCGGCGAGAACGCCGGGGTGACGAATCTCGGCGACGGCTGGGCCGTGACCTTCAAGATCGAGTCGCACAACCACCCGTCCTATGTGGAGCCCTACCAGGGTGCGGCCACCGGGATCGGCGGCATCGTGCGGGACATCATCTCCATGGGCGCCCGCCCGGTGGCGGTGATGGACCCGCTGCGCTTCGGCGACATCGACCACCCGGACACCAAGCGCGTGCTGCCGGGCGTGGTCTCGGGCATCGGCGGCTACGGGAACTCCCTGGGACTGCCGAACATCGGCGGCGAGGTCGTCTTTGACTCCGTGTACCAGCAGAACCCGCTGGTCAACGCCCTGGCCGTCGGGGTCATGCGCCATGAGGACATCCGCCTGGCCAACGCCTCCGGTGTGGGCAACAGGGTCGTGCTCTTCGGGGCGCGCACCGGCGGCGACGGCATCGGCGGCGCCTCCGTGCTGGCTTCCGAGTCCTTCGACGACACCAAGCCCTCCAAGCGGCCCGCCGTGCAGGTGGGCGACCCGTTCTCCGAGAAGGTGCTCATCGAGTGCTGCCTGGAGCTGTTCCACGCCGAGCTGGTGGAGGGCATCCAGGACCTGGGTGCGGCGGGGATCTCCTGTGCCACCAGCGAGCTGGCCTCCAACGGGGAGGGCGGCATGCACGTGGAGCTGACCGACGTGCTGCTGCGCGACCCGTCCCTGACCCCGGGCGAGATCCTGATGTCCGAGTCCCAGGAGCGCATGATGGCCGTGGTCACCCCGGCCAACGCCGAGGCCTTCGAGCAGGTCATGGCCAAGTGGGGCGTGGAGTATTCCTGGCTGGGCGAGGTCACCGACACCGGTCGGCTGATCATCGAGTGGGACGGCGAGACCATCGTCGACGTGGACCCGCGCACCGTCGCCCACGACGGCCCCGTCTACGAGCGCCCGTACCACCGCCCCTCCTGGCAGGACGAGCTGCAGGCCGACACGTTCCGCGCCTCCGCGCAGGGGGCGGACCTGCCCTCCTCCGGGGAGCAGCTGCGCGAGGCCGTGGTGGAGCTGATGACCAGCCCCAACATGGCCGACACCTCCTGGATCACGGACCAGTACGACCGCTTCGTGGGCGGCAACACGGCGCTGTCCCAGCCGGACGACGCCGGAGTGATCCGCGTGGACGAGACCACGGGCCTCGGCGTCGGGCTCTCCACCGACTGCAATGCCCGCTACGCCTACCTGGACCCTTACGCGGGGGCGCAGCTGTCCCTGGCGGAGGCGTACCGCAATGTGGCCACCTCCGGTGCGGTGCCGCAGGCCGTCTCCGACTGCCTGAACTTCGGCTCCCCGGAGGACCCGGAGATCATGTGGCAGTTCGCCGAGGCCGTGCGCGGCCTCGCGGACGGCTGCCAGGAGCTGGGCATCCCGGTCACGGGGGGCAACGTCTCCCTCTACAACCAGACGGCGGGCCGGGCCATCCACCCGACCCCCGTGGTGGGTGTGATGGGTCGCTTCGACGACGTCTCCCGCCGCACCCCCTCGGGCTTCGAGCGCTGGGCCGACGGTCAGGCGATCTACCTTCTGGGTGTGACCGGCGATGAGCTGGACGGCTCGGAGTTCGCCCGGCTCCGGGGCCACCTGGGCGGCGTGCCCCCGCAGGTGGACCTGACCGCGGAGAAGACGCTGGCCGAGATCCTCATCAACGCGTCCCGGGACGGCATGATCGACGCCGCCCACGACCTCTCCGAGGGCGGTCTGGCGGCCGGACTGGCCGAGATGAGCCTGCGCTTCGGCGTCGGCTCCCGGGTGGCCGTGGACGGGATCTGCGAGCGCGACGGCGTGGACGCCTTCACCGCACTGTTCAGCGAATCCCAGGCCCGCGCCGTCGTCGCCTTGCCCCGCTCCGAGGAGGTGCGGTTCACGGACATGACCACGGCGCGTGGATTCGCCGCCCTGCGGATCGGCGTGGTGGACGCCCAGTCCGGCACCCTCGAGGTGACCGGGCCGTTCGACGGCGGCTCCTTCACCCTGGGGCTCGACGAGTTGCGCGAGGCGTGGAGCGACGTGATCCCCAGCCGCTTCGGCTCGGAGGTCTGAGCCTCACACCCCTGCATCGAGTGGCCGCGAATCCCGGCTTCTTCCCTCCCGACACGGCGTGTCATCGGGGAGATGCCGGGATTCGCGGCCACTCGTGTCAGCTCTGCGGGACGATCATCAGCGGTCCTTCCGCGTGGTGCATGATCGCCAAGGACGTGGATCCCAGGAGCATGCCGGTGAATCCGCCGTGTCCTCGGGTGCCGACGACCGTCAGCGGCGCCGACCGCGTCTCGTCCACCATGACTGCGGCTGCGGCGCCGTCGCGGACTTCGGTCTCCACGGTCACATCGGGGAACGCAGCCCTCACGGCGGCGGCATGCTCCTCGACCGTGCGGGTGAGCTGCTCGCGTGCAGAGCGCCGCTGCTCTTCGAGCGAGACCCAAGCCTCCACGTCCGGAGACACCGGCGCCAGCGCGCTGATCAGCCGCACCGGGCAACGGAGGGCTCGGGCCCAGCGAGCAGCCTCCTCAGCGGCCGCCCGGCTGTGCCCCGACTCGTCCACGCCGACGGCAAGGGCGGTTCCCGCGGAGAAGTCCCGTGTGCCCTCAGCGTCCGGAGGGACGATGATCACGGGACAGTGGGAGCGTGAGGGCAGGCTGGCCGACGTGGATCCCAGCAGCATGCCGGTGAACCCTCCTCGCCCCCGCGTGCCGACGACGATGGTCGAGGCGTTGCTGGAGAGCTCCGCCAGGGCCTGGGGTGCGGGACCACGCTTCACCACCCCTCGGACGTCAGCCCGGTCCGCCCCCGCCTCGGCCAGCGCCTGGCGCAACATGTTTTCGCCTTCATCCCGAATCCCGGCCTCATCGACGACGGGTTGCCCGTAGGAGGCCGCTTGGACTGCGTAGTGGGAGATCGGGTAGGCGAACACCGCCGTGAGGGGTACGCCGGCGGAGGCCGCCAGCCTGGCTCCTGTGTGGAGCGCCGCCCTGGCATGGTCGGAGCCGTCGACTCCGACGACGACCCCGTGACGGGTGGCCGCAATATCGCGCGACGCGGTCTCTTCTCGGTTCTCAGTCATCTCTGACTCCTCTCGTCCAGCACCATGGCGATCCACCCCCACGTCGCCGAGCATAGATGTGCGGCGCTCCGTCGGCCAGAGTTGCCGTGTCGCGACCGGACCGGGGCGACGAGGTGTCGAGGCGGGAAGATCAGAACTCCTCGTACACCGCCGGGTCCTGCCCGGCGAGGCGGCCGTCGGGCGTCGCCAACGAGGCGATCCGGGCCATCTGTTCCTCGCTGAGCTCGATGTCGTAGACGTCCAGGTTCTCCCGCTGGCGGGCCGGGTCGGCGGACTTCGGCAGCGGGATGGTGCCCCGTGTCAGGTGCCAGCGCAGGATCACCTGCACCGGGCTGCGGCCGAGCTCCTGGGCGATCTCGGTGACAACCGGCTCCTCCTGCAGCTGGGAGTTCCTGCCCACCGGGCTCCAGGCCTCGACGGCGATGCCACGCGCGGTGTTCGCGGCCAGCTGGTCCTCCTGTGGGAACCACGGGTGGATCTCGATCTGGTTCACGCTCGGGGTCACCCCGGTCTCCCGATGGAGCCGGTCCAGGTGCTCGGGCAGGAAGTTGCTGACCCCGATGGAGCGCAGCAGCCCTCTCTCCCGCAGGTCGATCAGCGCCTGCCAGGCATCCACGTAGACGTCCTGCGTCGGGTTGGGCCAGTGGATGAGGTAGAGGTCGAAGTGGTCGAGGCCGGCCCGGTACAGGGACTCCTCCACCGCCTGGACGGCCTTGTCATAGCGGTGGTACCGACCCGGCAGCTTCGACGTCACGCGCAGCTCGTCCCGGGCGATGCCGGAGGCGGTGATCCCGGCTCCCACGGCGCCTTCGTTCTCGTAGTTGTAGGCGGTGTCCAGCAGCCGGTATCCCGAGCGGACGGCGGCGGCGATGGACTCGGCCCCGGCGGAGCCGCGCAGATTGTAGGTCCCGAAGCCGAGCTCCGGGAGCGTGGTGCCGTCGTTCAGGGTGCGGGTGGGGATGTCGGGCTGGTCAGTCATGGTCTCAGACTCCTCCTGACGGCCGGGGATGCAGTGTCGGCGTGAGGGCCGCCGTGCCCATACTGCCACCCGCTCCCCTGCGGCTGTCACGCCGTCGTGACCGGCTCTGCCACCTGGCCTGGAGGCGACGTCGCATCGTGTCATCTCCGACCGAGGGGCTCCGGCATAGTGCACACTGCTAGGTGTTGAACAGTGTTCAAATCCTATCCTCAGGAGAGCATCAGCATGTCCACGCTGCACCAGAGCACCCCTCCCGGATCCTCGACGCCCGGATCCTCGACCTCGGTGGCTCGCCCGACGACGTCCTCGGTCGCCACCGCCCGCACGCTGGCCCAGATCGCGGTCTTCGCCGGGCTGATCGCGGCTCTGGGCCTGCCCGGGGCGATCCCCGTGATGGGCATGGCGGTCCCGGTGACCGCTCAGACCTTGGGTGTGATGCTCGCCGGGACGGTGCTGGGTCCGTGGCGCGGCGCCGCCGCGGTGCTCGCCTTCGAAGCCCTTGTGGCGCTGGGGCTGCCGCTGCTGGCCGGTGGTCGCGGTGGTCTGGGCGTGTTCTTCGGGCCCAGCGCCGGCTACCTGGCGGGCATGGTGGCCGGTGCCGCCGTCATCGGGCTGATCGTCCACGGGGTCCGGCGCACGAGACCGGTCCGGCCCACCTGGCCGCGCACGGCGCTGGGCTGCCTCATCGGCGGCATCCCCGTGATCTACGCCTTCGGCATTCCTGTGCAGGCCTGGGTGACCGGACTGGGCCTGGGCGAGACCGCCCTGCTGGCCACGGCGTTCCTGCCCGGGGATCTGCTGAAGGTGATCCTCGCTGTGCTGGTGACCATGACGCTGCGTCGGACCTACCCCCAGGTGTTCGCCCGGTGAGCCCGGCGGACGAGTCCCCCACGCTTCGCCCGCTGCGCGGCCCCGACCACCGGCGTGTGCTGTCCGACGCGCTGGCCGCCCGGGCTGCCGGGGAGGTGCCGCTGATCGGCGACGAGCGCTGGTCCCAGGAGCACTGGCAGACACTGCTCCGCTCGGTGCTGGGCCCGCCGCTGCCGGAGGATGCCGCGTGGGCCTCGTTCACCTCCGGCAGCACCGGCCGCCCGCGGGCCATCGTGCGCAGCGCCCGGTCCTGGGAGGTCTCCTTCCCCACGGTGGACGTCTCCCTGGGCATTCAGGATGACGACGCCGTGCTCATCCCCGTCCACCCCGTCTCCTCCATGGCCACCTACGCCGTCGCCCATGCGCACCACCGCGGCCTGCCCTGGTCGACGCCCGTCGGGGCCCGATTGCGCGCGGCCGACCTGGACGGACCCACGATCCTCCACGGCACCCCGGTGCACCTGCAGGAGACGGTCGAGCTGCTGGAGTCCGGCGCCCCGACCACGTTGCGCGCGGCCTTCACCGGCGGGGCGCGGCTCGACGTCGGTCTGGCCGCCCGCGCCCGCAGTCTGGGGCTTCAGGTGGTCACCTACGTCGGCGCCGCGGAGCTCTCCCTGGTGGCCGTGGACACCGGAGACGGTCTGCGGCCGATCCCCGAGGTGGAGGTGGAGGTCCGCGCCGACACGCTGTGGGTACGCAGCGAGCAGACCGCCCTGGCGGTGCTCGGCGAGGGCGGATCCTTCCGTCGCGACGGCTCATGGGCCACCGTCGGGGACCGGGCCGCCCTGAGCTCCGAGGGGGTGCTGAGCCTGCAGGGCCGGGCCGACGACGCCATCCTCACCGGGGGCGCCACAGTGGTCCCGGCCGACGTCGAGGCGTGGCTGGAGAGCCTGCCTGGGGTGCGGGCCGCCCTGGTCCTGGGCGAACCGCACCCCCGTCTCGGCCAGCTGGTCACCGCCTGCGTGGAGCCCACGCAGGACACGGCCCTCGACGCCCGCGTCCTCACCGCGGCCGCGCGCACCGGGCTGAGCCCGGCCCAGCGGCCCCGGAAGTGGCGGCTGGTGGCTGAGCTGCCACGCACCGCCAGCGGGAAGGTCCGCCGCCTGGGATCGGAAGTGGCGTTCACCCTGCCGCTGGCCGCTCCGGCGGCCGTCACGGAGGCCGCTACGGAGGCCGCGCGGTGAGCGGGGCGACTGTCGTCGATGCGGTCGGCCCCGGCGCCGCGGAGGTCGCCGTGGTCTCCGGTCTGCGCACTCCGGTCACGGGCCGCTCCCGGGCCCTGTCCTCCGTGCCGGCACATCACCTGGCGGGCAGGGTGTTGGCCGCCGTGGCGAAGTCCGCGGGCCGCGCCCCGCAGGCGGTGGTGCTGGGCAACTGCACCGGAGAGGGCGGCAATCTCGGACGGGTGGCGGCACTGGACGCAGGGTTCGGGGAGAGCTGTGTGGGGTGGGGCGTGGACGCCCAATGCGGATCGGGTCTGGTCGCCGTGATGCAGGGAGCCGACCAGGTGACTCGCTCGGGGGCCGCTGTGGCCGCCGGCGGGGCGGAGAGCCCCTCCACCGCGCCGATCCGGCTCGTCGACGGCGCGCCGATCCGTCAAGCACGGTTCGCCCCGGAGGGCTTCGCGGACCCGGACATGACGACGGCGGCCGATGACCTCGCCGCCGTCCGCGGCATCACTCGGGTCCGGCAGGAGGCCTTCGCCCTGCGGAGCCATCGGCTGGCCCGGGAGCACTCCGATCTGCGGCGTCGTGAGTCCCTGCCCTGGCCGGGGGCGGAGGGCTCACCTCTGCTCGACGACGGCCCGCGCCGCCTCTCCCCCGGCATGCTGGCCCGGTTCCGCCCAATGGTGGGCTCACCGGGCGCAACAGTCACTCCGGCGACGGCGGCGCGCATCGCCGACGGCGCGGCGGCCGTGATGCTCGTACCCGCGGATCAGGCACCGGGACGACATCTGGTCATCCAAGGCCAGACGCTGGTCGGTGGGGATCCGGCGCTGCCGGGCCTGGCCGCCGCGCCGGCGGTACGTGCCGCGCTGGCGCAGGCGGGCGCCGTCGTCGCCGATCTCGCCGCGCTGGAGGTGGTGGAGGCCTACGCCTCCCAGGCGCTGGCGACCCTCGATGACCTGGGCCTCACCGACGGCGCCCAGGAGGTGGACCCCCGGGTCAATGCGGCTGGCGGGGCGCTGGCTCTGGGGCACCCGTGGGGCGCCTCCGGGACGATGGTGCTGGTACGTCTGCTGCACCGGCTCCTCGAGTCCCCGCCCGGTGCGCTCGGAGTGGCGGCCTGTGCAGTGGCCGGCGGGATGGGCGCCGCAGTACTGGTGGAGCGGCGGTGACGGTGGGCAAGCCTCTGAGGGGGGCGCACCTGAGCCTCCGTTCACCGCAGCCGCGCCAGCCACGCCTCCACCTCACGGGGACGGCGGAAGCGCACCACCTGCAGATGCGGATACTGCTCCTCGAGCGCGGGGATGACCGGCCGCAGGCGGCTCCGGGTCCGGATCCCCCACCGGATGATGTGGTTCTGGTCGGTGAAGAACCCGCTCAGCGGCCCCTCACGGTTGCCGTTCCAGAGCTCCTCCCCCGTCAGCCGGCGGCGCACGGTCCGGCGCACCAGGCGCTGGAGGGTGAACCAGTCTGGCCAGTCCAACCACAGCAGAGTATCCGCCCGGGCGGTGATCAGCGGGCGCACCTCCCGGTACTGGTGCTCGATCACCCACCGCTGACCCGCAGTGAAGGCATCGACGTCGTCGGTGAAGCTCTCCCGGGGCACCCAGCCTTCCCCGTGGTACAGGGAGTCGAGCTCCACTCGCGGGCAGTCCAGCATCTCTGCCAGACGATCAGCGAGGGTGGACTTTCCGGCACCCGAGGTCCCCGCCACGGCGATGCGGCGCGGCGTCCAGGTGATCGGGTCCTGCGGGGTCAGCACCGCAGCAGTGTAGGCACGCTGGTGTGCGGACCGCATCCTCTTCGGCCGGGAGGCATGCCCCCGGAGCGCGCGAACGACTAGCGTCAGACCATGACGTATGTGAACACGGGGTCCTTCGTGACCCAGCCGGGTCGGCGCGATGACGTCGTCGCCATTCTGACCCGCCATTCCCCGCAGCTGGCCGCCTCCGGCTGCCGTAGCTATGAAGTCGGCGTGGACGACGCCCAGCCGGACACCGTCTTCGTCGCCGAGATCTGGGACTCCGCCGAGGCCCATAAGCAGTCGCTGCATCTGGAGAGCACCCGGGAGGCCATCGCCGAGGCGATGCCTCTGCTGACCGGGAAGATGACCCAGCAGCATTTCACCTCCGTGGGGTCCCCGCTGCGGGACTGAGACGGCGGCCCGGCCTCAGCTGAGCCGCGGAATCGCCTCCAGCAGGTCCCGAGTCGAGACCACCGTGGCGAACTCCCCATGCAGGTTCGTGGCTGTGGCCAGGGCCAGCTCATCGGCGGTGAGCACTCGGCCGTCAGGACCGGTGCGGTCGAAGGTGTGGGTGGCATCCAGGGCGAAGAGCACCCGATGCCCCAGGTTCCCGCCCACCCGGGCCGTGGTCTCGCAGCAGTGGTTGGTGGTGATCCCGCAGACCACGATCGTCGTGATGCCTTCCGCCTGCAGCCAGGCGTCCAGATCCGGCTCCCCGTGGAAGGAGGAGTTCACGGACTTCACCACCTCCAGGGCGGTGGCCCCTTCCACGTACTCCTCCAGCTGGTGGCCCTCCTGCGCGGGGTGCAGCGGCGATCCGGGGTCCGTGGAGGCGTGCCGGACCACCACCATGGGCATCTCCGCGGCCCGCCAGGCCTGGGTCAGGCGCTGGATGTTCTGCTCGCTGTCCGGGTTGTTGCGCCGCCCCCAGTGAGCGGCGTCGCGGAAGCCCACCTGCACGTCGATGACGATCAGCGCCGTCGCCGCAGGGACGAGTTCGCCCGGTGCGCCGGAGTCAGGTGTCATGGGCGCACTCTACCGGGATTGCTACCCTGAGCGGCGTCGTCGCTGAATGACGTGCACAGGAGGAAGGAGCACCCCTGATGACCGTGCGTGTGTCGATCGAGCTGCGCTGGGGAGACCAGGACGCCTTCGGGCATGTGAACAACGCCGCGGTCATGCGGATCCTGGAGGAGGCGCGCACCCGCGGGTTCTGGCGCACCGCGGATCACGACGACGGCGGCTTCCCGCCGCTGACCGCGGAGTCGCCGGTCTGGTCCGTGGTCGCCGAGGTGTCCATCCGGTACCTGCGCCAGATCGATTACCGAACCGCGCCGGTGATGGTGGAGATGAGCATCCCGAAGCTGGCCGGGGCGAGCCTGGACATCGCCTACCGGCTCTTCGCCGACGGCGACACCGAGCCGAGGGTCACCGCGACCACGCGGATCGTCACGGTAGACCGGGAGACCGGACGGCCCTGCCGCCTGCCGACCGAGATGCGCGAAGCCTTCGCGCAGCACACTGCGTGACGCGCCGCGGCCCGGCGTTCGGGACGGCTGCTGATGACTGACGCTCGTGCCCTCGACGGCGTCCGCGCGTCCTACCGGACCCGAGCCGAGGAGTACATCGCCGCGCTCGGGAGCATCACCCAGGCACACCCTGACGATGTGTCGCTGATCCGCCAGTGGGCCGGGAGTCTCGACGGCCCGGTGATCGACGTCGGGTGTGGGCCCGGGCAGTGGACGGAGCTGCTCCGGAGCATGGGCGTCGAGGCGTGCGGCGTCGACCCCGTGCCGGAGTTCATTGAGAGCGCGGGACACGTATCCCCGCGCACGGTATCGCGTCGGTCGAGCGGAGCGCCTGAGCGTGGACTCCGGCACTCTGGGCGGCGTGCTGGCCTGGTACTCACTCATCCATACCGCCCCTGAGCACATCGGCGCACCCCTGGCCGAGTTCGCCCGATGTCTGCGCCCCGGAGGCGATCTTGCGCTGGGGTTCTTCACCGGGCCCAGGGTGGGGCCCTTCGACCACGCCGTCACGACCGCCTACTACTGGCCCATAGACACCCTCGCAGCCGAGGTCGAAGCGGCAGGGTTCACGGTGACCCGCACTGCCACGCGCACCGGTTCGGGGCATCGGCCGCACGGCGCACTGCTCGCCACCCGGCGATCACCGCATGCTGAGACCGTTCTGCACCCTCACATCACGTCTGCACCACACGATCTGGTGGTGCAGACGTGATTCGCGTGTGCAGATCGAGGAGGCGAGTACCCGAGGCGCCCTCACAACGGGTTCGGGGCATCGGCCGCACGGCGCACTGCTCGCCACCCGGCGATCACCGCATGCTGAGGCCGTTCTGCACCCTCACCTGCGATGAGCCGACTGACGACGCCCTAGAGCAGATACCCGGCGGGCGGAACCAGCTGAGCGAACTCGACGAGAAGGTACAACGCACCCACGATGCATACGGTGTAGATGATCGTGGTCACAACCTTCATCCTCGCCACCACAAGCAGGAAGACGAGAGCGAACACGGCGGACCCCACCAGCATGCCGACGAGGAAGACCAACCAGATGTATGCCAAGATCCACGCGATGGACATCCCGACGATCTTCAGTCGCTGCAGCCAGACATCGTCGAATCGGCCCAGTCTGCCCTCGCCTCTCACCCGGGAGAGATCCCATCCCAGGCTGATCAGGGCCAGTAGGATACCCACCCCTCCCACTGCCAGCGGGAACAGCTGTCCGTTCTCTGAGAAATCCCGGGACATCACGACGGCGGCGGTGAAGAACAGCAGCGCTGCTATCGAGACGGCCAACTCGACGAACGGAGGGACGGCCATGTCCGACTTCTCAGAGAACTGCATCGTCTCCTCGACCTTGCTCGTCCGCTTCCTCTGCCGGCGGACCAGCGGCACGATGATCGCACCCGTCAGGATGATCGCGATGACGATGACGAAGGGACGGGTCATCCACTCGTCTGGTGAAAAGGCGTTGACAGTCAGGAAGTAGTAGCGCTCCAAGGGCTCAGCGAGCACGAAGGCGATCAAGAAGGGGGCCCGGGGGATGTGGGTGACCTTGCAGATCCAGCCCACGATCCCCAGGGCCAACATGAGGTAGAAGACGTTCAAGTGCAGTGGCTCTTGGAAGCCGCTCATGAAGAGGATCGGGATGAGCGCCGCGGCGAGGACGGGAAAGGATACGAAGCTCAGGCGTGCCAGCGGACGGGCCAGGAAGAAAGCTAGGGCGGCTCCGATGACGCTGGCGATGGCGAAGGCCCACACGATGAGGTAGACCACGTCGAGGTCATTCGTGATGAGTGACGGGCCGGGCTGGACACCGAAGATGAGCAGCACGCCCAGGAGCAGCGCGAAAGGGGCTGCACCCGGAACTCCGAACAGCAGCGTGGGGATCAGTGCACCGGATTCGATCCCGTTGCTGGCTGCTGACGGGGCGATGACTCCCCGGGGATCGCCCTTTCCGAACGTCGAATCTTTCCGTCGACCGGCGAAGGCCTGGGCCTGGCCATAGGCCAACCACGCGCCGGCCGTGGTCCCCACGCCAGGAAGCATTCCGACGCCGACGCCGACCGCCGATCCTCGAAGGACGTCCGACTTATAGGTCCCCACATCCTTCATTCCTTGTCTCCACCCGCTGCCCAGGGCGACACGTTCCTTCGAGACGGCGCCCCGCTTGGCCACAAGGTCGATGATCTCTGCTAAGCCGAAGATTCCCAAGGCGGCGGCGACCAGACCGATGCCGTCGGTCAGGAACTCCGAATTGAAGGTGTAGCGGTATTCCGCAGACACCGGTGACACGCCGATGAGCCCCAGCGCCAGGCCGAAGGCGGAGATCAGTAGGCCCTTGGCGACGTTGCCCTTGGACAGCAGGGCCGTGAGGAAGATGCCCATCACGATCAGTGCGAAGATCTCTGGCGAGCCAAAGGCAGTGACGATGGGCGCCGCGATCGGGACTATCAGCGTCAGGACCACAATGCCGATGAGGCCTCCGATCATGGAGGAGATGAAGCTGGTGGACAACGCGCGTCCGCCCTGACCCTTCTTCGCCATCTCGTGGCCGTCCAGAAGGAACACGGAGGCCGACGCCGAGCCCGGAATTCCGAGGACCACCGACGTGATCACATCAGAAGTGTGCACGACCGCGACCGCCCCGATGATCATGGCGATCGCTTGGTTCGGTTCAAGAACGAATACGAACGGCATCAGAACGGCCACTGCTCCCGTACCGCCCAAGCCGGGTATGACACCGATGATGATGCCTACAAGCACGCCGACCCCGAGGAAGAGGAGCATGGTTGGATCTGTGAAGGCCACGAGGGCCTCAGTAGCTGCGTCAAACATGTCAGTCCCCTCGGGTCAGTCCAGTACGGCGTCGTACTTGTCCGCGAGGAGGCTCTTGGTGAAGGCCAAGACGTCCTCGTCCAGCTGCAGTGCCCTGCGGAAATCGGCCCGCGCGTCAGTCCCAGAGACGAGCTCGTATCCGCCCAGGGCGTCCTTGGCCTCCGTGATGAAGTCCTCGTCGGCGTTCAGATCCGCGACCATTCGACCGTAGGTCTCGATGACCGCAGCATCCGTACCCTCGTTGGCCCACAGTCCCTTCTGATAGAAGAATCCGGGAACTACGAACGCCTGGAACGCGTTGTACGCCAGTTCCTGCTGGGGCGTGCGGTTGCCCAGCCCCTCGTAGATCTCGGCAAAGGTTGGAACATTCGGAAGGTTGGTGTCCCGGACCACTTCTCCGTCCACCAGGCTGCCGACGGCGAACAGGGGAATCGCCTCGCCGGAGTCGACCATCGGTTGGACCTGCGAGAGGTATGCGGAGGTGGTTTGGAAGTCCAGGTCGGACTCTCCTCGCTGGACGGCCAGCCGGCTGGGGCCTCTTCCTTCCATGCCGAAGACGCCACGAATGTTGGCTCCCAATGCTTCTAGGGCAAGCAAGGGGACGAGGTCTAGTCCAGAGGCTGACATTCCTCCGTAGCGATACTGATCGGTGTTGCCGACCAGATCTTCGCAGGAGGTGATGCCACTCTCAGTACTGGTCCACAGCACCGCGCCGGTGCCGTTCAGCGCCAAGGGCTCCATCCGGCCGAAGTCGAACTCGACCGTGCCCTGACCCAGCATGCTCTGGAAGTATGTCGTAGCCGAGGCGACGAGTGTCTGCCGTCCATCGGTCACGTTGGATCGCACGAAGGCGTTGGTTCCGGTGATCGACTCTCCGCCAGGGACGTTCTCCACCTGATACCGGTCGACATCAGGTTGCTTGTCCGCGAAGTAGGGGGTGATGAAACGCGCCCAGGTATCCGTGCCGCCGCCGGTGCTGTAGGGCACCACCACGTCCACGATGCCTGCTCCTGATGGCTGGTACTTGGTCTGCGGGGGCGCGCATCCGACGGCACTCAGCAGGGCCGCAGCGGCGCCAGTTCCGAGAAGAGCTCTTCGCGAGATCGCGGGGTTCACAGTGCAACCTCCTGCCGCATCGACCGTGACGCTCGTTCCAGCTCGCCGTTCGAGATGGGCAGACGGGCATCGGCCAGCGTCCGAGCGGTCCGATGGACCCCGACGGTCTGGCCCAACGAGCTGACATCGGTGAGAGTCACCAGCACCCCGACTGGAATCCGAAGTCTCAGCTCTCTGGGGAGCGCGTAGCTGATCTTCTCAGCGACGACAGTGCCAGCAGTACGTGCCGCGACGGTCACTCCTACGCTGCCGGTGATGGGCATGGCCGGATGAGGTTTGCCCATGGACATCATCAGGACCTGCAGGTCGGCCTCCTCATCAGGGGATTCACTCACCAGACCTACTTTGGGGATCGCTCGTTCGGCCGCTTCAGGGGAGTCGGCGAGTCCCATCGCCACCGAAGCCGCTCGGCGGATCTCCTCCAGTTCAGGCAGCCGCGTGTTGGCAGCAGCAGTCCATGACGGGAAGTCCCGGGCACTGAGACCGAAACTCTGCGCATCGATCATCACAATGGGTGCACCAGCATCCACCATGCTCACCAGTGCGGTCTTCCCCGCACCGAATGTGAGCCGCGTCTGGGCCTGTCCGGACGGCAGCAACGAGCCGGTAGTACGTCCTTCCGGCGTCAAGAATCCCAGAGCCACCCTATGGCCGGGGAAGAGAGCCCCGGGGATCGTCGCTTGGGGGTCGTCGGGCAACCGCCCCCCGGGCGTGGGAATGGTCTGAATGATCATTTGCCCTGTATTCGTGTTGAAGGTGCGAACTTCGGTGATGGCGTCTCCTCGGGGCACCCAGCCTTCTTCGATCGCGTACAGCCCGACGGCGGCGGAGCAGTTTCCGCAGTTGCTGCCCCAGTCCACGGATGCCTCCTCAATCCCGACTTGAGCAAATGTGTAGCTCACATCCGAAACCGTACCGTTCTCGCGGGTCAGTATGAGTGCCTTGCTGGTGGTCGAGGTAGCCCCACCCACCCCATCCAGCTGGCGGATGTCTGGACTGCCGAAGAGGCGCGGAAGGACAGTGTCCGCCGTGAACCCGGCGGCTTCCAGCTCGGTAGCTTCGAAGACCCAGCACTTGCTTGTTCCGCCACGCATCCAGCGGGCATTGATCAGCTTCAATTGTTACTCCTGTCACACGAGGGGCGTCTGGGCCCAGTCTCGTGTGGCACCTCACTTAAGCACAATGTGAAATATGTGACTCATGATGTAGTGACACTTAATACTCTTCATTGTTCAATCGAGGTTGCTCGCCCTCATAGTGTCGAGATGCATGGGTGAACCCCGGCATACCCCTGCAATCCGCGAGTAGACCGAGGCATTACGTGAAACCCATCTTCATGTAGCAGAACTTCACTCACGCCATCGCAAGCTAGACTGATCGCCATGACGCTCTTTGACACCAGGCGGCTAGAGGTCTTCGTGCACACTGTCGAGGCTGGTTCCATCACGGCGGCCGCGGATGAGCTGGCCTACACGGCATCCGCTGTTTCACAGCAGTTGCGTCGTCTGGAGCAGGAGGTGGGACAGCCCCTGCTGCGCCGACGCTCCCGCGGCGTGGTCCCTACAGAAGCGGGCATGGTCTTAGCCGCCCACGCTCGCAAGATCCTGCGCCAGATGGATGCCGCTCAGGCAGACCTGGACGACCTGACGGCCGGCAAACGCGGTTCTCTGGTGATCGGCGCGTTCCCTACCGTGGCGTCGTCGTTTCTGCCGCTGGTCATCGAGCGCTTCTCCAGCCAGTACCCTTCCGTCTCTCTCTCGATCCGCAGCACGCGCATCGACCAGCTGGTCACCGGGCTGGAGCGAGGGCAGATGCATCTCAGCCTGCTCTGGGATCACCCGTGGAGGCCGTTCACTACGGATGGCATCAAGATCGAGGAGCTCTTCCGTGAGCCTTTCGTCGTCCTGGTCTCCAGCCACCATCATCTGAGCCGGGCTCAGTGCGTCAGCATGTCTGAGCTGGCACAGGAGTCGTGGGTTGTGCGCGCCTCCCAGCACCCTGTGGTCGAAGTCCTCGACCGTGCCGCCACTGCTGCGGGATTCCGCCCGGTGATCGCCATGTACGCCAACGATTACCAAGAGGCCCAGGCCATGGTGAGCGCCGGCATCGGGGTGGCGCTGGCTCCGCAGAGCGCCGTCACGATCAAGCACCCCGGCGTCCGGGTACTGAGTTTGGGAGCCCAGGCTCCTGAACGTCGAATTATGGTGGGCCAGCGAGAGGAACGTGTCTATTCACCCGCTGAGGTCGCGTTCAAGGCTTCACTCTTCGACACCGTGCGGGATCTCTGGCCCCTCATGCTCCCGAGGTCATGAACGGGGGCCAGAAGGGAGGGGCTTCCGCCAGCGTGTGCCCAGAGCTGGGCTCAGATTCTTGTGCAGGAGAATCGAATCGTACCGAGGAGCTTCATCTCGGGGCCCCGCACACTGGTCCGGGCATCGGCCGCACGGCGCACTTCTCGCGACCCGGTGATCACCGCATGCTGGCGCCGTTCTGCACGCACACATCACGTCTGCACCACACGATCTGGTGGTGCAGACGTGATTCGCGTGTGCAGATTGAGGAGGAGGGTGTCCGCACCACCCTCAGAAGGGGTTCAGCAGCCGGTGCACGAACCGCTGGGTGCGTTCCCGCCGCGGCTGACGCAGGACCTCGCTCGCAGGCCCCTCCTCCACCACGACGCCGCCGTCCATGAAGACCACCTGGTCCGCCACCTCTCGGGCGAAGGCGAGCTCGTGGGTCACCAGCACCATGGTCCAGCCCTCATCGGCCAGCTCCTTGATCACGGTGAGCACATCACCCACCAGCTCCGGATCCAGAGCGGAGGTGGGCTCGTCGAAGAGCAGCAGGGCCGGCTTCAGCGCCAGGGCGCGGACGATCCCGACCCGCTGCTGCTGACCACCCGAGAGCTGGTGCGGGTACTGGTCACGCTTGTCGGCCAGCCCCACCCGGTCCAGCAGCGCCTCCGCGTCGGCGATCGCCTCCGCCTTGGGCCGCCGCTGCACCTGCACCGGCCCCTCGATGACGTTCTGCAGCACGGTCTTGTGCGGGAACAGGTTGTAGGACTGGAAGACCATCGCGCTGCGGAATCGCAGGGACTCCTTCTGCCGCCGACTGGTCCGCGGGGTGAAGGTCACCTCCGGGCCGCCGTCGAAGGTGATGGTGCCGGCGTCGGGACGCTCCAGCCCGTTCAGGCAGCGCAGCACAGTGGTCTTGCCCGACCCGGAGGGTCCGATCAGCGCCAGCACTTTCCCGGCATCGACCTGCAGATCGATGTGCCGCAGGACCTCATGATCCCCGAAGGACTTGTTCAACCCGGACACGCGCAGCAGCGGGCCGCCGGAGACGGCGACGGGAGCGCCGAGCCCCGGAGTCTGAGCTTGCGACATACCTGTCCAACCTCCTCTCAAGCAGATCCTGCCCGGCCGAGAGCACCAGGCAGAACATCCAATAGATGACAGCAGCCTCGATGTAGAGCACCATGAACTGCTGACTGAACGCCGCGATCTGCTGAGCGACCCGGAACATCTCGGTCACCAGGATCAGCGAGGCCAGGGAGGTGTCCTTCACCAGGGAGATGAACGTGTTGGACAGCGGCGGCACCGAGACCCGAGCGGCCTGCGGCAGGATCAGCCGGCGCAGCGTCTGCACATGCGTCATGCCGATCGTGTAGCCAGCCTCCCACTGCCCCTTGGGCACCGAGAGGATGGCCGCACGGATCACCTCGGCCGCATAGCCCCCCACGTTCAGAGTGAATGCGATGACCGCACTGGGCCAGGGATCCAGGGTCACCCCGATGGACGGCAGCCCGAAGAAGATCACGAACAGCTGGACCAGCAGCGGGGTGCCGCGGATGACGGAGATGTAGGCGCGTGCGAGCCAGGAGACGGGCCGGATGCTGCTGATCCTCATCAGCGCGACCACCAGCGCCAGCACGAGCCCCAGCGAGAAGCTGGCCAGCGTCAGCGGGATCGTGCCGGTCAGCCCACCTTTGAGCATGGGCCAGAACGAGTCGGCCACCAGCTCCCAGTCCAGGTCAGTCAACCACTCCATGAGCGCGCGCCCTCAGCTCACTGGGAGACATCGGCGTCGAAGTAC
Source organism: Nesterenkonia sp. CL21 (assembly GCF_031705515.1). NCBI lineage: Bacteria > Bacillati > Actinomycetota > Actinomycetes > Micrococcales > Micrococcaceae > Nesterenkonia > Nesterenkonia sp. CL21. Next base: position 112,623 of record NZ_JAUTWR010000006.1, read on the forward strand.
TCTTCGCTGATCTCGGTCAGCGTGCCCTCCTCGGCCAGTTCGGCCAGGGCCTCGTCGACGGCCTCCACCAGCGACTCGCTGCCCTGCCGGAAGGTCAGCGCCGCCTGGGACTGGTCCTCGGTCTCGGCGGCGATCGCGATGTTCTCGTTGTCCTCGGTCGCCTGGTAGTCCAGGTAAGTCAGCTTGTCGTTGATCGTGGCGTCCACCCGGCCCTGCTCCAGCAGGGTCACCGACTGCGCCCATCCCTCGACGGACTCCACATCGGCCCCCGCCTCGACGGCGACGTTGTACCAGTTGCTCGTCAGCGACTGCGCGGTGGTCTTGCCGTCGAGGTCCTCGAAGCTGGAGATCTCGTCGTTGTCCGCCAGGGTGACGATCACGCCGTTGCTCACCGTGTAGGGCTCGGAGAACAGGTAGGTCTCCAGGCGGTCCTCCGTGATGGAGACCTGGTTGGCGATCACGTCGAAGCGCGCGGACTCCAGCCCGGCGAACATGGCGTCCCACTGGGTCTCCTCGAAGTGGACGTCGACGCCCAGCTTCTCCGCCACCGCGGTGACGACCTCGACGTCGTAGCCGGTCAGCTCGCCGGAGCCGCCCTCATGGTAGGAGAACGGCCGATAGGTGCCTTCGGTCCCGACCGTCAGCACACCCTCCTCCTGCACGTCCTCCAGCGTGAGCCCGGGGGCGGGCTCCTCCTCCGCGTCGTCGCCGGCCTCAGCGGTGTCATCGGCGCTGCAGGCAGCCGTGGAGACGAGCAGGGCGGCAGCGGCCGCAGTGGTCAGCAGACGGCGGTGAGTCATGGTTCTCCCCCAGGATATTCGTGACATTGGGTGGGCGGGTGCGCGAGCGACGCCCCGTCCGACGAGCAGGTGAGCGAGCAGACCGGCAGGCAGGTCGCCACAGACAGGTCAGTCGAGAAGCGAACGTAGCACGCCGTTCTGCCGGAAACCGACGCAGATGACGGCAGACGACCTGCCCACCATGGACAACCCGAGGCGCCTCCGGCTGATTCCCCGTCCGCCGCCGAACTGCAGGACAGAGCTCGGCGGCGCGTCAGACCTCGGCGACCTCCGCACCTGCGACCTGGACACTCGTGACCTCAACACAGGCGACGACGGCGCGGGGGCGGCCGGCCAGCCGCAGCGGACCCTCGGGGCGGATGACCTGCCCCCTCTCCGCGAGGCGCCCGTCCGGCAGGATCACGGCCCCGGAAAGCACGACGACGGCGATCGTCTCCTCGGGCAGGTCAACGGGCGACCCCTCCAGCCGCCGCACATGGACCGCACCACGGGCCTGAGAACGGTCGACCATGAGGTTCAGGGCCTGCTGAGGACCGGCAGACCCCAGCTCGACGGCGACGTCGTCTTCCCCGGCGAAGGCCACCGGCACCCCAGGGTCCACCCGGCGAGCCTGCCCGTGGACGGACAGGTGGACCGGCCCCGGCGTCACGAGGGTGAACACCCGGTCCACTCCGGGCAACCGGGAGAAGGGGCTGTCCTGAGTGAGCTCGGCCAGGCTGATCCGCCAGCGGAATCCGGGCCCCTGGTCGGCGCCGCGCGGAGCGGAGGCGGCGGTGGCGATCTCCCTCGTGGTGCCCAGCCCGTTGGCCCACGGCACGGGACTCAGCTGCCGGGGGTGGATGATCCGGTGCGTCATGTGTCCCCTCGTTCTTCGTCTGCCGCCATGTCGTCCGTCGCGATGTCACGCCGTCGCCCGACGGCGACTGGGCGTCACGATAGCAGCGGCTCAGCGCAGCAGCGCGATCAGCTCCGCACGGTTCCGGGTGCCGGTCTTGCGCAGCAGCTTCGAGATGTGGAACTTCACCGTGTGGTCGCTGATGCCCAGTTCCGCGGCGATCTCAGCATTGCGGGACCCTCGGGCCAGGTGCTGCAGCACCTCGGCCTCACGGGGGCTCAGCTCCCCGAGGTCCTCCATGGGCAGAGGCGCCGGCGCCGGGTCCAGGGGGATGGCGATCGTGACCTCGGTGCCCCAGCCCGGCGTGGAGTCCACGTCCATCCGTCCGCTGAAGGCGCTGAGATGCTCAGCGATCGGCCGCAGCGCGTCATCGTGTGCGCTGAGCTTCCCGTTGCCGTCGTCGCGCAGGTGGATCAGCAGGTGCAGACCGTCGCAGTCCCAGTGGACGCGCACCCGACGGGCTTCGGAGGAGTCGACGACGGTCAGCACGGCGCTGCGGACGATGGCCCTCGCCGCCTGGGCCACATCGCCGGGCAGCGCCCGGCCGTTGGGCGGCGGCTCCACGAACTCCACGTCTACGCGGCCATGACGCACCAGCGGACGGAGCTCGGCCTTCAGACGCCCGAAGGCTCCAGTGACCGGCTCCAACAGATCAGCCCCTTGGCGGGCGGAGGAGCGCGCCTCCACCAGCGCGGCGGCGGCGATGCCGATCGCGGTCTCCCGCGCGTCCCGATCCGCCAGTCGAGGCGAGCGCAGCGCGGCAAGGATGGTCTCCAGTGTGACCGCGTGACGGTCCGCCAGCTCCGAGACGGAGCGGGCGTGCTGGGACGCATGGCGCCGATCCGCGGGCGCGGGCAGCTCCGCCGCGGCTCGAAGCTCCTCGGAGTGCGAGGCACCGTGGGGCTCCTCAGTCTGTTCGGGGTCCTGCGTCATGCCCCACAGGCTAGCCGACCTGCCCGTCCGGGCAGTCCTGGCCGAACGGGCAGTCTCACTGGACCTTCGAGGGATGGTGCAGGGCCCGGCCGCTGGGCAGGATCGTCCCCATGACCGCGAACATCACGCTCACCGCGCACGCCACCGTCGGCAGTGCGCTGCAGGAGATCACCGCCGAACTTGCCCGGAGCTCCGACACCCTGACACTGGCCGGGCGCACCCTGGAGGACCTCGCCGAGGTCGTCTCGGGCGCTGAGCGAGTCTTCGTCCTCGGCTCAGGCCGCACGAGCCTGGCGCTGAAGATGACGGCCATGCGTCTCATGCACCTCGGGATCACCACCCACGTGGTCGGCGAGACCACCGCCCCGGCGATCCGTGCGGGGGACGTGCTGCTGGTGGCCAGCGGCTCCGGGACCACCCCGGGAGTCCTGCGGGCCGCGGAGAAGGCCCAGAGCCTGGGCGCCACCGTCGCCGCGCTGACGGCCACGCCGGAGTCGCCCCTGGCCGAGCTCGCCCACGTCACGGTGGCCGTGCCGGCGGCCGCCAAGCTGGATCGCAGCGGAGCCGCCTCGACCCAGTACGCCGGAAGCCTCTTCGAGCAGAGCCTCATGATCCTCGGGGATGCGCTGTTCCACGCCCTGTGGCAGCGCAGCGGGCTGACCGGCGACGACCTCTGGCCGCGCCACGCGAATCTCGAGTGACGTCCGCCCCCGACCCACCGTCTCGACCCAACACCCCCAGACTCTGAAGGAGAATCCTCATGAAGATCCAGTTCGCCATGGACACCCTCACCACCGAGCAGGCCCTGGAGTGGGCCGCCGCGGCGGCACCCCACGTCGACATCCTGGAACTCGGCACCCCGCTCATCAAGAGCGAGGGACTCCGCGCGGTCACCGCCGTGAAGGAGGCCCACCCGGACAAGGTCGTCTTCGCGGACCTGAAGACCATGGACGCCGGCGCTCTGGAGGCTGAGATCGCCTTCGCCGCCGGCGCCGACCTCGTCACCGTGCTGGGCACCGCGGATGACAGCACCATCGCCGGCGCCGTCGACGTCGCCCGCCGCCATGGCAAGGGCGTCGTCGTGGACCTGATCGGCGTCAAGGACAAGGCACACCGGGCCCAGGAGGTCGTGGAGCTCGGGGCCCAGCTCGTCGAGATGCACGCGGGCCTGGACGAGCAGGCCCAGGAAGGCTATTCGCTGGATGACCTCCTGATCGCGGGGCGGGCCTCCGGCGTGCCGTTCTCCGTGGCCGGCGGCGTCAGCGCCTCCACGGTCACCGACGTGCAGGCCGCGGGCGCGCAGATCGCGGTCGCCGGCGGGGCCATCTACTCGGCCGAGGACATCGGGGCGGCCGCCCAGGCGCTGCGCGCGGCAGTCACCGTCCCCGCCTGACCTCTCCCGCCTCCAACCTGGGGCCCGGCGGGGAAGCTCTGCTTCCCCGCCGGGCCCCAGTAGTCTGTGCCCATGGCAGCCTCGGCTCCACCTCCCCTTCCCGCCACCGGTCCGTGGTGGTGCGCGCTGCTGCGCGGCATCGGCCCCGGGAATCCGAACATGCGCAATGAGAAGCTGCGCGGGGTGGTCGAGGACCTCGGCTTCTCCGAGGTCGCCTCGGTGATCTCCAGCGGAAACGTCATCTTCCGGGCGGCGTCCGATCACACAGACCGCGGCCTCCCAGAGCACGACGGCGGCGCGCTCGGCTCGGCGGCCCGCGCCGCGGCGGAGGCGCGCATCCAGGCCGCGCTGCAGGACCAGCTCGGCATCGCCGGCGGCACCGTCCTCCGCAGCCGGGAGGAGCTGGCGGCCCTGGTCGCCTCGGCACCCTTCGGGGACCGGGAGCATGCCAGGACCAGCTACCTGACGGTGACGTTCCTCAAGGACCCTGGAGCGTTCGCAGATCCTGCGGGTGCCGCCGTCGTCGACGCCCTGGGCGCGCCGCCGTCGTCGGCGATCCAGGTGGTGGGCGTCCACGGGCCCGCGGGGGCGGTGCTGGCCGTCACCGACACCACCGCCACGGGATCCCCGGATGTGATGGCCTGGCTAGAGCGCCGCCTGGGCAAGGACATCACCACCCGCACTTGGCGGACCGTGGAGCGCATCCTGGCGAAGATGCCCTGAGCCCACCGAGGCGGGCTCCTCCGCCCCCAGTCCTCAGAAGGAGGGCAGCAGCGTCTCGCTGTGCTCCTCCACCAGGAAATCGCGCACCTCATCGGAGGTCATGGCCCGCTCCAGGGCCTGGATCTTCTCGCTCTCGGCGTCCTCGGCGCGGGAGACCAGCTGGATGGCGAAGCGCTGGTCCACGGTCTCCTCCAGCAGGACCGCGTCTTCGGGCGTCAGCCCCACCCGGGCGATGTAGGTCGGGTAGTTGTAGACCAGCGCGACGTCGTCCTCCTCGTAGGCCGAGGAGAGGTTGAGCAGGTCCACCTGGACCCACTCCAGGTCATGAGGGTTCTCCTCGACGTCGGCGATCCGGCCCTCGAAGCCCACCCCGTCGGCCAGGCTGATCAGCCCGTGTTCGTCCAGGATGGCCAGGGCGCGCCCCTCGTTGGAGGCGTCGTTGGGGATCGCGACCTTCGCGCCATCGGGAACCTCCGCCACGTCGTCGTAGTCCCGGGAGTAGAAGCCCACCTTGGCGTCGTAGATGGGAGCCAGCGCCTGGAGCTCGGCGTCGTGCTCGGCGTTGAACGCCTCCATGTAGGGCTCGTGCTGGGCGAAGTTGGCGTCCACCTCACCGTCGGCCAGCAGACGGTTGTACTGCACGTTGTCATTGACCTGGACCAGCTCCACGGTCCAGCCGTCCTCGGCGGCGACGTCGGCAGCCACCTCCACGACGTCGGTCATCGGCGTCATATGGGAGGCCACCCGGATGGTGGTGTCCTCGCCGTCCTCCTCGGCGGACCCGCCGGCGTCCGAGGCGCAGCCGGTCAGCAGCAGGGCACCGGCCGCGAGCACGGCGGTCCCGGCCAGCGCGGCCGTGCGACGCCGAGCCGGTCGAGGAAAGCCGGGGCGGGAGCGGGCAGGGCGAGAGTGAGGACGAGGTGACATGATCTCCTTCTTCGGGTGTGAGTGTGCATGTGATGACAGGGGTCGGCGGATGCGGCTCAGCGCAGGCGCCGATCGATGCGTCGGGAGGTCCAGGTGCCGAGGCCCTGGATGGCCATGACCACCACGATCATGATGAGGATGGTGGCGTACATGACCTCGTACTCGTAGGTCTGGTAGCCGTAGCGGATGGCGAAGTCTCCCACGCCCCCGCCGCCGACCACGCCCATGATGGTGGAGTAGGAGACCATGGAGATGGTCACCGTGGTCAGGCTCAGCACCAGTCCGGAGCGGGCCTCCGGATACAGGAACCGGGTGACCAGCTGAAGCGTGCTGGCTCCCAGGGAGTCGGCCAGCTCCACCGTCTGCCGGGGCACGTCCAGCAGGGTCTGCTCCACCCAGCGGGCGTAGAGCGCCACGGCCACGAAGGCGAGCGGCACCGAGGCGGCGGTGGTGCCGAAGGAGGTGCCCAGCATCCAGCGGGTGAACGGGATGAGAGCCACCACGAACAGCAGGAACGGCACCGAACGGACCACGTTCACATAGCCGTTGAGCAGCGCGTAGATCCCGGTGCGCGGCTGAGGGCCGTTCTTCCGGCTCAGGTACATCCACGTGCCCATCGGCAGGCCCAGCAGCACCGCCGCGAGCAACGAGTTGCCCAGCATCACGCCGGTCTCGGCGATGGACTGCAGCATCTCGCCCCGGTAGGCGCTCAGGCTGGCGCCGAGCTCGTCCAGCCGGCCGAGGACCCCCTGCCCGGCTGCTTCCTGCCCGCTCATGCGAGGTACCTCTGCGCGCGTTCGGCGTAGGAGGAGAACGCCTGACGCGGCGGTGGGGCGACGACGTCGGTGACGGCGGTGAGGCGGCCGCGCTCCAGGACCGCAGCCCGGTCGCAGGAGGCCTTGACGACGTCGAGCTCGTGGCTGACCAGCACGATCGTGGTGCGCAGCTCGCGGCGGACCTGCCCGAGGATGTCCATGACCTCCTCGGTGTGGTGATCGTCCAGGGCGGAGGTGGGCTCGTCGCACAGCAGGATGCCCGGGTCCGTGACCAGGGCACGGGCGATCGCCACCCGCTGCTTCTCTCCGCCGCTGAGCAGACTGGGGTGCTGGTGGGCACGGTCCGCCATGTTCACGAAGTCCAGCATCTGCATGACCCTCTCCCGCTCCCTGCGGCGCTGCAGCCGCAGGGGCAGGGCGACATTGTCGAAGGCGGTCTTGTTGGCCAGCAGGTTGAACTGCTGGAACACCATGCCGATGCGACGACGCTGCGCCCGCCGGGCCCGGGGACTGAGCCGTGCCAGGTCCACCCCGTCCACCAGGACGCGTCCGGAGGTGGGTGCCTCGAGATGGTTGATCAGCCGCAGCAGGGAGGACTTCCCGGAGCCGGACTCCCCGACGACGCCGAACATCTCCTCATCCCGGATCGTGAGGTCGATCCCGCGCAGGGCGTGGACCTCTCCACCGCGCCGACCGGTCCCCCGGCGTCGGTAACTCTTGGTGACCTGCTGCAGCTCGATCATCCGAGCCTGCTCGTCAGGGTCTGTGCTGAAGCGTCCACGACCCGTCTCAACGCGCCGGGAGGTCGGAGAATTCCACCGCCTCCACCCGCGGCCCAGGGTGACCGCCGGAGACGTCCGCCGCACCGGTGAGCAGCTTCGAGACCGGGCACCGCGCATGGGCGGCCTCCACATGGACCCGCGCCTGTGCAGGCCGCAGCCCCTCGACGGCGGCCGCCGCCCGCGGCACGAAGCGATACCCCACTCCGGAGCGCTCCCGATGCAGCTCCACCTCCACGCAGACCCTGCTGCGTGCGGTGATCCCGGCCTCGGCGAGCACGACCTCCAGCGTGGCGTTGAGGCAGGTGCTCCAGGTCATGCCGAGCAGCTGCTCGGGATCGGCGCCGGCGCGGGAGCCCTCGGCCGGGACGACGTCGAAGGGTGAAGCGGTCGGCAGGGAGGGCCCTCCCGCAACGCGGACGTGACCGGAGGTGCCGCCGTCGTTGACCACGCGGGCCGTGTAGAGAGGGCGGGCGTCGTCGGGGGTGGTCGTCATGGAGCCATGGTAGGCACGCCGCGCGCGGCAGGCCGCCGGAGCTGGTCCCGGGAGTCGGTCAGCGGCGCAGCGCCTGATCGATGCCGCGGGCGGTGGCCTCGTCGGTGACCAGGATGTTGAACCAGTCTGCGCGGGCGGCGGCGATGATGCTGGGCACCTTCTGCATGCCCGCCGCCGCGGCGATCCGCGTGGGCACGGCCTTCAGCGTGTCCGCGGGGATGCGGACCATCCTCTCGCTGCCGGGGAAGGTGACCTCGACGCCCGCTTCGTCATAGAACGCCAGGCACACGTCCCCCACCGAGCGGGCCAGCGAGGGGTGTTCCCGCGGCACCGACCGGGAGATCGAAGCGCGGGTGGAGGCCGGAGCCCCGACACCGACCAGCGCCACCTTGGCCGAGCGCCAATCGTCGACGATCTGCCGATACCCCGGGTCGTCCTGCAAGGCGTCGAGCAGCGCCGCCGAGGGCATCGAGGGCGCGAACAGGTAGTGCGGGTACCCGCCAGACGTCACCGTGAAGGCACGCACCACCTCGTTGGTCTGGTGCCAGGCGTCCGGCTCCGCCTGCCCACCCACCGTGGGCGCCACGACGACGCCGCTGAAGTCCCCCAGAGACTGCTGAGCCAGCGCATAGGTGGTCTCCCCGGAGGAGATCAGCAGGACGTCGCCGGCGCTGAGCGGCGCCTCGGCGAGCGCATGACGGGTCATCGGCCCCAGGCCGGGACCGAGGCGCCCGGACTGATCACCGGGGGCCAGATGCACCTCATGCAGCCCCAGGATCTCGCGGAGGGAGCGTCGCAGATCGTCGGAGCCGACGGCGCTGGGGCGATGTACCCGGATCTCCACGATGCCCAACCGGCGGGCCTCGCCGAGCATGCGGCTGATGGAGGGACGGGAGACCTTCAGCTGCTCGGCCACCTGCGCCTGGGTGGCGCCCTGCTCGTAGTACATCTGCGCGGCCCGGTAGAGCCGGTCGAGCTCCTCGAGGCCGGGTTCGCCCTCGCCCGCGGGTCGGGCCGGGGTGGGGTCTCGGTCCACAGGTGTGCCTTCCAGGTCGGTGCAATGGGGACCGCGCGCGGCTCGGCATCCGGTCCCGGAGCCGATGCCCGCGGGTCATCAGGGCTCTCCTCAGGGTATCTCGGGTCACATCGAGGAGCGTGAACAAATGTGCTTGACGTCTGTTCAGGTGACGCTACCATGGTCATCACGTGATCCGCCCCACGTGATCCGTCGCTCATCCGCACCGTCGACCCCGACGCCGGCCCGACGCCGACGCCGGCCCGACGCCGACGACCCCGCCGGACGCAGCGCCCGCACCCGTCGGACCCACGACGGCGCACCTGCCCCACCCACGAGGAGCACACCGATGACCACCACCTCAGCCACCGCACACGCCACCTCCCCCGTGGCGACCACCGCCCCCGGAGTGGAGATCCCCGGGACCATGCGCGCCGTCGTCGTCCACGGTCCGCAGGACTACCGCCTCGAACGCCGCCCGGTCCCCACACCCGGCCCCGGCGAACTGCTGCTGCGCACCGACGCCGTCGGCGTCTGCGCCTCGGACCTGAAGTGCTACCACGGTGCCGAGAAGTTCTGGGGCGGCGAGCACAAGCCCGCCTGGGCCGAGACCGACCGCATCCCGGGCCACGAGTTCGTCGGCACCGTCGTCGCCGCCGGCGAGGGCGCCCTGGTCGCCCGCGGCGTGGACTTCGGCGACCGCCTGGCCTGCGAGCAGATCGTCCCCTGCGGAGACTGCTTCTACTGCGGCCGCGGCATCTACTGGATGTGCGAGCCCCACGACATGTTCGGCTTCAAGGGCTTCGACGGTGCCATGGCCGAGTACGTGCTGGTCCCCGTCCAGGCGCTGACCCACCCCGTATCCGCCGACCTGCCCGGCCAGTTCGCCGCCTTCTCCGAGCCACTGTCCTGCGCCATGCACGCCGTGGAGCGCGGCAGCATCCAGTTCGAGGACACCGTGGTCATCGCCGGAGCCGGCCCGATCGGCCTCTCGGCGATCGCCGGGGTGCGGCAGAAGAACCCGCTGCGCATCATCGCCCTGGACATGGTCGAGGAGAAGCTCGCCCTGGCCAGGACCGTCGGCGCCGACGTGACCATCAACATCGCCGAAGAGGACGCCGTCGCGAAGGTCAAGGAGCTGACCGGCGGCTACGGCGCCGACGTCTACATCGAGGCCACCGGCCACCCCTCGGCGGTGGGCCAGGGGCTGAACCTGCTGCGCAAGCTCGGCCGCTTCGTGGAGTACTCCGTGTTCAAGGACAAGGCCGCCGTGGACTGGTCGATCATCTCGGACGACAAGGAGCTCGACGTCCTGGGCGCCCACCTGGGACCGCACTGCTGGCCGGCCGCCATCAAGCTCATCGAGGACGGTGTGCTGCCCATGGAGCAGATCTGCACCCACCAGTACCCGCTCGAGCGCTTCCAGGACGCCCTGGACATGGTGGCCGACTCCTCCGGACAGTCCGTGAAGGTCTCCATCCTGCCCAACGGGCCGATCCCCGCCGGAACCGCCAACAACCTCCAGGACGGTGAGGCATGAGCACCACCGCGACCACCACCCGGGGGCCGCTGCCCGCCGGGCACCCGGACGAGACCCGCCTGGACCGCATGGGCATGCCGCACATGCTCCGCTTCGGATTCTTCGGCCTGCTGCTGGTGATGACCGGGGTGGGCGTGGAGTCCAACATCCTCGCCCCGCACATGGTGGAGGTCCTCGGCTCCCCCGAGGCCACCGTCTCCGCGATCATCACCGGGCACTCCGTCTCGGTGCTGATCGCCTCATACCTGGGCGGATCCCTCTCCGACCTGTTCGGTCCGCGCCGCATCATGGCCGTCGGCGCGGCGATCTTCATCGTCTTCCAAGTGCTGTTCCTGCTCGCCCTGGCCGCGGGAAGCCTGGAGATGGCCGCCGTCACCTACTTCCTGCGCGGCTTCGGGTTCCCCATGTTCGCCTTCGCGTTCATCGTGTGGGTCAACGTCACCGCCCCGCCGGAGCGGAACTCGACGGCGATCGGCTGGTTCTACGTGATGTACACCGGCGGACTGCCCACCCTGGGCTCGCTGGTCGCCATCGGCGCGATCCCCGCCTTCGGCGGCGGCGGGGCCGGCGGCATCGGCGAGACCGGCGCCATGTGGCTCGCCGGAGGCCTCGTGGCCGCCGGCTTCCTGCTGGCCCACTTCGGCATCCGCGACCCCCGCGGCTCCCAGCGGCTCGCCCCGGCCGGCGAGTCGGCCTCCCAGGTGCTCACCGCCGGGATCCGGCTGACCTTCACCAACCGCAGGGTCGCCATGGGCTTCCTGATCCGACTGATCAACACGGCCCCGCAGTTCGGCATGTTCATCATGCTGCCGGTGGTCATCTCCACCACGCTCGGCTGGGGGCAGTCCCGCTGGCTGGCCATGACCGTGGCGGTCTACGCCACCAACATCCTGGTCAACGCCGTCTTCGGCGCCATCGGCGACCGCTGGGGCTGGCGACGCACGGTCAAGTGGTTCGGCATCACCGGCTCCGCCATCGGCCTGCTGCTGTGGTGGTACGTGCCGCACCTGGTCCCGGCCGGGTCCACCTGGGGATACATCGTCTCGGTGATCGCCGGCTGTGTGTTCGGCTGCCTGCTGGCCGGCTTCGTGCCGATGGGCGCGATCATGCCGGCCCTGGCCCCGGACCACCGTGGCGCGGCGATGGCCATGTACACCACCGCCGCCGGCGGTGCCACATTCCTCGGCTCCGCCGTGGTCGCGATCGTCTTCAACATCGCCAGCTGGGTGGGCATGAGCGACTTCGCCCGCAACTCCCTGGTCGTCTGGGTCTTCGTCGGACTCTACGCCTGCGCCTTCGTGATGATCCGGCACCTGAAGGTCCCCCAGGACGAGATCAAGGAGAAGCACGGCAGACTCTTCGGCCGCCGCGAGGTCCCGCTGGCCGACGAGCCCTCCCCCTCCCCTGCTCGGTGAGCCGACCGTCCCCGATCCCGTGACCTGTCAGTCCGCAGACCACCCCCAGCCCGTCCAAGGAGCCCTCCCGTGACCACCCTGTACAACGACCCCTCCACCTTCATGGAGGACCAGCTCGCCGGCTTCCTCGACGCCTACGCCGACCGGCTGCGCGGCGTCGAGGGCGGCGTGGTCTCTACCGCGCCGCAGGACAGCCCGGAGGTCGCCGTCGTCGTCGGCGGCGGTTCCGGCCACTACCCGGCCTTCTCCGGACTGGTCGGCCCCGGGCTCGCCCACGGCGCCGTCGTCGGCAACATCTTCACCTCCCCCTCGGCCAGCCGGGCCTGCACGGTCGGCCGTGCCGCAGACGCCGGCCGCGGCGTGATCTTCACCTTCGGCAACTACGCCGGTGACGTCATGAACTTCGGTCTGGCCACCCAGCGTCTGGCCGCCGAGGGCATCGACGCGCGCGTGGTGGTGGTCACCGATGACATCGCCTCCGCAGACGAGCCGGAGAAACGCCGCGGCATCGCCGGGGACTTCACCGTGTTCAAGGTGCTCGGTGCCGCCGCCGCCGAAGGGCTCGACATCGACGCCGTCGAAGCCGCGGGCCAGCACGCCAACGCCATGACCCGCACCCTGGGGGTGGCCTTCTCCGGCTGCACCATGCCGGGGTCCGAGGAGCCGCTCTTCGAGGTCCCCGAAGGGCACCTGGGCCTGGGACTGGGCATCCACGGCGAGCCCGGCATCGAGGATGTGCCCATGCTCAGCGCCGACCAGCTCGCGGAGCTGTTCGTGGAGCGGGTGCTCACCGAGGCCCCGGAGGGCGCCGGGCGCCGGGTGGCGGCGATCCTCAACGGACTGGGCACCACCAAATACGAGGAGCTGTTCCTGGTCTGGGGCCGGGTGTCCGCGCTGCTGCGGGACCGCGGCTATGAGGTGGTCCAGCCCGAGATCGGCGAGCTGGTCACCAGCCTGGACATGGGCGGCTGCTCCCTGACCCTGATGTGGCTGGACGAGGACCTCGAACGCTGGTGGACCGCCGATGCGTACACCCCGGCGTTCAAGCGGGTGGCCTCCGCCCTGCCCGTCGGCACCGCCGACCACACCGCCGTCGAGACGACGTCGGCGGCCACTGAGATCCCCGCCGCCGGAGAGGCTGGCCGTGCCCTGGCCGGCCAGGTCCGCGCCGTCGTCTCCGATCTGGCCGTGCTGCTGGAGGAGAAGTCCGGGGAGCTGGGCCGCATCGACGCCGTCGCCGGCGACGGCGACCACGGCCGCGGCATGCTGCGCGGCATCACCGCCGCCCAGGCCGCCATCGCCGAGGTCCCCGACCATGCTGGGGCGGCCGCCGTGCTGCGCGCCGGCGGACGCGCCTGGGCCGACGACGCCGGCGGCACCTCCGGGGTGCTGTGGGGCGCGGCCCTGGAGGCCGCCGCCGGGACCCTCGACGACGCCGCCGCCTCCTACGCCGCCGAGGACGCAGTCGCCGCGGTGCAGGCCTTCCAGGACTCCATGCAGCAGCTCGGCCGGGCACAGGTGGGCGACAAGACGCTGCTGGATTCCCTCGTGCCGTTCGTGGACGCCCTCTCCGCTGCCGTCGCCGGCGGTGCCTCGCTGGCCGACGCCTGGTCCTCGGCCAGCGCGGAGGCCGCCAAGGCCGCCGAAGCCACCCAGGACCTCCGCCCGGCGGTGGGCCGCGCGCGTCCGCTCGCCGAGAAGAGCCTGGGCACCCCCGACGCCGGGGCCGTGTCCATGGCGATGATCCTGGGCCGCATCGCCGAACACCTGCGCTGAGCTCCACCCCTGCGCCGGTCCCCGCGCTCCAGCCCCTGTCCCTGACCCAGACCCACATTCTGATCCCATCCGAAAGGCAAGAATCCATGACGAAGAAGCTGCGACTGGTGGTCGGCTGCGACGACGCCGGCTACGACTACAAGGAGGCCCTCAAGGCGGACTTCGAGGCGGACGACCGCGTGGAGTCCGTGGTCGACGTCGGCGTGGACTCCGACGGCCACACCCCCTACCCGCATGTCGCGGTGGATGCCGCCCAGATGGTGGCCGACGGCAAGGCCGACCGCGCGCTGCTGATCTGCGGCACCGGCCTGGGCGTGGCGATCTCCGCGAACAAAGTGCCCGGCATCCGGGCAGTCACGGCTCATGACCCGTTCTCCGTGGAACGCTCGGTGCTCTCCAACAACGCCCAGGTGCTGTGCATGGGCCAGCGCGTGGTCGGCAAGGAGCTCGCCCGCAAGCTCGCCGCCGACTGGCTGAACTACGAATTCGACACCTCCAGCGCCTCCGCGGAGAAGGTCGCCGCGATCAGCAGGTACGAGCAGACCGGGAGCTGCGGATGAGGTCGACCGGCGGAGCTCCCGTACCGGACCGGGCCGCGCTGTTCGACCTCACCGGGCGGGTGGCCGTCGTCACCGGCGGCGCCTCGGGCCTGGGTGAGGCGATCGCCCACGGCTTCGCCCGGCAGGGAGCGCTGGTGGTGCTGGCCGATCTGGACGCCGAGCGCCTCTCCGCCACCGCCGAGGAGCTGCCCACCGCCCACCCCGAGTCAGGCGGTGTAGACACGCTCCGTCTGGACGTCACGGACGCCGAGGCCGTGGAACAGGCCTTCGCCGACGTCGTCGCGACCCACGGCTCGCTGGACGTCCTGGTCAACTCGGCGGGGATCGTGGCCCTGGATCCGGTGGACGAGGTGCCGGAACGGACCTGGGAGAAGGTGCTGCAGGTCAACCTCACCGGCACGTTCCTGGCCTGCCGGGCCGCGGGCACGCACATGAAGGCCGCCGCCTACGGGCGGATCGTGAACATCGCCTCCCAGGCCGCCCATGTGGCGCTGGAGCATCACGCCGCCTATGGCGCCTCGAAGTCCGGACTGTTCGGGCTGACCCGGTCCCTGGCCCGCGAGCTGGGGCCTCACGGTGTCACCGCCAACACCATCTCACCGACCGTGGTGATGACCGAGCTGGGTCGGCAGGCCTGGGACGGGCCGCATGGCGAGGCGCACCGGGCGGAGATCCCAGTCCGGCGCTTCGCCGAGCCCGAGGAGATCGCCGCCGCCGTCGTCTACCTGTCCTCCCAGGAGGCCGCGATGGTCAACGGAGCGGACCTGCGCATCGACGGCGGGTTCACGATCGTCTGACCCTGTCCTGCGCCGTTGGCTCCGGAGCGATCGTCGCTAAACGTCGCGTCAGTAGGCGTATTCCGACCATCGCTCCGGGGTCAACACTGCGTCAGGGATGGGTGAGCAGCACCGACCAGCTGGCGCCGGGTGTGTCGTCGGGTTCTCCGTCCTGCAGGGAGGCCCGGAGCCCGGCCTGCTCCGCCAGGGCGACGAACCCCGCGTGGGTGTGCCAGTGCAGCAGCCACTCGCGCTCGTCGACCTGGATGTCATGAGCCCGGCGCCGTTCATAGCGCAGCAGGGTCCGCTGGGTGCGGGCGGGGTCGTCGCGCTCCTGAGTGACGAGCGTCAGCCGCAGGATGGCGCCGTCGTCGTCGACGGTCTGGCGCACCTGGCCGATCTCCTGCTCCGCGGCGGGCTCGGGGATCCAGAGCGGGACGAGTGCGGCACCCTCAGGGGCGAGATGATCCCTGATTCGACGCAGCGTCTCGACGACGGCGGCATCGTCCGGCAGCAGCAGGATGGTGGGCCCGGCGAGGAAGACGGAGCGGTACCGCCGCGGAAGATCGAGTTCCTCCATGCGCTGCGCGTAGAGCCGCGGCGCCGACCCCTGGCCCTCTGCGGCCGCACGGAAGCGGGCCAGCATGTCCGGAGAGGAGTCGACGCCGTCGACGTCGAGCCCCAGCTGCAGCAGCTCCAGCATCGGCTCGCCGTCGCCGCAGCCCAGCTCCAGAGCCGGCTGGCCCTGAGATCGGATGAACTCGGCATAGGGGGCGGCGTCGAAGCTCTCGCCCTTCAGCGGGGCGTACATCTCGGCCACCAAGCCGGTGTAGAAGTCGGCGGCACGCATGCCCTGCACTGTACTCGCACCTGATGGCGTTGCCTCCGCGGTTTGGGCCCTTATGACGACGTTTCTCACGTCAGAAGGGCCCAAAGCGCGGAGGCAACGGGGTGGGCGACGCCGACACGCGTCAACTGTCGACACATGCCGGTAGGCTTGACGCCATGTCGAACCCGCGCCTTCCCAAGCTGAATCGCATGACGCTGCGCGAGCAGGTCCTCGAGTCACTCCGGGACGCCATCCTCACCGGGACCTTCCGCCCGGGAGACCACCTGGCCGAGACCGAGCTTGCCGAGAGCTACGGCGTGAGTCGCGGAACGGTCAGGGAAGCGCTGCGCACACTGCAGCAGGCGGGACTCGTCACAGGAGACTCCCGCGGCAAGGTGCGAGTGCGCACGCTGGGAGCTGAGGAGATCCGGGAGATCTTTCACGTCCGAGCTGCCTTGGAGACCCTGGCGGCCGAAGAGATCATCGCCCGCGGCGACGCCGCCACCGTCGCATCGGAGCTGCGCGCCCTGCTGCCACCGGCACGCGGGGCCGCCGTCGACTATCTGAAGCGACTGAACCTGGATCTCGCCTTCCACCAGCGCCTGTGCGAGCTCTCCGACAACACCACGTTGCTCGAGACCTGGCAGGGACTGGAGGGTCGGATGCGCGTGGTCATGTTCTCTCCCGGCGAGGGGGATCCGATCGACATCATGAACGACGACCATCACGCCCCGTTGGTGGACGCCATCGCCGCCGAGGACCCGGCCGCGGTCCGCCATGCCTTCTTCGCCCACATGGACGAAGCCGCCCGGCGCTGGAGCTCCTGAACTCAGCTCACGCTTTCCGCCGTACAGGCAGTCCGCCAGCTGACACTGACGCGCCGCTGACCAGCTCAGGCGGCGACACACCCTCCCCTGCCCCGGTGTGCCCCAAGCCCATCTTAGTCAACACTTATTTACCAACTGTTGACAGTTGACGTCCCTGGTCGCATGATTGTGAACCAGCGCACGTGATGCGCCCCACGGCGAGGCCCATTCCCCCGGAGCCGCGTCACACTCTCGACCTCCATGCCCAGCTGCGACACCAGGAGGTGTCCCGTGACATCCCACCCCTCCCACCCGCGGGGTCCCGACGCCGGATTCGCCCAGCGGGGGCGGCCCCGGCCCTCGAGGCACCGTCCCCTCCGCCACCTGCCCCACGTCTTCCGTGCCGTCGCAGCCCTCGGCGCCGTGGCCCTGGCGGTCGGCCTCACCTCCTGCGGCGTCGCAGGGGCCACCGACCCGGACGATGAGCGACGGCTCCTGCTCGGCCACGGCGCCGCCCCTGGCAACCCCCGCTCCCTCGCCGCCGAGCATTTCAGCGAGCGCGTGGACGAGGAGACCGACGGACGCATCGAAGTCCAGGTGCTGGGACAGGAATCGCTCGGCTCGGATTCGGACATGATGGTCTCCGTCGCCTCCGGCACTCTGGACATGTCCATCAACTCCCAGGGCCCCTTCTCCCCGGTGGTCCCTGAGGTCAACCTGGTGGGCCTGCCGTTCCTCTTCGAGAGCAGCGAGCATGCCTATGAGGTCATCGACGGCGAGGCCGGCGACCATCTGGCCGCCGAAGCCGAGGAGCGCGGGTACCATGTGCTCGCCTGGTGGGACAACGGCATCCGTGACATCACCAACAGCAGCCGACCGATCGACGACGTCGAGGACTTCCGCGGACTGCAGATCCGCACCCCCGACGATCCGATGACCATCGACATCTTCAACTCCCTGGGTGCCTCCCCCACCCCCATGGACTTCGGTGAGCTCTATCTGGGGCTGCGCCAGGGTGCGGTGGACGGCCAGGAGAATCCCGTGGTCAACGTCCACTCCTCCTCCCTCCATGAGGTCCAGAAGCATCTGGCGGTCAGCGGCCACAAGTACGAGCTCAACCCCTTCGTGATCTCCACGCAGACCTGGGCCACCCTCACCGACGAGGACCGGACGCTGCTCACCGAGCTGGCAGAGGAGTCCCGCGACCTGCAGCGGGACCTGATGCTCGAGCAGACCGAGGAGATCTACACCGAGTACGAGGACATCCTCGAGATCACTCATCCGGACCGCGACGCCCTCCGTGAGGCCACCGACGACGTCTACGAGGCCTGGGAGCAGGAGCACCCCGAGTTCTTCGAGCTGATCACCGAGGCCGCCGAGCAGACCCGCGCCGACCACGAGGAGACGCCGTGAACCCCCGCCCCACCGACCCGGCGCCCGTGGACGGCGAGCGCTTCCTCTCTGAAGAGGACCTCGCCGAGATCGACCGTCCGGACCTGGAGATCGTCATCCCGCGCGCCGGAGACCCCATCAATGAGGCCTTCCGCCAGGCAGGAGCTGCGGTCGCCGTGGTCTCCCTGGTGGCCGTCTGGGCGCTGCTGCTGGTCGCCGTGGCCCTGCGCTACCTGACCGGATCCTCCCTGGACTTCGCCACCGAGCTGCCCGCCTACCTGTATCCGTGGATCATCGCCGGCGGCGTGGTCGTCGCGATGGCCCTCGGCGGCCACATCGCTGTGGACTTCGTCCTGACCCGGCTCAGCCCCCGCGCGGAGCAGACCGCCCAGGTGGGCGTCTGGGCGTTCGGCGGTGTGCTCTTCGTTCTGATCACAGTGCTGTCGCTGCGCCTGGTGGACGCGTTGATCGCCCAGATCACTCCCATCCTGGGCTGGCCTCGGGTCGGCAGCTTCGCCGCGTTCATGCTGATGTCAGCGTGCCTGGCGGTGCAGAGCTTCGCCCGGGCCTGGTTCATCGCCCGCCGGAGCGCGGACGACGCCGCGGCCGGTGCCGCCGACGCCGACAAGGAGGTCTACGGTGTTTGAGATCCTGCTGGCGATGATCGCCCTGTTGGTGCTGCTGACACTGGGCGTGCCCGTGGCCTTCGCCATCCTCGCGGCCACATTGATCGGTCTGCTCGCAGTGGGCGACTTCCCGCTGCACGTGGCCACCCAAGCGTCCTTCCAGCCGACCGGGGATTTCCTGCTGCTGGCCATCCCATTCTTCATCCTGACCGCGGACCTGCTGGCCAACGGCACGCTGGGCCGTCAGGTCATCGGGCTGGCCACGCGCATCGTGGGGCGTTTCCGCGGCGGCGTGGGTCAGTCCTCCGTGGTGACTTCGCTGGTTTTCGCCGGCGTGTCCGGCTCGGCCGTGGCCGATGCCTCGGGCCTGGGCCGGGTGCTGATCCCCTGGTCCAAGAAGGTCGGCTACCCCGCCTCCTATGCCGCAGCCGTCAACTCCTCCACCTCCATCCTCGGGGTCATCATCCCGCCGTCGATCCCGATGATCCTCTTCGCCGCGACTTCGGGTGCCTCGGTGGCCGCCGTCTTCGCCGCCGGCGTGGTGCCCGGGCTGATCCTGGCCGTCGGCATGTTGACGGCCTGCTGGTTCGTCGCCTTCAGGAACGGGTTCCCCCGGGTCCGGGTGAAGCTGACCCCGAAACGCCTGGCCAAGGACCTGCTGCTCGCCCTGCCGGCGATCGTGCTGCCGGTGCTGATGATCCGTCTGGTGCTGCTCTACGGCGTCGCCACCGTCACGGAGGTCTCCGTGCTGGCCGCCCTGTACGCCGTGGTGCTGCGGGTGACGATCTACCGGGACCTGTCGGTGAAGGGATTCCTGCAGTCGATGATCTCCACCTCGGCCGCCACCGGCGTCGTGATGCTGCTGATCATGACCTCCTCGGCGCTGAGCTGGCTGCTCACTGTCCAGGAGGTGCCGCAGCGACTGGCCGGGCTGGTGCTCGACGTCGTCGACGCGCCCTGGCTGATCATGCTGGCCATGATCCTTCTGCTGCTCCTGGTGGGCATGTTCCTGGACATGTCCCCGGCGATCCTGCTGCTCACCCCGGTGCTCATGCCTCTGGCCGACCAGATCGGCATGGACCCGGTCCACCTGGGCATCGTCATGGTCCTATCCCTGGCCATCGGCCTGTTCACCCCGCCAGTGGGCACGACCCTCTACATCTCCTCCGCCATCGGAGAGGTGAAAGTCGAACAGACGGTGAAGGCGCTGCTGCCCTTCTACGCCGTCGCGATCGCGGTGCTGCTGCTGATCGCCTTCATCCCCTCCCTGCTCGTCACCCTCTGAACCGGCCCCTGAACCACCGGCACCTGCCACCGACTCTGAACCCTCGAAAGGACCTCCCACCGTGAGCCACCACACCACCGCACCGTCGCCCCAGCGCACCGCCGTGATCACCGGCGCCGCCTCCCCGCGCGGCATCGGTCGCGCGACGGCACTCCGCTACGCCCAGGAGGGCTGGGCCGTCGCCCTGCTGGACCTCGACGCCGACGGCGCCCGCACCGCCGCGGCCGAGATCTCCGAGGAGGCCGGCGTCCCGACCCTCGGAGTACGTGTCGACGTCACGGACAAGGAATCGGTGGTCACCGCCGCGGAGTCCGTCCGCTCCTCCGCCCTGCCGCCGGTGGGAGCACTGGCCAACATCGCCGGGCTGCCCTCTCCCGTGCCCTTCCTGGACGTGGATCTGGACCTCTGGCACCGCGTGATCGACGTCAACCTCACCGGCACCTTCCTGGTGACCCAGGCCTTCCTGCCGGACATGCTCGAGCACGGATACGGCCGCATCGTGACCATGTCGTCGGTCTCCGCCCAGCAGGGCGGCGGGGTCTTCTCCAAGACCCCGTACTCCGCGGCGAAGGCCGGGATCCTCGGGCTGACACGCTCCCTGGCCCGGGAGGTCGCCGAGCACGGCATCACCGTCAACGCGATCTCGCCGGGCGTAGTGGACACCGACATCCGCGCCGGCGCCACCGACGAGGAGAACGAAGAACGGCTCTCGGCGGCGGTGCCGATGAAGCGCCAGGGTAGCCCGGAAGAGATCGGGGCGCTGGCCGTATGGCTCTCCGGCACCGAGGCCGGCTACATCACCGGTGGCACCCACAACATCAACGGGGGCGCCTACATTGCCTGAGCCCGCAGCCACCGCACCCGACGCGTCCCGGGTCGGCGTCTCTACGATCAGCTTTCGGCACCGACCCCTCGAGGAGGCGCTGAGCATCATCTCCGCCCTCGGCGCCACTGAGGTCGACCTCGGGGCGATTCCCGCAGTAGTCGGCCACGTGCCGGTGCCCTTCACCGGGGATCCCGGTGCCTATGTGGCTGTCCTGGACCGGCACGCTCTGCGTGCAGGGGCCGTGAACGCCGACGTCGGCGACCTCAACGATCCCACCCTGACACCTGAGCGACTGACCGAGGTGGCCGCACCGCTGGCGGACCTGGCTGCCGCCGTCGGAGGTGCACTGATCGTGCCCGGTGGTCGGGCTTCGTGGGAGCCGTTCCAGGACGAGGAGAACGACCTGGCCGTCATTGCGGAGAACTTGCACCTGCTCGCCGGGATCTGCGCAGAGCGGGGCGTGCGTCTGCAGGTGGAGCTGCTGCACCACCTGCGGTACGTCCATTCGGTGGAGCGTGCCCGGAAGGTCCTCGACGCCGTGGGTGACGAGACGTTCGGGCTGCTGTTCGACGTCTCCCACGTGGTGGCCTCCGACGACGACCCGGTCGGCTGGCTGGCCGAGTGTGCCTCCCGAGTGGAGAGGGTGCACCTGCGCGACGCGATCCCGGGGAATCTGAACCTCGGCATCGGCCGCGGCCAGGTGGACTTCGCCGGTGTCATCGCATCGCTGGAGACCTCCGGCTTCTCCGGAAGCTACATCCTCGAACTGGAGACCCACGACGTCGCCGAGGACCACCGCGAGGCGGACGCCGCGCGCAGCCGGGCCGAGATCCTCACTCTGCTGGGCGCCTCCGCGACCGTGACCACACCCTGTCCTGCACCCGACCCCACCCAGGAAGGCACATCATGACCACCGCACCCGACCCGGCCGTGCGCGCACCGATGCGCGACCGCGGCCTCGACGTGAGGGTCAAGTCCGCCCGAGAGTCCGCCTACAACATCCGCATGGGCGTCCTGGAGCAGGGCGAGGCCCAAGGCGAGGGCTACGTCGGCCAGGCCCTCGGCGCCGCCGACCTGCTCGCCGTCGCCTACACCGACCAGATGCACCTGGACCCGGCGGATCCTCAGTGGGACGATCGCGACCGATTCCTGCTCTCCATCGGACATTACGCTCTGGCCCTGTACTCCGCACTGGCCGAGGTCGGCACCATCCCCCGCGAAGAGTTGACCACCTACGCCGCAGACGGCTCCCGCCTGCCGATGTCCGGGATGTCCACCTACACCCCCGGCATGGAGATCTCCGGCGGCTCGCTGGGCCACGGGCTCGGCGTCGCCGTGGGGACCGCCCTCGGGCTGCGCCACCAGGGCAAGGATCGGCCCCTGGTGATCAATCTGCTCTCCGACGGTGAGCTGGATGAGGGGTCCACCTGGGAGGCCGCGATGAGCGCGAACCACTTCCAGTTGGGCAATCTGATCGCTGTGGTGGACATGAACGGCATGCAGGCCGACGGTCGCACCGAGGACGTGCTGCGCAACGAGCCCCAGACGGAGCGGTGGGAGTCCTTCGGATGGCACGCCCAGCGCGTCGACGGCAACGACGTCGCCGCCCTCATCCGGGCATTCGACGCGGCCGCCGACCAGGCCTCCGCCATCGGCCGCCCGCACGTGATCATCGCGGACACCGTGCTCGGCAAGGGAGTCCCGATGTTGGAGAGCCGGGAGAAGCTGCATTTCATGAAGATCGCCGAGGACGAATGGCCCCTGTGCAAGGACCAGCTCACGACCGGCCACCTGTCCGACGAGACGCAGGAGGACCTCCGATGAGCACCGCCCACCACGCCACGACAGGCCAGACAGGCCAGAACCAGCAGCCCCTGCGCTCGGCGGCGATGATCGCCTCGATCGCCGACGCCGGCGTAGCTACCACACGGGCGCCGTTCGGACACGCGCTCAACGCCCTGGCCGCGGGGGACGAACGAGTCGTCGGCCTCACCGCCGACCTGGGCAAGTACACCGACCTGCACGTCTTCGGACGGGAGAACCCGGACCGGTACTTCCAGATGGGCATGGCCGAGCAGCTGCTGTTCGGTGCCGCTGCCGGCATGGCGCAGACCGGATTGGTGCCATTCGTGACGACCTACTCGGTGTTCGCCACCCGCCGCGCCTATGACTTCCTCTGTCTGGACATCGCCGAGCCGGAGCTCAACGTCAATGTGGCGGCCGCCCTGCCGGGACTGACCACGGGCTATGGCCCCTCCCACCAGGCCACCGAGGACATCTCGATCCTGCGGGGCATGCCGAACCTCACGATCGTGGACCCGGCTGACGCCGTCGACATCGAGCAGTCCGTCCCCCAGCTGGCAGCCGCTCCCGGCCCCAGCTACACCCGACTGCTGCGTGGAGCCGTGCCGCGGGTGCTGCACGAGTACGACTACAGCTTCGAGCTCGGGAAGGCAAAGCTGGTCCGACCCGGCAATGACGTGCTGCTCATCGCCAGCGGGCTGATGACCATGCGTGCCCTGCTGGCAGCTGAGCGGCTGGCCTCCCACGACGTCGACGTCGCGGTGCTGCACTGCCCTACGATCAAGCCCTTCGACGCGGAGACGGTGCTGACCGAGATCGACTCACCGCGGCTGACCATCACCTGTGAGAACCACACCGTGGTCGGCGGGCTCTTCGAATCGGTGGCCGCCGCGTTGGCGCGGAAGCCCGTGGGGAAGCCGGTGCAGTCGATCGCGCTGCCGGACGCGTTCCTCGACGCGGGAGCGCTGCCGACCCTGCACGACCGCTACGGGCTCTCCACCGATGCGGTGGTCGCGCGTGTGCTCCAGGAGCTGGACGCCCACGGCTGACTTCTGCCCCCACACGCAGTGATGGCTCCGGAGGAAGGGTCGCTAAACCTCGCTTCAGCGGGTGCATTCCGACCATTCCTCCGGAGCCACCTGTGTCTGGATCCCCTCAGCTGATCCCGTAGGCCAGCAGCGAGCTGGCCCAGTCCTCGATGGCGGGCCAGTCGCGGAAGTCCGCGTCCTTCGGCGCCTTCGCGACGGTCAGCTGCAGCTTCTCCAGGAAGCTGATCTTCTCCGCGTCCACCGCTCCCCGGAAATAGGCGATCTCCCGATGCGGGTACTGCCGCAGGGTGGCGTAGAGGGGCTCCTCGAGTCGCGGACCGCCGCCTACGGCGTAGAGGAACAGCGGCTTGCCGCTGAGCTCGGTGCGATTGCTGTCCAGGAAGAGCTTCCCCGGCCCGTAGAGCGCCTGCCGGTACACAGGCAGCCCGACGACGACGTGGTCCGCCTCGTACAGCCACGGCCCCGCCTCGGAGACGTCCTTGACATGGGTGGAGACGCCTCGGGCGCTCAGCGTGGTGGCGATCCGCTCACCGATCTCCGCCGTGGAGCCGTGCTTGCTCGCCGTGACGACCAACGTGGTCATGGGGTCATCCACCTTTCCCAGTCCTGAGATGCTCCTCAGAGTCTACTGATTCCGTGCCGTGGGCAGAACGCGCGATGATGGCGCGCCCGCTCGGATCGGACTACTCTCCCCATCAGTGACGTCTCGTGGACGCCCGCCCGCCGTCGTCGACCGCAGAAGGACACCGATGCCGACACCCGAGCCCGAAGCCCGCCCGGTGTCCGCCGACTCGCCCGACTGGCGCCGACGCGACCCTACCCCCGACGAGCTCCGCCATGACACGCTGATCGCCCTGGCCCTGTTCTGCGGGGCGGTGCTGTCGCTGACGCTGGGCCGCGGACTGGGCTTCTTCGAGGAGCCCGCCGGCCCCGTGGTCTCTGTGCTGTGCCTGGCGCTGCTGCACCTGCCGGTCGCGTGGCGCCGACGCCGCCCGGCCCTCGTCGCCGTCGTGGTGGCCGGAGCCATGATCCTCGCTGGTGAGCTGCGTGTGCCGGAGCTGCTCATCAGCAACATCTCCATCTTCCTGGTCCTCTACACGCTGGGCGCGTGGAACAACCGGGACCGCTCGGCTCGGATCGCCCGTTGGGCGGTGGTGGCCGGGATGGCCGTCTGGCTGCTGGTCTCGTTCATCCGCATCTCCGTGGAGCCGATGTTCGACTCCGACGAGCCGCTCGCCCCGGGAGCTCTGACCCCGGCCTTGGCGATGATCCTGTACCAGCTGCTCACCAACCTCCTGTTCTTCGCCGGGGCCATCTGGTTCGGCCACCGGGCGTGGGAGTCCGCCCGGGACCGTGCCCGGGCGGAGGAGCGCGCCGAGCAGCTGAGCGCGGAGCGTGCCGTCGTCGCTGAGCAGGCCGTCGCGCTGGAGCGCCTCCGGCTGGCCCGCGAGCTGCATGATTCGGTGGCCCACCATGTCTCCCTCATGGGGGTGCAGGCCGCCGCCGCCCGGACCGTGCTGCCCACGGATCCCGCGGAGGCCGAGCGGTGCATCCGCCGTGTGGAGGACGCGGCACGACGCTCCGTGGCTGAGCTGCACCACCTGCTGGGCGTGCTGCGCACGGACAACCCCGACGCCGTCTCCAGCACCTTGCGGGCGGAGCACATCCCTGACCTGGTGGAGCAGCTGCGCAGCGCCGGCGTCGCGGTGGACCACCAGGTGCACGGCGAACCCCGGACCCTCGAACCCCTGGCCTCGCTGACCCTGTACCGGGTGGCGCAGGAGGCCCTGACGAATGTGCGCAAGCACGCCGGCCCTGAGGCCCGGGCGAGCCTGCGGCTGCGCTGGCGCAGCAGCTCCGTGGAGCTGGAGGTCACCGACGACGGCGGCGGCCCCCGCTCCTCGTCGCACCCGTCCGGGCCGAAGGCCCTGGGCGGGCACGGCCTCCCAGGGATGCGCGAGCGCGCCGCGGCCGCCGGGGGCCGGCTGGAGACCGGCCCCTCCCCTGAGGGCGGTTTCATGGTGCGGGTGGAGCTTCCCCTGGACATCGCGGCGGCTCCCGCCACGACCGCCGCCGTTGAGGAGGCACTGTGACGCCCCCACACGACATGTCTCCCTCCGAGGCGTTCCCCCAGCAGGCCCCGGACCCCGCGGCTCCCGGCGACCTCGTCCGGGTGCTGCTGGCCGACGACCAGCCACTGCTGCTCCAGGGGATCGCCACGATCCTCGACGCCCAGCCGGACTTGGCGGTGGTCGGCACCGCCTCCTCGGGGCAGGAGGCTGTGGAGATGGCAGACCGCCTCCGACCGGACGTGATCTGCATGGACATCGAGATGCCCGGTGTGGACGGCATCGAGGCCACCGCGCAGGTCCGTGGGACAGGCACCGCGGAGGTCATCATGCTGACCACCTTCAACCGTGAGGACTACCTGCTGCGGGCCCTGCAGGCCGGTGCCAGCGGATTCCTGCTGAAGACCGCCTCCCCGGAGCAGCTCGCCGAGGGCATCCGCACGGTCGCCGCCGGCGAGGCGCTGCTGGCGCCGGAGGTCACCCGGTCCCTGATCCGCCGGGCGGTCAGCTCCGGAGACCTCAGCTCCGTCCCCAGTTCCGTCCCCAGCTCCGTCCCCGACGGCGACGGCGCCGACGACCTGGGCGGCCGGAAGTCTCGCACCGGAGCGGCGCCGGACCCCCTGAGCGAACGCGAGGTGGAGGTGCTGAGCCTGGCGGCCCGCGGCCTCTCCAACGCGGAGATCGGCGGCCAGCTGTTCATCGGTGCGGAGACGGTCAAGACGCATATGTCCCGGGTGCTGGCGAAGCTGCACCTGCGCAACCGGGTGGAGGCGGTCGCCTACGCCTATCAGCACCGGATCGTCACCCCGGACGCAGACCCCGCCTGAGGTCCCGACCGCCATGGACTGACAGCCTCCCTGCGTCCATGGTCGGGCACAGATGACGAACGACGCCTCAGGGCGGTGCCGGTGACGACCCGCACCGCCCTGAGCCGCTGCGCGTCTCCCCAGCTCACCGACCCCGTGGACGGCACGGCGTCATTCGACCGCACCCGCCTCGGACGCCGTCTCCTGCTCGACCTCGTGGAGGCCGCTCTCCGGAGGCACGATCCGCGGATCCTCTCGATGGCCGCCCCGCGTCACGCGGGGCTGCTGCTGATCGTTGAATCGCAGCTGCAGGACGTCCGGTCGCGAATAGTGACCCACCGGATCGGCAGGGTTCTTCGCGGCCAGGATCGCCGAGAGATCAAGATCTGCGTACAGGATGCCTTCCTCATCCGGCGCAAGCGGTTCGGCGAGCATCCGCCCGTCGGGAGCGAAGATCCGTGCGTATCCGCCGCCGGGGTGAATGAGTCCGCGCTTCTCCTCCGTGTCGGCGAAGATCCGGAGTCCCGCTTCACCGACGACTGCGGATGCGGCGAGCACGAACGTCTGTCCCTCGACGGCGTACTGCTGCGAGGCTGCCGTATTGACCTCTGGGCCCAGTGCGTACACGGCCCCGGGGAAGATCGAGAAGCTGGGCCAGGAGGCGATGTGGATCTGCTCGTGCTGGGAGTACAGCGCATACTTGCTCAACGGCTGGAGATGTTCCCAACAGCACAGGGAGCCGACCCTCCCGAGACTCGTCTCACTGACGACCAGGTCGGAACCGTCGCCCTCGCCGAAGACCGTGCGCTCCACATGTGTGGGCTTGAGCTTGCGCCGGGCGGAGACCAGGGTGCCGTCCGCCTCGATCACAGCCTGTCCCATGTACAGCGATCCGGCGTCTCGCTCGCTGTACCCGAGGCCGACCACGATGCCGGACCGGCGGGCGGCGTCCTGGATCGCCCGCATCTCCCGACCATCGACGGTGAGCGAGTTCGCAGCGTAGGGCACGGTGAACTGGGACTGCCAGGCCACCGAGTCAAGCCAGATCCACCAGGGATAGTTGGGGATCCAGGTCTCCGGGAAGGCGATGATCTCAGCACCGTGGTCAGCGGCTTCTCTGATCAACTCGACTGTCTTCTCGACGGCCCCTTCGAGGTCAAGCCAGACCGGCTCCTGCTGAACCACGGCAGCCCGCACGGTGCGCGTGTAGTTGATGTCCATGAGTGTCTCCAGATCCTCTCGGAATGTGCTGGTGATCACCATCATGGACGTCCATGGGACTGCAGAGAGAGACGATCTGCGCAGGACCTTCCGACGATCTGCGCCCCACCGCCGGTCCGTGGGTCCGCCGCGTCCGCTCTTGTCCTGCTGACCTCTCGTCTCTATCCTCAGACTATGGAGCACCATGTCGCCGACAGCTTCGGCCACTGGAGCGAGATCTGCAGCAGGAGCTTCGTCCCTCTCCTTGCCTGCCCGAGGACTCCGACGACCTCCGCAGATGATGACTTCACTGCGCACATCACCACCCGTCATCTGGGCCCCGTACGCCTCGCCCACGTCTCCTCCGGGGCCTCGCGGATCGTCCGCTCAGGCCGACTGATCGCCGCCGAACCGAGGGAAGACGTGCTGCTGTCGCTCCAGATCGCTGGCGCCGGCACCGTGACCCAGAGTGGCCGAGAGGCCCACCTGAGCCCGTCCCAGGCGGCCCTGTATGAATCTGACCGGCCCTACGAGCTCCGCTTCGACCGTCCGATGAGCGAGTACGTCATCCAAGCTCCCCGGTCTCTGGTGCGCATCGCGCCAGCTGCAGCCCGACGATCGACGGCGATTCCCGTGGCTGGGCGGTCCACCGCCGTGCTGCGGCATGTCGTCCAGGAGCTGCTCACAGCCGAGGAGTCGCTTGATGCCGTACAGGACGAGATGTATGCCCACATCGTCCTCGAGCTGCTGGCCGACGGCATCCGTACCCTCGACGACGCCGCAGCCGAGAGTGCTCTCTCGGGAGAATCCCTCGTCGCCTCGGCGCAGGCGATCATGGAGCGCGACAGCGCCGATCCACGGCTCACCATCGAAGGCGTGGCGCGCCGCCTGGGGATCTCCCGACGATCCCTGGAGAAGCTCTTCGCCGACCATGGCTCCACGACGCCGGCGGCTCACCTGCGCCGTTCCCGCATCCGGCGCGCCGAACGCCTGCTGGTCCGAAGCGACGCCACCATCGCGGCCATCGCCCATGCGGCGGGGTTCAGCGACGAGCGCACCTTGTATCGCGCCTTCCGGCGATGTCATGACATGTCGCCGCACGAATGGCGCGCACGGCAGGGCGCCCCGATGAAGACCCGTCGCCTGTGACGATGACCGTCGCTGGAGGGTGAGGTCCACATTCTTCACCGGCACATTCGCCAGCACATTCACCGCTTTGAGCCACGAACCCTGGCGGGCCCCTGCGCCAGGAAGCTCACCGAGGAGAAACAGGATGAGCAGGCGCTCATCCCCCGCCAGGTTCCCCCGCACGGGGGATCCGCCTGTCGGTGCCCCGGCCTAGGCTCGGAGCATGCTCGAACTCGACTCCGTCTGCAGGTCCTACTCCGGACGCCAGGTGCTCCACGACGTCTCCTTCTCCGCCCGGCGCGGGAAGCTCACCGGTTTCGTCGGCGGCAACGGCGCCGGGAAGACCACGACCATGCGCATCGTCCTCGGCGTCCTGGACGCCGACTCCGGCGACATCCGGCTCGACGGCTCCCCTGTCGCCCCGACGTCTCGGGGCCGGTTCGGCTACATGCCGGAGGAGCGCGGGCTCTACCCCAAGATGCGGGTCGCTGACCAGATCAGCTACCTGGCACGCCTGCACGGCTTCGACCGTCGCGAGGCCCGACGGCGGGCTGAGGCCCTGCTGGCCCGCCTGGACCTGGCCGAGCGTGCCGGCGATCCCCTGGAGTCCCTCTCCCTGGGGAATCAGCAGCGGGTGCAGATCGCCGCCGCCCTGATCCACGACCCGGACGTCCTGATCCTCGACGAGCCGTTCTCCGGGCTCGACCCGATGGCGGTCGACGTCGTCCTCTCCGTGCTCACCGAACAGGCGGAGGCCGGCGCCGTCGTGCTGTTCTCCTCCCACCAGCTGGATGTGGTGGAGCGGCTCTGCGACGACCTGGTGATCATCGGTGCCGGCAGGATTCTGGCCGCCGGCGGCCGGGAGGAGCTGCGCGAGCGGCACGGAACGCGGCGCTATGAGCTGATCACCGAGGCCGACGCCGGCTGGGTCCGGGACGTCACCGGCGTCGAGGTGGACGAATCCGCCGCAGGGCGTGCGCTGTTCCGCGCCGACCCCGACACCGCCCAGCAGGTGCTGCACCGCGCCGTCCAGCGGGGGGCGGTCCTGCATTTCGCCCCCGTGCTGCCCAGCCTGAGCGAGATCTTCAAGGACGTCGCCGGCCGGGCCGACGAGCGGCCGGCGGCACAGACCACAGCGCAGACCACGGCACAGGCCACCCGCCAGCTGGAGAAGGAGAACGTCCGATGAGCACCCCCGCCCTCGCCTCCCGGGCCCCTTCCCCGGCACCCCTGAGCATCGTCCAGGCCTCCCTGCTGGTGGCCGAACGCGAGATCATCTCCCAGGTGCGCAGCAAGGCGTTCCTGGTCAGCCAGATCATCACGATCCTGTTCGTCGCCGGCGGCATCGTGGCCATGGGCCTCTTCGGCGGAGGGAAGGACGAGCCCGAGGTCGCCGTCGTCGACGCCGGTCAGGCGGCCCAGCTGATCCCCTCCGACGGGCTCGAGCAGGTGGAGGCGGTCGACATGGCGGCCGCCGAGGAGCTGCTGCGCGGCGGCGACATCGACGCGATCATCACCGCCGACGCCGACTCTCCGGTGGGTCTGCAGGTGATCGGGCTGGACTCGGAGCCCACGGAGGTCGCCCAGATGCTCTCCGCCGCGCCGAGCCTGGTCACCCTGGAGGGCGAGAACGACGGGACCCTCCGCATGGTGGTGGCGATGCTCTTCGGCCTGGTGTTCATGATGCTGTCCATCACCTCCGGCATGATGATCGTGCAGAACACCATCCAGGAGAAGCAGTCACGGATCGTGGAGATCCTGCTCTCCTCGATCACGGCCCAATCGCTCCTGGCGGGCAAGGTGCTGGGCAACTCGGTGCTGGCCATCGCGCAGGCGGTGGTGATCGCCTCAGCGGCCGCGGCGGCCCTGATGCTCTCCGGTCAGCAGGACGTGCTGGACATGCTCACCGTGCCGATGCTGTGGTTCGTGCTGTTCTTCGTACCCGGCTTCGTGCTGATCGCCGCCATGTTCGCCGCCGGCGCGGCGCTGGTCTCCCGGCAGGAGGATTCGGGAGCGGTGGTCACGCCGACGATGATGCTGAGCATGATCCCGTACTTCGTGGTCGTGTTCTTCCACGACACCCCGCTGGTCATGACCATCGCGTCCTACGTGCCGTTCAGCGCCCCGGTGGCCATGCCGCTACGGATGTTCTTCAACGAGGCGATGTGGTTCGAGCCGATCCTCGCCCTGGCGATCCTGCTCACCAGCGCCGTGGTGTTCATGCTCCTCGCCGCCCGGATCTACAGCCGGTCGCTGCTGCGCACCGGGCAGCGGGTCCCCCTCCGGGAGGCGCTGGGCTCAGGCGGATGAACCGGCGGGGCCCTCGCCCGCGTGCTCGGCCTCGTCCTCGTCCTCCGGCGGGGCATCCGGGTCCACCAGCATCCCGGGCTCGGTCTTGGCGATGATGCGCGTACCCGTGAGGTCCCCGGTGACGTTGCACAGGGTGCGGGCCATGTCCAGGATCGCGTCGATGCCCGCCACCAGCGCCACCGGCGCCATGGGCAGCCCCGCGGCGGTGACGGCCATGGTGAGCATGATGAGCCCGGCGCCCGGCACACCGGCGGTGCCGATGGAGGCCAGCACTCCGACGGCGGCCACGGTGGCCAGCTGGGTCAGGGTCAGCTGCGTCCCGGTCACGTTGGCGATGAACACTGTGGCCGCCCCGACGTAGATGGCGGTGCCGTCCATGTTGATGGTCGCACCCAGGGGCAGGGTGAAGGAGTACACCCCGCGACGCACGCCCAGCCGTTCGGCCGCCTGGGTGGTCACCGGCAGGGTCCCGGACGAGGAGCGGGTGACGAAACCGGTGAGCATGGGCTCCTTGGCCTCGCGGAAGAACCGTCCCACGGGGGCACGGAAGAGCAGCAGGATCAGCGCGTAGATCACGATCTGCAGGACGATCCCGCCGTAGACGACCCCGGTCAGGGAGGCCAGCGGCAGCAGCGCATCGGCCCCGGTCTCCCCCACCACCACGGCGATCAGCGCGAACACGCCGATGGGCGAGTACTGCAGGACCCCGCGGATGATCAGGAAGACCAGCTCCACACCGCCGTCGACGAAGCGCCGCAGGTGCATGGCCAGCCCGGCGAGCCGATCGTCAGTGCTGTCCTGCATGAAGGCCAGGGCGACGCCCGCGGCCAGGGCGAAGAACATCACGGCCAGCACCTCCCCCTCGGCCAGGGCGGAGAAGATGTTGTCCGGGACGATGCCGGTGAGCACCTCCGCCAGCGGCGGGGCGGTCTGCTCGTCCACCTCGGCGTCCCCGGGGAGGCTCAGCCCGGTCCCCGGGGAGACCAGCAGGGCGACGCCGATGCCGATGGTCATCGCGAACGCGGTGGTCACCAGGTAGTAGAGGAAGGCCTTGCCGCCGATGCGACCCAGCGTCTTCGGGGACACCGAGGCCACTCCGGCCATCAGGGTCAGCAGGATCAGCGGCATCACCAGCATGGTCAGCAGCCGCAGGAAGATGTCACCGAGCGGCTGCACCACTGCGATGGGTGGCCCCACCACCAGGCCCGCGACGACGCCGAGCACCAGCGCCACCCCGAGCTTCCAGATCAGGGGGACGTCCAGGTACCACCGCCACAGGGAACGGCGCGACGCCGTCGGCTCCCCTGCGTCGGTGCGGGACGGTGACGATCCAGCCATGGTCATCTCACTCCTGCAGGGCGGACCTGTGCTGATCCGGCCCCCTCGACGAATGTGCAGGACTCAGTGTGACATGGCTGACGTGGGAGGACACGGAGACTCGGCCGATGGGGAGCAGGTCCCCTCAGCTCACTTGATGCCGCGCAGGTCCAGCTCCAGGGCGGAAGCACCTTCGGACCCAACGGTCACCGGGATGCCCCAGTCCTGCTGGTACAGGTGGCAGGCGGCGTGCATTGGGATCTCCTCGCCGGGGGCGCCGTCGCAGGCGGCCGCGCGGGCGGTGATGTGCAGGACTCCCTCGGCGACGGACGGATTCAGCCGCAGGGTCCGGCGCAGCCCCTCGGCGCTGCCGGCACCCTCCAGGATGAGCTCCTCCGGGGAGGAGGAGATCTTCAGCTGGGTGGGATCGCCCCACCGGTCGTCGAGCTTCTGCCCGGTGGGGGCCTCGAAGCCGATGCTCAGGCTGAACTCCCCCGGCGCGACGTCGGTGGTGGGCCGCTGGGTCTCCCAGGCTCCCTCGTCCACGGTGAGGAACTCGTCGGGGATGGCCACACGCACCAACTCGTGGGCGTTGGTCTCCACCACCAGCAGGGTCGTGCCGTCGGAGTCCAGCAGCACGTCGGAGGGCTCCTTGAGCCCGCGGGCCACGGTGGAGACGGCGGCGGCCACGGTGGTGCCGTCGGCGGCCCGGTGCTCCCCACGGTAGCGGCGGATCGCCCCGTTGTAGGTGTCTGCCACCAGCACGGAGGAATCCGGCAGCACGGTCACTCCCAGAGGGTGCTGCAGTCGCGCCTCGGCCGGGTCGCCGTCCCGGAACCCGAAGTCGAACAGCCCCTCCCCCACGACGGTCTCCACTGCGGGGGCCTCCGGGTCCTGGCTGACCCGCAGCACTCGCAGCGAGGAGGTCTCGGAGTCGGCGATCCACACGTCCCCGGCGGCGTCGGCGGCGAGCCCGGAGGTCTGCGCGAACCAGGAGTCCTCGGCGGGGCCGTCGGTCAGCCCCTCCAGCCCGGTGCCGGCCAGCACCTTCAGCTCCCCGGTGACCGGGTCGAAGGAGAAGATCTGATGCGTCCCGGCCATCGCGACGATCACCGAGCCGGTCACCGGGGACCACAGCACATCCCACGGGGAGGACAGCGAGACCTCCAGCGGGGCGGTGCCCAGGCTGCCCACCACGGGCCCCTCCGCCTGGGTGACCCGCTCGGAGTCGATGAGCCGCTGCACTCCGTTGCCGGCCAGCGTGGTCACCTGACCCGTGGCCACATCGATGCCGCGCAGCCGGTGGTTCACGGTGTCCGCCACGACGACGTCGTAGCCCACCTGCTGGGCCACCTCGGCCGGCAGCAGGGCCAGGCCCTGCGGCTCGGTGAAGCGCGCCGTCTCAGCGTCGCCGTCCCGGTGGCCCTTCTCCGGGGAGGCGAGCACGCCGTCGTCATCGGCGACGCCGCCGCCCCAGCTGCGGACCACGGTCTGCAGGTCGGACTCCAGCTCCACGATCCGGTGATGGCCGGTGTCGGCCACCAGGAAATGCCCCACCGTGGTGGCGTCGCCGCCCAGCGGACGAGTCACCGGCACCGCCTTGCCCGGGAAGCGCAAGGTGCGGGACACCGGCTCCGGCGGCACGTAGGGCCCGTCGCCGCGGTGCAGCGTGCCCTTGGCCTCGTGCTCGGCCACCAGCTCCTCCACCAGGGAGGACAGGCCCGCCACATGGCCCTCACCGGCCAGGTTCGCGGCGATGTAGCCCTCCGGGTCGACGACGACCAACGTCGGCCAGGCGCGGGCCGAGTACGCCTGCCAGGTCACCAGGTTCGGGTCGTCCAGCACCGGGTGGGCGATCTCATAGCGCTCCACAGCGGCGGCCAGCGCGTCGGGGTCGGCCTCATGCTCGAACTTCGGAGAATGCACGCCCACGGTGACCAGCACATCGGAGAACTGCTCTTCCAGCGGGCGCATCTCATCGAGCACATGCAGGCAGTTGATGCAGCAGAACGTCCAGAAGTCCAGGATCACGATCTTGCCGCGCAGATCCTCCAGGGTGATCTCCTGGCCACCGGTGTTCAGCCAGCCGCGGCCGACCAGCTCGGAGGCCCGCACCCGGTTGGTGCGGCGGATCGTCTGCGTCATGCGTGTGCTCCTTCTGCTCAGCCCCGCCATGGCGGGGCGTCCCTGGGGTGAGGCCTGCCTCGCACCCGAGATCATCTCCGGGCGCTCAGTCGGCGAGCGCCTCCGTGGTCGCGGCGGTGACGGCCTCCGCCATGGCGGTGAACTCCTCCTGCGCCGCGGCGGGCTCGCCGATGAACGACACCATCACCACGTCATCGCCTGCACGGGTGAACAGGATCTGGGCCCCGATCATTCCATCCTCCTCCGCATCCGCCAGGCTGCGGGTGCGGGCGTAGCCCACCGTCCCGTCGCCGTCACCCTCTGCGGGGCGGAGGGCCTCCAGCTCGATCTCCGAGAACTCCAGCACATAGTCGGCGTCCATCTGCGTCAGCCGCACCTGCGGGCAGGACTCCACCAGGGAGCGGACATGGTCCATATGCTGCTGGACCCGGGCGGCGGCCTCGCCGTCGTCGGCGATCTCGGCGATCTCGATGGAGCCGGTCCCGGTGAAGGTCTCCGAGCCGAAGTCCACCCGCGCGGCGTCCGAGCCGAGCAGCAGCGGAGCCCAGTCCACCGCGGCCAGAGGCTCCGCGCAGGTGGCCGGGTCAACCTCGACGTCGGCATCCCCCTCGGCCAGGGAGCCCTCCATCTGCTCGCGGAACTCCTCCACGGCGGCCTCCGTGTAGAACCCGGCGGAGTCGAAGCCGAACGTGGAGGCCCGCTCCATGCCGGCCTCCGCTGCGGCGACCAGCCGGTCGGAACCCGCACGGGGGCTCTGCTCGCCCTCGGCGGCGTCGCCGTCGGATCCGCAGGAGGTCACCGCCAGGGCGGTGCTCAGCAGCAGCGCCGGCAGCAGGTGGGTGCGGGTGCGGATCATCGGTGGGAGTCCCTCTCTGCCATGCGGGCGAACATCTCGTTGTACTCCTGGAGGTCGGCGTCGCCGGTGCGGTCGGCCTCACGGTCCTCGCGGACCATCTCCCGACGGTCCGCCCGCGACCACTGCACCGCGGCGATGACGGCCAGCAGCATCGTGGGGATCTCCCCGAGTCCCCACATCAGCTCTCCCCCGCGCTGCTGGTCCTCGATGGCGGAGAAGCCCCAGTCGTGGCCGATGTTGCCGAACCAGCTGGCCTGGATGAGGGACTCGGAGCCGGAGAGCCCCACGGCGATGAACGCGTGGAACGCCATCGTGGCCAGCAGCATGACCAGCCGGATGGCGTGCGCGGGCCTTTTCGGCAGCGGGTCGTGGCCCACCATCACCAGGGCGAAGATGTACCCGGTGAGCAGGAAGTGGACGTTCATGAGCTCATGCCCCACGTGGTACTCCAGGGCGTAGCCGAACAGCGGGGTGTAGTAGAACAGCACCAGGGAGCCGGCGAAGTTCGCCGCGGCCACCACCGGGTGGGTCACCACCCGGGAGAACCGCGAGTGCACCAGCCACAGGATCCACTCCCGGGCCCCGCGGGTGCCGTCGGTGCGGGAAGTGAGCGCCCGCATGGCCAGGGTGACCGGCGAGCCCAGCACCAAGAACATCGGCGCCACCATGGTCAGCGTCATGTGCTGGATCATGTGCCCGGAGAACAGCACCATCCCGTAGATCGCCGGACCGCCGGAGGTCACCCACAGCAGCACCGTCAGGCCGAAGAGGAAGCTGGCCGCCCGCATCACCGGCCAGCCGTCGCCCCGGCGCCGAAGCCTCATCATGGAGTGCAGGTACCAGGCGGCCAGGAACACGATGATCGCCACCCACAGCCAGTCGAAGCGCCACTGGCTGAACCACAGGCCCAGCGTCGGCTCCGGCGGAAGGTCATAGCCGGTGAGGATCCGCGCCGGGGTGGCATCGGGAGGCAGGTCCTCCGAGACCGGCGGGGAGGTGCGGCCCAGGATGGCGCTGACCCCGATGACCGCGGACATCACCGCGATCTCCACCAGGACCAGCTGCCACAGCAGCCCGGTGACCGCCCGGGTGCGGGCGGGATCCGTGGACGCCGATGCGGACGAGGACGGCGCACCGGCCCCCTCATGGGGCCCGGCCAGCCGCGGAATGATCCAGCTGCGGTTCATCCACCCGACCGCCCCCAGACCCAGGATCGCCCCGACCTTCAGGACGATCATGAGCCCGTACGGCGTGGTCAGCAGCTGCTCCAGCGTCTCGATGCGCAGAGCCGCATTGACCACCCCGGAGAACGCGACGGTGCCGATCGCCAGCCCCGCCAGCACCGAGTAGCGGCGCAGCAGAGTCCCGACGATCTCCGGCCCGCCCTGCTCCCGGGCCGTCAGTGCCGTCGCCTGCCGGCGGATCTCCGGGGAGAGCAGCGCCAGGACCACGAGCCCACCGACCCAGACCACCACGCCCAGCAGGTGCAGGCCCAAGGAGTTCACCGCCGCCGAATGGTCGTCACCGGAGCCGGAGTGCCCCACCAGCGCCATCGGGACGATCCCACCCAGGCCCAGCACCGCCACGAAGAACAGCCCGGCCGGGGAACGCACCGCGAAGACCAGAGTGGCGAAGACGGCGGCGATGACCACCATCGCCATCCATGCCTGACCCGTGGAGATCGACTGCACGTAGCCCAGGAAGCCCGCGGAGAAGTTCTCGTCAGCAGAGAGCGGCTGGCCGGCCAGCGCCGAATAGGAGAGCACCAGCACCGCGACGGCGGCCACCGTCCACACCACGGAGGCGGCTCCCGCGATCTGCAGCGTGCGGGTGTAGAGCGGGTGCTCACCCGAGACGGACGGGGCCGAGGCGCCGGAGCGCTCCGCACGAACCTTCTGCGCGCGCTCCGCACGAACCTTCTCCGCGCGCTCCGCACGAACCTTCTCCGCGCGCTCCGCACGACGCTGCCGGCTGCGGGGGCCGAGCCTTGAGGGCACCGCGACGACGGCGAGTATCACGGCGGCGACCGCCGTGGCCATGGCCATATGGTGGACGAATCGCGCCACGGGCAGGCCCCACCGGGTCACCGCGCCGGGGTCGGCGATCTGCGACGGCCGGCCCACACCGGTGAGCAGTCCGGCGAGCGCCACGGCCACCAGGCCGAGGCAGAGGACGGCGCCCACCGCAGGCAGCGCGACGGCGCGCACGGGGGCGTCCGCGGGAGGACGGGCGGCGTCTCGGCCGCCTGCGGCAGGCGTCATCGGGGATCCCTCACTCTCACGCGTCGTCGCGCGGACGGTCGTCGCGCTCGTCGGGCCTGTCGTCGCCGGACTGGTCGTCCGCGGTCCCCGTGGAGCCGGTGGTGTCGCGGGGCTGGCGCGGCGCCTGCTTCCACTCCTCCACCTGGGTCATCTTGCGGCGCATGAGCACCACGGCCAGGATCACGATGAGCACGCCGCCCAGCGCGAAGAGCACCGCGGCCCAGGCGGGGAACTGTCCCTCGGCGGTGGCCGGGTCCTCCTGCGAGGCGGCGTCGGCGTCCACCGAGCCAGTCTCGCCGGCGTCGGCCTCTGCGGCATCAGTCTCCGCGGCATCTGCTTCGGCGGCATCGTCGTCGGTCGTGCCGTCGCCTGCCTCGTCCTCAGCGGCGTCAGCCTCTGCGGCGTCAGTCTCCGCTGCGTCAGTCTCTGCGGCGCCCTCCGGCAGGTCGACTTCGAAGCTGAAGCTGCCT
The DNA here is from genome assembly GCF_031705515.1 of Nesterenkonia sp. CL21. Taxonomy (NCBI): domain Bacteria; kingdom Bacillati; phylum Actinomycetota; class Actinomycetes; order Micrococcales; family Micrococcaceae; genus Nesterenkonia; species Nesterenkonia sp. CL21. The sequence continues at coordinate 150,605 of NZ_JAUTWR010000006.1, forward strand.
TCCTCGTCATGCCCGTCGGAGTAGACGACCCGGTAGAGGACCTCGTACTCGCCGTCGGCCAGCTCGCCGTCGAGCTCGGTGCTCATCGACGGGCCGTCGATGACGGTCTCGGTTTCCCAGCTCTCACCGTCGTCGTCGGTCACGCGGATCTCGTTGGTGATGTTCTCGCCCTCGGTGAGGCCGTCTCCGGTGAATTCCAGGACGATCTCCTCGGGGCTCTCGGTGAGCACCTCGTCCGCCTCCGGGGTGGAGGAGATCAGCTCGTCATGGGCCCAGGCCGGGGTGGCTGTCATCGCGGCGAGCCCCAGTGCCGCGACGGCGGCGGGGGCCAGCAGCCGCGGCGCGCGGCCTGTTCGAGAGCCCCCGGCCAGGATGTCAACGGTGGTGGAAGTGGTCATGGTGTCCTTCTCTGCGTCTATGCGGGGTGGACGTGGCGTCCGGAGCCGGCGTGAGGGTCCGGGGACGTCCTGTGGGCAGTCCGGCCGCGTCTGCGTGCTCACCGCCTCGGAACTGAGGTGGTCCCTCCAGGTCGGAGGGTCTGACGCGGCGGCCATCGGGCGCTGCGGCCCTGACCTCGACGTCGTCGACGACGTCAGGACGCCGCCGGCGGTCCCCGCAGGGTGCGCGGCCCCCGGCCGCTCCAGAGGTCTTCCATGACCCGCACCGTCCGGGGGACGGCGGGAAGGGCCGGGCGCACGCCGAAGTGCGCCTCCCGGGGAGTCATGAGCAAGTGGACGGGACCCAGCGCCACCAGATCGGCGACGGCTCGCAGCAGGGTCTCACCACGGTGCAGGAGGGCGATGGTCAGCACGGCCGCACCCAGATGGGCCGCCAGCATGCCCCCGTCCAGGGCTCCCCCAGGGGTCATCACGACCAGCGACTGGTCCGGTGCTGGCACGGAGGCGGCCGTCGTCGCACTGGCCAGCGCGGGCGACTCGTGGCCGCCATGGCCGAGGCGCGGGCTCCCCCCGGCGAACCGCCCGGCGGCGGAGGCCGGCAGGGCGGAGAAGAGACCGTGGAGCACCGCTTGGGACACCAGCACGGAGAGGGTCAGGCGGGTCAGACCGAGCCGCATGCCCGCCAAGGCGGTGCACAGGGGCAGGCTCACGGCCAAGGCCAGGATCACGACCAGCGCGTGCGGCCCCTGATGGCCCGCAGCCAGGTGCGCGGCGGCGGCGCTGCCGACGGCGGCCCCGGCGGCCAGGGAGCCGCGGGCCAGGCGTGGAGCGCCGCTGAGCCGCGGGGCTGCGGCCATGGTGCACCTCCCTGTCCGGGTCCATCCGGTCGAATCGACCGTGCCAGCCATAATTCTACGCGCCGTAGAAATCAACGGAGCAGGTATGACGGCGCGGGTCCTGCCCCGGCACGAGGCCTCCGGAGACGACGTCGGCCCCCGCCCGCCGAGAGGCGGGTCGAGGGCCGACGTCGCAGGCCTGTGAGGCTGTGGCTGCTCACTTGCCGGAAGCGGCGGCCTTCAGCTTGGAGCCGGCGGTCAGCTTGACCGAGAAGCCCTCGGGGATCTCGATCGTCTCGCCGGTCTGCGGGTTGCGACCGGTGCGAGCGGCGCGCTTGGTGCGCTCCACAGCCAGCCAGCCGGGGATGGTCACCTTCTCGCCAGCGGAGACCTGGGAGGTGAAGACCTCGAAGACCGCGTCCAGCACGCCGTTGACGGCGGCCTGGGAGTTGCCGGACTTCTCTGCGACGGCTGCGACGAGCTCGCTGCGGTTCATAGCCATAGTGTGTCCTCCTGGACTGGTTCGGCGTCAGTCCCCGTTGCCGGGGCTTTCAGAACGGCAACCTACCACGCCGTCACGCCCAGAACCGCATGATTCCGGGCGATTCACAGTGATTTTCCAGGCTCACGGCCCCCTGTGCAGGTCGAGTCCACCCGGGTCCGGACATCTGACGACACCTCCTGCGACCTGTCGAGCAGTCGCTCCGGCGACGGCCACGAGACCCGGTGACCGCCTCAACGCCCCCGCCCGCACCCGCTGTGACCCGGCCGGAGGGGCGACCACCTGTCATTATGTGACGCGACCCACGTGGCGCGCGTCGCTGTGGCCGGTATTCTGTGCTCACTGCGCTGTACCCCTGGCTGTGGAGCCGAGGGTCCCGCGCGCACCCAGCAGTTCCGGACCGGGCAGCGTCGCCCGATGCGGAGGGCGCGCACACCAGGGACTCCGGCACGCCCGTCCGCAGAGCTTCTGACAGGCCGCACAATGACGTGTGGCCGCAACTGAGAGGAACGCGACAACGGATGTTCTCCAAGATTCTGGTGGCCAACCGCGGTGAGATCGCCATCCGCGCCCTGCGCGCGGCCAACGAGCTCGGCGCCGGCACCGTCGCCGTCTACCCGCATGAGGACCGCAACTCCTTCCATCGACAGAAGGCCGACGAGGCCTACCGCATCGGCGAGGAGGGACACCCCGTCCGCGCCTACCTCGACGTCGAGGAGATCGTGCGGGTGGCCCGCGAGTCCGGCGCCGACGCCATCTACCCCGGCTACGGCTTCCTGTCCGAGAATCCCCACCTCGCCCGCGCCGCTGAGGAGGCCGGCATCGCCTTCGTCGGCCCGCCTGCCGACGTCCTGGAGTCCACGGGGGACAAGATCCGTGCCCTGCGTGCCGCCCGCGCGGCCGGGGTGCCGGTCCTGGAGAGCTCCGACCCCTCTGACGACCCCGAGGCGCTCATCGCCCAGGCTGAGAAGATCGGCTTCCCCATCTTCGTGAAGGCCGTCGCCGGCGGCGGCGGCCGGGGCATGCGCCGGGTGGAGACCCGCGAGGAGCTGCCCGACGCCCTGGGCGCGGCCATGCGCGAGGCCGAGACCGCCTTCGGCAATGCCACCGTCTTCCTGGAGCAGGCCGTGGTGCGGCCCCGCCACGTGGAGGTGCAGATCCTCGCCGACGGTGAGGGCAATGTGGTCCACCTGTTCGAACGGGACTGCTCCATCCAGCGCCGCCACCAGAAGGTGGTGGAGATCGCTCCGGCCCCCGAGCTCGACGATGAGATCCGGCAGGCGCTGTTCCGCGACGCCGTCGCCTTCGCGAAGGCCATGGGCTACCGCAACGCCGGCACCGTGGAGTTCCTGGTGGACACCGCCGGCGAGCGCGCGGGCCAGCACGTGTTCATCGAGATGAACCCGCGCATCCAGGTGGAGCACACCGTCACCGAGGAGATCACCGACGTCGACCTCGTCACCGCGCAGCTGCGCATCGCCGCCGGGGAGACCCTGGAGGATCTGGGCATCCGGCAGGAGGACCTGCGGGTGCGCGGCTCCGCGATGCAGTGCCGCATCACCACCGAGGACCCGGCCAACGACTTCCGCCCGGACATCGGCACCGTGACCGTCTACCGCTCGGCCGGCGGCTCCGGCATCCGGCTCGACGGCGGCACCGTCTACACCGGCGCCGAGATCAGCCCGCACTTCGACTCCATGCTGGTCAAGCTCACCAGCCGGGGGCGGGACCGGCTGACCGCGATCCGCCGGGCCCGCCGCGCGCTGGCCGAATTCCGCATCCGCGGCGTGGCCACGAACATCCCGTTCCTGAAGAACGTGCTCGACGACGAGCAGTTCCTCGCCGGGGACCTGGCCACCGACTTCATCGACAAGCGCCCCGAGCTCGCCAAGGTCAACCGCTCCAAGGACCGCGGCACCAAGGTGCTGCAGTACCTGGCCGACACCACCGTCAACCAGCCGCACGGCCCGCGGGTGGACGGCATCGACCCGCGGGACAAGCTGCCCCGCTTCCCCGGGGACAAGCGGGACGAGCCGGACCGCAGCCCCTTCGACGGGCCGTCGTCGCACCCCCGGCCCGCCGGCTGGCGGGACGTCCTGCTGGAGCAGGGCCCCGAGGGCTTCGCCCAGGCCCTGCGCGCCCAGACCGCCCTGGCCGTCACCGACACCACCTTCCGTGACGCCCACCAGTCGCTGCTGGCCACCCGGGTGCGCACCCGGGATCTGCTGGCCGCCGCTCCGGCGCTGTCCCATGTGGTGCCCGGGCTGCTCTCCGTCGAGGCCTGGGGCGGGGCGACCTACGACGTCGCCCTGCGCTTCCTCTCCGAGGACCCGTGGCGCCGACTGGCGCTGCTGCGGGCGGAGATGCCCAACATCCCCATCCAGATGCTGCTGCGCGGCCGCAACACGGTCGGGTACACCCCCTACCCGTTGGAGGTCACCGACGCGTTCGTCGCCGAGGCCGCCGAGACCGGGGTGGACATCTTCCGGATCTTCGACGCCCTCAACGACGTCGACCAGATCGCCCCGGCCATCGCCGCGGTGCGCAAGACCGGCACCGCCGTGGCCGAGGCCGCCCTGTGCTACACCGGCGACCTCTCCGACCCGGCCGAGGATCTCTACACGCTGGACTACTACCTGGGTCTGGCCCAGCGCATGGTGGACGCCGGGGCGCACATCCTGGCCATCAAGGACATGGCCGGGCTGCTCCGGCCGGCCGCTGCCCGCACCCTGGTCACGGCGCTGCGGGAACGCTTCGACGTGCCGGTGCACCTGCACACCCATGACACCGCCGGCGGCCAGCTGGCCACCCTGCTGGCCGCCGCGGAGGCCGGGGTCGACGCCGTCGACGTCGCCACCTCCTCCATGGCCGCCACCACCTCCCAGCCGCCGGCCTCCGCGCTGGTGGCCGCGCTGGAGCACACCGAGCGCGACACCGGCCTGGGGCTGGAGGCCGTGGCCTCGCTGGAGCCCTACTGGGAGGCGGTGCGAGCCATCTACAAGCCCTTCGAGTCCGGGCTGCCCAGCCCCACGGGACGCGTCTACCGCCACGAGATCCCCGGCGGCCAGCTCTCGAACCTGCGGCAGCAGGCCATCGCGCTGGGACTGGGTGAGCGCTTCGAGGACATCGAGGACATGTATCACGCCGCGGACACGATGCTGGGCCGGCTGGTGAAGGTGACGCCGTCGTCGAAGGTGGTCGGTGACCTGGCGCTGCAGCTGGTGGGCATGGGGGTGGATCCCGCTGAGTTCGAAGCGGCGCCGCAGAGCTTCGACCTGCCGGACTCGGTCATCCAGTTCCTGGCCGGACAGCTGGGCGACCCGCCCGGCGGCTGGCCCGAGCCGTTCCGCTCCAAGGCGCTGGAAGGCCGCACCGTCCGTCCGCTGGACGAGGATCTCACCGAGGAGGACCGGGCCGGGCTGGCCGGGGACTCCGCGACCCGCCAGGCCACGCTGAACCGGCTGCTGTTCCCGGGCCCGACCCGGGACTACGAGGCCGCCCGCGACGCCTACGGGGACGTGATGGTCCTGCACACCCGGGACTTCCTCTATGGGCTGCGCCGTGGCGAGGAGCACACCATCTCCCTGGGCAAGGGCGTCCGGCTGCTGGTGACCCTGCAGTCCGTCTCCGAGCCGGACGAGAAGGGCCTGCGCACCGTGATCTGCGCGCTCAACGGCCAGCCCCGGCCCCTGGTGGTCCGCGATGAGTCCGTGGAGGCCACCGTGCACACCGCGGAGAAGGCCGACGCCGCGGTCCCCGGCCAGGTCGCCGCGCCCTTCGCCGGAGCCGTCTCCCTGCTCGTGGAGGAGGGCCAGACCGTGGAGCCGGGACAGAACATCGCCACCATCGAGGCGATGAAGATGGAGGCCGCGATCACCACCCCGGTGGGCGGCACCGTGGCCCGCACCGTGCTCAACGGCGTGCAGCAGGTCGACGGCGGCGACCTCCTGGTGGTGGTCGAGCCGGCCTGAGGGCCGGGCGACGGTCGAGCCGCGCCCTTCCGCACTCTCCCCGTCCAGTGACGGATTCACTGCCGCTCACGCGCCGATTCCGTCGGCCAGCGGCAGTGAATCCGCCACTCGCCGATTCCGTTGCTGGTGGTGGGGAAGGTGTTGAAAAGGGAGCATGAACGCTCCGCAGGCCGGCCGTCCGCTCGCCGCCCCTGACCAGGACGCCGCCCGCACGCTCTGGGAGCAGTACGCGCAGGCCCACCCGGCGGCCGCGTCCGCAAGCTCCGACGTCCTGGTCGATCAGTTCGGCGACCATGCCGAGCTGGCCGACGGGGTGCTGGACCTGGTGCGCGCGGGGTACAAGACCGCCACCGCCAGTCTGCTGTCCGAATACGTCTGGGAGGGTGAGGCCCCACCCGGGATCGGCGCCCACACGGTGTTCTGCGACGGCGACGGCGCCCTCGGGTGATCGTACGGACCACCGGCGTCGCCCTGGCCGGTTTCACCGACGTCGACGCCGACCACGCCTGGGCGGAGGGCGAGGGCGACCGCAGCCTGGCGCACTGGCGCACTGAGCATCGACGCTTCTGGGAGCGCGTCTGCGCGGCCGCCGGTCGCAGCTTCACCCCCGACATGGAGGTGCTCATGGAGCGCTTAGAGGTCGTCTGGTCCGATGCCGAGGGGTGAGGATACTCTGGCAGGCATGCCGACCGGAGACAGCCCCACGACCACCTCTGCCCGCACGCTCTCCCCGATCGCCGCGGGGTTCCTGGAGGACCTGCGCGGCTGGACGCCGGTCTCGCCCGCACAACGCCGTCTCCAGCAGGACTACGTGGACCTGGCGGCACAGGGCGATGAGGCCTTCCGCCGTCGGCCGCGGCCCGAGCACCTCACCGCCAGCTGCTTCATCTTCGACGACACGCTCACCCAGGTGCTGCTGTGCTTCCACGGCAAGGGCCGGTTCTGGGTGCAGCTGGGCGGCCACATCGAGGACGCCGACGACTCCGTGCCGGAGGCCGCCTTCCGGGAAGCCGCCGAGGAGAGCGGCCTGACCACCCTGCGGCCCCTGCGCCGCACGCCGGTGGACCTCAACGTGCACCCGCTGGGCTCCGGGTTCTCCCACTGCACCGCCCACTGGGACGTCGGCTATGCGGCGATCGCCCCACGGGACGCGCGCATCGTGGTCAGCGAGGAGAGCGAGGACGTCGCCTGGTGGCCGGTGGACCGTCTGCCGGCCGACGCGGCCGACGAGTTCGACGTCCGTCTGCACACCGTGCTCACCGAGCTCGGCGCGAGCTGAGGGCCGGCACGCGCGCTCGCCGGCTCAGCCGCGCAGCTTCGCGAGGAAAGCACGCCCGGCACCGCGGAGCCGCAGCCGGCCGGGGTCGGTGTGGAGCAGCTGGGCTCCGCGGCCGGCAGTGCGGGGACCGCTCGTCGGCGACGAGACGGTGAACGTCCCGTCGAGGACGATCAGCACGCTGGGTCCCGGGGTCGCGACCTCCGTGTCCCCGGTGATCTCCATCAGCTCGAAGGGCGCCTGCTCCTGTCCCTCCGGGCGGTGGGCCAGCAGATGCTCCTCCAAGGGCATGGGAGCGGTGGGGCGGGGCCGCCCCGGCGTGAGGTCTGCGATGCGGAGCAGCTCCGCGACGTCGAGGTGTTTGGTGGTCAGTCCGCCGCGCAGCACGTTGTCGCTGGGACCCATGAGCTCCACGCCGAGGCCCTGCACGTAGGCGTGGAGGACGCCGGCCGGCAGCCACAGCGACTCCCCCGCCCGCAGGGTCAGGTGGTGGAGCATCACCGCCACGGCGATCCCCGGATCCCCGGGGTGAGCGGCCTGCAGGCGACGGATGAGGTCCCACGGGGCGAGCTCCTCGGCGTCGACGGACCGCGGCGCCGCCTCGGCGGCCAGCAGGGCCGGCACGACTCCGGCGGCCTCCTCCGCGGTGAGCAGCCAGGCGACCACCGCCCCGAGGTGCGTCCGACCGTCGTCGACCTGCTGGAGGTGCGCTCGCCAGCGGCTCAGCGCCTGCACGTGCCCCGGCGTCTCCTGCTCCGCCGCCTCATGCTCCCGGGGGACCCGGGCGATGACGGCGTCGACGATGCCGAGGATCTGCGCGGTCTCCTGGAATCCGCAGAGCGCCTGGAAGCCGTCCTCGAGGGCGACGATCATCTCCGGCTTCGGCCGGGGGTCACGGTAGTTCCGGTGCGCGGCGTCGATCGGGATGCCGGCGGCCTCTTCCCGGGCGAAGCCCACCTCCGCCTGGTCGGCGGTGGGGTGGGCCTGCAGCGAGAGCGGCCGATCGGCGGCGAGGATCTTCAGCAAGAACGGAAGGTGGGCCCCTGTGCTGCGCTCCCACTGATGGGCGTCCGGCCACCGAGGGTCATCGAGGATCCGGCTGGGGGCCTTCGGGTGGGCGCCCAGCCATAGCTCGGCCTCACGGCCTGCCACACCAGGACGCCCCAGCAGAGCAGAGATCCGTCCGGGAGAGCCCCAGTCGTAGGGCATGCACCGGTTGTCGATCCTCAGCAGCGTCATGACGCAGACTCCTGGCGCCGGGCGACGGAGATGAGATCGCGCAACGGGTGGCCCTCCGGCAGCTCGGCCATGAGGGCGGAGCCGTCCACACCGTCGACCTCCGGGCTGAGGAGTCGCGCCCGCGGCACCGTGTCCGCCAGGCAGCCGCGGAATGCGCGGAGAACCGCAGGTGAGGCGAAGACCCCTCCGATGGCTGCCACCTGGGTGGGATCGTCCCCCTGTGGCTCCTCCACGCGACGCAGGGCCGTCCCGGCGGTATGGGCGAGCTCGCGGCCGGCCTGCGCGCAGATCTCAGCGCAGACGGCGTCCGACTCAGCGAGTCGGGACACCTCTGCGGCGAAGGATGCCACCGTACTCACCCGCTCCGGGTCGTTCTGCAGCTGCACGTAGGCGCTCTCCAGGTCCGGCCATCGTGCAGCGGCCACTTCCCGGAAGGCCGTCGACGGACCGCGCCCGTCGTGGTCGCGCATCGCCGCGTCCAGCGCAGCTCGGCCGATCCAATAGGCGCTGCCTGCATCGCCCATGATGTTGCCCCAGCCATCGACGCGGGCCACCCGCACCCGCCCCACGCCGAGGGCGACGGTACCGGTGCCCGCTGCGACGACTGCTCCGCAGGAAGCACCCAGCGCACCGAGGGCGGAGGTCACCGAATCATGCGCCAGGCGAACTTCACGAGCGTCGAGGTCCCCGGGAAGCTCCAACAGCAGGCCGGCATCCGCGTCGGGGCGTGTGAGGCCGGTGACCCCAAGAGCGACGACCGCGTCCTCTCCCAGCTCATTGAGGGCGTGGGCGATGAGGACTCGCAGCTGCGGCACCAACGGGCGGTCAGTCTGCACGCCGCCGAGCCGGAATCGCCGCTCGGACCTGAAGACGTCACGGATCAGAACCTTGGTGCTGGTCTGACCCACATCCATGGCGACAAGCGGAGCACCGGGCGCAGCAGCCCGGACCGGCTCGAGCGGACGCCGTCGGACAGTGGTCATGGACTCAGCTCCTCACAGTCAGCCTCCGGGCAGCGGGAAATCACGCCGGCCGGATTGATGACATCGTAGGACATCGAGTGATCCACAACAAGACGTGAAGCTCCATGGACGCACGCCACGCGCAGCATTCCTACGCCCAATGTGGACCGCATCTCGTCTCATGACCTGCGAATGCTTGCTCGCCCCCTCGTCAGCGCATCACCAGAAATCCAGCCCAGCTGTCACTGTCCCACGTGGTCTTCACTGGACATCTCGCCGCAGCAGATCTCATCCATGTCCACAGGTTCGATCAGCCGCTGTGGCCCGCCCAGGCGCTGCTGGTGCACCTCACCGAGGCCTGAGGGTGACCCTGGGCAGACACGACAGGGGCGGGACCACCCGAAGGTGGTCCCGCCCCTGTCAGCGGTCCGGATCAGCCGATGCTGATCACGGATGCGTCGTCACCAGGACGACTTGGTGATGCCGGGCAGCTCGCCGTTGTGCGCCATGTTGCGGAAACGGATGCGGGAGATGCCGAACTTCTGGAAGGTGCCGCGCGGACGGCCGTCGATGGAGTCGCGGTTCCGGACTCGGATCGGGCTGGCGTCACGGGGCAGCTTCTGCAGGCCCACGCGGGCGGCCTCGCGCTCCTCGTCGGAAGCGTTCGGGTCCACGAGGGTCTTCTTGAGCTGAGCGCGCTTCTCGGCGTAGCGCTCGACGATGACCTTGCGCTGCTCGTTCTTTGCGATCTTGGACTTCTTGGCCATGATCAGCGCTCCTCTCGGAAGTCGACGTGCTTGCGGACGACCGGGTCGTACTTCTTCAGCACGATGCGGTCGGGGTTGTTACGGCGGTTCTTCCGGGTCACATAGGTGAACCCGGTGCCGGCCGTCGACTTCAGCTTGATGATGGGACGTACGTCCTTGTCCTTGGCCATTAGAGCTTCTCACCCTTCTCAATCAGCTCGGCGACGACGGCGTCGATGCCGCGGGCATCGATGGTCTTGATGCCCTTCACGGACAGGGTCAGCGTGACGTGACGCCCCAGCGAGGGCACCCAGTAACGCTTCTTCTGGATGTTCGGGTCGAACCGCCGCTTGGTGCGGCGGTGCGAGTGGGAGATGCTGTGGCCGAACTGCGGCCCCACTCCGGTTACCTGGCAACGTGCTGCCATGATCACTCCTCCAACATAAGTACGAAAATATCTCCGGGCGGAGCCCGCGAGCACACAGTTCTCCCAGGTCAGACCCAGGATGGCCGTGCAGTCGTTGAGCCGAGTCCCGCCACCAGCTATGACACCGTGACTTACGAGGACGGACCAGGCTGGGTGAGATCCAACCGAAGTGCCTTCACATCGTGGACGAAAGACGGTGGTGCTTGTCTTGTGGTGCGCTGGAATCCAGGCTTCACAATCCACCGGGCTGCTTTCCGGAGCCGAGCCCCGTCCTTCCTCCGGGCGAGGACCTGAGCATCTCGGGTCCTGCACCCCTCGGGCACACGTGAGCACAGCACAGCACGGCTTGCGACTGTCCATAGTATCCCGCCGACGGCGTCTCGGCAAAGCGAGGCGTGCAGGATCACATCCCCGGCACACCGGCGATCACGGACCGCCGGCCCGACCTCAGCTCAGTCGCTCGAGGACCATCGCCATGCCCTGGCCGCCTCCGACGCACATGGTCTCCAGACCATACTGACCGTCGGTGCTGCGCAGACCGTTGAGCAGGGTCGCGGTGATGCGCGCCCCGGTCATGCCGAAGGGGTGCCCCACGGCGATCGCGCCACCGTGGACGTTGAGCTTCTCCCACGGCACGCCGAGCTCCTTGGCGGAGGGGATGACCTGCGCGGCGAAGGCTTCGTTGATCTCCACCAGGTCGACGTTGTCGATGCTCAGGCCGGCGCGGCCCAGCGCCTGACGACTGGCTTCCACCGGCCCGAGTCCCATGATCTCCGGGGACAGCCCGGACACCCCGGTGGAGACGATCCGCGCCAGCGGGGTCAGGCCGAGCTCGCGCGCCTTGGCGTCGCTCATGATGACCAGTGCGGCGGCGCCGTCGTTGAGCGGGCAGGCGTTGCCGGCGGTGACGGTGCCGTCGGGCCGGAACACCGGGTCCAGCCCGGACAGCGCCTCGGCGGTGACACCCGGGCGGGGGCTGTCGTCGGCGTCGACGGTGCCGCCGTCAGGCAGGGCGAGCGGGGTGATCTCGCGGGCGAAGAACCCCTCGGCGATGGCCTTCTCGGCGCGGTTCTGGCTGAGCTGGGCGAACTCGTCCTGCTCGGCGCGGGAGACTCCGGTGTGCTGGGCGACGTTCTCTGCGGTCTGCCCCATGGAGATGTAGGCGTCGGGCAGAGCCCCGTCTTCCCGCGGGTCACGCCAGGTGGTCCCACCTTCGGCGGCCTTCGCGGTGCGAGCCGTGGCCTCGGCGAAGCGGGGGTTCTCCAGCTCGGCACCGGGGATCCAGTCCGAGGTGCCCTGGGCGAACCGACTGACGGCCTCGACGCCGGCAGAGACGAAGACCTCCCCCTCCCCTGCCTTGATGGCATGGAAGGCCATGCGGGTGGTCTGCAGGCTGGAGGAGCAGTACCGGTTGACGGTGGTGCCCGGCAGGTGGTCCATGCCGGCGAGCACGGCGACGATGCGGGCCAGATTGAATCCCTGCTCTCCGCCGGGGAGACCGCAGCCGAGCATGAGGTCGTCGATGTCACGGGGGTCGAGCTCCGGAACCTGGGCCAGGGCGGCCTGGACCATCTGGGCGGTCATGTCGTCGGCGCGCAGATCCACCAGGGATCCCTTGCGGGCCCTTCCGATGGGTGAGCGGGCCACGGACACGATGACAGCTTCAGGCATGATGTGATCTCCCTCTCAGAACGATAGTGACTACACAGTAACATCGCGGGGAGGCGCCACCCCAGCCCGCCCGGCGAGGCCGCGCAGCACATGGCGCACCGTGCCGACCGCCGGCGACTCGCACAGACTGCCCCGAGTGCGCAGCACGATGGTGCGACGCAGTGCGGTCCCGCCCAGCTCGACGGCGACCACCTGCGCCGGATCCGCCCGCACCGAGGAGAAGCTCAGCCGCGGCATCACCGTGATCCCCACCCCCGCCGCGACCAGCGCCACCGCGGCGCCGTAGTCCTGGGTCTCATACTGGAAGCCGGGCGTGAAGCCCGCCGCCGCACACGCCTCCAGCAGGATCAGCCGGCACGTGCCCAGCGTCAGATCGTTGTCCACCCAGCGCTCGACGGCGAGCTCCTCCAGATCCACCGCCTGCCGCCCCGCGAGCGGATGGTCCCTGGGCACCACCGCCACATAGGGCTCGGTGAGCAGCGCCTCGACGTCGAAGCCCGGCCGGGCCGGCAGGTCACGGTGGGCCACGCAGATCTCGACGTCGACGTCGTCGTCACGCCCCTGCACCGCCTCCCAGAGCCGCAGGTCCAGGCGGAGATCCCGGAACTCGTCGGAGAGCGCCGCGACGACGGACGGGATCCAGGTCACCCCCACCGAAGCGATGTGCGAGATCACCAGAGAACCGGTCCGCCCCTCCCGCAGATCCACCGCAAGGGCCTCCAGCCGAGCGGCCTGCCCGAGCAGGCGATCTGCCTCCTCGGCGAAGCGTCGCGCCACCCCGGTGGGCGCCAGTCCGCGCCCGTTGCGGGTGAAGAGTTCGAGACCGGTGTCCTTCTGCAGGGCCTGCAGCTGCTGGCTCACCGCTGACGGCGTATAGCCGAGGCTCTCTGCGGCCGCGTGGACGGAGCCTGCGGCGAGCACCGCGCGGAAGGTCCGAAGCCGGATCAGATCGATCATCCCTGCATCATAAAGCTCTGCTGAACGATCATCCAGAGACGTTCGCTTGTGCTGTCGATTCCGGCGCGGAAGGATCATCCCCATGACCCGCCTGATGAATGCACCGACGGCACGCGCCGCGGAGTCCCCGACGCACCGGCCATCCGGCACACTCCGGCCCCGGCTGGCAGCCCCGACCGCCGTCGCCACCACCGTGGTGCTGTGGGCCTCCTCCTTCGTGATCATCCGGTGGGTGGCCCCGGTGTTCTCCCCCGGCCCGCTGGCGCTGATCCGACTGCTGGCCGGCGTCGCCGCGCTCACGGTGCTGGTGATCCTGCTGCGTCGGCACACCCTGAGGATGCCCGGCCCGCGGGCGCTGTTGGTCATCGCTCTCTACGGCGTGCTGTGGTTCGCCGCCTACACCGTGGTCCTCAACCACGCGGGCCATCTTCTCGACGCCGGCACCATGGCGATGGTCGTGAACCTCTCGCCGGTGCTGGTGGCCGCAGGAGCCGGCCTGTTCTTCCGGGAGGGTTGGCCGCGCTCCCTGTTCGCCGGGATGGCCGTGGCTCTGGCGGGCATCGCGGTGATCACCCTGGCCGCCGGGGACGGACGGATCTCCCTGCTGGGAGTGGTGCTGGCACTGGTGGCCGCCGCCGTCTACTCCGTCGCCATGCTGCTGCAGCGGGCCGTGCTCCCGGACACGGATCCGCTGACCATCGTCTGGCTGGGCTGCGTGGCGGGCACCCTGGCGGTCCTGCCGTTCGCGGGGCAGACGTGGACCGAGCTGCAGGACGCACCGGCCGCCGCCGTCGGCGGGGCGGCATTCATGGGAGTGGGCGCCACCGCGCTGGGATTCTGGCTGTGGGCCTTCGCCCAGACCCGGATGCCGACGGGACGTCTGGCCGCCTGCTCCCTCGCAGTGCCCGCCGTGGCGGTGCTGATGTCCGCGGTCGCCCTCGGCGAGGTGCCCACCGTGTTGGCGATCATCGGCGGGACGACCTGCCTGGTCGGCGTGGCGATCGCCCAGCTGGGCCGCCGCTGAGCCCCGCCCGCTCCTGACTGCTCAGCGCACGCCGGCCCAGGTGAAGAACTGCTCGGCGGCCAGCACGGGCTTGCCGTACTCCTGGGCCTTGCGGGCCTTGCCCGACTGGGTCCCCAGCTCGGCCACCACCAGGACGTCGCAGCGCGTCTTGGTGACGGTCGCGACCGGGGCGAGGCCTCGATCGGCGGCGAGCGCGGTCATCTGGTCGCGGGACCACAGCCGACCGTCAGCGGAGACCGCCTCCCCGGTGAAGCAGATGCGCGTGCCAGGCTGCAGCAGCTCGTCCAGAGCCTCTCGTGACCCCACCGTCGCGGCGAGCCTCTCGGGAGCCACGAGCTCGCGGCCCAGCAACCGGCCGGCCCGCTCCAGGCGCCTGGCCACCTCGTCGGTCAGCTGGGCCCGCGCGGCCGCAGCGGTGAGCTGGTCGGCCACGGTCTGCCGGGCGGCCGCATGCCAGGAGTCGGCGTCGTCGTCCCCGACGACAAGCTCCTCCCCCAGCAGGATCCCACCCGCCTGCCGGCTGACCTCCAGCAGGGCGCCGAGTCCGGGCATCTCCTCGAGGGAGGGCGAGGGCGTCGCCGGGTCGCGGGTCAGCAGGTGGCCCGCGGCCTGCACCGTGTCCTCCGAGGGCTCGAACACCGTGGCCGTGCGGTCCACCACCTCCGGATCCTGGGCCTCGGCCTGCCGCAGATCCTCCAGCACCGCACGGGCCGCCTCCAGTGCCCGCCGCGGGGGCCGGCGGGACGGCGAGCCGTCACCTGCTCCGGAACGTGCCCAGGAGCCCGACCCGGCCCGGCCCGACGGCGGTCGCGGCGCCTCCGCGCCGAAAGGCATGGGTTCCACGTGCCCGAGCCGCTTGAGCTCGAAGTCGATCAGCCCCAATGTGCGGTCCACGTCCTCGGCCACCGGGACATGGCCGGCGAGCGCCGGGGAGAGCACCGCCCAAGCCTCCGCGAGGGTCGGGGCGAGCAGGACGTCCGCGGCGGCGATCTCGTAGGCGGTCCGTGCGTCCCCGAGGTCGCGCTGCGGGTTGACCAGGGTGGACAGTGCCGTGCCGTCCTCGAAGGCAACCGCCAGCTCGACGGGTCGCGGCCGGGACATGCGCCCCTCCTCCCCGATGGTGAGCACCGCGAGCGCGCAGCGCGGCCGCCGTTCCTCCGCGGAGGCGCCGCCGCGCAGGAAACGCAGGATCCTCCGGTCGGTCTTCATGTCCTTCGGGAACACTGGCCGGGTGAGCACCAGGCCGGACAGCGAGGTGACCCGGCTCAGCGCCACGTAGAGCTGCCCGTAGGAGAAGGTACCGCCGGAGAGGTCCACCACCAGGCGGTCGGCCGTCTGCCCCTGGCTCTTGTGCACGGTGATCGCCCAGGCCAGCTTGAAGGGCAGCTGGGTGTAGGTGCCCACCACCAGGTGGGTGAGGGTGCCGCCGTGGACCTCGGGGCGGGTGATGTCCCAGGTGTGCGGGCCGACGTCGACCCGGGCTCCATCCCGCAGCACCACACCGACCCGTGGCTCGCCGTCGTCGTCGACCCCCACCTCCACCACATGGCCGAGCGTGCCGTTGACCCAGCGGCCCAGGGGATCATTGGTGAGGAACATGATCTGCGCGCCGACTGCGAAGACCAGCCGCTCCTCCACGGGCCAGTCGAAGCCGTCCTGCTCGCCGCGCAGCACCGCCCGGCAGGCGTGCTCCGGGCCGGGGAGCCGCTCCAGACGACGTCGATTCCGGGACTCAGCGATCCGGTTGGTGGTGGCCAGGGTCAGCCAGAATTCACCCTCGGGCGGCTCGAACTCCGGGTCCACATGCCGGTTGAGGTCCTCCCGGGCGGTGCCCAGCAGCACGCCTTCCCGGATGGAGTTCAGCACCGCGGTGAGGCGGTCATCGCCGAGCTGCCGGAACAGGGTGGTCAGTGAGACGGTCGGGAAGTCCTCTGCCCTCCAGCTGTCGGCCGAGAAGAAGTAGGGGGTCTCATAGCGGGTCTCGAAGCGGACGCGCTCGGACTCGGTGACCACCGGCGGCAGCTGCAGCAGGTCGCCCACGAGCACCAGCTGGACCCCGCCCAGCCGCTGCCCGGGGCGCGGGCCGAAGCGCTCGAGCGCGGCGACCAGCTGGTCGAAGAGGTCGGCGCGCACCATGGAGGCCTCGTCGATGATGAGAGTGTCCAGGGCCTTCAGGGTCCCGGCGAAGCGGCCGGGGTAGTACCGGCCGTGGCGGATCTCCTCCAGCGTGATCTGCGGGTGGAAGCCGAAGAGCCGATGGATCGTGTAGCCACCGACGTTCAGCGCGGCGATGCCGGTGGGGGCGGCGACGACGACGGCACGGCCGGAGGGGACGTCGTCGGTCAGGGCCGTCTCGCTCGCCCAGTCCTCACTCGCCCAATCCTCACTCGCCCAGTCCTCGCCGGGCTGCGTCCCCTGCGCGGCCGACCCCGCCTCGCAGCGCCGCAGGAACTCCCGGATCAGCGTCGACTTGCCGGTGCCCGCCTTGCCGGTGAGGAACATCGACTCGCCGGCCTCGAGACGCGCAAGGGCCTCGGAGAACTCCTCGGTGAGGACGATGCGCTGATCCGACATGAGGTCCTTCCGGGCAGGCTGGGCAGGCTGGGCGGGGTGGTGCTGCAGAGGACGGTGCTTCCCGCGCTCCGGGCGAGTGTATCGACCCAGCCCTCCCGGAAGATCGTCTCTCTGTGAGGAATCGCCCCTCAATCCGGCGACGATCTCTCACGGAGAGACGATGCATGCAGGGACGGCTGAATGATCGGGGTTCACGCGCGTGAGGCAGGACGAAGCCCGGACCGCAGGAGCGATCCGGGCTTCGCAGATGACCCAGCGTGCTGGGCCTGTGGATTCAGTGCCTGTCGAGTCAGTGCTCGTCGTAGTGGTCACCATGCTCGGCGTGCCGGTGACCGTCGTGGACGTAGTCCACGTGGTCCTCATGCTGGACCGCCTCGTGCCCGCAGCCCTCGCCGTGCTGGTGCTCGTCAACTGTGTGCTCTGCTGTCTTGTGGTCGCTCATCGCTGGCCCTTCCGGCCGTCAGTCGGCCGATCTCGTGGTGTCTGGCTCCTGGGCGTGCGCGACGGCGTCGTCGACGATGTGAGACACGTGCTCGTCTGCCAGCTGGTAGCTCACACTCTGCCCTCGGCGATCGGGGGTCACCAGCCCTGCATCCTTCAAGGAGCGCAGGTGCTGCGAGACCAGCGGCTGGGACAGTCCGGTCGCAGCGACCAGCTCCCCCACCGTCAGGGGCGCCTCGCCGAGCAGCCGCAGCAGCCGCAGCCTCGACTCATTGCCGAGCACCTTGAACAGCTGGGCAGCCTCCGAGAGGCCCTGATCGTCACGCACATCTCCACCTCACCAGAAATATCAAGACATTGCAATATGTTTATTGAGAGGCGATCTCATCACGCCGCACGAGATGCCAGCCTCACTCGGCCCGCCGGGCCAACAGCTCGGCCAGATGGATGGCCTCGACGTCGGCAAGGTCGTCGAGCTGGATGCGGCAGGACATGCCGTCGGCCAGGACGACGGTCTCCCCGGCGGAGGCGCCGTTGTCGGGGAACGCGTCGCGGACCGCAGGCAGCAGATGCGTCTCGGCCACCGCCACGCTGACCTCGTAGTGGCCGGCCTCCACGCCGAAGTTGCCGGCCAGGCCGCAGCAGCCGGGCACCGCAGTCACCTGGGCGCCGGCCTGCTCCAGCAGCGCCTGATCCGCCCGCCACCCGATGACGGCGCGCTGGTGGCAGTGCGGCTGCGCCACGACCCGCACACCGCTGAGGTCCGGCAGCTGGATCCGGCCCTCGTCCACGAGCCGATGCACCAGCTCCGCGAAGGTCAGCACCCCGTCCGCCACGGTCCGGGCCTCGGGCCGATGGGAGAGCTGCACCAGGTCGCTGCGCAGTGTGGCCGTGCAGGAGGGCTCCAGTCCGATCACCGGCACGCCGGACTCCACCGGGTCCAGCAGCGCATCCACGGCCTCGTCCACCAACCGACGGGCCTGGTCCAGCTGGCCGGTGGTGATCCACGGCAGCCCGCAGCAGCCCTTGCGCTGCAGCACCCGCACCTCCAGGCCCTGGGACCGCAGGAACTCCAGGGCCGCGAGGCCGGACTGCGGGAAGAAATGGTCCGTGAAGGAGTCCGCCCACACCCAGACGTCCGGGGCGGAGCGAGATCCGCCTCCCCGCTCCCGCCGAGCGGCGGCCCGGCGCAGCGTCTGATGCGCGAAGGCCGGGACGGCCCGACGCCGGTCGATGCCGGCGGTCCACTTCGCCACGGCCGACAGCGGCGGGACCTTCATCATCGCGTTGACCAGCGGCGCCACCGGGGAGGCCAGTCGTGCCCAGAACGGCATCCGCCCCAGGATGTAGTGGGAGCGCGGACGCAGCCGCCGACGTCGCCCGGTGCCGTCGGGGCGGGCCGTCTCCCCGACGTCGTAGGTCTGGTACAGCGCCTCGGACTTATAGGCGGCCATGTCCACCCCGGCCGGGCAGTCCGAGGCGCATCCCTTGCAGGACAGGCACAGATCGAGGGCCTCATGCACGGCCGGGTCCGCGAGCCCGTGCACCAGACTGCCGTCCAGGGCCTCCTGGAGGATGCGGCCTCGCCCCCGGGTGGAGTCCTTCTCCTCCTTGGTCGCCAGATAGGAGGGGCACATGACCGACGGCGTCGTCGGCGCCACGCACTTCCCGACCCCGGAGCAGCGGTGCACGGCCGCGCCGAAGTCACCCGCGTCGTGAGTGTGCCGCATCCCCGGCCAGGGCAGCTCCCGGGTGGCCTGGGTGGGTCGCAGGTCCTCGGTGTGCGGGGCGGGATCGGTGATGATCCCGGGGTTCAGCAGGTTCTCCGGGTCGCAGATCCGCTTGGCGCGGGCGAACAGGTCCAGGGAGGTCTGGTCATACATGTACGGCAGCAGCTCGGAACGCACCCGGCCGTCGCCGTGCTCCCCGGACAGCGAGCCCCCATAGGCGGCCAGACGTTCCGCGCAGGTACGCATGAACTCCGCGAACACTCTCGTGCTGCCGGGGTCCCCGTGGGTGAAGGGGAAGTCGATCCGGCAGTGGATGCAGCCGTCCCCGAAATGCCCGTACGGGTAGCCCTGCAGGCCGAAGTCGACCATGAGCTCCTCGAACTCGCGCATCCAGGCACCCAGATGCTCGGGCGGAACGGCGGCGTCCTCCCAACCGGAGTGCGCGGGGGTGTCCAGACTGATCCCGGCCAACCCGGCGCCGTCCTCCCGGATGCGCCACAGGGCGGCGGCCTGGACGGCGTCGTCGATCAGGGCGGAGTCCACGCAGCCGGAGGCCGCCCGGACGGTGGCGATGACGTCGTCGGCGTCGTCCCCGGCAGCCTCCACGAACAGCCAGCTCTGGCCCTCCGGCAGGGGCGGCACCTGTCTTCCGGCCCCACGGACCAGCGCCACCAGCCGGGAGTCCATGCCTTCGCAGGCGATGAGTCGGCCCGGCGCCGCGGCGAGCAGCTGCGGCACGGCGTCGGCGGCCTCGGCCACCGAGTGGTAGCCCAGCACGATGAGCAGCCGGTGCGGATGGTCGGCCACCAGGTTCACGGTGGCCTCCAGGACCGTGCCCAGCGTGCCCTCGGTGCCGACCAGGAAGCGGTCGATGCGCCCGCGGTTCTCCGGCAGCAGGTGCTCCAGCGAGTAGCCGCTGACCTGCCGGTCGAAACGGCCGAAGTGGGTGCGCACATGGCCCAGGTCCGTCTCCACCAGGCGCAGCAGCTGCTCCGCGGTGGAGCCAGACGAGGCGAGGCCGGCGCCGAAGGTGCCGACCTCCCCGTTGCCGAACAGCACGGTGGCGGCCTCCACGTTGTCCGCGGTGCGCCCGTAGCCCAGCGCCCGGGAGCCGCAGGCGTTGTTGCCGATCATCCCGCCGATCGTGCACCGCGTGTGGGTGGAGGGGTCGGGGCCGAAGCGCAGCCCGTGGCCGGCGGCGGCCCGCTGCAGCCGGGCGTGCACCACTCCGGGCTCCACCCGGGCGGTGCGTGCCTCCGGGTCGATCTCCAGGATGCGGTCCAGGTCCCGGGTGTCGACGACGAGGCCGGGGCCCACGGCGTTGCCGGCGATTGAGGTGCCGGCACCGCGCAGGGTGACCGGCACCCCCGTGGCCCGGGAGACCTCCTGGACGGCGTGGAGCTCGTCCACATGCTGGGGCCGGGCCACCACCTGGGGCACCACCCGGTAGAGGCTGGCGTCGGAGGAGTACATGCCGCGGGCCAGGGCGGAGTCGTCGACCCGACTGACGCCGGCGCGTCGCAGCGCGGCGGCGACCTCGGCGCCGGCGGAGGCATCTCCCGCCCGGGCTTCGGCGTCGGATGGCACAGTCGAGGTCACGTCGTCGTCTCCTTTCGCCGCGCGGGTCCGAACCTACCGGACCGCGGGCCGCTCGGCGGCTGGATCAGTCCTCCCCGGCACGGGCGAAGGCCAGAAACTCGCCGCGGGCCCCGTCCATCCAGATCGACTGGCAGGCCTCGGCCATCACGTCCAGCCCGTCCACCACGGTGGCGAACACGTTGCCCGGCACCCACCCCTGGTCCCCGTTGATGAGCAGGTTGTTCCGCCCATAGAACAGGGCGAGGTCGATGAGCTCCGGGCGATCCCGCACTCCGGCGGAGGCCTCGTAGCCGTAGCCGGGGTTGCCGAGGTCGTCAGCGTCGAAGTGGAACCAGCACACGTCCCCGGGGATGGGAGTGACGGTGGTGTTCTCCTTGCCCGGGTCCTGCGCGGAGAAGACCGGCAGCAGGGCGTAGATCTCGTTGCGGGCGTACTTGCCGTGGTAGACCTGTCCGTCCAGCGGGAGCGCCTCCCACACCGCCGCACAGGTGCGGGGCGCGACGTTGTCGAGCAGGCGGGCCGTGCAGCTCACGCCCCGGGTGGTCAGAGTCAGGCTGATGTAGCGGGCCATGGTGCTCCTCGCCTCCTTCTGCGGCTCGTACCGGTCCTCGTCTCAGGCTCCCAGAACTGCGGGCTCCACCGGACGGACGAACCGCTCCCCGGAGGCCTTCTCATAGGCCCGGGCGGCACGCAGTACCAGGCGGTCCTGGGTGCGGGCCCCGACGATCTGCAGCCCCACCGGCAGGCCGTCGGCGGCCACTCCGCAGGGCACCGACGCCGCCGGCTGCTGGGTCATGTTGAACGGATAGGTGTAGGGGGTCCAGGAGGTCCACAGATCAGAGGGCCACCCGTCAGGCGCCTGACGGGTCTTGTCGAAGGCCGTGATCGGCATCGTCGGGGTGACCAGCAGGTCATAGCGCTCGTGGAAGGTCCCCATGCGCACGCCCAGATCCATCCGGGTCGCCGTGGCACCCAGATAGTCCAGGGCGCTGGCGTCGCCGTACTGCTCGATGCCGGCACGCAGGCCCGGGTCCACATGGTCCACCGCACCGGGCCCGAAGGCCTCCAGCACCTTGGCGGCCCCGGTGAACCAGAGGATGTGGAAGTCCTCCACCGGGTCCTCAAAGCCGGGATCGACCTCCTCCACCACTGCGCCGGCACCCTCGAGCACCCCGACGGCCTCGGTGACCAGCCGTTCCACCTCTGGGTCGTTCTCCCCGAACCCGAGGGTCCGGGAGTAGGCGATGCGCAGTCCGGCGACCCCGTCCTCGAGTCCGTCGAGGTACGAGCCGACAGGGCTGGGGAGCGCCGCCCAGTCGCGGGCGTCGAAGCCGGCAATGATGTCCATCAGCAGCGCCGCGTCGGTGACGGTGCGCGTCATCGGACCGGCATGGGCCAGCGTCCCGAAGGGCGAGGCCGGGTACATCGGCACCTGCCCATAGGTGCCCTTCAGCGCGACCGTCCCCGTGAACGAGGCCGGGATGCGCACCGACCCGCCGGCGTCGGTGCCCACCGCCCAGGGGGCCATGCCGGCGCCGACGGCCGCCGAGGCACCTCCGGAGGAGCCGCCCGCCGTGGTGGACGGGTCCCACGGGTTGCCGGTGGCGCCGCAGCGGATGCTGTCCGTGGTGCCCTTCCAGGCGAACTCCGGGGTGGTCGTCTTCCCGACCAGCACCGCGCCGACCTCTCGGAGCCGCGCCACGCAGGGAGCGTCCACGTCCCACGGGCCGTCTTCCCCGATGAGCGTGGAGCCCTTGAACGTCGGCCACCCGCGGGTGAGGAACATGTCCTTGATGGAGGTCGGCACGCCGTCGCCGGGGCCGAGCGTCTCGCCGGTCTGCCAGCGGCGCGCGGAGGCCTCCGCGGAGGCCCGGGCGGACTCGGGGTCCACAAGCACGAAGGCGTTGAGGGCGTCGTCGTGCCGGGCGATCTGCTCCAGCACCGCCTCCGTGGCGTCCACCGGGGTGAACTCCCCGGCCCGGTAGCCTGCGATGAGCTCGGCGGCGGTGAGCTCCGCGAGGCTGCGCGTGGTCCGAGTCTCCGTCATGGTGACCTCCTGTGTGCCGGTGGTGGGCGACGTCGTGTCCGGGCGGCCCCGGGCCGTGTCAGGACTGGGGGCGGGGCACGTACCCCTTGTGCTTGTCGACGACGTTGTGCAGCTCCTCGCCGTCGAGCCAGCGGCGCGCGTTGTCCAGGAACTGCTCAGCGAGCGCGTCGCGCCAGCCGATGACGTCTCCGGACATGTGGGCGGAGATCAGCACGTCCTCGCGGTCCCACAGCGGCGAGTCCTGGGGCAGCGGCTCCTGGTCGAAGACGTCGAGGGTGGCGAACCCGAGGGGCCCGTCCTCCAGGGCGTCCACCAGGGCTGCCTCGTCCAGGGTCTCTCCACGGCCGATGTTGATCAGATGGGCTCCCTCGGCGGCGGCGGCGAGGACCTCGGCGTCCAGCAGTCCGGTGGTCTGCGGGGTCAGCGGGGCAGCGTTGACGACGATGTCGGCCGCGCCGATGTGGGCGGCGAGGTCGTCGCTGGCGACCACGGTGCCGAAGTCGGGGTCCTGCTCGCGTGCCGTGCGTCCTGCGGCGAAGACCTCGACGTCGACGGCGCGCAGCAGGGCGGCGATCTCCCGGCCGATGGCGCCGGTGCCGATGACCAGGGCGGTGAGCCCTCCGACGCGCTGGGTCTCGCGATGCTCCCAGGTCCTGCGCTGCTGACGGCGCAGACTGCCGGGCATGTCCTTGGCGCGGGCCAGCACCGCGCCGAGCACGTACTCGGCGATGGGCCGGTCGAAGATCCCCTGGGCGTTGGTGACGACGACGTCCGAGTCCGCCAGCTCGTCGAACATCAGCTTGTCCACACCGGCGGCGGCCACGTGGATCCAGTCCAGGGAGTCGGCGGCGTGCCAGGCCTCAGAGACGGCGCGGGAGAAGAAGTCCCACAGGAAGAGCGCGTCGGCCCCGGGCAGGGCATCGGCGAGATCGGCGGCGGTGGCGGTGCGGATCTCCGCCCGGTCCTGCAGCTCATCCAGGCCCGGAGGCACGGCGTGCGGGACGTCGTCGTCGGGACACAGGACGGTGATGACCGGCAGGGACTCCGCCATCCGTCACCTCGCTTCCTCCAGCGGCGTGCTGAGCATACTCCGCGTGTCCGTGATCCTGGGATCCGGCACCTGCACTCAGATGGTCGTGCGGCCCGCCGGGAAGCCGTCTGACGTGGACCTCCGGATGGCCGCAGGGGACTCTCCCCGGGGTCTTCCCGGGGCGGGGCCCGTGCCGCTATGCTAGGGAGACCTCACGAAGATTGTCAACAATCTTGTAGGAGCTGATCGCACCGTCTCAGATTGGAGCGGCCATGGCGCTCACCCCCTCCTCCGGACGCGTCCGGACCACTCTCCCCGATCGCCCCGAACCTCCCGCAGACCCGGCCGCAGTCCCCTCGGATCTGAGCTCGGACCTCCCCCTGGACGGCACCCCCGGAAACGCGCCGGGACTCGTCCCGGAGGGCCACCCGCAGCCCGAGGACGCAGGATCGGGCCGGCAGGTGCCGGCGGTCGGCGTCGTCGTCCCCTATGACATGGCTCTGGACCGCGAGCTGCGAGCCTTCACCCATGATGAGCAGGGCGCCGAACAGCTGGACCTGCTGTTCACCCGCACCCGGCATGAGTCGCTGGCCGTCACGGTCAAGCAGGCGCGGGCGATCTCCCGCCCGAAGGCCATCGCCGAATGCGTCCGGGCGGTCTCGGCCGTGGTCCCCTCCGGCTATGTCTACGCCTGCACCTCCGGCAGCTTCGTCCGGGGCCTCTCGGGTGAGCGCACCCTGCTGCGCGCCATGGCCGCCGCCGGCGGAGCCCCCAGCTTCACCACCTCAGGCGCCCTGCTGGCCGCGGTGCGCGCCTTGGGCGCCCGCACCATCGCCGCGGCCACCCCGTACGACGACGCCATCACCGCCCAGTTCGCCGCATTCTTCGCCGAGGCCGGGGTCCACCTGATGAGCAGCTCCAACCTGGGTCTGAACGGCCGCATCTGGGAGGTCCCCGCGGAACGGACCTACCAGCTGGTGCGGCAGGCGGACTCGGACCAGGCGGACGCCGTCGTGGTGTCCTGCACGAACCTGCCCACCGCCTCGGTGCTGGACCAGCTGGAGCAGGATCTGGGAAAGCCGGTGATCTCGGCGAACCAGGCCACCATCTGGACCGTGCTGCGGCACTTCGGACTGCCGTATCGCGGCCCGGGCCACGCGCTGGCCTCACTGGAACCTGCTCCCCCGAGCCTGACGAAGGAGGCGCCATGAGCGACCACCTGCTGGAGACCCACGCGATCACCGACGTCGACGAGTTCGTCGACACGCGACAGCAGATACCGATCCCAGGCCGCCCCGAGAACCCGACGGTGGGGATCCTATATCCGGGCCATGCCGCGGAGGACGACTATCCGGCCTTCGAGGAGGCCTGCGGCGGAGCGGTCCGGCTCCCGGTGACCCACACCACCATCGGGGTGGATGAGCACACCACCCAGGCCCTGCTGGAGACCGGGTCGCCCGCCCGGCTCGCCGAGGGGGCCCAGCGCCTGCTGGCCGAGCATCCCGTGGAGGCCCTCATGTGGGCCTGCACCTCGGGCAGCTTCGTCTACGGGTTCGACGGCGCCCACGACCAGACCCGGACGCTGGAGCAGGCCGCGGGGGTGCCGACGTCGTCGACCTCGCTGGCCTACCTGCACGCTCTGCAGACC
This sequence comes from Nesterenkonia sp. CL21, assembly GCF_031705515.1. Lineage (NCBI taxonomy): Bacteria > Bacillati > Actinomycetota > Actinomycetes > Micrococcales > Micrococcaceae > Nesterenkonia > Nesterenkonia sp. CL21. Next base: position 175,683 of record NZ_JAUTWR010000006.1, read on the forward strand.
CTGGGAGTGCGCCGGGTCGCCGTGGCGGCGTCCTATCCTGCCGACCTGGCCGAGCACTTCCAGGACCTCCTGGGGCGCGCGGGCGTCGACGTCGTCGCCTTCGCCTCCCACGGGATCTTCACCGCCGCCGAGGTGGGCCTGATGGGCCGGGAGGACGTGGTGGCGATGATCCGCGCCGTCGATGTGCCGCAGGCCGAGGCGATGCTGGTGCCGGACACCGCCATGCACTCGCTGCGGTGGATCCCGGACCTCGAGGAGTCGCTCGGCAAGCCCGTGCTGACCGCCAACCAGGTCACCGTCTGGGAGGGCCTGCGGCTCACCGGACGGCCGATGCCGGTCCTGCCGCAGCTGGGCTGCTTGGGCGACCCAAACGTCTGGGCGACCCGAACGCCCTGAGCGTCCCGGACCGACCGGCCGCACCCGGAGGGGGCGGGGCCGACGTCAGCGCCGAATCCTGGGGCGACGCCGGCGACTGGCCCGAGGACTGAGGCCCGGCGGTATCATCATTGTCGACAATCCACGGATCCTGTGATCCCCCTCTCACCACACTGGTCTCACCGCACCGCGCACCATCCGACCCTCACCCCGCTGGAGCCACGATGCCCGCCACCGCAGCCCGATCCGCCGGCCGATTCACCCCCGTGAACAAGGAGTCCACGGCGTCGCTGATCACCCGGCAGCTGCGGGAAGGCATCATGGACGGCTCCCTGCCCGCCGGCAGCCAGCTCTCCGAGGCTCGACTCTCGGCGGCCTTCGGGGTCAGCCGCGGCCCCCTGCGTGAGGCCATGCAGCGCCTCGTGCAGGAGGGCCTGCTGCGCGCGGAGCCGAATCGCGGACTCTTCGTCAAGGAGCTCGACGCCGAGGAGATCCGCGATCTCTACGTGGCGCGCACCGCCGTGGAATCGGCGGCGGCGCTGAAGATCGTGCGTGACGCCGCCACGGAGACGACGCCCCGCGCCGTCGCCCTGCTGCGCGAGACCTGCACCGCGATGCGTCGGGCGGCGACCGCCGGGGACCTCAGTGCCCTCTCGGATGCGGACTTCGACTTCCATGAGGAGCTGGTCACCGCCTCCGGCAGCGCTCGGCTGCGCCGGATGCACGAGACGCTCATGGTGGAGACCCGGATGTGCCTCACCGCCCTGGAGGGGACCTACTACGATCCCGAGGACCAGGTGGACGAGCACCGCCGCATCGCCGACGCGATCGCCGACGGCGACGAGGCCGCCGTCCTCCGCGCGATCGACGATCACATGCATCAGGCCCTCGAGCGCCTCATCCGCGGCGGCGAGGCCGACACACGAGGCTGAGCCTCAGCGGCTGAGGTTCTTGAACTGCCGGACCGCCAGCGGCAGGAAGATCAGCATGATCACTGCCGGCCAGATCACGGCACCGGCCACGGCATGGCCGTCGATCCAGTAGGCGGGCTCCAGATGCTGCATCCCCGGGGTCTCGAAGAGCTCGCGGATGGCGGCCGCCGTCGAGGACACCGGGTTCCAGGCCGCGATGGCCCCGAGCCAGCCGGGCATCATCTCCGGCGGGGCGAACACCGAGGAGATGAACCCCAGAGGGAAGGCCACGGCGAACAGCATGCCCGCGGTCTCCGTGTTCCGGATGCACAGCCCCAGGTAGATGCCGACGAAGATCAGTGCGAGGCGCAGCCACAGCAGCAGCGCGAACGCCAGCAGCGTGGCCCCGAGGCTGCCGCCGGCGCGCCACCCGATCAGCAGGGCGACCCCGACGATGACGGCCAGGTCGATCGCCGCGCGGATCACATCCGAGACCGCCCGCCCGGTGACGGGTGCCGAGGAGGCCATGGGCATGGACCGGAAGCGGTCCATGAACCCCTTCTCCTTGTTGTGGGTGACCGCATAGGCGGTGTCCATGAAGCCGAAGGCCATGGTCATGGCGAACATCCCTGGCATGGCGAAGTCCACATACCCCTCCCCCGCGCCCTGCCCGGTCACGTCCATGGCGGAACCGAAGACGTAGACGAACATCAGCACCATCACCACCGGGAAGCCGATCTGCCAGGCGAAGGTGCTGGGCTGGCGCACCAGGTGGGTGAACTCCTGCAGGACGATCGTCCAGCAGTCACGGGCCGCCCAGAGCAGCCCGGCGCCGGGCTGGGCCGTCGGGGCCGTCGCGGAGCCGAGGGAGTGTCTGCCAGTGCGTCCGTTGCGGCGGCCGTCGTGGTGAGTCGTCGTCGTCATCGGGTCTCCTCCTCCTGTGCGGCACCCGTTCGGGAGGTCAGGTGCAGGAATGCCTCATCCAGCGTGGGGCGGCGCAGACCGATGTCGGCGACCTCGATGCCCTGGGCTCTGATCTCCACCGCCACGGTGGTCAGGGCGGCCACACCGTCGGGCACCGGGACGCTGAGCGTCGCGGCGTCCTCGTCCAGGGCGGGGTCTGCGCCGGTCGCCTGCCGGACGAGCTCGGCCAGCCCGGCCAGGTCGGCGGGATCGACCGCGACGACGTCGAGCCGCTCGTCCCCGATCCGACGCTTGAGCCCGGCCGGTGTGTCCTCGATGATGTTCCGCCCGTGGTCGATCAGGCTGATCCGGTCGCACAGCTTGTCCGCTTCGTCCAGATAGTGCGTGGTCAGCAGAACGGTGGTCCCCTGGGAGGTGAGGTTCCGCACCGCCTCCCACACCTCCCGGCGCCCGGCGGGGTCGAGGCCCGTGGTGGGTTCGTCGAGGAACATCACCTGCGGCGCCAGGATCATCGACGCCGCGAGGTCCAGCCGCCGCCGCATCCCGCCGGAGAACTTCTTGGGAGAGCGACCGGCGGCCTCGGTGAGTCCGAAGATCTCCAGCAGCTCGTCCGCCCGGCGGCGCGCGTCAGCCTTGCTGAGCCGGAACAGTCGGCCGAACATCGTCAGGTTCTGCCGGGCGGTCATCAGGTCGTCCACCGCGGTCTGCTGTCCGGTCAGACCGATGCTGCGGCGCACCTCGCGTGGCTGAGCGACGACGTCATGCCCGGCCACCCGGGCCTCGCCGCCGTCGGGATCCGTCAGGGTGGCCAGCACCCGGACCGTGGTCGTCTTGCCCGCCCCGTTGGGGCCGAGCAGCCCGTGCACCGTCCCACGGGGCACAGCCAGGTCGACGCCGTCGAGCGCCACCTTGTCCTTATATCGCTTGGTGAGACCCACGGTCTCCACGGCGAGCTCCTGTGCCGTCATCCCACGCCACCCCTTCTTCGTACACTGAACGCAACAAATGTAGCGTACGCCGTGCGCAGTCATCAAGGGCGGTTAGGCTGAGGCCACCATGAATGCTGAGAATCCTGTCCGGAAGAGCCTGCAGCTGCTCTGGTACGGCCTGCCGGATCCCAAGAAGGGCCCGAAGCCGACGCTGACGCTGGAGCAGATCGTCCGCACCGCGATCGACCTGGCCGACTCTGAGGGCCTCGACGCCCTGTCCATGCGGAAGCTGGCCCAGCGGCTCGACGTCGGCACCATGTCCCTCTACCGATACGTCCCCTCCAAGACTGAGCTGCTGAATCTCATGCTGGACGCGGTCAGCGGACCCACGCATCTGCGCCGCACCACCTTCGATGCCGGGTGGCGCGTCGGACTGGAGGGGGTCGGCCACGGCGGACGGCAGCAGTACTTGGCGCACCCGTGGCTGCTGCAGGTCAACTGGACACGGCCCGTGCTGGGACCCAACAGCGTGGCCGACATGGAGCTGATCATGACGGGCCTGAAGGACCTGCCGCTCTCCGACCGGGAGAAGATGCACGTGGTGGTCGCTTTGGACTCCTACGTCACCGGCGCGGTGCGGCAGGAGATCCTCTCCCAGCGCGCTGCCGCGGAGAGCGGCATGACCGATGAGGAGTTCTGGGAGGCCCAGGCACCGTTCCTCTACGAGATCTTCGACACCGGCCGCTACCCCACGATGGCCTCCCTCTCGGAGGACACCTTCGCGGGCACCTGGGAGGAGAGCTTTGACTTCGGCCTGAGGCTGCTGCTCGACGGCATCGAACAGCAGCTCGCCCGGCGGGCGGAGTCGCCCGACACAGCGGACACGCCGTTCTGAACCGGCGGCCCGCCCGCCTGCGTCATCGGAACCGGACTGGCTACTCCGCGGCCTCCGTGCCGCCGGACTGACGGGCGCCCAGCTGCTCGTCCAGCTTCAGCAGTCCCGGGCCGTCGTCTCCGATCAGCCGGATCTTGCCGATCAGCTCGGAGACGGTGGCCTCCTCCTCGAGCTGCTCGTCGATGAAGGAGTTGAGCAGCGGCAGGGCGTCGATGTCACCCTCCTGCTGCGCCAGCCGGTACAGGTTCCGGATCGACTCCGAGACCTTCTGCTCATGCGCGAGCGAGGCCTCGAAGGCCTCCTGCACCGTGCCCGCGGTCGCCGCGACGGCAGGCACCGCCTGGATGCGCGGGTGGGCGTCCCGGTCGGTCATGTGATCGATGAAGCGATTGGCGTGCACGACCTCCTCATCGGCCTGCGCCCGGAACCACGACGCCATACCGGGCAGGTCGAGCATGTCCATCTCGATGGCGAGCTGGCGGTAGACCAGCGAAGCCTCCAGCTCCAGAGTGACCTGGTCGTTGAAGGCCGCCTCGAGCGCGCCGGTGAGCTGTGCCATGGTGAGAACACTCCTCGTCTCGGATCTCTGGCGGCCGCCGGGTGCCGGGGCCGCCTCTGATGCCACTGTAGCCACCGGGAGCCGCGCTGACCACGCAGGAGAGGCAGGCCTCACCTGGAACGATCGGCCCGACGTCGTCATCGGAGAGCATCGCATCATGCCTGGATGGACACATGTGACTGCGCCGCGAGCCTCTGGTCAGGGGCTCACCGGCTGACTAGTCTGATCTGCATGGAGTTCAGGTATCTCGGCCACAGCGGCCTCAAGGTCTCATCAGTCACGTACGGCAATTGGATCACCCACGGCTCGCAGGTCGAGAACGACACCGCGACCCAGTGCGTGCACGCCGCGCTCGACGCCGGCATCACCACCTTCGACACTGCGGACGTCTATGCCAACACCGTCGCAGAACAGGTCCTCGGCGACGCGCTGGCCGGCCAGCGCCGCGAATCCCTGGAGATCTTCACGAAGGTCTACTTCCCCACGGGCCCCAAGGGACACAACGACACTGGACTCTCCCGGAAGCACATCATGGAGTCCATCGACGGCTCCCTGAGCCGTCTCGGCACAGACTATGTGGACCTCTACCAGGCTCACCGCTACGACGTCGAGACTCCGCTGGAGGAGACGATGCAGGCGTTCGCCGACATCGTCCGGCAGGGCAAGGCCCTCTACATCGGCGTCAGCGAGTGGACGGCGGAGCAGCTGCGCGCCGGCCACGCCCTGGCCAAGGAGCTGGGCTTCCAGCTGATCTCGAACCAGCCGCAGTACAACATGCTCTGGCGCGTCATCGAGTCTGACGTCGTGCCGACCTCCGAGGAGCTGGGCATCTCCCAGATCGTCTGGTCGCCCATCGCCCAGGGCGTACTCACCGGCAAATACGTACCGGGTCAGCCGTTGCCGGAGGGATCCCGCGCCACCGACGAGCAGGGTGGTGCGCAGTTCATCCAGCGGTATCTGGACGACGAGATCCTGCACGCGGTGCAGAAGCTCAAGCCGATCGCCGACGAGCTCGGGCTCACGCTCGCCCAGCTCTCCATCGCGTGGGTCCTGCAGAACCAGAATGTGGCGTCTGCGCTGGTGGGGGCCTCCCGGCCGGAGCAGATCGCTTCGAACGTCGCCGCCGCCGGGGTCACCCTGGACGGTTCGGTCATGGAGGCCATCGACTCGGTCATCGGGCACCTCGCCCAGGACGACCCGGCGCTGACCACCTCCCCCGAGGCTCGCCTGACCTGACGCTCAGCACCCGGGACGATGCCCGGGAAGATCACGGCCACCGTGATCTTCCCGGGCATCTCTGCGTCCCAGAGGGCCGCCCTGCCGGGAGCTCCTCCAGAGGGCACGCCGGGCGCGACGACGTCGGAGAGGCATCGCCCCAGCTCAGACGCCTCAGACTGCGGCAGTGACCAAATCGTTATGGAACTGTGGTGATTCTGCGTAGACTGTGGACCCTGACATCCCATCCCCGGGTGAAAGGTGATCCGGCGTGAGCAACGCAACCGACGTCGGGCGGCATCCCCGCCTGACTGCCGCACTGTGCGGGAGCGCCCTGGCAGGCGTCCTGCTGCTGTGCGGCGCCGGCCCTGCGGCCGCCTCCAGCCAGGACCCCGAGCCCAGCGAGTCCCAGCACGAGGCCGCCTCCAGTTCCGCCTCCCCCGACGAGGAGGAGACGCAGGACGACGCCGGTTCAGACGACGGCTCAGGAACCGGTTCCGACTCTGACTCCGAGGACGCCGACTCCGAGGACGCCGACTCCGAGGAGGCAGGCGACGAGTCCACGGATGACGAGGCCGACGGGGAGGAGGAAGACGACCGGACCCCGGAGACCGAGGATCCCGAGTCTGAGGACCCCGAGTCCGAGGAACCTGAGTCCGAAGCCCCAGAGTCCGAGGATCCTGACGAGCCGGGCGACGAGTCCACGGTCGAGCCGACCGACCCCGGCACGACGCCGGAGCCGGACCCCACGCCCGAGCCCGAGCCCACTCCGGATCCGGGCGAGACGGACGAGGGGACGCCGTCCCCTGAGCCGAGTCCGGACCCGGAGGACCTGCAGGCCACCTGCACCTCGGCCACCGGCTACCCCGGAGAGGTCCTGACCTTCGAAGTCAGTGTCAACGCCTCTGACGCCCGCATCACCTCGGTGAGCTCCGGAATCCGCGGAGGCAGCTCCTGGCATGAGGGCATGACGGTCCACTATCTGCTGGAGCGTGAGGTCTCCTCGATCACCCAGGACACCGTCACCGTGCAGGTGGAGGCCGAGGACGGACGCACCGCCAGCTGCTCAAGCACGTTCACGCTGTACCCGAACGCCGTGGACGAGACTCCCGGGCAGGAGGACAGCCCGGAGAGTGACACCGACCCGACCGCTGACCCCGACCCGACGCAGGAGGTGGACCGCACCAGCGCGCCCAGCCCTGCCGAAGTGCCCTCGGTCCCCGGGGCGCCGTCGACTCCGGACCCCACTCCGGAGGGCCGGCCGACGGGCCAGGACAGCGCCGACGAGTCCAGCGAGGGCGAGTCCAGCGAGGGCGAGTCCAGCGAGGACGACGGCGTCGAGGACCGCCCGAGCTTCAGCCCGCGTCCCCTGGTCCCCGGCGCGCCCGATCGCGACCTCAGCGACAGCGCCACCACGCAGCCCTCCGCAGAGGAGACGGGTGCTGGCGAGACGGGAGCGGACGACGAGGACGACGGCGACGGACTGGCTTCGACCGGTGCCGCCCCGCATGCCCTCGCCGCCGGAGCACTGGGAGTCGCCGCCCTCGGGGCCGGCTCCCTGGCCGTCTGGACGGCACACCGACGCGGTCAGCTCAGCCGGAGGCACTGAGCGCGGACTGGTCCCACTCGTCCCCGGCAGGATCAGCGGCGGGGTCAGCGGCGGCGGATCGCCCGCCAGGCGGGTGCGTCGACGCTGAATGCACCGGGCCCGGTGAAGACCAGGGCGAGCCCGAGGACGGCGTAGAGCACCATGAACTCCACCGGGTTGCCCAGGAGGAGCAGGAACGGCTCATTCCACCCGTGCACGCTGACGAAGACGGTACCTCCGTCGAGCAGCAGGAACGCCGCCATGCCCGAGAGTAGCGCGAGCACAGCGGCCGCGACCCGCGTCATCAGCCCAAGCGTCAGCAGTGCGCCGCCGATGATCTCTGTGAACACCATGGCAGCCCCGAGATGTTCGGCGAAGGGGACGGCGAGCCCGGCGACATACTCGCTCGAGCCGTCCACACCGAGCCAGGTGGCCTTGCGCAGGCCGCCGACCAGCAGGAGGATGCCCGCCGCGAGGCGGAGCAGGAGAAGACCGAGATCGATGCTGAAGACATTCCGCATGACACCACTCTGACACCTGGTCAGAGCTGATCCGCGGTTCACCACACGTTCGGCGCCGGCTTCCTGCTCGAAGGCAGTGCCGCTGACTCCCGCCACCGGCGCAGCTCCTCGCCGACGTCCAGGTCGGCGGGGGTCTCATGACCGAGGCCGCGGATCTCATCCAGGATCTGCTCGTTGGTCACCGGTCCGGAGCCGGACAGCAGTCGCGCAGCGATATGGGCGCGGACGTAGATCTCGCCGTCGACGACGACGCGCTGCTCGAAGTAGATGCTCTTCTCATCCATGCCGAGCATGCGCGTGTGGATCTCGAAGCGGGTCAGGAAGGTGACCGACTTGCGGAAGGTGATCTGCTCCGCCTGGACCACCGGCGACCACCCGAGCTCACGCATACGCCGCCATAGACCTGCCCGCGCCATGAGGTCGAAGCGGCCGAGGTCGAACAGCGAGAAGTACTGCCCGTTGTTGATGTGCATGGCGATGTCGATGTCCGTGGGCAGCGCGCGCAGCGTGACCGTGGAGGTCTCCCAGGGCGAGAGCGGCGGGCGGCGACGAGCGCGCAGCAGGGTCAGGAGGGTGCGGAAGATCACATGCATGGCATCCAGTCTGCCACAGAACCTACTTATCAGTAATCAGCGGTGTCGGGGTCGCTCGTCCTCGCCGGAGCGCCGTCATCCTGAGCATCCCCTCCAGCTTCATCCCGCGCCTCCTCGTCGGGCGGGCCGTCGGATGGACCGTCGACGGGTCGTGGGGGCTCAGCCGGACGCAGGACGTAGCCCGCACCGCGAACCGTGTGGATCATGCGGGGCATGTCCGCTTCGATCTTCTTCCGCACATACGAGATGTAGAGCTCCACGATGTTCGCCTGGCCGGCGAACTCGTACTCCCACACCTGCTGGAGGATCTCCGTCTTCGGCAGCACCGTGCGGGCGTGACGCATCAGCAGCCGCAGCAGGCGGAACTCGGTGTCGGAGAGGTCGATGTCCTTCTCTCCGCGCCGGACGGTGCGTGCCGCGGTGTCCATCTGCAGGTCTCCCACCACCAGCCGCTCACCTTCGCGACGCTCCGGCAGCCGCCCGGTGAGGAAGTGCAGACGCCGCAGCGACTCCTCGACGTCGATCCGAGACGCCATGTGGTCGTCCACGGGTTCGCACAGCGCCGTCACCGCGGCGAACTCCACGTCGGCGTCGAACCACACCAGGGCCGCGGCGTCCTCCATGAGCCGACGCAGCTCGGGCACGGTCTCTTCCACCCCCGGGATCCGTCGGCTGGACCGGGCGTCCACCACAAGAAGCTGTGGCTGCTCCTCTGTGATGAGGTGCCGGGCCGAGTCCGGGGTGGGCGCGTGGAGCACCTTCACGTCCAGGCCTCTGAGGCGCTGCGTCAGCTCGGAGACCGCCGGAGAGGGGCCGGCGAGGATCAGCACCGGCGAGGAGATATGCGGCTCTGGCGCGTCGGCACCCTCGCGCACGGGGGCCTCCTCGCGCTCTGCCTCCACAGCGTCCTCCGTCCGGCGATCACTCGGCGCGGCCGCCGCGCGCATGTCAGCGGCGCCGCGCACGGCGAGATCCAGCGTGTGTCCAGACAGCCAAGATAGCCCACATCTGTGCCGTCCGACACCCTGAAGGAACCGGACGAGGAGCGGAGCACCGCAGACATCGTCCCTGGTGAGCGTCGCGTCGGGCGGAGAACGACAGGGGTTTCCGCCATAGTGTCCCTCACCGTCGGCGCGGCCCTGCTCAGGTGAGCAGGTGGACGAGCGTCCCGATCAGAAAGCTGGACACTGCGAGGCCGGCGAGGCCGAACTCCACCAGGATGCCCAGCCCCATGGCACGCAGCGCGGCAAGGCTGGCCTGCGCGGCAGCCTGCCAGTCACGGTCGCGCCGGATGAACTCGGCGCCGAAGAGTCCCAGCGCGAAGCCGAGGAAGAGACCCAACGGAGGCAGCAAAACCAGCCCGACGAGGGCCGCCACGACGCCGACGAGGATGGGGCCACGGGGAATCCGTTCACGGTGCAGCGCCCGTCCGGTGAGCACCGTGGACGCCGCCCAGCCAGCCGTGGCCAGCACCATGCCGATCACCGCAGCCGTCCAGACCGCAGGCCCTCCCAGCAGCACCGCCCACGCCAGGAGGGTGACGATGATCAGCAGACTGCCCGGCAGCACCGGGAGCACCACTCCGGCCATGCCGACCAGCAGCAGGACGAAGGCCACCCCGGTGGCGACACCTTCCGCGACGAGTCCTTCGAGCATGACTACAGCCTGCCACACGGCGCCGCCGCACCGACCACACTGACGCGTGCGCGACGTGGCCGGAGCCCTCTCCCCCGGAATGACGCGGATCCAAGGACCATGTCGACAGGTGACGCCGGCACTTGGCAGGACCTCACGCCGGGCCATAACCTTGTGAAGCCCGGGGCCACCTCCCCCAGGCCGGCGGACTGCGGCACCAGCGCCCGGATCAGCCGACGACGACGTCGTCCGGTCCACTCCCGCGCCGCACCTCAGCCCGACTCCGCCGCCCAGACCACCAGCGACCGCAGCCTCACAAGGGAGGCGGAGCAAGGAGACCAGATGATCATCGGAGTCCCGACCGAAGTCAAGAACAACGAGTTCCGCGTGGCGCTGACGCCTGCCGGCGCCGTCGACCTCACCCGCCGCGGGCACACCGTGCTGATCCAGGCTGGGGCCGGGGAAGGTTCAGGGTTCTCCGACGAGGACTACCGCGGTGCCGGCGCCGAGCTGGTGCCCGACGTCGACGACGTCTGGGGTCGGGCCGAGCTGGTGCTGAAGGTCAAGGAGCCGCAGCCCGAGGAGTTCCCCCGCATGCGTCAGGGTCAGGTGCTGTTCACGTATCTGCACCTGGCCGCGGAGCCGGCGTGCGCCGCCGCCCTGAAGGAGCGCGGCGTCACCGCCATCGCGTATGAGACCGTCACCGGCCCCACCGGCCTGCCGCTGCTGGCACCGATGAGCGAGGTGGCCGGGCGCCTCTCGGCACAGGTGGGCGCCTACCACCTGATGCATTCCCAGGGCGGCTCCGGGCTGCTGATCGGTGGCGTGCCCGGCGCACGCCCGGCGAAGGTCGTCGTCATCGGCGGCGGAAAGGCCGGCGAGCAGGCGGCCATCACGGCTCATGGCATGGGCGCGGACGTGACGGTCATCGACCTGAACCTGGACCGCCTGCGCGAGCTCTCTGCCATGTCCGGCCGCGGGCTGACCACTCTGGCCTCGAACACCCTGACCATCGCGGAGGAGGTCGCCGCGGCAGACCTGGTGATCGGCTCGGTGCTCATTCCGGGTGCCTCCGCCCCCAAGCTCGTGACCAAGGACATGGTCTCCCAGATGCGGCCCGGCTCGGTCCTGGTGGACATCGCCATCGACCAGGGCGGCTGCTTCGAGGGCTCCCGCCCCACCACGCACGCCGATCCGACGTTCCCCGTCGGCGAGCAGATCTACTACTGCGTGGCGAACATGCCCGGCGCTGTGCCCCACACCTCCACCGCCGCCCTGACCAACGCCACCCTGCCGTATATCTTCCGCCTGGCGGACAAGGGCTGGAAGCAGGCGCTGGCCGATGATCCGCACCTGGCGGCCGGCCTGAACGTCCACGACGGACGGCTCACCCACGCTCCGGTGGCCCACGCCCTGGGCGAGGAGGCGCTCCCGCTGGAGACCGCCCTGGCCTGAATCTCACCTCTGAGGCACCTCGAGCGGGGTCCCGTCGACGTCGGCGCCATTGTCGCCGACAGATCGTCGGGGCCCCGCTCGAGTCGTTCTGCGGCCGAGGCTGGGGTCGGATCTGACCGTGCGTTTTGGCCGGCTGGTCCCGCTCCTCCGGGATGTGTCAGAGGGTGCCGGAAGACTGAACAGCACCAGGAGGAGCCGGGGCAGGATCCCCGCGAGAGGGCAGCCGGGACGGGCTTCCCGGCAGGGACGGCAGAGACGGGCACCCCGGCAGAGACGTCAGAGGAGGTGGATAGCGTGGGAGACATGGAGGACCAGGACGGGGTGAACCAGCACCCAGACCAGCACAGCCAGCACGGCGACGACTCTCGTGCCGATCACGCTGCTGCTGGTTCTGGTGATGCTGGCTCCGTGTTCTGGCCCGCCCGA